>NZ_JYJK01000096.1 GCF_003263785.1 Vibrio variabilis
TCTTTACTTCTTCGCCGCTAAAAGGAATTTTGGCATTGTCGAGCCATAACCCGCGTTCATATAGGTTGAGTAGTGTCCATGTAGTGATACCACCATTAACCGTATATTTACCGTGATCGCCCGCATCATACCAACCACCGGTTACGTCGATAGAAAGATCACAACCTGGCCACTGATTTCCCCAAGCATCCTCTTTATCAAAGCAGGTTACGCGGTCACTAGCATGTCCAGCTGGCCTCGCTAAGTCGGCTCTTTGAACATAGGCTTTTTGTATCTCAACTCCACTTTCGGTTTTGATAGAAATAGGAGAAAGCATCGTGTTTTAGCGATTGATAAATGTTCTTTTGAATGCTGAATGGATAGCTTTCTTCGCCATCGACCGAGATGGTCAGGTCAGTATGCTCAGTGGTAAGGTTTGAAAGGTCAATTTGGTGCAAGTGCTCGCCGGAGGCTGGATTCAAGCCAAATACTGATGTTCGCCCAAGGTCAATGTTAATCCCTTGGGCGTTTTTGAGCGTCCAACGCAAGGGCTGTTTAGAGTCAGACTTAATGAAGATGAGTTTATCTGCTTGAGGGTAAAAGCCAACTTGATTGGTTCGAATAGGTGAGGTTTTTGAAGTTTCGAAATAGGGCTTACCTTCGACTGAAACATTAGTCACACAAATTGCCCCCGTTTTTTGTGCTCCCATTTGGAATTGAAACTCTCCGCCAGCATCACTGTCGGTCTCGTGGACAAATTCATATTGATAGCTTTTTGGGTTGGTCGATAGTTGTGTTTCTGTGAGGAAGTAGTGAGTGTAGGGGGACCTTCATGTTGAATCAGTGTTTTCATTTGCGTATCGGTGCTTGCGTACGCATCAAAGCTAATTGAATACTTTTCCCCTTGCTCCAACCCTATGCCAGCATGCCCCAGTATCACACTCCATGCATCGCTACCGGCGCTTTTTATATCCATACAAGCGAAGCCATTTTTGGGAGTGGCGCTAGCACCTGCCGTCCACCAACCATCGAGAGCGTGACTAAAATCACCATTGCGAATCATCTCATCACTCAATGCGCCAGAAGAATGAAAAGCGGCACAAAGAATAGCGATACTTACCTTGTTTAGTTTTGTCATATCTACTCCTTAATTTTTTCCAACAATATATAGGGTTATTCTCAAGGCAAGCTCGATTGTTGAAAAATTGAACTTAATTAAGAGCGCAACGTAATAACTGTGAACAATTAGTCAGAGTCGAATGGACTGGTGAATGTTTTTCATGGGTATCAGTTGTTTAATCATGAAAGCAAATCCCTTTCTGTCGAAGTTATATTTATTTCATGCGCCACCAGTAAATGGTGATCTGTATTGCAAAAATGGATGTTTTTTCGTTCTGTACTATTATTGTTTTGACATTTTCAATTTTGGAAGTGTCGATGGTAAGGCATATTTTCTTGAAACCGGTTTCGTGTTTCAACATGCCTTTTTCGTCTTTTGAAGGTTAAGGAATATAGTTATGAGAGCAAGTTTAATTGCATTGAGTGTTATAGCATCGATGGTTTCGTTTTCGGTGTTCAGCCAAAACGCGATGGATTATATGACCGTACAATCCATCAAACATAGCATGTCGAAAAGCGATATAGAGAAGGCATTAGAAAGCTGGCGTAACGCACAGTTAGACAACATAGAAGTTCGAGCTCGTTATGTCTCTGACAGAGCGCCAAGACAGTATGTCATTGATACTATTGAGAATGATTACCAAGTCGCAAGACAAAAACTAGGCCTGTAGTCTTAAGTGCTTAAATGTTCAGCGCCCATGTTTTACTAATTAATTGTTGGTATGGGCGCTTCCGAATACGCTAAATCTCTCCATTTCAAACTCCAATTTCATGAAAGAGTTTCATAGCAAATATAAAACTTGCCATTGCACTCAATATTCAGCGATTTTAAAAATTTCCCTTCAGTTACATGTGATTTATATCACGCTTCACTGACCTCATATAAGAAATACTCTGCTTGAAAACGGTTTCATGCAGGGGCGTATCGAGGTTATTTTGGCGACTATCAAAGATGTTTCAGAGTTAGCAGGCGTTTCTCAGGCAACAGTATCAAGAGTCATCAATGGTACTAGCCGGGTAAGTCACGACAAAAAGCTTAAAGTAGAAAAAGCCATAAAAAGAGTTGGACTACAAAACCCAACTCAATTGCTCAAGCCCTCGCATTTAGTCGTACTGGGAGTGTTGGCATTATGGTGCCTGAGCTCGGCGGACCATTTTACTCTGGCATTTTACACAACATGGAAGATCATCTCCGCCGCTTTGGCTATCACGTGGTGGTCAGCGCAGGTTCGAATACCGAAGCGAGTCAGAAAGAGTCGATTGAGTTCTTAGTGAGTCGTCGAGTTGATGCACTGATCGTTCATGCGCAAAATGTTCCCGATGACTACTTAATTCAAATTGAAGAGTCAGGTATTCCGCTTGTGATTATCAATCGATTTATCCCGGAAATGAAATCTAGTTGTATCACCATCGACAATGAGCTTGGTGGAAAAATAGCAACACAATATCTCCTTAAAATGGGACACACGGATATTGTTTGTATTACCGGCCCTTTAGATAAATCCGATGCAAGAGGACGTCTGCAAGGTTATAGAAATGCACTGTTTGACGCAGGTATTGAATATGATGAAGTGCTTGTTGCCGAAGCGTCATTCACCGAAGAAAGTGGTGCCAGTGCGATGGAAAAAATAATAAGGAGGAAATGCCACTTTACCGCAGTATTTGCTACTAATGATCATATGGCTTTAGGTGCGTATGAGGTGCTGGCAGAGCAAGGATATTCAGTGCCAGAACAAGTGTCACTTATTGGATTTGATGACATTTTGTTCGCTCGCTATTTAACGCCAAAATTAACGACGATGAACTTCCCAATTGAACAAATGAGTTTAGAAGCTGTACAGCTTGTTATTCAAAAATTGGGGAACAATAAGTGTGACGTTAATTTTAAATTACTCCCTTCACTAGTGGTTAGAAATTCAGTTAAGGATCTACTTACTACCCTATAATTCTATTAAGGATATAACATGAAATTAAAGAGTTTAGTACTTTATAGTGCGATTTCGCTTGGAACGATTACCGCTGTAAATGCAGAAGAAGCGATTCGCTTTGATGGTTTTCCAGATTTTGACAGCAGCTTAAAAGTACTGCTACCTGAGTTTGAAAAGGAAAATGACATCAAGGTTGATTACTTGATGAACAACCACGGTGACCATCACACTAAACTGACAACTAACCTAGCGACGGGTTCAGGTGCGGGTGACGTCATCGTTGTTGATGTAGAGAAAATTGGTCCATTTGTAGCGTCTGGTGGTTTAGTTAACCTATCTGAAAAATACGGTGCAGATAAATACGCTGAGCGTTTTGCACCTTACGCATGGGCGCAAGGTAAGGGCGCTGATGGCAACATGTACGGCATTCCAGTGGATCTAGGCCCTGGCGTGATGTACTACCGTACAGATTTATTTGAAAAAGCGGGTATCGACGTGAAAGATGCCATCAAAGATTGGGACTCGTACATTGCTGCTGGTGAGAAGCTGAAACAGCAAAATGTACAACTTATCGCATCTGCCGCTGATGTCGCACAAGCCATTATCTATACCACAGTTCCTGAGGGTGAAGGTCTCTATTTTGATAAAGACGGTCAGCCAGTCGTTACATCTGAGCGTTTTGTTCATGCTTTTGAAATCGCGAAGAAAATTCGTGAAAAAGGTCTGGATGGTCGGATTTTGGCATGGTCAAACGAGTGGTATGAGGGCTTCAGAAACGGCACGTTTGCGACTCAGCAATCGGGCGCATGGCTACTTGGTCACCTAAACAACTGGATTGCACCAGAAACAAAAGGTAAGTGGGCAGTCTCAAACTTACCAGATGGGATTTACGGTAGCTGGGGTGGTTCTTTCCTTTCGATCCCAACGCAATCACAGCATCAAGATGAAGCGTGGAAATTGATTGAATTTATGACCGCAGACCGCGATTCACAGCTCAAGCACTTTGAAACGATTGCCGCGTTCCCTGCGAACGTAACGACTTACGATGACAAACTGTTCGATCAAGAAGTTGAATTCCTTGGTGGTCAGAAAGCCCGTCAGCTGTTTGCAGAGGTCGCGAATAATATCAAGCCAGTCGCACCGGCCAAAGGTGACCACGTTGCTCGCTCAATTATTTTGGAGAATGCACTGATGGAAGTTCTCGATGAAGGGAAAGACATCAAAACCGCATTGGCTGAGGCAGAGCGTCTAATTAAACGCAGAACGCGCAACCTGTAATCCGTTTTTGAGTTTGATTTTAAGGAAGCGTGCTGGCGCGCTTCCTTCATTAAGAAGGTCGTTACTATGAGTCATTCAGCGAGCAACGTCATGGAAGCAACATCAAGGCAGAGTATTATTGCTCGTTTCAATGCCAAGGCATTCGCCCCGTATGGTTTTTTGTTGCCGTTCCTAATTATTTTTTCCGTTTTTGGTATTTTCCCACTTCTATTTTCTGTGTTCCTCTCTTTTCATGAATGGAACCCAGTAGAAGGTCTTGGCGCGATGAATTTCGTTGGACTAGAAAACTACCATATTGCGCTTACCGACCCGTGGTTGTGGCGCTCCCTTAAGAACACATTCTGGCTAGCAATCACTTCTGGTGTAGCACAGCACTTAGTCGCGATTCCAGTGGCTTATATTTTGGTTTCCCTTGGCGACAGACTTCGCCATTGGTTGACGTCTGCGTACTTTTTGCCTTTCATCACCTCAACGGTCGCTGCGTCACTTATCTTCTTCAATATGTATTCGCCAAGCTCAGGCATCATCAACCAAACGTTGATTTACTTGGCTGACACCACGGTTCTTGGTTGGGCGTTTGCGTGGGTCAATGACTATCAACCTATCCGCTGGCTTGACGATGCAACACTAATAAAACCGTCGATAGCCATCATGGTTTTCTGGAAGTACACCGGTTTTAACATCGTTCTTTACACCACAGGCCTGATGACGATTCCAAAGGACATCTTGGAGGCAGCTCGCATGGATGGAGCTAACGCGCTGCGTCGCTTCTGGCATGTATCACTACCTATGATTCGTCCTTTTATCTTCTTTGCTGTCACGATGACAATCATCGGTAACCTGCAACTGTTCGAAGAACCATTCGTGCTGACTCGTGGGGGGGCGGTACTGGCCAAGCGGGTCTGACTATCTCCATGTACTTGTACAAAGTAGGTTGGGAATGGCTCGAAATGGGCACCGCATCGGCAATCTCATGGTTACTGTTCGCGCTGATCGCTGGTTGTACAACAATTCAATTTTTATTCTTTGGTAAGAAAGGTTTGGGGGAGCACTAATATGACGACTCTAACGCATAGCTCGAATGCCATGATGGCAAAATTAACCCCGAGCGATCGTACAGTAGAACTGCTGGTGAAAGTATTGATGGTGCTGCTTGCCGTAGTACTCATCGTCTCGGCAATTGTTACCGTGTTTCCGTTTATTTGGTCAGCCTTGTTGTCAACTCGCGACCGCAGTGAAATCTTTGGCACTGGCATCAGTTTTGCCATCGGAGATAGCTTGGCAATTAACTACGCGAAGCTACAAGAAATCATGCCTTTTTGGCAGGCGATGTTTAACTCTGTCTACGTGGCCTTTGTGGGCACCACCATTTCACTGCTCTTCTGCAGCATGGGTGGTTACGCTTTTGCGGTTCACAAGTTCAAGGGTAAGAACATTCTATTTGGCATGCTGGTAGGCTCGATGATGATTCCGCCAGTCCTGAGCTTGATTCCTTACTTTATGATCGTGAAGTTTCTGGGACTGCTCGACAACCACGTCGCGGTTTGGCTTCCGTTTACGACCACGCCGTTTGGTATTTTCCTGATGCGTCAGCACGTGGTGGCCTCGATTCCACGTGAGCTTCTTGAAGCGGCAAAACTAGATGGTGCTGGTGAACTGCGCACTTACTGGAGTGTGGTACTGCCGCTGATGAAACCCGCACTGGCAACACTAGCAATTGTTCAGTTCGTATTCTTCTGGAATATGTTCATGCAGCCATTGGTGGTTCTGAACTCGCCAGAAAACTATGTGATTACTCAGGCACTAAGAAGTGTGCAGGGGATACCAAATACGCCATGGGGCGCAGTAATGCTTGGTACCACTATCTCAATTCTTCCACTGGTTGTGACCTATCTGTTTGCTTCTAAACAGATGATTAGCGGCCTAACATCTGGCGCGGTTAAGGGGTAAATGATGGAACAGTTTCAACTGCCACTTAGCTCAAAAATGCGTGACCCACAGTTTGTCTTTGGTGTGGCTACCTCCTCTTATCAAATTGAGGGCGCGACGAAAGAAGGCGGGCGCTGTGATTCCATTTGGGACACGTTCTGCCGACAACCGGGCAAGGTAGACAACGGTGATAATGGCGATATAGCTTGCGACCATTACCACCTTTGGGAACAAGATATCGAGATGATTCATTCTCTGGGTGTCGATGCCTACAGGCTATCAATTGCATGGCCGCGCATCCTGCCTGAAGAAGACGCGGTTAATGCTCAAGGCTTGGCGTTTTATGAGCGCATTATCGACAAGTGTCACGCTCTGGGTATGAAAGTCTATGTCACGCTTTACCACTGGGATTTGCCTCAGTATTTGGAAGACAGGGGTGGATGGCTTAATCGTGAAACAGCCTATAAGTTTGCTCACTATGCTGAGGTAGTGAGTCGCTACTTTGGCAATAAGATCGATGTCTACACCACGCTTAATGAGCCATTTGTATCCGCTTTCCTTGGTTATCGCTGGGGGATGCATGCACCAGGTGTGGTCGGGGAGTCTGAAGGGCTTTTAGCATCGCATCATCTATTACTGGCGCATGGTTTAGCCATGCCAGTATTGCGTGAAAACGCGCCTGACTCATTGCATGGGATTGTTTACAACGCCACACCGTTCTATCCAGAAAGTGAAAAGGACGAAGGTGCGGCTATGTACAAAGATGCCGCGAATTATCACTGGTTTATGGATCCCGTGCTCAAGGGAAGTTATCCCGAGTTAGTACTAGAGCGTGAGTACGCCCACAAGCCTATGGTGCTAGACGGGGATCTGGAAATTATTTCTGCACCGGTCGATTACATCGGTATCAACTACTACTCACGTGGCGTGGTGCGATTTGATGAAAATGGCGATATCGAAGCATCCCTCAAACAAACTCGGAGCACACCCATATCGGATGGGAAATCTACCCACAGGGACTGACTGATCTATTGGTTCGAATCAAATCACGCTATCCAAATTTGCCCCCGATTTACATTACTGAAAATGGCGCAGCAGGCAACGATCAGTGTATTGAAGGAAAAGTGGAAGACGAGCAGCGTCAGCGCTACCTGCAACAGCACTTGCTTGCTCTGGATAGGGCGATAGAACGCGGCGTTAACGTCCATGGTTACTTTGCTTGGAGCCTAATGGACAACTTTGAGTGGGCGTTCGGCTACAACCAGCGATTTGGCATTGTACATGTCGACTATCAAACACAAAAAAGAACACTTAAACAGAGTGCGATTGCCTATCGCAATATGCTTCTGGCGCGCTCTGAGGAGAACAAAAATGGCTAAAGTAGAATTTCGTAATATCAAAAAATCATTCGGCGACGTAGATGTAGTAAAGGAGTTTGACTTTACCGTCCAGGACGGTGAGTTCGTGGTGTTCCTTGGCCCATCAGGTTGCGGAAAATCGACCACATTAAGGATGTTGGCTGGCCTAGAAGACATCACATCAGGTGATATCTTTGTCGGCGACAAGCGCATGAATAAAGTGGACGCAAAAGACCGAGACTTGGCGATGGTTTTCCAGAGCTATGCACTGTACCCACACATGACAGTATATGAAAACATCGCCTTTGCTCTCAAACTAAAGGGCATGGCTAAGCGTGATATCGACGTCGAAGTTCGCAAAGCCGCGACCATGCTAGAGCTAACGCCGCTGCTCGATCGTAAGCCGAAAGAGCTGTCTGGCGGTCAGCGTCAACGTGTAGCGATGGGGCGTGCGATGGTACGCACACCGAAAGTATTCTTGTTTGATGAGCCATTATCAAACTTGGATGCCAAACTACGCGGCACAATGCGAGAAGAAATCAAAGAGTTACATCGTAAATTGCAGACTACAACCATTTACGTGACACACGACCAGATTGAGGCTATGACGCTCGCTGATCGTATCGTCATTCTGAAAGATGGCTACGTTGCACAGGTTGGCACGCCAACGGATGTCTTTAAACGTCCAGCCAGCAAATTTGTCGCTCAGTTTATTGGTAACCCTTCAATGAACATGCTGGATGCGAAGCTTGTCGACGTTGACGGCGAGTTTGTCGTCGAACTTGGTGACGTGCATATTCCATTGCCAGAGCGGTTCAAAGCGCACGCTTCCAAAAATGTCGCATTGCATTTTGGTGTTCGCCCAACAGACCTTTATCTTCGCCCAGAGCAAGTCGACCATGACCGTGTTATTCCAATTCCTGTCTCAATTAAAGACAAGGAGTTACTTGGCGCGAGCATTCTGTTGAAAACAGAAGTTGCAGGTCAACCATTTGTTGTTGAAACGCAAGCAGCAGAGGTTGATGTTGACGAGCTCACTCTTTATCTGGATCTAGATGCAATCCACTTGTTCGATGCCTTAAGCGAAAACTCACTCGCCATCGACTAGTCCGCAGACGAACGATTTTATTTTTACTTTGAATAAACCCCTTTGAAAGCGAAGGGGTTAGGGAACACGACGATGAAATTTGGATATTTTGATGACGCGGCGAAGGAATATGTAGCCACGACACCGTGCACACCGATTAAATGGTGTAATTATGTGGGCACGCTCAATTTTGGCGGCTTGGTGGATAGTAATGGTGGAGTGCTGCTGTGTAAGGGGGACCCAGCACTCAACAGGATCACCAAATACATCGCCCAGCTGCCAAACTCCGACTTTAAGGGCTCGACAACCTATATCAAGGTGCAAGACTCGGACGGTAATGTGGAGATCTTTTCGCCGTTCTATACTCCGACGTTGAAACCTTTAGAACGCTACGAAAATCATACAGGCTTGTCGTATACCACTATTGTCTCGGAAGGATATGGAGTCCGTTGTGAAGCGACGTTTTTCGTACCTCATACGGATCCCGTGTTGCTGCAAGATATTAAGATTACCAATATCTCGGACAAAAAGTTGCACGTTGATGTGATCCCTGTTTATGAATTCACCCATTTTGACGCATTGAAACAGCTTCTCAATGCAGACTGGGTACCACAAACGATGACATTAAAAGCACACAAGCAGGCAAGTGGACATACTGTTCTCGAGCAATATGCATTTATGAAGCGGGACTACTCAGTAAACCTAATGACAGCGGATAGGTTAGCGACTTCTTTCGATGGTGATCGCCAACAATTCCTTGGTGACATGGGTTACGGAAGTTGGGCAGCGCCGCAAGCATTGAACAATGAAGAGCTCAATAACTCCGAATGTTTACGTGGCGATAATATTGGAGCATTGAACCTAAGGTTGGGCTGGCTAGAGCCAGAGCAGCAAGAGCGCACTGTGGTGCAGTTAACTCAGATGGAAAGTTTAGAACAAGCGACGGAGCTTCTTGCCAAATATCGCGATCACCAAACGGTCGATGAGGCGTTTAACGCGCTGGCTTCTCATTGGGAGCAGTATTTAGCAACACTGCACGTCGACACGCCAGATCTGGCTATGAACTCAATGCTGAACGTACACAACCCACGCCAGTGTCATACCACTAAAAACTGGTCGCGTTACTTGTCGCTGTATCAGTTGGGTTATGGTGCGCGTGGTATCGGCTTTAGGGATTCTTCTCAAGATACCTTGGGTGTTATCTCCCATATGCCTGAAGAAGCTCGCGAGTTGATTGAGCGACTGCTAACCGTACAAAACACCGATGGTTCGGCTATGCACCAGTTCTTCCCATCAACCATGGAAGCCAATGCCGGTGACTCACGGGAGGAAGAAGACCGTCCAGATTATTACGGTGATGATCACCTCTGGATTATCTTTGCTGTCACTCAGTACGTAAAAGAGACCGGTAATGCCGCGTTTCTAGATAAGGTGCTTCCTTATTATCAAAAAGACAAACTGGGCAACCCTGTCGAGTCGGCAACCATTTGGGATCATTTGTGCCGCGCGATTGAGTTTACGTACAGCAATCGCGGTCAACATGGTTTGCCGCTATTAGGTTTTGCTGACTGGAATGATACGGTCAACCTGCCGACTGGCGCTGAGTCTATGATGATCGCCAATATGTACGGTAAGGCGCTACTGGATATGCTCGATCTCTGCAAACTGCGTACAGACAGTGCGTTAGCGCAGCGTTTTGAAGAGTACTATCAAGAGATGCAGCGTATCGTCAATGACTATGGTTGGGACGGGCAGTGGTACATTCGCTACTTTGATGAGAAAGGCGAGCCGATCGGCTCACATGTGAATCAGCAAGGCCAGATATACACTAATGGTCAAAGCTGGCCAGTCATTTCAGAGTTTGCAACTGAAGAGCGTGCGACTCAAGCGTTAGAGTCTGTGTATCAAAAGCTCAATACACGTAATGGTATTAAGTTGTCGACACCGGGCTACAACGGGTTTGATCCAAAATTGGGCGGTGTATCCACTTATCCACCGGGCGCGAAAGAGAATGGCGGTATATTCTTGCACTCTAACCCATGGGTCATGATCGCTGAAGCGAAAATGGGCAATGGTGATAGAGCTTATGAATACTATCGTCAAATCAACCCAGCATCGAAAAACGATCACATTGATGTGTTTGAATCTGAACCCTACTGTTATCCGCAGAACATCTTAGGGGATGAACATGAGCAATTTGGCTTAGGCAGAAATGCTTGGTTGTCGGGTACGTCGTCTTGGACTTACGTGGCGGGTACACAGTGGATTTTAGGTGTTCGACCAGATGTCGACGGCCTGATCATCGACCCATGTATTCCCAAAGCCTGGCCTGGGTTTAAAGTGAAACGTCAGTTCCGCGGAGCCACTTACTGCATTGAAGTGACCAACCCAGAACACGTTTCGAAAGGGGTTACGAAACTGCTGGTTAACGGCGAACTGATTGAGGGTAACAAGATCCCAGTGCTTGCAGAAGGTGAACACCAAATCGAAGTGACACTCGGGTAGATAAAAAAAGGGGCGCTTAGCGCCCCTTCTAGCGGTGTGGTGGTTTAGGCTTGATAGCTAAACTGACATTGCCAAGTAAAACGCTCCAGTTGGTTGGGGTTTAGCTCTTTAAGGCCGATATGATTGTTAAATGCATTCGCAGGGCAAGTCATGGGCTCAACAGCAACGTGGACTCGGAGTTGGGTGTATAGAGCTGAATGAATGGGTAGCTTGGGTCTTGCTGGTAACGAATAGAGGCTCGTTGATCTGCTCGTTCAAGAGACAAGGCGATAGGGCGTGACAACTCGAACTGAAAACAGTGATTCAGCTCCGCGTCGCCCAACCAAGCTCCTTTGGTAAACTGGTCAAATGGTTTGAATGAACCAGTAGGAAGGCCAGATTCTGAAACGAGTTCTTGGCTTGACGGCATGGTTAGTTTTACTTGGTCACGCTTGCAGCCTAACGAAAAGTATGGGTGCCATGCATCCCCATAGGGCAGGGAGTGAACGCTGGTATTCGTGATTTCGGTGGTGCAAGTTAGAACACCATCACTATCGATACGATAGATGACATCTAATAGGAAGCTGTGTGGAAAACCAGCGCAAAGGTGCTCGGTGTTGTAGCGAAGGGTCACTTCGGCATAGTCAACATTGGCATTGGTATGAAGGATTGAGAATGGTTGATTGTAAAGTAACCCGTGAACAGCATCTTGAGACCAAGGAAAGTTAGCGGGTAGGGCAAATGTTTGTTGTTGGAATTGGTATTGGCCGTTTTCTAGGCGGTTTGGGAATGGAAAGAGTTTGGCGCTACGAGAAAAGAACGGGTGGGTTTTGGTTAATTCCTCCGCGCTCTGATAGCCCTGAATAAATGAAAAAGGACTGTTATTTACAATGAGTTTGTTTATTACTGCTCCAAAGTCTTGGATGATTTCCAATAATATGCCGCGCTTTGGGTTTTTAATTTGCAACGAACCAAAGTGGCCGAAGTTATCTTGAGTTATTTTAAACATGTTCGACTCCATTTTTAATTGATGCTATCACAATAAAAAAGATATTCAATAAGGGATTGTTATGATTCTTAATATAGAAAAAACGACTTACAAGGGCACAGTGAATGAACTGTGTGCTAAGGGAAATGCGGTTGAATTTATTCAACCTTGGTACGTGCCTATCTCAACAACCCCTGATAACACAGGGATGGCAATAGGTGGGATTGGCAGCGCATTCACGCTGACGCCGCTTGGTTCTACACCAAACTTTAGCTTTGTTCCGGGGATTTTCATCGATGTTGAAACCGAGGGTCTAAACTTTAACGACTTCCACGTTTCAGTTATGGATATTCCGATGGTTGATAATTTGGAAATAGCCGATATCGATGGGTTGATTCAGTATCTGAAATATTATCCAGTTGTGTTAAATGGCAACTTATCGACCGATATTTCAATCGAAAAAATAGAAAGTGAAATTAAGCGAGCCCTGGTTGATACGACGTTTTATGGTGACAATAAAGAACGCTTTTCAAAATGGAACGTCGAATTTTCTGATAAAACACAGCGTGACTTAGAGCTTGAAGCAAACAGTGTTTCAACGCAAGTGCGAGTTGCTGTTGATTTCTTTGATGGACATTTGGTTAACAAAACAGCTCAGCTTCGCTCGTTAAATGCAGTTAGCCAGTCGGCGATCGAAAGTGTGGCTCGTGAAGAAATTCAGTACCAAGCCATGTATCCCATTGCGCAGTATCAGTATTCATCGTTTGAAGATATCAAACTGACTCGAAACGTGGTGTCACCTATTGTTAAGGGCGACAAAACCCTGTGCTCGTTGCCGCTTCACTGGAACCTATTCTCAGCGGAAAATAAAGGTACTGAAACCAAAGTGGTGACGATTGTTCAGCCACTCACTAACCTTATTGGCTCTACCTACCGCAAAGGCCGCGATGGTGTGCAAGATTCATTTTGTACTCTGACGCAAAACCCAATCGATCAGTCGCACCGTCCTGTCACCATTACAACGGATAATTCGGTATTTAAAGGAGTGGCACTGACAAGTCAGTCACCTTATGCGTCTGATATTGAGGGAGAAGTTTGCTTTGGTGTTCAATCGGACTCGGATTTACTTGAAAGCGGTAAAGTTACCGTCTCGGTAAAACCGTCGCTTTATACCACGCAATCGCAAAAAGCGCTGGAAACCAGCTTAAAAACTGGCCGAACCAATCAGTTGTTCGACAAAGGCATATACAGTGGCCGAGAATGCTTACAGGCCTTGGTTTGTGTTCAAGTGGAGCTTGAGCCAGGTCAAACGGTCGATCTTCGTTTCGTTCAGGTCATGGATCACAGCAAAATCTCCCTTGATGGATGGGAGTCGAGAAAATCGTACGCTCAATTTTACCAAGAATCACACCCGGCACAGTCGATACTTAAAGATACTCTGCCAAAGCTGAGCGATATCGAGCATCGAATTGTCTCTCAGCAACAGACATTTTATCAACAAGCTCAAGCGAACTTTGAAAGTAGTGAGAGCGCTGCCCGCTTTACCACAATGGCAATGAATACTCTGTCGTTTCTGGCAGAATCTACAGTGTGGGATTGGAAGGATAAGTTCTTGGTGAAAGAGTGCGTGGACTATCCGTTCTTTAACTCGCTCGATGTGTATTTCTATGGCTCATTCTCTTTGCTTTACTTACTGCCAGAGCTCGATGGTGTCGTTATGCGCGAGTTTGCGGACGCGATTATGGCCTCCGATCCAACCAAACGTCGTTATTGGGAGTATGCCGAAAAGCCAAATGCAGAACTATGTGATGCAAAATATGAAGGCGTACGAGCCATTAAAGGTGCGGTTATCCATGATTTAGGGAGTCCTTATGACATTCAGCCAGACGCCTATGATTGGCATAACGTGAAAGAGTGGAAAGATCTTGCACCTAAATACATCCTAATGGTTTATCGTCACTATGTGCATTCTAAAGACTTGTCGGTCGTTCAAGCCTGCTGGCCTGCCATTGTGGAAAGCGTTGAATATTTGACGGCGCTCATTGAAGAAGGTGACACACTGCCTCTGACGCGTGGTACGGATGATACCTTCGATAACTTAGCCTCTCATGGTATCTCCATTTACTGTGCTAGCTTGTGGTCCGCCGGACTCAAAGCCGCCAGCAAACTGGCTAAATTGATGGAAGAAAACGACTTAGCAGATTGGTATCAACAACGCTCGTCTGCTGCGTTAGAAACGTTGGAGCGCGCATTGTGGGATGAAAGAAACGGCTACTACCACTTCTTCGCAACGCCAGTCCAAGCCAAGCATTTAACGGGTGAAACGAATGACTCTCTGCAGTCATTAGCCTAACACTAACTGGCGATAAAACTGAAGATAAAAAGGTAATTAACGCTTATTTAGATAATGTTGATCTTGAGTCTGAACTGAGTATGTTCGAGCAGCGAGTTTCTAAAAAGCATCGTTTGCTAGAGCTCGCTCCGGATGTATTTACCGCCGCGTACAAGGACATCTTACTTGACTCAGATAACAGCTTCGGCGATGCCTTGCTTGCTGACAGTTATTTGAAACTGATTGGTGATAAAGGGTTGTTTGAAGGTGACAAAGTCGCTCGTACCCTAGATTACATCTACCGTACAAACTTTAAAGAGAATAGCCCGAAGTTAGGTGTGGCAAACATGACCCTTTGCGATGGCGCACCCCATGATGCGTTTCAGGCACAAGACGTTTGGATTGGTGTGCAGTTCAGTACTGCTACGGCGTTAAAACTTGCAGGTAAGCAGCAGCAAGCCGAGGCTTTGATTGACTCTGTTTACAACGCGCTTTACCACTACGCCAAGATCCCATTCGCCGCGCCGGAAGGGTTTAACTGTTCTGTCGTTGTTTCCCAATGTGATTTGGTGGAGCAGTTTAATGTGGTAGAAACGACAGCTGAGCAGTGGTTGCAAAGCTTGAAAGCGACAAACTGTGTTTTGGCTGATGGCCGGGTGAATCCAGAGCTGAGTTCAGACTTTGATGAATTTAGAGAGCGGTTTACAGACAGTATGCCTGTAGAGCAAGCGATGAAACTGCATACTTGGCTGCTTAATACCGGTCTCAAATATACGGCAGGGCGTTACTTTAGGCCGGGGATGATCTTTTCATATATGTATTAACGTTCAAGCCAATAAAGCGGCACTAACATTGAAAGGCTAGAGGCAACTCTAGCCCTTTTGACATTTTTAGCTTCGGTAACTTTGGAATGAGAATAAAAACGTGAAACCAAAAAAATTGCTGTGTGATCAAAAGCAAATTAGCAATCAAATTTGTATGCAACCTATGAAACAAAGAGGCCTGTTTGGTGCGATAAATTAATAGCAGTCACGGATGGTAAATATTGTAAATCCAGTTTTAAAAATCGGTATTGGTTGTCCCGTCACTCCCATATTAACTTGGTATCTACTTCGGGTTAATTTGGTTTTTGGTGAATATATGGCATCAGTTCAATTACGGAATTTGATAAAGAACTATGGCGATACTGAGGTTGTTAAAGGCATTAACTTAGATATTCAACACGGCGAGTTTATCGTTCTGCTGGGACCCTCCGGCTGTGGTAAGTCAACGACGTTACGTATGCTTGCTGGGCTTGAGGATATCACTGACGGCGAGATTTGCATCGAGCATGAGGTGATCAATGACCTTCACCCTATTGAACGTAACATCGCGATGGTGTTTCAGAGTTACGCGTTATATCCACACATGACAGTCGAAGAGAACATGGCTTTTGCATTAGAGAACCTCGGCGTTGACAAAAAAACACGCAAGCGCATGGTGGCGGAGATAGCAGAGGTTCTTGAGCTAACCCCGTTACTTGATCGCAAACCAAAAGAGTTGTCTGGAGGTCAGCGTCAGCGGGTTGCAATGGGGCGTGCCATGGTTCGTAGTCCAGATGTATTTCTGTTTGATGAGCCATTGTCAAACTTAGATGCCAAGCTCCGCGGTCAAATGCGTTCAGAAATAAAACGTCTTCATCAACGCATTAAAACCACTGTCGTGTATGTAACTCACGATCAGGTTGAAGCAATGACACTGGCTGATCGCATAGCGATTTTGAACGGCGGTGTGATTGAACAAATTGGCACGCCCAAAGAGATATACGGTCGGCCTAAAAACAAATTTGTCGCTAAGTTTATCGGCACTCCAGAAATGAATGTTCTGGAAAACCTCGGCGATGATGTCACCCCTTTTCTCGCAACGTCGATCGCCCAACAAGTGCCTGACTTCAATGTACTGTCCATAGGCATTCGAGCGCAAGATTTCCATTTAAATGCCTGCGAGCTTGAGAGCGATAGCATTGGTTCGATTAAAGTCACTCTTGAACAGGTGGAGTTGATGGGCTCAGTGAAGCACCTGACATGCTTATTTTCCGATCAGCGAATAGTCGCGGAAGTACCGTACAGGGATGAACGAACGCCGAACGAGTTCGAGCTGTACTTCGATATAAACAAAGTTCATGTGTTTGATGAAAAAGACCGATTAATAACCCAATAAGGAATAACCATGAAAAAGAACATCATAACCTCTGCAATTCTCGTTTCCATGTTCTCTGCTGCGGCATTGGCCGAGAAAACGGAAATTACAGTTGCGTCGTTTCCTAACTTCAATCAAGTCGCTGAACTGGCGGTTCCTATGTTTGAGGAAAAGTACCCAAATATTAAAGTTAAGGTTGTAACTCTTGCGTATGGTGACCACCACAATGCGATGACTACAGCATTGGCAACCGGTGCCAATTTGCCAGATGTAATGGGTGTTGAATATAGCTATGTTGGTCAGTTCATTGAAAAAGGCGGCTTAGAGGATTTAGCAGCTTATGGTGCTGGTCAGTTTACCGAACGTATGGTGCCGTTCTCTGTCGCACAAGCAACGAACTCAAAAGGGGTACTCTCAGCAATTCCAGCGGATATCGGGCCAGGAGCGACGTTCTACCGAGCCGATGTGCTTGAGGCCGCAGGGGTAACAGAAGAAGAGCTCCTTAAAGATTGGGATTCGTTTATCGCCGCAGGTAAGAAAGTGAAGCAGACAACGGGTAACTATTTGCTCGCCAATGCCGCTGACATCAAAGACATTGTTATTCGATCAAACCTTAAAGCAGGTGAGGGCGTCTACTTTGATAAAGAACACAATATTCTAGTGAACTCCGAACGATTCAAAGAAGCGTTTTCGTTTGGCCAAGGCAGCGCGTGAAGCAGGTATCGATGCTGAAATTGGAGCTTGGTCTAACGAATGGACTGAAAGTCTTCGCCGCGGCACGGTATCGGTACAAATGATGGGAGCATGGCTGGGTGGACACCTTCAGACATGGATTGCACCAGACGCGGAAGGCAAATGGCGCACATCACAGCTTCCTAATGGCGCAATGGCAAGTTGGGGTGGGTCATTTTATGCCATTCCTAAAAAAGCTGAGCACAAAGATGAAGCTTGGAAATTCATCGAGTTTATGGCGACAGATAAACAAGTTCAGCTTGCTGGCTTCAAAGAAATTAATGCATTTCCAGTACTTAACGAAATACACCAAGATGACTTTTTCAATGAAAAGATTGCTTATCTTGGTGGACAACAAGCACGTCTGACTTGGCGTGAAGCTGCAGGGCATATTCCAGCAATTACGGTAGACCGTTATGACGAGGTTGCTCGCCAAGTGGTAAATGATGCGTTGGAGAAAGTGCTTGAAAAAGATGCGGACATCAACACCGTACTTGCCGATGCCGAGAAACAAATTAAACGTCGTGCTCGTCGTCGTTAAACCTTCCCTTTGGGGTCACGAGATGGTGACCCCTTGTCATTAAGCTAATTTTGGTACTCTTTTATGACGACGATGACACGTTCAATTAATGCTAGCAGAGGCAATAATTTCTGGCTAAGAAAAGGAAATAAGATAGCGCCATATCTTTACATTTGCCCTTTCTTTATTATTTTTGGTGTATTTGGCTTATTTCCACTACTGTTTTCGTTGTACCTGTCACTGCATTATTGGGAGCCAGCAGCTGGGCTTGCAGCGATGGAGTGGGTAGGTATTGAAAATTATGTATTCGCGTTGGAGGATGAATGGTTTCAAACCTCAATCTACAACACGTTTGTTATCGCGCTCAAGTCGGGTATCCCCCAACACGCCGTTGCATTGCCTTTGGCGTTTTTTATTCATACGAGCTTCACTCGTATGAGAAACACGGTGATTGGGATCTACTTTGTGCCTTATATTACGTCGACTGTGGCGATATCTCTGGTGTTCACCACACTGTTCTCACGTGATTATGGCATGGTGAACCAAGTTCTTACTTCGCTCGGTAATTTTACCATCGGTGATCTAAAAGTACTGGCCTGGTTGTTTCCTACTGAAAATGTAGATTGGTCTCGTCCTGCGTATACCAAAGACATGATTTCATTCGTGGTATTTTGGCGATTTGTGGGGTGGAACACGGTACTTTACTTGTCAGCTCTGCAAACCATTCCTAAAGACCTTTACGAAGCTGCGACCATGGATGGGGCGAACCGATATCAACAGTTTTGGTATATCACGCTCCCTATGCTCAAGCCAATGGCGTTTTTTGCCGTCACCTTGACCATTATTGGTAACCTTCAGTTGTTTGAGGAGCCGTTCATTATTACCGGCGGTACGGGTGGCTTGGAACAAGCAGGTAAAACAGCAGCTATGCATATGTACATTACCGCCTTTGTAGAGAGTGATTTCGGTACTGCTTCGGCAATATCTTGGATTCTATTTATGATCATCGCTGGCTTAACATGGCTAAACAATAAACTGTTGGGTGGGAGCAATTACTAATGAATAACATCGGAAAAGATAAGCTGATTGCTTATATTATCGTTGCGGTAGGTGCCATTATTATGCTCGCGCCGTTTTATTTCATGTTCATTTTTTCGTCTCACTCCAACACAGGAATTCTATCCGTACCTCCACCAGTGACGTTTGGCGATTACTTAGTTGCTAACTTTAATGCGTTATTAAAAGCACTGCCGTATTTTTGGCACAATTTGGTGTTGAGTTTAGTGGTCGCGATTGTTGTCACTGCTCTCAATTTATTGTTCTGCTCCCTTGCAGGTTATGCGTTCTCAATGTTTGAGTTCCGCTTTAAGAATGCGTTATTTGTCATGATCATGGCGACAATGCTAATACCACCATTTTTGGGGATGATCCCAACAGCAATGGTCATGTCGCAACTGGGGTGGATGAATGATCCGAAAGCCCTAATAGTACCTGCCGCGTGCGGCGCGATGGGGATTTTCATGATGCGCCAATTTATTTCCAGCTCGATACCAAGAGAGTTGGTCGAAGCTGCTCGTATGGATGGCTGCCGAGAGTTTAAGATTTACTATCGCATCATTGTTCCATTGATCCTCCCTGCATTTGGTACCCTTGGTTTGATCACGTTTATCGGCACTTGGAACAACTTCATGGGGCCACTCGTCGTTATGAACGACATGAAAATGTTTACGGTTCCGCTGGCATTGCGAGCTCTTCAAGGTACAGGGCAGGTGCCATGGGGCGCCGTGTCGGTAGGTGCGAGTATTGCGGTATTGCCACTACTGTTCCTATTCATTATTGCCTCTCGAAGATTGATTGATGGCCTCACGTCTGGTGCCGTCAAAGGGTAATTGTTGCTGGCGACTTCTCTCTTATTAGATAGGGGCGCCAAATACGTTTTCCAGTTCACTGTCACCTCTTGACTTTTAAAAGGAAGAAATAAGATGAAAAACTTGGTTGCCACCTCGCTTTTTGCTGTATGCGCAATAATGCCCGTGTTCGCTGTTCAAGGTTCAGATTTACCGACACCGAGTCTTAAAGAGTTAGCCAAGCAGTCTGGCATTTATGTGGGCGCCGCCATGGAAGCAAGGCACCTAAAAGAGCCTGAATTTGCGAAAGTTTTCGCCAGTCAGTTTAATCAACTGACACCGGAAAATGAAATGAAGTGGTCCTATATCCATCCGGAGCGCAATCGGTTTGATTTTGCCAAAGCGGACGAGTTAGTTGCCTTTGCCGAGCAACACAATATGGCAGTAAAAGGTCACGCCTTAGTGTGGCACATTCAAAATCCTGAATGGCTGACGAACCAAGATTGGACGGCGCCTGAGCTGGAGAAGGTGCTTGAACGTCACATTAAAACAGTCGTCGGTCACTACAAGGGCAAAGTCAAGTATTGGGATGTTGTTAACGAGAGTTTCAACGAGAATGGCTCATACCGTGAAACATTATGGTACCAAGTGCTGGGGGAAAGGTATCTGGAACTCGCGTTCAAATTTGCCCATCAAGCCGACCCAGACGCTATTTTGTTTTATAACGATTACAGTAACGAAGGCATGGGCCCTAAATCAAATGCAATTTATAGAAAAGTGAAAGGCATGGTTGATGAAGGGATACCTATTCACGGTGTCGGCTTTCAACTTCACTTGATGGGAGAGCATAGCATTGGTGAGGCGACTGTCGCCCGAAATATCCAACGCCTTCAAGACCTAGGGTTGAAAGTTCATTTTACCGAAGTGGATGTTCGAATTAGAGATGACGCTAAGCAATTTAGTGTGGATGCTCAAGCACGCTTGTTCAGTCGGCTTATGGATTTTGCCATTTACTATCCTTCAGTTGATATGTACACCACATGGGGCGTAACGGACAAATACAGTTGGATTCCTAGCTGGTTTCCGGGTTATGGCCGTGGCCTGATGTTTGATAAAGATTACAAACCAAAGAAAGCCTTTGACGCGGTGTACAGTTCGCTCTTGGCGGCGTCCCAAGGAGAGTTTGCTTACCAACCGCCGGTTGGGGAGCATGCTGATACGCGCATCGTTCAAGCTTTTGTGGCTAAGCCTTTGACTCAATCGAGATTGAATGACCAAGAGGTGATTTACTATCCATTTGCTTACAATCAGCTAGGTGGCCAAAATCTAGCGGTACCAGAGAGCCACAATCTGAGCGGAAAATGGGCGGTCGGTTATCATGACAATAAACTGATAGGGCGAGTTTATCGTCAAGATGACAAGACGTTTACCAATAAGACATTTGACTATGAAAACGATAATGTTGAAGTATTTCTTCAATCCGGAGAGGCCTATTGGCAAATTCGATCTGTGGTCGGAGAGGACTTCGCGGCGAATAGCTTTCCCGGTAAGACAAAGGGCGTGTGGTCCGCTGATGGTAAAGTGTTCGACTTTGAAATTGAATTCACAAGCCTTAAGTCATTAACGGGTGAGACCATCGGTTTCAATATTGCCCTTTCTGACAATGATGAGCCCGAAGCCGACGCATCCGTCATGCTCAGCTGTATCCTGTACCTGGCAACAACACCAGTTGGCAAGGTGAACAGTTCGGTGAGTTATTTATGATTGCTCAGAATGCTGTACTGCCCACGAAGCCGGCTGCTTCACCGGCACCATTTAAGATCTTACCATTAACGGCAAAACCGACGTCATCGAGTGACAAGGTGTGGGAACAAGCATTCCAGTACTCATTGGAGTACAACCAGTTAAAAGGTGACGATCAAACGGTTGCGGAAAAGAACGATATTAGTGGTGCATGGCAGCTTGGTTATCATGGAAACTGGTTGTTTGGTGTGGTTCATCGACAAGATGATTTAACCGTGACTAATATGGAACACAGTTATCAAAACGACAATGTTGAGGTGATGTTCCAGCTTGACGAAAATCACTTTTATCAGTTACGCACTATGGTTGGCCAAGATTTTGAAACATCGAATTATCCAAACAAACACTTTGCGATCTGGAGTGAAGACAACTCACAGCTTTACTTTGGTGTTGAACTGAAAGAGCCACCAAAACCAGGAGTTAAGCTAGGTTGGAACATCGCATTGTCTGACAACGACAGCGACCAAAGAAAATCACAGCTTTACCCACTGCCTGGCAGCAACCGTTCTTACATGGGTGAAGAACTCACTCGTGTTGAATTTCAATAATTATTGATTCCATTGTTCAGCAGCCTCTCACAGGGGCTGCCAAATCTGAGTACTACCCATAATGACTGAACTGTACAAAAACAAAAATGCTCCGATCAATGAGCGCGTAGCTGATCTCCTCGGTCGCATGACGATTGAAGAAAAAGTCGGCCAACTTACCCAGCTTGCTGCAAGCATTGAGGGAAATACCGATCGTTTGGAAACCTGGCATGTTGGCAGTTACCTGCATTGCACGGGTGATACGGCCCTAGAGTTACAACGGCGCGCTGCGAATACTCGTCTAGGGATACCGCTAATTTTTGGCATCGACGCGATTCATGGTCACTGTTTTGATAACGACGCTACCGTATTCCCGACACAGCTTTCAACTTCATCCAGTTGGGATCGTGAATTGATTAAGAAAGTAGCACGAGTCACTGCGAAAGAAGTACGTGCCACGGGCATTCATTGGACTTTCTCGCCCGTGCTTTGCGTTGGTCGAGATCCACGTTGGGGAAGGGTAAATGAAACTTACGGTGAGGATTCGTGGCTCATTGGTGAAATGGCGGCAGAAACGATTTTGGGGTATCAAGGTGAAGACTTTGCCAGTCCAGATGCTATCTTGGCGTGCGCGAAACACTATGTCGCCTATGGCGAGAGCGTTGGGGGCGTGACTCCTATGAGGCCGATGTATCGCGCCGTAAACTCAAATCGATTTTCTTGCCGCCTTTTAAAAAGGCCGTTGAGAAGGCGAACGTCGCTTCATTTATGACCGGATACCATTCCAACGACGGTGTCCCATGTACTGTCGACAAGTGGTTATTGACCGACTTGGCCAAAAAGGAGTGGGGGCTCAATGGTTTTATCGTCACTGACTGGGACAATGTTCGCTCATTACATACCAAACAAAAGACGAGCCCAACGCTGTCAGACGCGTGTTATCGCTCCCTTGATGCGGGTAACGATATGATGATGTCGACGCCCGAGTTTTATCAAACAGCGGTAGAACTTGCAAGCGAAGGACAAATTGAGAGGCAGATCGTCGATGATGCCGTTGCTCGTATTTTAACCAAAAAGTTTGAGCTTGGACTGTTTGATGAAATGCGTTTTTATGCGCCCGAACGACGAGAAATCATGGGCATAGCACCGCACCTAGATGTAGCGATGGAAGCGAGCCTGAAGAGTATCGTGATGTTGAAAAACGATGGCATCTTGCCGCTCAAAGCAAAGGAAGGGCTGCGTGTTTTAGTCGTCGGTCCCAATGCTGATGATGTCGTGGCTCAACTTGGAGATTGGTCTTTTGGGTCGATGCAAGCGGGGGCAACCAACGATCACTTCCATCGAGAGCAGACCGTGACTCCGCTACAAGCGTTTAAATTGGCGTCTGAGCACTATGGGTTTGACCTCGACTATGTGAAAGGCAGTGATTGCGTTGATGACGACTTTGAACAACAAGATATACTCGAAGAAGCTCTAAGCCGCGCTGATGTCGTGATTGCGTGTGTAGGTGATACTCTATCACTGCACGGTGAGTTTCATGATCGTGCTAACTTGGATTTAACGGGTAAACAGCAAAACATGCTTGAGCAGATCAAAGCTTCTGGTGTGCCAATGATCGTCAGCTTGATTGCGTCTAAGCCGATGACGATCCCCTGGATTGCAGAAAACGCCAATGCCGTGCTGTGCGGCTTTAATCCGGGCACAAAAGGAGGAGAAGCGATCAAGCGCGTGATTTTTGGAGAATACAACCCAAGTGGCAAACTAACCATCTCATTTCCACATCACGTTGGCCAACTTCCTGTATTTTATAACAAGTTTGAAGGTTGGCATGCACAGCTTTCGGAGCGAACGAACCATCAAGAGCGTTATCTAGACATGCCGGAGACGCCAGTATTTCATTTTGGTGAAGGTCTTTCGTACAGTGTATTTGAATACTCGAACGCGCGATTAAAACAGACCAAAATTGCAGCGCACAGCCCTGTTGAAGTCACGGTGACAGTGTCGAATACTTCGCTCGTCGATGGCACTGAGATTGTGCAAGCCTACTACCGCGACCATTATTCAAGCGTGACGACCCCCGTAAAACAACTGTGTGGTTTTGAACGAGTTGTGATTGCGGCTGGACAGAGTGCCGAGGTCACTATCAAAGTTCCATTTGACGCGTTTGCTTTGATTACTCAAAACCTTGATGAGGTTGTCGAGGCTGGCTTGTTCAGTCTTATGATTGGCAGTTCGTCTAAGGATAGTGACTTAGTAACACTTGATTTTGAAGTGACAGAGGACGTGATGTTGAGCTAGCTCTTGATGCCCAAGCGAACGTGGTACTGTAAGGTCGCTTGGGTATTCGATCAAAGTAGAAATTCGAGAGACAAGACTTCAGTGTATTGTTTAGAGGGTGATAGAAATGTTGAGGAAAATCGCCATGGTGTCCGTCGCCATATGCAGTGTCGCCGCGCTTCATGGTTGTAATTCAAGCACAAGCGACGCGCGATCGGTTGAACTGGATTCAGCATACTACACGGATATGTATGCGTGGAATGAAACCAAGGGGTTGAGGGATAGTTTTTTAGGCCGTGGCATCAACATGGGAAACTTTTTAGAATCCCCAAACTATGAAGGGGAGTGGAATGGGGATCTGATCATTCAAGCGGATGATTTCAAAAACATTAGTGAGTCAGGTTTTGCGAGTGTCAGAGTCCCAGTGCGGTGGAGTGCACATACACGTGATCATGATCCTCATACTATAGATGAGGTATTTTTAGCGCGCGTTCAGCAGGTGGTGGATCAAGCCATACAAGAAGGATTGCGGGTCATCATTAACACTCATCATTTTGATGAGCTGTTTTATGATGGAGAACGAACAGCATTCCATACTGAGCGTCTGATATCATTCTGGAACCAGCTATCGCAACGCTTCCCACTTAGCGAATACTCGGAACAGCATCTGGTATTCGAGTTCCTCAATGAGCCCCATGAAAATATTGGGATCAACCAGTGGAACAACATCGTTGATCGACTGACCACTGCGTTATGGATTAACAATGCTGAGACTCAGAATAATGCGTTAGGACAACGCAAAGTCATGATTGGTACTGCTGACTGGGGAGGACCTTCGGCACTTCCAGAGCTCAAGTTGCCATCGATTGCGACTGCTGACAATACCATTATTACCGTCCATTTCTACCAGCCGTTCGAATTCACTCATCAAGGGGCGGAATGGGTTGATGGCGCAGAAGATTGGATCGGAACCCGCTGGTTGGGCACACCATCGGAACAACAAGTACTATTTGACTATCTCAACGCGATATCGCAGTGGAATGCCCCATCCAATCGTCAGTTTGAGATCAACATTGGTGAGTTTGGTGTTTATAGTCAGTTTTCAAAAGCCGAGGATCAGCGCGCTTGGACGGCATTTATTGCCCGTGAAGCAGAAAAGCGAGGTTTTAGCTGGCATTACTGGGAGTACAGTTCTGGCTTTGGTGCGTACGATCCTTATGCCGAAGAATGGCGAGCACCGTTGATTGAGGGCCTTATTCCCCGCGACAATTCTTTGTAAAATGCAGAGAGCTAACCAAGCAACGTGAATGAGTCAGAGCTTGACGTTGCTTGGTGTAGGGGGTGACACCGCTAGTTTTTCTTGAAGATCGAGCTTGTCGATTGTCGAGTAACTAAGTCAATAGGCGGCATTCTTGCTTCATATTGTCCATTGAGAACCATACTTAAAATAGAGTTGGCACACACGGTACCTATCTCTTCAATCGGTTGCCTCAACGTGGTTAATGCAGGAGTAAAGTATTTGGAGGTGGGGAGATCATCAAAGCCAATGACTGAAACATCTTGCGGAACTTTAAGTCCGTTGTCATGTAAAGCCTTAATCGCTCCGTATGCAGTAAGGTCATTTGCAGCAAAAATAGCTGAAAAATAGATGTTTGAATCAATGAGCTCTTTTGTGGCGCGATAACCCATCTCCATGCCAAAGTCGCCTTTTTTAACCAGTTTAGTGTTAACTGGGATGTTGGCCTCAACCAGTGCTTTTTTGTAGCCCGCAAATCGAGCTGCAGCATCAGGCTGCGGTGACAAGCCTTTAATGTGTGCGATGTTGGTATGACCTTGTTGCAGTAGGTGAAGCGTCGCAATGTAGCCACCCATGGTGTTATCAAGGTTGAGCGAACAGATATTCTGTCCTCTGATGTCATAACCCACCGTCACAACCGGAATCGACTTGGCTGCGGCTGTAATTTTTTGCTCATCCAAGTTTCCAGTCACAATGATAATGCCGTCAACGTTACTTTTTATCAAATAGTCGAGAGCATGATTTTCTAGCTTGTTCTGCCAGTGACCGGAGGCCATAACAAGGGAGTAACCTTTGCTAATCAGCGTTTTTTCCATGTCGTTGACTATGGTTGATGTGTAGGGGCTATCGGGGTGTTGCACTAAAACGCCGATGGTCATTGAACGGCGATTTAAATCTTGTTGCATTTGAAAGCTGGGTTTATACCCAGTTTTCTTGATCGCATTCTCAATGCGTTCACTCTTTTCATCCGATACATAGGTGGTTCGGTTGAGGAAACGCGAGACAGTACTTGGCGATACGCCGGCAAGCTTAGCCACATCATAAACCGTGGCGGATTTTTTCTTTTTTTTCATTATTGTGACTTAATTAGCAAGGCGATTAATTGATATTAATTTTTTACTGTTTTGGACTTACGCATTCCAATAGGTTATTGATTTCTCTTGTTTATAGTTGCGTACTTCGATTGCCAAATTAATCTAAATTCACTCCCAAAGCAATAAGCGCCTGTTTTATATGTGAAAGCCGATTATTTGGTTCAATATTTGGCATTATCGGTGTTTTACCAATGATTTAGCTACTTATTTGATGGTAGTGTGAAACTCGCCGTTAGCTCGATAGTTTCTCCGCCATTTTCTCCAGAGTCAGGCCATGTTGATTAAGTAACTCAAACTTGTCCGAACTAGATTGGGATAGTTGGAATATATCGCTCACACTGTTGGTGACATCACTTGCAACCGACTGATGTTCAATCGTCGCTGAAGCTATGCTGGTACTTCGGTTCTCGATGTCATTCAGCAGTAGATTAATTCCTTTTATGTTCTGCTCAACGCTGTCTGCTTGCGTGATGCATTGTTGCATATCGTCACTACAAAGGTTGATTTGCGAAACGGCAAACCCAGCACTGTTTTGTAATTGGTCGATTTTTTGCTTGATTTCAAAGGTAGAGTCGGTAGTTTTTGCCGCAAGGACTCTCACTTCATCTGCGACGACGGAAAAACCGCGTCCATGCTCACCTGCTCGTGCAGCTTCGATAGCGGCGTTGAGTGCCAACAAGTTGGTTTGCTCCGAAATACCAGAAATGACCTCTAATATCGTTTCAATGCTTATCGCCTCTTGCTCCAAGACTTCGATGGTTGCTGTTGATTCAGCAAGACGGGTAGATAACATTGCCAGCAGAGTAGCGTTAGCACTTATGGCGCTCTGCCCCTGAGAGGAGAGGGCAACCGCCTGAGTCACCGTACAAAGCGTGTCATTAGCCGATTGAGCAATCTCTCGCACTGCACACTCGATTTGCTTCATAGCAGTGGCAACTTGGGTTGTTTGCATGGTTTGACGGGTGATATCTGCACTGAGTTGTTCGCTGGTCTGCTGATTGTCTGCCGATGCTTGGTTAAGCTGATTGGCCGAGTGGCGGAGTTCAAAAATAACGTCAGAGAGATGTTCTAAAACTAGATTCACTTTGTTGGCAATATTGCCAAATTCATTATGACTCTGATAGCTCACTTTCTCAGTAAGGTCCTTTTGAGCAAGTTGATCCAATGCGGCTTGTACTTGTTTACTTGGCTTTTGTACTGACGTTGCGAGCCGATTGGCAATGACAGCAGTGAGCAGAATAGACGCAACAAGCAATCCACCTAAAGCAGAAACCATGTGGTGAGCACTGTTAATTGCCTCAGCTTCCACTGTTTTAGTGCTGAAGTCCGCGTAGTCAGAAAGTTGCTGAATAGCCGCTAAGTGAGCGTCGACCAATGAAACCAAATGTGTTCTTTGTACCGAAAGCTGGTCAAATAGATCGTACGTTTCGATGTGAATGCTCATCGCACCCGAGTCACTGAACAAGTGTTTTGAAAACAGTGTCAGTGCGTGTTCAGTCGACTTAAGGAGGGCTGGGGAGGCTGTTTGTAATGCTCGATAGCTTGCTGAAATCGTTCTTGGCGTGATGCGAAGCTTCGTTTAGATGCATTGAGTTCGACAATGTCTTGCATAGTGAATGCCTTGTTAGCATCAATACTAAGAACACTGAGTTGAGACAGTAGCCCCTGTATCGCCATGCGCTCTTCAGCGGCATTTGTGTTTGATAATCCACTAACGAGATCTGAGGTCAGTTGATTCACAATAGGCTGGAATTTGGATTGTTGATAGTCGTCTTGGTCTTTAAGGTCCAGAAAGCGTTCAAATAGGCGAGCTACCTCGGCAATCTGACTCAAAACCTCACTGCTTCCTGCTTGGATGTTCGCTATCGTTGCGTCAGTACTTGCCGTGGATGTTAGGTGATGGGCTATCCAATGTTCTTGCTCTAGATAGTGTGCGGTTTTGCTATCTATGTCGACAGCGAGAGGCTCAAGCTCATCGATAAACATAGCGCCTAAATAGCGAGTGAGGCTGCGATTGATATTTAGAAAAGCGATGGTTAATTCGGATGAGCGCATCATAAGTGGTGTTGATTCATGAGTGATGGTTTCAATTCGCTCGGTCATTTTTGAAGTAGACTGAATAGCGTACCAAGACGATGCCGTCATAATGGCGATGAGCAAAAAGAAGCTGACGTAAATTCGAGTGACGATGGACGATAGTTTCATCGAGTAAACTCCTAGGTGGTGAATACTGAGGGTAAAAAAGTGGAGTTTGGAACGAGCGTAACAGCGGAAAAAAAGGGGCCTGAGAAGCCAGGCCCAAAGGAACGGAGACCCTAATGTCTCATTACCACCATGCTTCAAACATTGCGCCCGCTGACAATGTATCGACTTTTTCAGCTTCAGTAGCTTTGACGTCGCCCGCTGTGACGTAGAATCGCAGCATTGGGCGGCTCCAAGGTAGACCACCAAGTGATACGTTTTGAGAAACGGTCACTTTCCAACCTTTTTTCTCAAAGCCGCTTACGTGATCTTCCATGGCATAGCCAGCTTCAAGCCATGTAGAATGTACTTCATCCCAGTTATACATCGGGCGGACGATCGCAGAATACTCACTGCGTTCAGTGTTTTCTGTCTCCCAAGGCATCTTAACGTTTTCACCAGACAGCTTCTTAAAAGAGGCGAGGTAGTCAACAAACAAGTTTGAGTTCGGGTTGACGCCGCCTTCGATACTTGCGTAGATGACCTTTTTGTCACCTGACAAATCGAACACTGAATCATCGGCACCATCTGCGTACTTGAGTACTAATTTATTGGAAGAGCCTAAACCAAGAACTGCGCCCACCTGCCATGCTTTTTCGTCTTCAAGATCTTCACCAGCCTGTTTGGAAGCAAAGCCATAGTTCGCATAAAGGTCGAGATTACCAATGCCAAGATCTATACCATGCAATTTAGACGTGACAGCGTACTTTCCGTTGTCATTTCCAAGAGCGCCTGTCTCTGAGTCCACCTGACCTACAAGGCCCATATCAAGCTTAATGCCACCAAGATTTAGGTTATTGAAGCCACCGCCTTGGCCGTCATGCGTCATCCAAAAATAGTCGTTTAAACCTTGTTGAGGACGTTGGTGGAAGTCGCGACCAGCCCACATATATAGCTCTGGTTGGCTTTCAAACACGTTGGTCACACCAGCGTACATTTTTTTGAGGTTAACGCCTCCCTTCGAACTCCAAGCGCGGTTACCCCATTGGTCGAACATAGCAACAATATCCCATACTGCGCCGTTGTCCGCTTTTTTAGCGTAGGCAAATTGGACTTCGCCACCGTTGTACTCATTGCCCAATCGGCCGACGGAGCGCCCCGAACTTCCTACTTCTACATATGCCGCATCACTGTCAGCGTAATGCAGACCATAGCGCGCATAACCTGAGAAAATAAGCCCTTGAGGTGGCTCAAAATCAGGAGTGAGTACTGCTGGTTGTTGGTCATAAACATAATCTGTTTCTTGAACTTTAGTTTCCAGCTCTTGAATGCGCTTGGTGAGTTCCTCTATTTGTGCAGCATTGTTAGTTTCAGTTTCTGCAAATGATGAAAAGGAAGCCAGAGAGGCAGCCACTGCTAGGGCGACAGGAAGCTTATTAAGATGATACATACTATTTCCTTATAAGTTTATTATGATGCTTAGTTGGTGCTTGTTATAAATAATTTTAAGGAATGAAATGAATGAAAATATAGATTGGCTTCACATCTCATTAGCGTGCTTTGCTTCATGAAACATTTTTGGAAGGCATTTCTTTTGCAAGTGTCTGATTTTAAATGTTTATTTTGATTGTTGGAAGCTGGTTATCGCCCATGAATGCGGTTTCGTTTCATGGATTAGAAGGTGATTATCACAGGTTTTTTTGCTGTTGATTGACATTAATTCTGGTTGGTTTTGAAAGTATTCATAATAGTGAATTATATGAAATAAATGTGGTGATTATTACCTGTTCTACCGGTGTGATTAACGAAGTGAAATGCTTGTTTTTGGAGGCTAAATTAAAGTTTCATCCTTGTTTAACCGATCAAAGTTAAGTGGGTGGGGTTGGGTAGAAAGAGTCCCAAATAAAATGTATCGAGTAATCGTTTATTTGGGAGCTTGTCGGTTTGTGAAGGGGGAATTAATACCGTGTTGATGTGTTCGCCATCGATATTTTGAACATGGTCACTTGATGGTAGGGGTTGTTGATATCAAAAATGCAGTTAGGTGTATCCGGCATGTTGACTTGGTTCGGGTAGCATTGGGTTTCCAAACACAGCCCTGCATGTTGCTGGTATGAATTTCCTTTGCGCCCCAGTTCGTTATTTAAGTAGCCAGCAGTGTAAAACTGGAGACCACCTTGGTCGGTATAAACATCTAGCGTTATACCACTGCGGCGACTGGTTACTTTGGCCGCGTGGTACATAGGCGTGGCGGGCAAGCACCAGCAGTGATCAAAACCAAGATTACTCAGTGACTGCTCTGACAATTGCGTCATGGCATCTTTGATCAGTCTGGGTTGACGAAAGTCCATTGCGGTTCCCGTAACGTTTTTGACTTCAACCGGAATACCAGAGTGATCAGTTTCGAGATAGTGCTGGGCGTTAATTTGAACCTGATGCTCGTAGATGTTAGCCGTGCCGTCCAAGTTGAAATAGGCGTGTTGGGTCATATTGATTGCTGTAGGAGCGTGTGGAAACGCTGAGTATACGATCGACAACTCGTTATTTTCGTTCAGTTGATAACGAACACGAAAGTCAATGGCGGCGGGATGACCACTTTCACCTTTATTCACAGATACGCTGAATTCAATGGAGTCGACACTTTGGTAGGTAGTATGCCAACGCTTCTTTGCCACGTTGGCTTTGCCGCCATGTAAGTGATTGGCGTCTTCATTAGTCTCCAGTTGAATATGCTTACCTCCGGCAAGATAACGACCACTCTGAATACGATTAGCCCATGGACCAATCACCCCTCCCAAATAAACACTGCCTTGCAGATAGTCTTCGGGATTGTCATAGCCCAATACGATATTGTTCCTCTTGCCGGCTTCGGTTGTCACGAAAAAGTTGATAATGGTCGCACCAAGATCAGAGATGTCTATCTGGGTGCCATTTCCGTTGCTAAGTGAGTACAGATTATATTGCCCCCATTGACGCGGGCTTTTGCCAGTGTTCGCGTTCAAAACGGTCTCCGTAAAATTTGTTGTGCTGTGGATTAATGAAAAGATTCAAAAAAGCCCAAGTACATCCCCCGATCATACTTGGGCTTGAAACCAAGGTTCTCACAACATTTACTTGTAGATGAACCCGTTGACAATGTTTTCTAGGTGCTCTTGACGACCGGATTCCTTAACTGGAGATAGGTTGTTCTCAAGCGAATAGTTCGCTACTTGCTCTAGGCTGAGATCACCAGCAAGAATTTTCTTACCAAGGTCTTCATTCCAGCTCGAATAACGTTGCGCGATATTTTTAGAAAGAACGTCGTTTTCGATCATATCAGCTGCACGCTCTAGCGAGAGTGCCATTGTATCCATGCCGCCGATATGACCATGGAACAGGTCTTCAAGGTCGATTGAAGGGCGGCGGACACGAGCGTCGAAATTGAAACCGCCAGTGGTGAAGCCTCCCGCTTTTAGGATTTCATACATTACGAGTGTGTTTTCTTCAACGCTGTTCGGGAACTGATCCGTATCCCATCCGAGTTGCGGATCACCTCGGTTAGCATCGATAGAACCAAACAAACCAAGGGATGTTGCAGTCGCGACTTCATGATGGAAGCTATGGCCTGCCAATGTTGCGTGGTTCGCTTCAATATTGACTTTAATTTCGTTTTCAAGCCCGAATTGCTTTAAGAAGCCGTAAACGGTCGCGGTATCATAATCATACTGATGTTTAGTTGGTTCTTGTGGCTTAGGTTCAATTAGGATTGCGCCTTTAAAACCAATTTTGTGTTTGTGCTCAACGACCATTTGCATGAGTCGACCGAGTTGCTGGCGCTCTTGACGCAGATCGGTATTAAGCAAGGTTTCATAACCCTCACGTCCCCCCACAATACGTAGTTTTCGCCACCTAGACGTTTTGTTGCGCCCATAGCATTGAAAATTTGACTCGCAGCATAAGCAAAGACTTTAGGATCGGGGTTTGTGCCTGCTCCGGACATATAACGTGGGTTCGAGAACACATTGGCCGTCCCCCAAAGTAGTTTGACGCCGGTCTGTTCTTGTTTCTGCTCCAGCACATCGACCATGGTTTGGAAGTTGTTAACATACTCCTTAATCGACGCGCCCTCTGGTGCTACATCAGTATCGTGGAAGCAATAGTAAGGAACAGAGAGTTTTGAGAAAAATTCAAATGCAGCATTCGCTTTAGCGTGCGCGTGTTCCATTGGATCAGAAACTTTTAGCCACTCGTGATCGAAAGTACCGTCGCCAAAAACGTCAGAGCCCGGCCAACGGAAGTTGTGCCAGTAGCATGCCGCAAAGCGAAGATGCTCTTTCATTGACTTACCTAGAATCATACGATCTGCATCATAGTGGCGAAACGCCAAAGGGTTGGTCGTTTCCTTACCTTCAAATTTGATCTTATTAATATTTTTAAAAATTTCTGTCATAGCCTAATTTCCAAGTTTTGGTTGTGGACTTCATTCACAAACATTATTCAGTCTTTTCGACGATGCCATCAATTATGATTTTTGATAGGAAAATTAAGCTATTTACTAAATGTGGCCTAGCTCTCAAAAATTGGTTATTTTCACGCGCATTAGTATGGTTGCCTCATTTTTACGAGGAAAGCTCACTTAAGAGGTGTTTGACCATGTTTTTGGCGATTTGAATCACAAATGGAAAATATCATAAGTCGGGAATTAAATTGTGTAACTTGAATAAACTTCTTGAATTAACAAAAATATCATTCAACACGTATCGTTGCGAAAACGTTAACTGATATGCAATTCATGAGAGATCAAACAAACCACCCACCAAGACATATCTGGTTATAAGAACCCCCAAAACGTCTTGTCGCTCCTGATAAGCCGTTTTAAGCCCTGTGAAATGCAGGGCTTTTTTCAATACCAACACTAGGAAGTGAGTTATGAAAAAACTGCTTATCCTCCTCGATAGTATGGTTTACTTTGATCGCCAAGTGCTCAAGGGGATTAAGGCGCGTTCTGATGAGTCTCAACTCAAGCTGAGTCTCTATTTGGAATGTGCCAGTAATCTAGACTACATACTCGCTGAAACTTGGGACTACGTGATCGCAGATTACAACAAGCCGTCGGTGAAGCATTTGGTGGATATATTGGATGCTAGGCGGGTCGTTTACTCTAATCACACTCTTGCGAACTTGCCTTCACAGTTATCTTCAGTCACCCTCGATAATGAGGGATTGGCACGTTTAGCTATCCGTACTTTTGCCAAAAGTGACTTTTCCCATGTCGGTTACTTTGCCAACCAACAAGACTTGGTTACGCCATGGAGTCAGGAGCGTCAAAGCGCTTTTCAACAGGCCGCACCTAAACATTCACTCAATTATTGCTCTGATGTAGTCGCCGCGATTAAACACCGCCAGTTTCCTCTTGGCGTGTATTGCTCTTCTGATCGTTCAGCAAGGCGAATTGCTGAGTTATGTCAACAACACTATGTCAATGTCCCTGAGCAAGTTGCCATCATTGGCACAGATTGTGATGACACCGAACGTTTACTCTCTCCAATGCCTTTGAGCTCAGTAGAACTTAATCCATTTGAGCTTGGGCGATGCTGTATGGAGACACTGGAGCAATTGATCCGTTACAAGCGCCCTTTATCCAAACTTTTTTCGTCTGGTACGGTGATTCACGCTAAAACGACGGCCAGCGAATCGACGCAAGATAAGGTTATTGTAAAAGCAGAGCTTTTTATGCGAAATCACTTTCATTCCAACATAAAGATAAAGCAAGTGACAGATTACTGTCGCATATCTAGAAAAACACTCGACACTCGGTTTTTGATCACGCATGGCGTTACCGCGCACCAGTATTTGACTAGCCTTAGGCTGGCAAGAGCAAAACATCTTTTAAAGAATACCTCGGATCGCATTGACAGTATTGCAGCTCAATGTGGTTACCCAAGTCAATCTTACCTTTCTCAGGTCTTCATCAAGCAACTGGGTTTGACGCCGGCAAAATATCGTCAAAAAATAGCCAGAGATGAAGCGATTGTGTGATCACAACAGACATAAAAATACGATATTTGGTAACTCATTGCAGGAATTTGGTAATTACAACGAGGCACCCATAACCCAGTTAAAGGTTAGGTCATAGTATGGGGACGAAGAAGGACAAAGGTAACAACTATGCTTTACAAACAGCTGTATAAGAATCCAAATGCTTCAATAGCAGAACGAGTAGACGACTTACTTTCAAGAATGACGGTACCAGAAAAGCTCGCACAACTAGGAGCACAATGGTTGATCTTAGATGAGAATGGTAACCACCATGACCGAGACTTGGAGATGGCCTCGGATGAGGCTAAAAAACCGATCAGTGAACGTTTTCAAAACGGCATTGGGCAAATCACCCGCCCTCTAGGTACACACTCCGTGTCCCCTGAGAAAGGGGTAAAAGCCTTGAATGCATTGCAGGACTATTTGGTAAATCAAACAAGACTTGGTATCCCAGCGTTGTCTCATGAAGAGTGTTTGGTGGGGTTGATGGCAAAAGATGCGACGCTCTATCCGTCATCACTAAATTATGGGCACACATGGAACCCTGAACTTATTGAAGAGATGGCTTCAGATATCGGCAGGCAGGTAAGGGCGGTGGGGGCGCATCAAGGTTTAGCGCCGGTATTGGATGTTTCTCGAGATGTTAGGTGGGGTCGCACAGAAGAAACTCTGGGTGAAGACCCTTACCACGTAGGTTTGTTAGCGACAGCGTATGTTAAGGGTTTACAAGGCGAGAAGCGCGATGTCTATGCGACACTCAAACACTACGTTGGTCATTCATTTAGTGAAGGTGCCCGTAATCATGCGCCAGTGCACATTGGTTTTAAAGAGCTCAATGACACTTTCCTGTTACCTTTTGAGATGGCCGTTAAACTGGGCAACGCAGGGTCTGTCATGCCAGCGTATCATGATATTGATGGTGAGCCTTGCCACTCATCAGAGTATTTGCTGACGGAAGTGCTTCGTCATCGCTGGGGGTTTGATGGGCTGTTGGTTGCGACTATGGTGGCGTCGATTTATTGTATTCTCATCATGGGATTGCAGCGGATACAGCAGGTGCAGCTGCGTTATCTTTTAATGCCGGTCTCGATATCGAACTGCCTGATGATGCGTGCTCTACTAAATTGGCGCTTGCATGGAGAGAGGTGAGTTTTCAATCAATAAGCTCGATGAAATTGTAACTCGAATTTTGAAGGTTAAGTTCGAGTTAGGACTATTTGAAAATCCATACTGCGAGTTACCCACTGAGCCCTTGCACAATGAGGACTCTGAGAGGCTGGCATACCAAGTAGCGGCGGAGTCTTTGGTGCTGCTTAAAAACGATGGATTGCTTCCTCTGTCGAATCAAACTCGCATCGCGTTATTGGGAGCGACAGCCGATGATCCACTCGCTTTACTGGGGGCTACAGTTTTCCGGTTCACTTGATCTTAAGTAGTGAACAGAGCGAAGCGCCAGTTGTAGCGACACTGCGTGAAACGTTTGAACAGGCGTTTACATCCGTGTGCTACGCAAAGGGCTGTAATATTTTGACTGAGCGACATAGCAACGCACCCGTTTTTCCGGGGGATGTCGATTTAGCACTGTCACAAAGCTTAAATTCGCCTATCGACAAAGATACCTCGGGATTTCATGAGGCTGGCGGTGTGATTCAAGACTCGGATGTTGTGGTAGTTTGTGTCGGCGATCTCGCAGGGCTGTTTCAAACGGGGACAGTCGGTGAGGGATCGGATGCCGACAGCCTTGATTTACCCGGTGTACAACAGGCTTTAGTTGATCTTGCCTTGGATTCCGGTAAACCAGTCGTGGTGATTGTCACGGGTGGTCGCCCTTATAGCCTTGGACGTGCTGAAAGCGAGGCTGCGGCTATTTTGTATGGCTGGGCTCCGGGTCAAGTCGGCGCTCAAGCTATTACCGACGCGTTACTGGGTCATGTGAACCCAAGCGGCCGCTTAACGTTATCGATTCCTAAAAATGTTGGTGCAGTGCCTTACTACTACAACCACAAACTAAAAAGTGGCGGTACACCTATCGCTTACCACTTTGGCTCGAACTACCCGTTCGGTTATGGTTTGAGCTACACCACGTTTGAATACGAAGATGTCAACATCGAAGCAATTGATGTCGAGCACGAAGAGAGCGTAGTCATTACCCTGAACGTCAGAAATACTGGGCAGGTAGCGGGTCATGAGGTGGTACAGCTGTACGTAAGAGACCTGGTCAGTTCCCTAGTACGCCCAATTCGAGAACTCAAGGGTTTTGGTAAGGTATATTTAGAACCAGGGGAGCAGAAGACACTAAGGTTTTCACTCCCAGTAGACATGCTCAACCTTACCAATCATCGGCATCAGAGAGTGGTGGAAGCAGGCGACTTTGAGGTTATGATCGGTAAGTCGTCCACCGATATTGTATTTAAGGATGTCATCACCGTGAAAGGTGGCACACGCGTGCTACCTGAGCAGTGGCGTATGGTGTGTGATATTTCGATTCTGTAAACTGAAGAAGGAGAGGGAGCCTCTCCTTTTTACTGACAAATATAACGCTGTGGTTCTAGTCAGCAGCACTTAAAGACGTTTCTCGATATTCTTTTGGTGTTTGATCTAGGTTCTTTTTAAACACGGTGTACATGTATTGTAATGACGGGTAGCCGCACAGTTCAGCAATTTCAATAATTGGAAGTTCAGTGTTACCGAGTAGGTTGCAAGCGCGCTTTATCTTAGAGTTGTGGATCTCTTGATGAATCGAGTGTCCACGCTCGGCTTTAAATCGTGCTTCCATGTTAGAACGAGAGATACCTACGTAACTGAGCACCTGGTCGACTTTAATGCCTTTACACGCATTGTGTCTGATAAAGTGCATAGCTTGTATCACGAAGGGATCTTTTAGCGCCTGATAATCAGTGCTTTGACGTTCGAAGACCTGAGTTGGCGGCACCATAACCCGAGCGTGTTTCAATACCTGATTAGGGATAGCTGATTGATCTTTATGTTTCGCATCAAGGAGGCGATGAAGCATTTTGCTGCGCGATACCCCATCTGTTTAGTACCTTGTCCAACAGAGCTTAATGATACCCTCGTAAGGTGCCTAGCGAGTTCTTCATTATCGATGCCAATTACAGATACTTTGTCAGGCACCATAACGTTGAGGTGTTGACACACTTGCAGAAGGTGTCTCGCTCTCGAGTCTGTGACCGCAATGATGCCCGTGGGTGTCGGTAAGCGTTGTAACCAATCGGCTAGACGATTCATATCGTAGGTCCAGGTTCTTGAGTTGGTCTCATTACCTCGATAGATAGAACCCGTGTATCCCTCTCTTTTCACGATAGTTGAAAACGCTTTTTCTCGTTCATGAGCCCAGCGGTTACATTTGTCATGAGGTTTGCCATAGAAAGCAAAGTTCTCCAGTCCTTTTTCACGCAAGTGCTGGTAGCCAACTCAACCAGCGCTTGGTTGTCGGTGGCCACATAAGGGATGTCTGGATAATCTTCTTCCTTTTCGTAAGAGCCACCGACTCCTATGACAGGGATGTCAGAATCCTTGAGCAGTTCAGCAATTTTCGGGTTGTCGAAGTCAGCAATCACACCGTCGCCACTCCAGCCGCGAAAGTTATCTAGGTGAGTTGTGAACTCCTCTTCAAGAAAAATATCCCAATCACATTGAGATGCTTGTAGGTACTCACCAATTCCTTCGATGACCTCTCGATCATAAACCTTATTGGCGTTGAATAGCAGTGTAACCCGAAATCGTTTGTCCATAATGCCTTAATTGTATATTGGCGATATCTACTCGAACGTTGAGTCTAACAGCGACGTATTGCACATGGTGTGATCTTAGGCGCAGTCGTGAAATCAGTGAATGGTTCTATAAAAAAACATAATTGTTTGAAAGTGTTACTCAGCAGATACTGAATACAAGCTAAGCGCAACAGGTAGATGGCGTCGTGGATGTCTGGTTGCGAAATCAAATGTGAGAACTTAAAGGAAACAACTATGTATATAGGTATCGACTTAGGTACATCGGGCGTTAAGTCCATTGCGATGACTGAGCAAGGTGAGATCCTTGCCTCTTGTACCGTCTCCTTGGAGGTATCTCGCCCTAAGCCATTGTGGTCAGAACAAGATCCCAGCGCTTGGTGGGAGGCAACCTGTGAATCTATTAATGGTCTCAAGGCATCAGTGAATCTAAGTGATGTTCTTGCCATCGGCCTCTCCGGGCAGATGCACGGTGCGACACTTATTGACGTAAATGGAGATGTTTTGCGACCTGCTATTCTCTGGAACGACGGCCGTTGTGAAGCGGAATGTAAAGAGTTGGAAGCGGCGGTGCCAAACTCTCGCGATATTACTGGCAATATAATGATGCCAGGCTTTACGGCGCCGAAACTAAAATGGGTTGCTAATCATGAACCTGAAGTGTTTGCAAAAGTAGATAAGGTACTGTTACCTAAAGACTACTTGCGCTTCAAAATGACCGGCGATTTTGCGTCTGACATGTCCGATTCTGCAGGGACGTGTTGGTTGGATGTTGAGAAGCGCGCATGGAGTGAAGAGCTTTTAGAAGCGACAGGCTTGTCGGTTTCTCATATGCCAGAATTGTTTGAAGGCAGCGCGGTCACGGGGATTCTGAGTCCTGACATTGCAAACGCTTGGGAAATGCCTCAGGTTGCGGTTGTGGCTGGTGGTGGTGATAACGCCGCTGGCGCTGTCGGTGTCGGTATTACTCTGCCGGGTCAAGCGATGTTGTCGCTTGGTACATCGGGTGTGTATTTTGCGGTTAGCGATGGCTTTGTCTCTAACCCTGAGCTTGCGCTTCATAGCTTCTGTCATGCACTTCCACAAACGTGGCACACTATGTCGGTTATCTTGAGTGCCGCCTCATGTCTAAGTTGGGTAGCAGAATTGACTGGGTTTGAAGATGTTGGCGACATGATTGACGAAGTCGAAGAAAACGCTGATACAACCTCACAGGTCATTTTCTTGCCATATCTTTCTGGTGAGCGGACTCCGCACAACAACCCTGATGCCCAGGGTGTCTTCTTTGGTATGACCCACTCAACAACCAAGCTAGAACTCGCACAGGCCGTGTTAGAAGGGGTTGGTTTTGCGTTTGCAGACGGATTTGATGCCTTACACGTCACTAAAAACATTCCTGATGAAGTATCGCTAATTGGCGGGGGTGCAAGAAGTGAGTATTGGCGTCAAATGCTCGCTGATATTGTTGAGATGCCTTTAGTGTACAGACAAGGTGGTGAAGTGGGGCCTGCGCTAGGTGCAGCAAGACTTGCTGTATTGGGCACAAAAGAAGGCGCGACGGTATCCGATATCTGCCCGGTGCCCAAGCTGGTACAAAAGCATATACCAAACGCTGACAAGCATGCTTACTATCAGAGTAAACGTGCGACATACCAAGCTCTCTATAAACGATTACAAGGTCTGTTCTAAAACAGTCTATGTCGAATCACGCGTATGTTTGAAATTGAATTGCTGCTTTCTAAGTAGCTGCGCTAAAAACAAGGCAGGTACAGTGATAAGGCTGACCTGCCGTATTGCGTTGTAGCCAAACACTACTTTGGAAAATGTAGTTTACTCATCCCAAACATTTTCAAGCGTAAACGGACTTGATTAAACAAACATAAAGCTATACAGGTAACCTGCACTTACCGCCATACCCAAAATTACCACCAAGAACGCCGCAATCACTTGGTTTTTGAAGATAGATTTAAGCAAGATAACTTCAGTCAGACTTGCCCCTGCACTACCAATAATCAAAGCCATGACTGAGCCTAGCGCCATACCTTTCTGTACTAGTGCAGCACTCAAAGGAATTACCGCTTCTGCACGAATGTACAATGGAATACCAATGACTGCTGCGATAGGAATCGCATACCAAACCCCTTCACCTGCGTACTCTGCGATAAGGTCAGTTGGAATAAAGCCGTAAATGAGTGACCCAAGTAGAATACCCACCAATAGATAAGGGAACACTTGCTTGAAATCTTTCCAAGTTGACTTCCAAATACGAACCCAACGATTGTCTTCTTTTGGTGCTGCTACTGCAGTGACGCAACACGCGCTGCCGTCTGCATTAATGCTAGCAATAGTCGGTTCTGGTTCTTTTTCTGCGTAGCATGATGTTGCCGGTGTTGGTGTTGAGCAAGAACTGTCCGCAGAGCAACTGCTTACGGCTGGCTTCACTGATTCAATTTTTGGTGAGCCACAGCTTGTAGACGTTGCGCATGACGATTCTTTAGTCGCAGCTGGTTTAGTGTCGCCGCAAGACGTACCACATGAGCTCGCCGTTTGTACCTCGTATGCCTCAGGTTTTACATAGCGCTCGAAACCCAATTTCTCTAATACATAGCCAGCTGTAACCGATACAAACATGGCAATCGCAAAGTAAAAGACAGCGACTTTAATGCCGAATGTCACGACAAATAGGCCAATGATCACAGGGTTTAGCAGTGGGCTTGCGAACAAGAACACCATCATAGGGCCGAATCCAGCTCGGGCGCGCAGTAATCCTTTCAAGAAAGGAATGGTTGAGCACGAACAAAATGGAGTGATGGAACCAAGTAGTGCCGCAACAAAGTAACCTCTACCATTCTTTGAGCTAAGAATAGATTGGATCTTTTCTGGTGTTAGGAACTCTTGTAGAACACCGACAATGTAACTTATAGCCAAAAATAGAATAATTAACTCGGTCGCTAAGAAGGCGAACATGTTGGCGGTTTCTTTGGCCATTGAAAGGAATTCAGGGCTCATATTAGCCTCCTCTAATAATTCGATATATTTCGAATTATAGAAATAACTGAGATGAGATCAAGCTTTATTTCGATTAAAATAGAAATAAAAGATAAGTCATTGAGTGCAAACAAAAACAGCGCCATAAGGCGCTGTTTCATTAGGAAGGTATCGTGAGACTAAACTTTAGCTTCTTCTAGCGAGGCTTCTTTCTTCTTGAGTAGGCGGCTGGTAATAGTACCTGCTGTCATGGCGCCTGATACGTTTAGTGCCGTACGTGCCATATCAATAAGAGGCTCGATTGAGATTAATAGGGCAGCAATGGTGACTGGAAGCCCCATAGCTGGGAGAACAATAAGTGCAGCAAAGGTTGCACCGCCGCCAACGCCAGCAATACCAAATGAGCTGATAGTGATGATAGCAATCAACGAAAGAATGAAGTTAAAGTCCATTGGGTCGATACCAACCGAAGGCGCAACCATGACGGCTAGCATCGCAGGGTAGATACCCGCACAGCCATTTTGGCCGATTGTCGCACCAAATGAAGCTGAAAGGTTAGCAATCGCTGGTGGCACGTTCAGTTTTGTTACCTGAGCTTCTACGTTCAGTGGAATCGTCGCTGCTGAGCTTCGAGATGAGAATGCGAAGGTCAGTACAGGCCAGATCTTCTGGAAGTACTCTTTAGGACTAACGCCAACTAGGGATACCAGTAAACCGTGCACGACAAACATTAGGAAAATAGCAAGGTAAGATGCAACGATGAAACCGAGCAGGTTAAGAATATCGCCAGCACTTGAAGTTGCTACAACTTTTGCCATTAGAGCTGCGATGCCGTATGGCGTTAGAGCCATGATCATCTTAACCAGGCGCATAACGATAGACTGAGTTGCTTCAACAAAGGTACGAATCGGTGATTCTAGTTCTTCTTTCTCGGCCATCACTTTACGTGCAGCGATGCCTGTTAGTACACCGAAGATAACAACGGCGATAATAGACGTTGAACGTGAGCCAGTCAGATCTGCAAATGGGTTCGTTGGAATGAAGCTAACCAGCATTTGTGGGATAGTTAGGTCACTTACGCGGTCTACTCGGTTTTCAAGGACGGCAATACGAGCCGTTTCACGAGCACCTTCAGTCAGTCCTTCTGCACTTAGGCCAAATACTTGGGTAACAACAATACCGATAAGGGCAGAGATAGCTGTTGTTGCCAGAAGAATAGATATGGTTAGGCCACTAATTTTGCCCAGTGATCCGCCTTTTTCAAGCTTCACGACCGCTGCAATCATAGAGACTAGGACAAGTGGCATGATGATCATTTTCAGCAGACCAACATAGCCGCGACCGACAACATTGACCCACTCTAGAGTGCCGCCAATAGCTGCATGACCTTCACCAAACAGAAGCTGCAGGCCAAGACCAAATGCGCTACCTAAAACCAATCCAAAAAGAACTAAGCGAGAGAGAGTGTGGTTTTTTTGCTGCTGTCCATACAAGAAATAGAGAATGCCCAAAAATACCGCGAGCGACGCGATAACCGCAATTGACATATAAAGAATCCTTTTTTTCAACTGACGAAGTCCCCACTTAAGGTGTGGGAAATGGAAGTGTGGATGGCTAAAGTAACGCTTGCAGTGCACAGATGACAATAAGTAAAAGTTATTACTTAGAGGTGTAAGTTATATAGAGCGAGATTGTTAGAAATATTTTGCGAGTCAGTTGGCGTATTCGCTTAGTAGATCACGCATGTTTGCTGAGTTGTATGCGACGGACTTGGCGTTGTGAGGTTGTAACACACTGTATAGCATGGCTTTTGCAACCAGCTCTGCCGGGATTGGCGTGAAAGCGCGTAGTCGCCCGACCATAATAGGTGAGATCACCGCGAACAGTTTTTGCACCAGTACTTCGTCGCTGCGAATGTCGACTTCACGCCCGGCTAGTGGGCCAGGTCTGACAAAGACGACATGTTCAAAGCCCATTTGATTGATGCGCTGCTCCACTTTGCCTTTGCATTTTAAGTAGTGGGAGAGTGAGCGAGGTGAAGCGCCCAAACTGGACACAACAGCGATACGTTTAACACCAATCATCTTCATGGTTTGAGCAACGTCGCAGACCAAGTCGAGGTCGATCTTCTCTAATGCGGCTTTACTGCCGGCTTTTTTTAATGTGGTACCCAAGCAGATAAAACCAAGGGTTGGCGTAGGGTGGGTATCATCCCAATCGGTGATCCTAAGTGCACCGTCCATGATTTGGTGTGTTTTATGATGGGTACTTTCAAGAGGGGAGCGGCACAATGCGTAAACAGTGTCGATATGCGATGTTTCCTCAAGTAGGGAAAGCAATTTACCACCAACCAGTCCTGAGCTTCCGGCAATAATCGCATTGTAGTTGTGCTGCATAAAAAAGTCCCACTCATCAAGATGTAGTGGGACTATAGTCAAAATCTGGCTAACGTGTTGTGATTACATAGACATATAGATAAAGCTAATCAATTTCCGCCGCCGTTAGATCTTGCTTTCTTAACTTCTCTCGAAGCGTTTCCATTGCTACTTTCTGAATTTGTCGTACGCGTTCTCGAGTTACTCCGACAATACTACCGACTTCTTCGAGTGTTTTAGGCTCATCATCAAGAAGGCCGAAGCGATGGTAGAGAATGGTCTTATGTTTATCTGGCAAGCCATCAACTAAGCTGACCAATTCCTTGTTTAAATTCTGTGTGACAATGTCACGTTCTGGTAGTTCGAACACATCATCATCGTCGATCGTTTGCAGGTGATCTTTCTTATCGCCATCGTCATCCCAACCATTATCGAGGGACAGTGACTGCTCTGATAGCTTAAGTAACTTACTTACCTCGTCTGCAGAGCGGCCAGTTTTCTCTGCAATTTCTGCAAAGGTAGGCTCATGTTTGCCTTCTCTTCGTAGTTGATGGGCGGCCTTGCTGCATTCGCGAATTTGTTTGGTTACATGAACGGGAACGCGGATAGTGCGTCCTTGGTTCATAATAGCGCGGTCTATCGCTTGCTGGATCCACCAAACCGCATAAGTTGAAAAGCGGTAGCCAAGCTCCGGATCAAATTTGTCGACAGCCTGAATGAGGCCAATGTTGCCTTCGTTAATAAGGTCATAAAAGTCGAGTCCGCGATTGGCGTAGCGCTTTGCGGTTTTAATCACCAAGCGTAAGTTGGCGTTAATCAAACGCTGCCTCGCTTCAACATCGCCCGTGCGGGCTTTGCGAGCTATTAGCCTTTCTTCTTCGGCGGTGAGCAGGTTGTGACTAGATACCTGTTTAAAGTAACTAGTACCAATATTGGCAGTATCATCCTTGTATGTGGAGCTTTGTTGAGCACGGTTTACTTCAAGTTTCAAATTAACCCCTTACCAACTGCATCATTGGCTTATTATTAGTTTTATAATTTATGTGAATGTAAGCTCACACTCACTCCATAAATTACTATAACTTCATAACAATGAACAGCGTACGTTTACTAGAAACTTAAACATACCAATAACATTATTGTTTTTTGATTCGAAGGATAGTTAGACAGAAGTAGAAAATAATAATCGTTCGTATATAAATCGTAATTTATAGAGATCAGAGCTGTGGTCCGTATCATATTGAAATAACTGGTTATTAGTCTTTTTATAAAGTCGCATGCATTCGTCAATGAATCTGGACGGTAATTAATGATGTTCTTGTAAACCTATATTAATTTTAAAAGTTTACAGGTGGTTGTGTTGCGTCTTGAAAGAAGGGGCTGTTAGTCCACTGAGCATGTTTGGAGTGATCTACTGTGATATTCCACATCGAATGGTGTTTTTAAACGATATATCACGAAAATTAGTGATTTTGGCTGTAGTCGATGTGATTGTTTGTTTTTGTGACTTTTACTCCAAAAATAGATGTAACCTAGGCTATGTTGCGCAAAATTTTTACAGAATTGTTACAGGTGAGGTGTCTTTTATAAACTCATGCTTTGCCATGAAAATACGAGTGTTTTATCATTTTTACACAATAGCTCGTGCTATTAACACATTTCATTAAACTATAGTCTAAGATAACGTTAAGAATTATAAAATATTAGTTTGGACACAACAGAATGAATACAGAACTCAAACAAAAAATTGAAGAACTATTGTTGCTCGCCAAATCTCAGGGTGTTTCTATTATTGGAGTTGTTGATACTCCTGGCAGCGATGATTGTCGTATTTTTAAATCTATCGAAGTAGACTGCAAAGCAGGTACTCGCAACTTGGACAGTTTGCTAATGGGGCAGCACTGTAAGGCGGATAAGGCGTGCTGCCAATCATGTAATTTGGCTAAACCAAGAGTCTCTGATGATGGCTTGGCGATGCTGTTCTCTGAACTACGTGAAGAAGAAACGGTTTAGTCATTGTTGACACTTTCTATAAAACTAGGCTGCAAACCATGATGTCGGGGCATGAGTTCTCTTATACATACCTGTGTTGGCGGCCTATCTTTCTAACTCCTGTGATCCAATTTCCTACTGTTGGTGATTATTAAAATTATTCATGTACTTAGTTGGCCAGATTCGGTTGGTTTGAGAACGTGACACGCGTACACTGTCCTCAAACGACTTTTAGACTAAGCAAGAGTTGTACGAGTTTAAAACAGGCTCTGCTCTATACCAACATAGCGAAATGGACACCATGCTAAGCAATCAATTTGACCCTCAGATTCAAAATCACATCGATCAAAAAACGAAACCTCTCGGTGCTCTCGGTGAGCTAGAACATGTTGCCGCGCAGCTCGCCAAAATTCAAAGTCACGCCCGTGGCCAATTTGTAAATAAAATTGCCCTGCCTAACCCTAAGGTTGTCGTGTTCGCAGGCGATCACGGCATCGCAGAGCAGGGTGTGAGTATTGCGCCCAGTGCGGTGACGCAGCAAATGGTGACAAACTTCCTTGCTGGCGGAGCTGCGATTAACTGTTTTTGTCGAGCGAACGACATTGATTTTCAAGTGGTCGACTGCGGCATGCTAGCACCTATTGAAACCCAATCTTCTCAGTTATTACTTAGTCGTCTTGGTTGTGGAACCACGGACTTTTCAACTCAGCCAGCAATGAGCGCATCGCAGCTTTCTCAAGGTATAGAGGGTGGACGCGAGATCGTGAATCAGTGCGTGGCGGACGGAGCTGATTTATTGATTTTTGGCGAGATGGGGATTGGCAATACCAGCTCAGCATCCGCTCTGCTTTCCGCGTTGACCGATCTTTCAGTGGTAGAAAGTGTTGGCCTTGGTACCGGTATCAATCCAGAACAACTATCGAGAAAGACGGCTTTGGTTGAACAAGCGCTATCTCGCTTTGATGAGCGAGATGTGATGTCGGTTCTGGCGCAGCTAGGCGGATTTGAAATTGTTCATATGGTTGGTGCGTTTTTGCAAGCAAGTAAGCAGCAAGTTCCTGTACTTGTCGATGGCTTTATTGTCTCAGTTGCCGCGCTAGCCGCATGCAAGCTTGAACCAGCAGTACGTGACTATTTGATTTTCTCTCATGTCTCGAATGAAGGTGCACATCGGTTTGTTTTGGATGAGCTTAACGCAGCACCGCTACTGGATTTGTCTTTGCGTCTAGGTGAGGGCACTGGTGCAGCATTGGCGCTGCCCCTCATTCGTTGCGCGGTTGAGTTTTACAATGAAATGGCGAGCTTTGAGAGTGCTGGAGTAACGGTGTGAGTGGGCAAGTCTCGTTTTGGCGCTATCAGTGGCAACTGTTCTGTTTGGCGCTGAGTTTTTTCTCAAGACTGCCGATACCCGCTAGTACCCCATATTCTGCTGAAAGAATGAATCGATCTGGGCGTTATTTCGCTTTGGTTGGCGTGTTATTGGGGGCTTTGTGCGGTGGGCTTTTCACGGTTGTTGATGGGCTTTTGCCGACCAGTATCGCAGTCGTTATCACCATGGTGTTTAGCCTGCTGCTCACTGGTGCGTTTCACGAAGATGGTCTCGCAGACATGGCCGATGGTATTGGTGGAGGGATGACCCAAGAGCGCCGTCTAGAGATCATGAAAGACAGCCGTCTCGGCACTTACGGTGTGGCGACCTTAGTCATGGCTCTGCTTTTGAAATATGCCGTCTTGGTCGAGCTGTCCGCACAAGTTAACCTATTTGCTGTTTTCGTTATCGGATACGCGTTCAGTCGTGCCGTCGCCGCTTCGCTTATTTCCGCGATGCCTTACGTGTCCGACCCTAAAGGGAGCAAGAGTAAACCCCTTGCCAATACACAGACTCCCGGCGAACTGGTATTTTTGGCACTGTGTGGGGTGCTGCCTGCCTTGATGTACGACATGACGTTGGCGGCGAGCCTGATTGCTTTTGCCTTGGTATTTCGCATCGTATTTACTAAATGGCTTTTGGCACGTTTAGGTGGTTTTACGGGTGACTGCTTGGGTGCAGCGCAGCAGTTGGTTGAGCTAATGACTTACGTGCTCATGTTAATGGTTTTTTTGGGGTAGTGAGATAGCGATGACGGTGGAGTTAGTCTTGGGCGGTGCCCGTTCTGGTAAGTCGCGCTTTGCTGAGCAAAGAGTTCTCTCATTATGTGAATCGGGTGATCGTGACCAGTGTGTTATGACCAAACATTATTTAGCTACTTCAGAGCCACTGGATGAGGAAATGCAGCGACGCATCGCTCATCATCAGCAGCAGCGCGGTGACGGCTGGACAGAGTGGGAAGTTCCCCTAAAGTTGTCGGCCGAACTGATGACGTTTTCTAATTATGATGTCGTCTTGGTTGAATGCTTAACCTTGTGGCTCAACAATGTCATTTACTATGCACAGCAGAGCGGCGGTGATGTAGAGCAAGAGATTGAGCGTGCCATTGCATCGTTAGTCGAAAGCCTAGAACGTTGTGAAGCCCACATTATACTGGTATCCAACGAAGTTGGCCTTGGTGTGGTGCCGTTGGGCGAAGTGTCACGTTTGTTTGTCGATAATGCAGGAAGAATGAATCAGCGCGTCGCTGCGATCGCGCAGCAGGTGACTCTGGTGGCGGCTGGATTACCTCTGGTGCTAAAGGGAGCTGCTCAATGAAAGTGAACGTGTTTTTAATGCGCCATGCGAAAGTCGATGGTGCCGCTGCCCTTTATGGCCATACTGATGTCGGTATTAAGGCTGAACATAATAGTCAGGCGCTCCAAGCTTTATTGAGTGAGTCCCTTGATATAAACCGGGTGGTCAGTTCGCCACTGTCCCGATGCATGAGCCTTGCAGAGCCTTTTAGTGAACAATCTGGTATTGAACTTAACATTGAACCCGCATTCGCTGAAATGAATTTCGGTGATTTCGATGGTGTACCTTTTGACCGTATGTCAAAAGAAGAGTGGCAAACGCTAGAGCCGTTCTGGACAACGCCTGTTACGTGCCAGTTACCCAATGCAGAAACGCTTGAAGATTTTCACCTGAGAGTGAGCAGGGCTTGGCATCGGCTCCTTCAAACCCATCAACATACCCTTCTTTTTTGTCACGGCGGGGTCATTCGCCAAATTCTAGCGAATGTCCTCGACCTCGATTGGCGCAATCCGAAGCTTTATGCGGCGCTTGCGATCGGTAATGCGACCGTGACACAGCTGCAGTTTGATTCGCGCTATCCTTCGATGATAAGCGTTAAGGTGATTGGGCAGCCGATATCTTCTTTTACCTTGATAGATTGAATCTTAGGCCACCCTGTCTCACGCCACACGACGTTCCTAACTGATTGAAAATTATTAAGCATTGATAATTGGTGTATCTGTCTCCATATTAGTTCGTATATGTATTGCTATATGCACAGTCACATAACGATCTACTAGGGAAAGCTTATGAAAAACGCGGTTTGGGATTTGTCGATTGCCTATCAAGGATTAAATGACCCCAAGGTTGAACAAGACATTGAGCTGATTCAACGCTCGATTTCATTACTGACTCATCATCAAGAAGAACGTCAGCACGTGGTTGCGATGCAAAACGCGATTCAGACCATGGAAGCGGCAAGCACCTTGCTCAATACGGTAAGCACACTGGCCAACTGCCATGCCTCGACCAATGCCCAAAACACGCAAGCTAAACAGCTAATTGGTCGTTTGTCTCAATTGAGCTCGGAGCTGGAACAAGCATTCAGTCCTTATGAAAATGTTTTGGCCTTTGCCGACGTCGCTTTTATTCAGCAAGTCCTCGAACACGACAACCCCTCGGTAGCGGGACAAGGTTTTCAAATCGAGCTCCTCCAGCGCAAAGCACAGACTCAACTCAGCATTGCTGAAGAGCAGTTGCTGTCAGCGATGCAGGTTGATGGTCGCGATGCGTGGGGACGTCTCTATGACAACATTACTGGTTCATTAAGCATCACGATTGAAACTGAGCAGGGCACTGAAACACTGGGTTTCTCAGCGGCAGCAAGCCTTTTATATGGCGGTGAGTTTGCAAAGCAAGAGGCGGCTTGGAAAGGGATTCAAGCGGCAATGAAGGCGAACGACACTTCTTTTGCAGCCATCGTGAATGCGCTTGCCGGCTGGCGTCATAATGAGGGGAAAAAGCGCTCTCATAACAGCGAAGAGCACTTTCTCGACCCAAGTCTCAGAGCGAATCGCATTCAACGTGAGACTCTAGAAGCCATGATGTCGGTGGCAAAAAGCCATCGTGCTATTGGGCAAAAAGCCGGTAAGCTGATGGCGAAAGTCCATGGCCTGCCAAGTATGACGCCATGGAACCATCTCGCTGCTATGCCGCCATTAGGCAACGGGGAAGCCAAAGTATACGAGTTTGCAGAAGGCATTGAAGTGATCAAATCTGCCTTTGAGCAAGTGAACCCAGAGATGGCTGCGTTTGTACAAACGATGGTCGATAACGGTTGGATAGATGCTGAGCCATCAGAAAACCGTCGCCTTGGCGCTTACTGCACGCAACTAGCTGCGACTCGTACACCTCTTGTATTCATGACTTGGGGCGGTAGCCGCTCTGACCTATTGACGCTCGCTCACGAACTTGGCCATGCATTCCACAATTGGGTGATGCGTGATCTGCCGCTATGTCGCACTAGCTATCCAATGACACTTGCAGAAACTGCGTCTATCTTTGCTGAAAATATCGTGCGCGATTATTTATTGGAACAAGCAAAAACCAGTGAAGAAAAGCTGGAGATGTTGTGGGAAGAGCTGTCGTCCGCTTACGCACTCACCATCAATATTCCGGTTCGTTTTGAGTTTGAAAAAGCGTTCTATCAAGCGCGTCAAGAGAGTGAGCTTGATGCAGACCAGCTATGTGAGTTGATGTCGACAACATGGGCAGAATGGTACGGTGACTCAATGGAGGGTACAGACCCTTATTTCTGGGCGAGTAAACTGCACTTTAGCATCTCTGAACTGAGCTTCTACAATTATCCGTACTTATTTGGCTACTTGTTTAGTCAGGGAGTGTATGCCCAGCGTGAGCAAAAAGGAGCGTCTTTCTATCCTGATTACGTGGCGCTACTTCGAGATACGGGTTCGCATCTTGCGGAAGATGTGGTGTTCAAACACATGAACAAAGATCTTACGCAAGCGGAGTTTTGGGAACAAGGCATGCAAAGCTTATCTATGAAGGTTGATGAGTTTGAAGCACTTCTCAACGAAATTGGTCGATAGCACTGCTTTGCCCTCACCAGTATTATGGTTTTACTGCTGGAGGGGCAAACTGGCTTTAAGTGGTCTGTTTTTTGAACAGTTTGGAGTTTTTCTCCCCAAGTAACGCGACTTACTTCGATAAACGCGATCATATTCGTATAATTTTCTCTCTTGTTTCATTACCATACCGCTGTTAGATAGGGAGCAGCGCATGACGAAATCGTTTTTTCGCCAGTCATTTCTAAAAGATACTTTAGAAACCGAAACTGAATTCACCGAAATATCAAAAACTACCGACGACGGAATAAAGCTCGATCACCGCTATCGTGGTGTCTTGGAAGTCACACCTCGCGAACTTGACGAGGAGAGTGAGCACATCATCATTTCCTGTGGGGTCCACGGTGATGAGACTGCGCCAATGGAGTTGGTTGATAAAATCGTTGACGATATTGAATCAGGTTTTTTAAAGCTCAAGGCGCGCTGTTTGTTTATCATCGCACACCCAGAAGCGACTAACCGTCACACGCGTTTTATCGATGAGAATCTGAACCGTCTTTTCGGTAATAAAGAGGGCTCTGTGAACCGCGAAGTCGCGATAGCCAAGCACCTTAAAAAGCTTGTGAACGACTTCTATCAAGATACGGCCGTTGAGCGTCGTTGGCACCTTGATCTGCACTGTGCTATCCGTGAGTCCAAGCACTATTCTTTTGTGGTGAGCCCTAAGACGCGCCATGCCGTGCGCAGCAAAGCCTTGTTTGACTATGTATCTAGCGCCCATATGGACGCTGTGCTGCTGTCTAATGCTCCGTCTAGTACCTTCAGTTGGTTCTCCGCTGAGAACTACGGTGCACAGGCGCTGACAATGGAACTAGGTCGCGTGGCTCGCATTGGCGAGAACGATCTGACCAAGCTGCTAGCCTTTGATTTAGCCACCCGAGACTTGCTGGCTGCTGAGAAACCTGAACACTTGGCAAAAACGCCGATCATCTATCGCGTTTCTCGCACTGTTGTTCGTCACCATGAGGACTTCGACTTCTTGTTTGACGATGATGTTGAGAACTTCACTGAGTTTAAACACGGAGAAGTGTTCGGTCATGATGGTGATAAGCCGTTGATGGCGAAAAACGATCATGAAGCCATCGTATTCCCAAATCGTAAAGTAGTGATAGGGCAAAGAGCGGCTCTCATGGTGGTTAAAGTGGCAACTCGCTATGAGGATGACCAACTGGTCTACGATTAATAGAAAATCAGTGGCGTTCTTGAGCGCGACTGTTATGCTCCTCTAATGGAATTCAATCAGTTACTGAATCAAAACCAAAGACGCTGGCACATCCTAATGATAGTGATGTCAGGCGTCTTATTTACTTGCGCGCTACTTCACCTCTCTGTTGGCGAAGTATTCATCAATCCTTTTTCTCCGCAATCTGCGCTAGAGTCCCGTCTTCTTTATGATCTGCGTATGCCTAGGCTATTTGCCGCAGCTGCGATTGGTGCTGCGCTGGCGCTGTCTGGTGCTTCGCTTCAAGTTTTATTGGGCAATGTACTGGCCGAGCCGGGCGTGCTCGGTATTTCCGGTGGTGCCAGTTTAGGCATGGTGCTGATACTGTTTGCTTTCCCTGCTGCTGCGACGCCATTAGGATTTATGCTCGCCGGCGTGCTCGGGGCGCTTGGCTTTACACTTATTTTAGTCTCGATGGCAAAAACGCTGCGACTGACTACGACTCGCTTACTGTTAGTCGGGGTGGCATTAGGTATTTTGTCCGGCGCTGTGGTGACGTGGGCGTTTTATTTTAGTGATGATTTGAGCATTCGCCAGCTCATGTATTGGCTCATGGGTAGCGTTGGTGGTGTCAGTTGGTATCAGCACACACTCACCATTGCCATGATTCCAGTGGCTATTTGGCTGTGCAGCAAGGGCACAACGCTCGATAAGCTGATGGTTGGGGAAATCCACGCTAAGCAACTCGGTATCGATGTACTCCGAATTCGCTGGCAGCTAATACTCGCGGTCTCGCTGTTGGTCGGAGGCTCTGTCGCACTCGGTGGCGTTATCAGTTTTGTCGGTTTGGTTGTGCCCATCTATTGCGCTTGGCGTTTGGTACAGAGAATCGATACTTGTTGCCGTTGTCAGCGCTGACCGGGGCGGCTTTGTTAGTGGTCTCCGATATCTTGGCGAGAACGGTGCTAGACTCCGCAGAGTTGCCCGTTGGCGTCATGACGACGACAATCGGTGCTCCAGTGTTTATTTGGATGCTGTTAAGAAACCATGATTCAAGTTCATAACCTCGCCATTGGTACTCGACTTTTGCCCGCTAGCCTTTCATTTCCAGAAGGGCAGCTTACCCATGTCATCGGTCCAAATGGCAGTGGTAAGAGTACGTTGCTTGCTGCCATAGCTGGAGTGCTGAATTATGAAGGTCAGGTGGACATTGCAGGCATGGACTTAGCTGGCATGTCTCTCCCTGATATGGCGACGATACGCGCTTATTTGCCACAGGCTTCGCGTCCTGCGTTTAACATGCCTGTGTATCAGTATCTCTCGCTATCCATTCCCAATGATGAGAATGGCTCCAGAGGAAAGAATGGTGAAGCAACCCTGAACGATGCAATCTCTGATATCACCGCTCTTTTGAAGCTCGATACCATGCTGTCGAGAACGGTGCATCATTTATCGGGTGGTGAGTGGCAGCGAGTCAGACTCGCTGCATGTTGCTTGCAGATCTGGCGCCCATTGAACCCTCATTCTAAAGTCTTGATTCTTGATGAGCCGGCGGCGCCACTGGATGTTGGGCAAGAGAAATACCTCAATCAGTTGATTGAGCTAGTGACGTCGCAAGGGCTTTCAGTCGTGGTAGCAAACCATGATTTAAATACCACGCTAAGACGTGCGGATCATGTGGTGATGCTCAACAATGGTGTCGTTGAAGCCGTCGGGACGGGCGATGAAGTATTGACGCCGGAGAATATTGAGTCCGTGTATCAAACCTCGGTCAGCAAGATAGAAGTGAACGGCAAGCCGTTATTGATCTTCAATGAATGAAGCTAAAATTTAAGTGATTGGAAAATCGATACGATGAAAAAAGGCCTCTGATGAGGCCGTTTTTTTAAAAGGTTTTATACAAGCGGTGATAAGTCCGCAGGGCGGTAGTAGACCGACTTTAGCACTTTACCTTTACGGATAGTCTTCGCTTCTGAAACGAAGTCTTCTGCGCATTTAGCGATAATGTATTCGCCCTTAGTCACAGCCATCAGCTTGATGCCTTGCTCAGCGTAGTGCGCTTCGGTTTCTTGGTACTCTTTTTCGTTGCGGCACACTTTACTCATGTTGCTGGAGTGAATTTCATCCCAGCATTTGATGAAGTCGATGTCGCGGTTTGCTGCAACGTGCAGAAGCAGTTCAATCAGGTAGCTGATCGCAACGTTGTCTTCTACTTTGCTGTCGCCAAGATGAACCAAACGACCCATCAAAACATACACTGAATCGATGATTGCGTCCGCTTGTTCAACTTTCGAGTCCGCTTCAGCAAGTTCTGTCATTTCCTCGATAGCCAGTGAGCTATGTAGCGTGTCTGCTGCATCATCTAGTGAGCTAGCATCATTGACTGGCAGATCAAACGTAGTACGGAACTCGGTGATATCGCGGTATAGGTGATCAAAGATCGGTTGGGTAAGTTTGGTTAGTTTCATCGATTTTGCTGCTTGATAATTGGTGATGAGATCCTATCAGAGCAGAGGTTCATGCGCTACACCGATGGTCATTTTCTTGAGACGCGAATATCGACTGACGCTCACTCTTTTACTCTGATATTGTTTTTAGGCGGGAATAAAGGTAGCATTCTTACACAATTCAATTGGTTGACTGAATTGTTGATATCGCCAAATCATCAATTTTGGGTGATGACCTAAGCGTTTGTGTCATCATGCCAACAGTTTCAAAGAGTACACGTACTTTTTGGAAAACGTCGTTTCGGATTAGGGTCCCGAGTCGTCGTATTTAAACGCCACCTTTCGGGGTGGCCTTTTAACCGTTTAGAGTTCTTGGAACTAGTTTTCTTGGAACTGATGATAAAACGTATCAAACTGTCCCCACATCTCAAGCAGCTGTCCAACGTAACGAGTATCGATAAACTTACTGTCGATATGATTGCGACCTTCCATAATCACTAAGTAGTGTAGGGTTACTTCTGAAGCACTGGGTATCTTATCCCAAATTTCGACTGCGTGTGTTGCAGAGGGTGCCTGATAATTTGCTAGCTCGACACCCGTTTTGCCAACGTTAGTAAATATTGTGAGCGCCAGACTCATTGCGTCTTCTTATTTCTTGGTGTTTTTTATTCATCAAGGTTATCAATCAGGGCATAATTGTGGAAGTAAAGGAATGTAAGAATTTCATCAAATCCCCACACTTAAGCTGTTTTTGCTTGGGTGTAGGGAGGCTCTTGGGAATAACGGCGTAGAGTGCAGAGCAAATAGTGGGTTTGTTGTTTGCTCTGTGGGTGGTTACTCAGGACTTGCTTGCGTAGCGACTGTTTGTGAAGCGACAACTTGCTGTTCAGCCGCTTGACTGTGGTCGTACTGATCGATGACATCATAAATAACGACATAGCCGACCAAAAGGCAAAGCGGGATAAATTTGAACCAAGATTTCATAGTGATGCTCTCAATAGGTGAATGTCGATACCTTAGCAGCGCCACGTGCTATTGAGTATCTACATTATCGCAACCTAATATTGAGCCGATCTATTGCTGTTACCCCGTTATACAGTGGATGACTTAAGAGAAAAGGTACGGGAACAAGCGCTTTCTCTCATGCTCATCAAGTTCACTGACTCTCGCAATGTTGTTGTCCGGAATGGCTTCTGGATCGGGGTAGTGCTTAAGAACACGCTCCATGCTCTCTTCACGGATAAGGTGAAATATTGGGTAGGGAGAGCGATTGGTCAGATTTTCCGGATCTTCAGGCTCCGCGCCGCCGAAGCAATAGTTTGGATGGAAGGTCGCTACCTGATAAATGCCTTCCCAGTCATTTTGCTTAATGAGAGCTTCGACCCAGTCAATGAAGAAGTTGTAGTCCACAAAGTCATGCAGCATCTTAGGAACAACCACGAGTGTGGTTTCAAGATCTTTCGCATCGGTTTGTTCAAGCAGCATGAGCTCACTGAGAATATCTTCAAGTAGGCCTTCTTCTTTGTCAGCAAGGCTAACAAAGGTCTTAATCTGCTTATTGCGCTCTGGCTTGGCTGCGAATGGACATAGGTTTAAACCAATGACCACATCCTTGAGCCATTGCTGAACTTGTTGTTCGATCTTTACTACTTCTTCACGTAACGACATAACATTTACCACATTTAACACAATGGCAATTATATGCTGCTATGGCGGCGATAGCGAACGTTAATGTTACTGTTTAGCCCTTACTTCACTGACTAGAAGGGGTGATTAATGGGCTTATCGGCATGCGCGCTACGCTGGTCGATATGATAAAGCTTGTAGCAAAGTCCAAATAACGCGGCATAAAGTAATGCGCCACCTTCAACAACACCCGGCCATCGACCTACCTGCCAACAATAGAGTAAGAAAAACCCACCTAGACTACCGCCAATGTAGTAGTGCACCAGATAGAGAGCAGTGGCAGTCGCTTTTGCTTGTGTCGCTTTTTGGCTTACCCATGCATAGGCTAGGGTATGCGTGAAGAATGCGCCGCCACTGATAAGTAGTAGTCCGAGTAGCATCATAGGGATGGATTCAAATAAGGCGACCAGCATACCCAGTAGGCTCAATAAGGTTCCAAATACCATGCCCGGAATCGGTGGATATCTTTTGCGCCAATTGGCACTGAGTTTGGATGACAGTGTGCCCGCCAAATAGCATAGGAATATAAGTGAGCTAAGCGCAATGGGTAGGTTGTGCGGAGCTTCGACCAAGCGAAATCCCATCACTGAGTAGAGGTTCACGAACAGCGCGAAGTTAATGCCGCCAATGAGCATCGCCACCCATACCGTTGGGTTTGAGATGTGTGTGACCAAACTGCGGTTGTGATGGTAGAACAGCCCTCGAGCAGGTTTAAAGTGCTGCTGTTTAGGTAGCATCGCGATGACCAGCAAAGCGGAAATCAATGTAAAAGTGGCGATAACAAACACCGCCGTTTTCCAGTCAAAATAGTCGGTCAACACCCCACCTGCGACACGCCCAGCAATGCCACCTAAAGAATTTGCAGCAATATAGCCGCCAATTGCTTTAGTGAACGCATCGGGAGACAGTTCTTCTACCATATAGCGACGGCAACAGAGGCAAATGCCGCTAGCCCAACGCCCATCGCCGCTCTCAATAAGACAATGGCGGTTAAGCTGTCGGTTAACATCATCGTATAGCCGATGACAGGAAGCGATATCAAGCCACCAATCATCACAGCACGGCGGCCAACACTTTCTGACGTGATTGCCCAAGGAACCAAACATAGAGATAGTGCGAGAGTCGAGGCAGCAAATACCCAGTTGATTTCCGTTTCAGACACCTCGAAGTGGCGACTTAACTGAGGCAAGATCGGCTGAAACACATAAAGATTGCAAAACACCAAAAACGAGCCCAACGCGAGCGCGAGGGTAATACGTCGATATTGAGGAGAGTGCAATTCAATCACGGTAAAGCCTTACTACAAAAATGGTTAACTATGTGATCAAACTAGCATTGCTATTTTGATTAATGAAATATATTAAAAATATGGTTTGAATATATTTTATTAATAATGGATGTTAAGCAGCTCACCCACTTTCTTGCGGTGGTCGACCACCAAAATTTTACCCGAGCCGCGCAAGCCGTAATGATTGCGCAGCCTGCGTTGAGCATTTCTATCCGTAAATTCGAGCAGCAGCTTGGTATCCAACTATTCACTCGAATCGATAAACAAGTGCGTCTTACGCAAGAAGGGCGAGCACTTGAGCCCCACGCTCGCAAGGTGTTGCAGCAAATAGAGGATGCCAAGCTTGCTGTGGACGAAATGAAAGGTCTGCTAAAAGGAGAAGTGCGCCTAGGGACGCCTAGCATGATGGGTTCGTACTTTTTCCCGGAAATCGTGATGGCGTTTAAGAGTGCTTATCCCCACCTCAAAATGACGGTGGTTGAGGCGGGCACTCAAGACATTCGTCGGATGCTGTTAAGTGGTGAGATCGATCTCGGTGTCATTAGAAACAAAGACGTTCCTAATGATCTCGAAGTGGATCAGATTTTCCGCTCTGAAATGGTGGCTGTCGTTAGCCAACATCATCATTTTGCTAGCCGAGAATCATTGGATTTTGATGAGTTTTTTGATGAAGAGCTGGTGATGTTTAAGCCGGGATATTTTCATCGAGATTTTATTGATGAAGAGCGCAAACGTAGGCAGATAGAGGCCAAGTTCTCATTCGAAACGAATTTGTTGCCCATGATCCTTTCTATTGTGAAACATGAATACGCTATCACTGCCCTCCTTGAATTGGTGACGGAACATGAGCCAGAAGTGAAAGGCATCTCATTTGAACCGCCCGTGTTTGTTGATTTGGCGTTAGCGTGGCGTAAAGATGGGTATTTGTCTCGGGCGGATAGAAGCTTTATCGATTTCATTAAAAAGCAGATGCAGTACAGAGCTGACTAGCCTCTAACCGGCGCAGTGCCGCCTCAATCGGTGTTACTTGATAAGACGTACTACCATTGTGTTTGCTACTGCCGGTAACCAAGCCAACCAAGGTGTTTGTTGTACCTATTTGGCTGATAACAGGCGTGCCTGCGATGAGCTCACTCATTTCGTCGCAGTTGCTCAAGGTGAGCTGTTTCTTTTCATTGGAATCTAGTAGACAGGTTTCTACCGACAGAGCATCGCGAGCCTTATCCCAAACAGCCAGTTGAACAGGCTCCGACCGCCAGCCTTGCTCAGGTATTGCCAATAGTGAATGCAGCTGCTGGTGGCAGCCTAGTTCGGTGTTGACCTCCAAAATTGCCCAATCTTGTTCAGTCGTAACTTGTGCCAACTTGTGATGATCGGTGGTGACAGACACCACATGAGCATAGGTATAGCGTTCATCTTGGGAAAATAACGGCGTAAGTCGAAGATGTCTTAAAGGGTAGAGCGTGGCGTCTGATTTTGAAACCAAGCAGTGAGCTGGGGTTACCAGAGTTTTATTGCCAATTTGAATCGCTAAACAGTCTAACGACGGATCATTGGCCTCATTGAACTGCAACATGTAAAGCCGTTGATTGGCAATTCGAGCTTCATCAAGGGGGAGCGTAGCGCTTGCTAAAGTGCTGGTTAGGGCAATCGTTATTGCGCCTAAGAGACGTGTCAGAAACCGCGTTGGAAAAGAATGGTACATCCAATGCCCCTAGTGACTAGCGAGTTGCTTTTTGAGATAGGGGCAGTATAGGAAATCGTGCGTTAATTGCTGTTATACATTTTCTCAAAATTGTTCGGGTTCCAGCCAATCATATAGCGGTCGCCAATTTTCAGTACAGGTAACGAACGAGCGCCGATAGCGTCGAGCTCTTTACGGCCGCGCTGCATTTTTGCGTTGGTAAGACGATACTTATAGCCTTTGCTGTCAAGGTAGCGTTGGGCATCTTTGCAATGTGGGCATTTGTCTTTAACGTAGAGGACAAGTCGTTTCATGTTGATCGCGCTGTAATGAAAAAGTGGCCGTATGGTACGTAGTTCGACTAAGAACCTCAAGCCACTTTCGAGTTTTAATCGGGTGGTGAATGAACCCGTTTGCGTCTATCGTCCAAATGGGTCTGTGATACGTTTGTTTATAAAACATAGCTGCTGATAAAGCGCGGTTGTCTTTGGCATTGAGGCTCCTCCTTTGTTGGCAAGTTCAATTGCATTCTTGTACATATATTGCAGCTCAAGCTCACGGCCATTGCGCCTGTCTAACAACATACTCGTTAAGTACGGCTTCATTTTAGCGGTATTGCCTAGCATGGTGTCGATGAGTGAGGTGGGGATTTCAGCATCGGTGGTTTGAGCAGCTTGCTGGACTTCTATCATGATGTCTTTGGATAGATTGACGAGTTCTGGGCAGTCCATTATTTGTGCGGTGTCTGAATCAAGTACGGTCGATAAACCATTAAAGGGAACGTTCCAAAGAAGCTTCTTCCATCGAGCATCGATGATCTTTGGGTCGATGTCCACTTCTAAACCGCTATTGGAGAGGTCTTTAGCGAATGACTCCAACGATGCGATTCCATCTTCACCATAAACGCCGATGGTAATTCGGCCATAATCGATGTGGTCGATATGCCTGGTGCGACTTTATTTGAACAGATAAAGCACAAGCCACCACCGACGTAAGGGAGGTTGAACGTCTTGGCCACTTCTTGCTCCGCGCCAATGCCATTTTGCAGCAACATGACTAAGGTGTCTGGCTTTAATAGAGGACGAATAAGTGCTTCGAGTAGGTGATTCTGTGTAGTTTTTAGTGCGACGAGAATAACATCGGCTTTTGGCATATCTGCGGACTTGTCGTAAGCATTGATATCGTTAGCCGTGATGGAGTAGTCACCGTAGTGAGAGTCGACTCTTAGCCCTTGATTACACACATGTTGGTAGTCGCTATTGAAAAGGAAGTGAACATCGTGACCGCCATGATGGAGTCTCGCCCCATAGTAACCACCGATCGCGCCTGTACCAATCACTGCAAATACCTTTTTGCTCATGTTCTGTCCCTGTTTCCAAAATGTGCTCGTACTACTGTACAGGAAAATAGTTGGGAATGAAGTGCTACGCTTGAAAGAGTATGACGATAAGGAAACGAACAGTGGCAAATTTTACTAGTGCAATTCTTGTTTTGCTCAGTGTGGTGGTAGGTACAACGTTAGCGTCACAAGCGGGTGTTAACGCGCAGCTTCGTACCGGTCTAGGGTCGCCGCTTCAGGCCGCATTTATCTCATTTGTGATTGGGACATTGGTATTGGGTACGCTAGTTATGCTAGAAGGCAAGCCTTGGTTTCCAAATGGAACATTAAAAGCGCTTCCTTGGTGGGCGTGGTTAGGAGGATTTTGGGGCGTTTAATATCGCGATGTCGATTTATCTGGCGCCTAAGCTAGGGGCGTTGGCATTAGCGATTTCTATCGTATGTGGCCAAATGATAGCATCACTTATCTATGATCATTACGGATTGTTAGGCTATCCCAAAATAGAACTGTCTCCCCAGCGGGTCGGTGGGGCGATATTAATCGTAATTGGGATGATTTTGGTCGCGAATCATCCCAGTAAAGGCAGTTAAATGATGTTAGGGATTAGCCCGCGATAGCGATACGTTTTACATCAATTTTAGTGTCTTCAAACGCATCTTTATCGACGCTGCCTGTGATAACAACGGTGTCATTTGGTGTGACGTCCACACCACGCCAATCATCGTTGTCGATTTCAATCACTATCGTGTTTTTGCCATCAGTAAACTGATACTTCTCATCGCCTAGTGAGTGAGTAATATTGCCTTTGATCTGGATAGCAGCGTCGTCTTTTGCTTCTAGCGCTTGTGCAACGGTTGTTTGTGCGTTAACAATCGGCCCGTTAAAACCGCCCTGAGCTGGTATAGACTTAGCTGCGGCAAAACCAGACGTTAGGATAAGTGCTGTCGTGATGATGACTTTTTTCATAATAACCTCAATTAGAACATCTTTGTTTAGTTGACGTTGCCAGTATGCGGTTATTGAGATTAACTCACCTTGAAACGAGTATTCACAATGGGTTCATCTTAGCCAGTGCGATGAGTAACACGCTGAGTTAAATGCCGAAATCGTAGCCTTGGTAAATATCGGATAAGGTTTTGGGCTTTTTACTACGTTTTGGCTGCGCTGGGTGATATTGAGTTTCCAGTGCTTCGGCATGAGCTTGCGCGGACTTCATGAATTCAGGATTGGCCATCGCTTTTTTACGCAGCTCGTTGATGCGTTCTAGTCTTTCTTGCAACATAACTACACCTCATGAATTACTGTATGTAAAAACAGTATATGTAGTAACTGTGTAAATATCCAGTATTTAAAGTTAATCTTTGGCGTTTTTGTGTTTAGAAGGGGCGAGAGGGGGAATTCACTCAGTAGGATTGGGCAAAATTTGACTTAACAGTGGCAAAACCTGACTGCGACATGTGATTTAGATCAAACAATTGTGATTGTTTGGGGGACATAATTTGACCGCTTTAACAAAAGTGATGCAGTTAGGTGCACTTGGTTGATTATCGTTTTGTGGTCGTTGATTTTGCGGGTTATCAAGGTGTTAAAATTACAGTTGTTTATGCTAACTCTCTGAAAGAAAACATTAATAGTTAATCAAGGCGTTTTTTTGAACAATGTTTTTCACAAACTATCATTATGGGTGAAGTATTGCTTGGCGTAATAACTGGTTAACTATTCATGCTTATTGCGTAAAGATTGTTAAAATTTGTGACAGGCGAGCGTTGTCGGTATAGTCTCGGCCAACTACGTAAATGTGTCTAATTGTTTCAAGAAGACATCAGTTAAGGAGATTTATCGACATGATCGCTAATGATGCTGTCATTATGGGTTTACTAGCCGTTATCTTAGGCGCTGTTTTTATTACTGAAAGCAGCAGTAATCCGCTATGGAAAAAATTCTATTCCGTCGTCCCTGGCCTGTTGCTGTGTTACTTTCTACCGTCATTGCTCAATACTACTGGTTTGATTGATGGCTCAGCGTCTAACTTGTATTTCGTTGCAAGTCGCTACCTTCTTCCTGGCGCACTCGTTCTGCTCATTGTCTCTGCGGATCTGAAGAAGATTTTTGGTCTAGGTTCTAAAGCCGTCATCATGTTCCTGACTGGCACGCTTGGTATTATCATCGGCGGCCCTGCAGCGATTGTTATTCTCGATTTTATTAACCCTGATCTTGTTTCTGGTGATGTATGGCGCGGCCTAACTACCGTCGCTGGTTCATGGATTGGTGGCGGTGCTAACCAAGCGGCGATGAAAGAAGTATTTGGTGTGGGTGACCAGTTGTTCTCTGCAATGATCACCGTTGACGTTATCTGTGCCAACATTTGGATGGCAATCCTGCTGATTATGGCCGGTCGTCAGAAGAAGATGGACGCGTGGCTAAAAGCAGACACTACATCCATTGATGAGCTTAAAGAGACAGTAGCGAAGTACGAGGAAGAGAACTCTCGTCCAATCACGACAACAGATATGATGAAAGTTGTTGCTATCGCATTTGGTCTAACGGGTTTGGCTCACTTTGGTGCAGACATTATTGCGCCTTGGATTGCGACCAATGCGCCAGAGCTTGAGAAGTACAGTCTGACTTCTGGTTTCTTCTGGCTAATCGTATTAGTGACTACGTTTGCACTTATTGCTTCTACGTTTAAATCTGCGCGCACTCTAGAGCACGCTGGCGCATCAAAAATCGGCTCTGCATTCATCTATATTCTTGTCGCAACCATTGGTATGCAAATGGATGTGACAGCGATTCTTGATAATCCAGGTTACTTCTTCATTGGTATCACTTGGCTGACGATTCACGCGCTGCTAATGATTGGCGTTGCGAAGCTAATTAAAGCGCCGCTGTTCTTTATGGCAGTCGGTAGTCAAGCAAACGTCGGTGGTGCAGCATCAGCGCCTGTGGTTGCAGCTGCTTTCCACCCGTCATTGGCGCCAGTGGGTATCTTGATGGCTGTATTAGGCTATGCGCTCGGTACGTATGGCGCTTATATCTGCGGCATCATTATGCAGGCCGCTGTGGGTGTTGTCGGCTAGTCAACAATCACTTTCAACTAAATGGTAGAAAGCAGTGCCTTTGGGTGCTGCTTTTTTTATGCCCAAAAAACCATTAGTAGCATCGTGTTTTCCCTTTTGTGGGCTTGCGTTTCGACTGTTTTTCAGACAAGGTGTTGAATAGTTATTCAATTAATTACAGGCAGGAAGCCAAATGAAACCGCAAATTAAACCCGCTAATCCCAATTTCTCATCTGGCCTTGCAGCAAGCGCCCGGGTTATCAGCTATCAAGTTTAGATACCGCTTCACTGGGTCGCAGTCACCGTTCATCCTTAGGTAAGGCGGTACTGGCTGAATCTATCGAAAAAACCAAAGCAATTTTAGGCATTCCTGATGACTACCGCGTTGGTATTGTTGCTGGCTCTGACACAGGTGCGATGGAAATGGTGATGTGGTCGATGCTAGGTGCGCGTCCAGTCGATGTTTTTCACTGGGAGTCATTTGGCTCTGGTTGGTTAACCGATATCACTAAGCAGCTTAAGTTAGATAATGTGAACAGTTATCTCGCCGACTACGGGGAGTTGCCAGATTTGTCTTTGGCTAATCCAAACCATGACGCTGTGTTTACTTGGAACGGAACTACGTCTGGTGTAAAAGTCCCCAACGGTGATTGGATTAGTGATGAGCGTGAAGGTTTAACGATTTGTGATGCAACCTCTGCGGTGTTTGCAATGCCAATGCCTTGGGAAAAACTCGATGTAGTGACTTACAGCTGGCAGAAAGTGTTGGGTGGAGAAGGCGGACACGGTGTGATTGTACTGAGTCCAAAAGCAGTAGAACGCCTAGAGAGCTACACGCCTTCATGGCCATTACCAAAGATCTTCCGCATGACGAAAGGCGGCAAGTTAATCGAAGGCATTTTCAAAGGTGCCACTATTAATACGCCTTCTATGCTGTGTGTTGTGGATTACATCGATGCGCTAGATTGGGTCGATGGTATCGGTGGTGTAGACGCGGCAATTGAGAAGTCTCAGGCCAATCTTGCAGTATTGACTAACTTTGTTGAATCACGAGATTGGATTCAGTTCTTAGCGAAAAATCCAGATCAGCGTTCAAACACAAGCGTGTGTTTGACACTAGATGCAACAGAGGAACAGGTGAAGGCGCTGATTAAGCTGCTTGATGAAGAGCAAGTCGCGTATGACATTGGTGCGTATCGTGATGCACCAGCCGGCTTAAGGATATGGCGGGTGCCACGGTCGAGGCTGCGGATATTGAAGCATTGCTGCCTTGGTTGGATTGGGCTTACGCAGAAGTCACTAAATAAAGAACAAAGCACCTGCTTATCAGGTGCTTTGTTGTCTCTGGCACAACATAAAAACGCCAGCATTGGGACGAGTAAAGTGCACTGATGGGTAGAAAAGGATTTTCAACTTAAAGTGGAACCAATAATGAAGCAAATAAAAACCTACAACGCGATTGCCAATAAAGGATTGGATAAGTTTTCTCGTGATAGTTACGAAGTATCAAGCGAGTTTAGTGCGCCAGATGCAATCCTATTGAGAAGTCAAAAACTGCATGATGAACCGATTGCACCCAGTGTTAAAGCCATCGCGCGCTGCGGGGCAGGGGTGAACAACATCCCGATTCAGGCCTGCACCGAAAATGGCATTGTGGTGTTTAACACTCCCGGCGCCAATGCGAATGCCGTGAAAGAGCTGGTACTCACTGGTTTGCTGCTTTCTGCGCGTGATGTTTGCGGCGGCATGCAGTACTCCCAATCTCTCACCGACCTTTCTGATGCTACGGCGATGGACAAGCTGTTAGAAAAAGAGAAAAAGCGTTTCTCTGGCTCTGAGATCAAAGGTAAGACGCTCGGTGTTATTGGCCTAGGTGCAATAGGAGCCTCAGTCGCGAATACGGCGATTGATTTAGGTATGGAAGTGATTGGGTTTGACTCTGCGTTGAGCGTAGAAGCAGCGTGGCGTTTATCAAGCCGTATTCAACGTGCTGAAAACTTACAATCACTGATCAGCAAGTGCGACTTTGTCACCGTACATGTTCCAGCGCTCCCTGCCACTATCGGATTGGTCAGCAGCGAGTTACTGGCTGCGGCCAAACCTGGCCTAGTGCTCCTGAATTTTGCTCGCAAAGAGATCGTCGATACTGATGCGGTCATCACGGCACTTGAAAACGGTCAAGTGGGGCAATATGTGACCGATTTTCCAACGCCATCTTTGATTGGGCGAGAAGGCGTCATTCTGATGCCGCATATCGGCGCCTCAACGGCAGAAGCGGAAGAAAACTGCGCTGTGATGGGGGTGATGCAGCTCATTGATTTTTTGGAGAACGGTAACATTACCAACTCAGTCAACTTTCCCCAGATTACCTTAGAGCGAGCCGAGGGCTACAGGATTACATTTGCTAACGACAACGTTCCTAAAGTGCTGGGTACGGTGCTTTCTCTATTGGCCGATCTCAACATCAACGTGTTGGATATGCTTAACAAGAGTCGTGACGAAGTGGCCTATACCATTTTGGATATCGAGAATCAGCCGACTGACGAGTTGTTATCGGCGATCAGTGGTGTCGAGCATGTGTTTAATGTGAGGGCGCTATAGTTACATGCTGACGTAAGTAAATTTGACGCCCAGCGATGTGTTGTTGTGACGCTGGGCGTTAATGAGAAAGGATTTAATCATATAATTTTGTTATTATTTCCCCATCAAAGGATGTACATAAATCTATGGATGGCACACTCAACAAATAGGTGTTGCTATGCAAACGTATCAAATCGGTTCTTCTCTCGTTGGTTCTTCTTTTTCTGATCAATTGGAGGCATCTCGCACTTCAATGATGACCAACGCGCTTTCTCTCCCTACGTCTGTGTCCGTTGTTGGTGAGCCAATGAATGCTCATAGCGTGGTGGTGTTCTCCTCTCAAGCTTCACTGCACGAACTGGAAATGTTCGCGGCGATTAAGCGTGAATTTTGTGAGTCTTACTCTTTTTTGGATGTGTACTGCGATGCCACGATTGCCGACTTGAGTGTGTCTCGTCAATCGGCGGTAAGTACTCTACCAATGGATGTGAATGCATCACACTGTGAAACAGCACAGCAAGTTTTAGAGCGCTCAATTGGCCGTAATGTGGTGGTTGTCGCTAGTGATAGCAATATTGATTTATGCGTTAAAGCTTGTGAGCTAGAAGGGCTCAACGTAGTCAGCACCGTTGCTCTGTGCACTAAGCGCCCAGATCTGCTGGCTCTGCAGTCATAACACTGCTCTAGCCCTAGCTAACATATTGGATAGTAACAACATCATGACTCAGTTATGGTGTTGTTTTTTTATTTGAGCCAACTATTCTTGAAATAACAGCCCTTTAAAACTGAGGTGGCGTTATTTCAACGAGCCGTACTCTCTCTTCTTTGCGAAAGTATTCGATTCTGCTGGTCGAAGACGATGCTGTCATGCGTGCGAGGCTGCGTTTACTACTCGAAAAACGTGGCTATGAGATTATGGTGGCGTGTGATGGTATTGAGGCGCTATCACTGCTTGCAAAACATGAGCAGATTCAATTTGTGCTTAGTGATTGGGTGATGCCTAATATGGACGGGGTTGAGCTCTGTCAGTCAGTGAAGTCTAACGACTACAATCGTTATCTGTTTTTTGTCTTACTTTCCTCTCAAGACGATCATAAGTCGATAACGCTCGGTATTAACGCTGGAGCTGATGATTTCGTAGCTAAAAATACGCCAGTAGATGAGCTTGATGCGCGTATTAAAGCAGGGTTTCGAACGCTTGATTTACATAATCAGCTGGTTGAGAAAAACAATGCCCTCAATTTGGCCTATGCACAAATCAATAGCGACCTCATGGTTGCGAGTGATTTGATTGGTAAGCTGCTGCCTATTAAAAGATCGTTTTCTGATATCGAACTTGCTTATGTTCACCAACCATCAGCGGCTATTGGCGGTGACATGTTGGGCTGTATTGAGTTTGATGACCGTTATATCGCTTTCTATATTTTTGATGTTTCTGGGCATGGCGTTGCATCGGCACTGCTTTCTTTCTCTATTCACCATACCTTAAATACCTTACAAGGCGATTGCGCGACCATGTACACGGATCGACAAGGAAAACGTCAAATAAGAAAGGCCTGTGACGTGTTGGCATCTCTCAATAGAACGTACACCATCAATGATAACCATGGCTTGTATGCGACTATGGTGTATGCGGTGCTCGACAGAAAAACCGGTGAACTAGATGTTGCGTTTGCCGGTCATCCGCCATTAATTAAAGTAGCGGCGTCGACAGGCTCGATTGAAAGGATTGGAGAGAGTGGGTTTGTGATTGGCATGTTTGACTTTGCCACGTATGAGTCCATTTCTCTGGTCTTAGAGCCGGGTGATGAGGTTTGGTTCTATACCGATGGCATCACTGAAGCACAGATGGATGATGAGATGCTTGGGGAAGAGACGTTAGAGAATTTGATTGCCTCTACTCATGGAGCGGCGATGCAGGATAAACCATCATTAGTAATGGAGCGGGTAAAAGCGATGATAGGGAGCCAAGAGTTCGACGATGATGTCAGTTTGTTGGCTGTGCGTCGAAGTGGGGAAAGCAATGACTAGATTTCTTAGGAACTTTGAATCATCGATTGACGCGTCAAGAGAGATTGCCGCTGCTCTCCGAGAATTTTGGGGGCAGCAGGACATTCAAACACCTGTTATACATGATCTGGAGCTGTGTGTGGTTGAGCTGGCGAATAATGTTTACGAGCATGGGTATCAAGAGAAAGACGGCAAACTGATTGAAGTCGGTTGCCGTGTCGCCGCTAAGCAAATAGAGGTAACGATCAACCATGAAGGCTTATCGTTAGACTCTGACGTGATGAATGAAATGCTCAGTGCGCCGCTTCAAGAGCTGGATCTAGACGATCCGCTGAGCTGGGCTACGTCGGGCCGCGGCTTCTACATTCTTAATGCTTTGATGGATGACGTTTCTGTCAGTGAAAGCAATGGCGTCACCAGCTTTAGGCTCACCAAACATCTTAGCTCGCTTCCATAGTTTATGAAATTACGATTGTTATTTTGTACGCATTGGTTAAAATGGCCGCTTGCTTTGGATGGTGCATCCGTATTTGCATCAAAAAAGGCAACCATTCATATGAAAACGCGGCAATTATGACCAACTCAATTGCCAGACAATAAAGCATGTCTTGCTTGGTGTGCAAGACCACTGTAATAGGACTTTATATGCCTGTAATTACTCTTCCTGACGGTAGCCAACGTCAATTTGATAACCCAGTATCCACTATGGATGTCGCTCTATCTATCGGTCCTGGTCTTGCGAAAGCAACCATCGCTGGTCGTGTAGATGGTGAGCGCGTTGATGCGTGCGATCTGATTGAAAATGACGCAAGCTTAGAAATCATCACAGTAAAAGACGAAGATGGTCTTGAGATCGTTCGTCACTCATGTGCTCACTTGCTTGGTCACGCGATTAAGCAGCTTTATCCAGATGTCAAAATGGCGATCGGTCCAACGATCGACAGCGGTTTCTACTATGACGTTGATTTAGACCAGTCTCTAACAATGGAAGACGTGGAAAAAATCGAAAAGCGCATGAAAGAGCTAGCAAAAACCAAGTATCAAGTTATCAAGAAAAAGGTTAGCTGGCAGGAAGCGCGCGACACATTCGAAAGTCGCGGCGAAACTTACAAGATGGAAATCCTTGACGAGAACGTTTCTAAAGACGACCGTCCAGGCCTATACCATCATGAAGAATACATCGATATGTGTCGTGGCCCTCACGTGCCAAACATGAGCTTCTGTCAGCACTTTAAACTGCTGAACGTTGCTGGCGCATATTGGCGTGGCAACAGTGACAACAAGATGCTTCAACGTATCTACGGCACTGCGTTCCACGATAAGAAAGCTCTTAAGGCGCACCTAACTCGCCTAGAAGAAGCAGCAAAGCGTGACCATCGTAAAATTGGTAAGCAGCTGGATCTATTCCACATGCAGCAAGAAGCACCAGGTATGGTGTTCTGGCACCACAACGGTTGGTCTGTATTCCGTGACCTAGAAGTATTCATTCGTGAAAAACTGACTGAATACGATTACCAAGAAGTAAAAGGTCCACTCATGATGGATCGCGTTCTATGGGAACGTTCTGGTCACTGGGACAAGTACGCTGATGCGATGTTCACTACCTCTTCTGAGAACCGTGAATACGCCATTAAGCCAATGAACTGTCCAGGTCACGTACAGATCTTTAACCAAGGTCTAAAATCATACCGTGATCTACCGCTACGTATGGCTGAGTTCGGCTCATGTCACCGTAACGAACCATCAGGTGCACTACACGGCATTATGCGTGTACGCGGCTTTACTCAGGATGATGCTCACATCTTCTGTACTGAAAGCCAAATTCAAGACGAAGTCACGTCTTGCATCAAGATGGTTTACGATACGTACAATACGTTCGGTTTTGACAACATCGTTGTGAAACTGTCAACTCGCCCTGAAAAGCGTGTTGGTAGCGATGAAATCTGGGATCGCTCTGAAGAAGCACTAAAACAGTCTCTTGAAGCAATGGAAATTCCATACGAGATTCAAGAAGGCGAGGGTGCATTCTACGGTCCTAAGATTGAGTTCACGCTATATGACTGCCTAGATCGCGCATGGCAATGTGGTACAGTTCAGCTAGACTTCAACCTACCGGGTCGTCTAGGAGCCACTTACGTGGATGAAAACAACGAACGTCAAGTTCCTGTTATGATTCACCGCGCAATCCTAGGTTCTCTTGAGCGATTCATCGGTATTCTTATCGAAGAATACGCTGCTTCTTCCCAACATGGTTGTCGCCAGAACAGGCTGTTATCATGAATATCACGGACAAACAGTCTGATTATGTTCAAGAAGTAACACAAAAACTGCAAAAAAGTGGAATTAGAGCCAAAGCGGACTTGAGAAATGAGAAGATTGGCTTTAAAATCCGCGAACATACTTTGAAGCGTATCCCGTACATGCTTGTTTGTGGCGACCAAGAAATGGAAGCTGGCGAAATCGCAGTACGTACACGCAAAGGTAAAGACCTCGGCAAATTTAAAGTGGATGACCTCATTTCATACATCCAAGACGAGGTTTCAAGCCGTAAGCTCAATCTGGAGGAATAAGCTATTAAAGGCGGAAGACGTGGCCAACAACCGGCCAAACAAAACCAGCACCGTTTAAACGGTGAAATTCGTGGCGTTCGTGAAGTTCGTCTAACAGGTGCAGATGGTGAATCTGTTGGTGTTGTTTCTATTCAAGAAGCACTAGATGCAGCTGCAGAAGCTGGTATGGATCTCGTAGAGATCAGCCTAACGCCGAGCCACCAGTTTGTCGTGTGATGGACTATGGTAAGTTCCTCTTCGAGAAGAGCAAAGCTGCGAAAGAGCAGAAGAAGAAGCAAAAGCAGATCCAGATTAAGGAAGTAAAATTCCGCCCTGGAACTGATATTGGAGACTATCAGGTAAAACTACGCAACCTGACGCGTTTCCTAGAAGACGGCAACAAAGTGAAGGTAACAATTCGCTTCCGTGGCCGCGAAATGGCTCACCAAGACATTGGTGTCGACGTTCTTAACCGTCTGAAAGAAGATACTGTAGATTTAGCTGTAGTAGAGTCTTTCCCGACTAAGATCGAAGGCCGCCAAATGATCATGGTATTGGCCCCTAAGAAGAAGTAATTAACGCTTTACAAGTAAGAAAACCTAGCCGTTCTCGAATGGCTGGGTTTTGTTCGCCCTAATTACTATTGTTTAACAACTCAACAATGCGGAGTTATTCATCATGCCTAAGATGAAAACCAACAAAGGTGCTGCTAAGCGTTTTAAGAAAACTGCTGGTGGTATTAAATTTAAGCACGCTACAAAACGTCACATTCTGACTAAGCGTACTACTAAGAACAAGCGTCAGCTACGTCCAAATGCAATTCTTCCTAAGTGTGAAGTTGCTGCAGTTGTTCGTATGATGCCATACGCTTAATTCTTTTTAGTTTATCAATCGTTTAGTTTAGGAGAGACATAATGCCTCGCGTAAAACGTGGTGTACAAGCTCGTGCACGTCATAAGAAAGTTCTAAAACAAGCTAAAGGTTACTACGGTGCACGTTCACGTGTTTACCGCGTAGCTTTCCAAGCAGTTACTAAAGCTGGTCAATACGCTTACCGTGACCGTCGCAACAAGAAACGTCAATTCCGTCAACTGTGGATTGCACGTATCAACGCGGCATCTCGTCAAAATGGTCTATCTTACAGCCGTTTCATCAACGGTCTTAAGAAAGCATCTATCGAGATCGACCGTAAGATCCTTGCTGACATCGCGGTATTCGACAAAGCTGCATTCGCAGTTCTAGTTGAAAAAGCGAAAGCTGCTCTTTAATTAGCAGTTTAGGTCTATGTAAAAGGGGAGCGTAAGCTCTCCTTTTTTGTGTCTATAGAATAGTAGACAAGGGACTGGTCACCCCGCTTGCCCCTCTGTTTAACACGTGCGTGTATATTTGTGTTGTCTTCACGTCGGTATGGCCGAGCTGTTCCTGAACCGTGCGAATATCGGCACCGCTTTCTAGTAAGTGCGTTGCAAAGGAATGACGCAGCGTGTGACATGTAACGGTTTTCCTCAAGTTCGCCTTTTTAGCCGCAGCTCTGACAGCTCTTTGCAAAGTAGAAGGGTGTACATGCTGCCTTCGAAGCAAGTTACTTCGTGGATCCTGACTTAACTTGGCCGAAGGAAATAAGTAGTGCCAACCGAAATCAAGATGTGCATTGGGATATTTTCTTGTTAAAGCATGTGGCAGATAGACGCCGGCGTAGCCTGCGTTCGATAGTCCATTTGGTAGTAGTTTCTAGCCCTATTAATTTGTTCCTCTAGTGGGTTACGTAGCTCATTGGCTAAGGTGACCACTCTATTCTTTGCTCCTTTCCCCTGCCACACACGTAAGGCGCCATAATCGAAATCGACATCGTTGATTCTTAATCGAACACATTCCATTACGCGTAATCCGGAACCATACATAAGTTGCATCGGTAGTAAAAAATTAGGATTAGTGCACTTCATTAGCTGTGATACTTCTTGCTGAGTTAAAACTACCGGCAGTTTGGTTTCTTGGACTGAACGCTTAAATTTCAGCTCCTTATCTAAAGGTGTTTTTTGTATTTCTTTGTACAAGAAGTGCAGAGCATTCAATGCGAGCTTCTGTGTCTTTGGAGCAAGGTTTAACTTTGTCGCCAGAAAGGTAAGGTAAGCTTCGACTTCCTCAGAACCCATATCTCTTGGGTGCTTCATACCATGGAAAATGATGAATCGCTTAATCCAATATAAATACGCTTCAATCGTTCGCTTCGCGTACTGCCTGGTGTACATGTATTCCGAGATGTGTAAGAGGTAAAGTGACTTCATAGTAAATAAAGATATGTATAAATAAACAGTTTCTTTGATTTTAGGGTATGCTGGAAGCTATATAAGCACAATGTTGCTTATCGTGAGTGATATCACATAAAGACGTAACGTAACCTACTGATTGCATTAGATGTTCATGTTAGATTGGTGTTTTACTGTTCTGAGGCAGGGGCGGTAGCGTGGGGGAGTTATAGGCGCGTGGTGCGGGCTAATATATGTTAGCTATCCAAGGGGTATAATGAAAATTCTCAGCTGTTTGATAATGTTCGCCATAATAACGTTTGCGACTAAAGCTGGTCAGCTTTCGTTGCCAGAATGTGAAGCAAGAAATCCATTAAAAACAGAGTTACATTTCTACGTAAATGAACAAGTTCTTGACGAATACTCTAAGGAATTTGTTGGTGCAAAAATTAATTCATGGGTTGCTTATTCCAATTTAACCTTGGAAAATTCTTGTATTCCTATGGTAAGGGAAGCAACACACATAGAATATGTTACAGCTATGGACTCTACTTGGTTTCAGGATGTTAATGCAGCAGAAGCGTTGTTGAAGTTAAATTTAAAACGAGAGTTGCCTGAAGTAAATGAGCGAGGAGAGCCAATATTTACTGCAATTGTGTTTTCTAATTGGTTGGACAGCCATGAGTCAAATTGGTGTGGCTACAGTTCTAACTCATCGTTTACGTATACAATTGCATTGAATTGTCCAGATCATGTTATGGAGCATGAAATTGGGCATTTGAGTGGTGCTTCACATGATATGGGAACTTTAAAAGCTGCTGATGAAACATTTGACTTGGAAGATTACTTTGGGAATTACTATCCACCTAAAAAGAGTTATTCACTTGGTTTTGTTTGTTCACAGCGTGGAACAGTGATGTCTTATGAGCAAAATGTAATACCAGTGTATTCGAACCCAGATGTATCTTTTGATGGTACGGCGTGTGGAGTCGTAGAATCTGCGAATAATAGTCAGGTATTAAGAGAGTTTGCTAAAAAGTACACAAGAAAATAGCTAACAAATTGTTCAAGCAGACAGCTAACGTTTGGCGATTTTGGTTTGAATTGAGTTTAGTGATTACGGTGGCTTTGCTTGAGTGTCGTGGTCGTTAGCTGCTACTTAACAAGGCGTTATGTAGCTAGGAGATATATGGAAGTTTCGGTACAAATTAGTAAGGAAATACAAGAAGGTGAGGTCATTGAGCTTTACCGCGCCAC
>NZ_JYJK01000097.1 GCF_003263785.1 Vibrio variabilis
CACCGCCCCCGTCACCACCGCCAGAGCTCACCGTTCCACCCTGAAAAATAACGCGACCGTTAGTGTCCAAATAGTCAATGCGATCCTGCTCGGTGACAATCACCGTCGGCGTTCGTTGTCCACTGAGCACGCTATCAATCCAGTCTGCGTAATCCGCAATTTCAGTGTACGCTGCGGTCACTGCTGAAGTCGCATCACCGCACTCAGCAGGGCCAAAACTGGTGATCCCTACCTGCTTGAACATGCCGTTATCATTCCAGTAAATTGGTCCTCCAGAATCACCCTGGCATGTTCCTGCTTTCAAACCATTAACAATAGAAGTCGCACCACTAAAACAAATTTGCTTATCTGTTAGGAAGTTACCGTTGGTAAAGTTGCTAGCGCAGGTCGCGTTGGAGACCCAGAATAGGTCTGCACGTTGCAAAATACTGGTGCCGCTTACTCCCGACTCTACATCTCCATGCCCTAACGCAACGAATGAGGCCAGTCGGCTTCTATATTGACTCGACTCTGTAGACGTAGCACGCGAAACCGAGCTTCCCCCGACACAGAGCTCTCTAGACGAATAATTGCAATGTCATTGGGGAGCAGTTTAGTGATATTGTTTTCAAAGTTAGGGTGGAAGAACACCGCTTCAGCACGCTGTTTTTCAGCGTTAAGAAATTGGTTCTCGTTCTCCAGACCGACAACAGCACTGGTAAACAATACAGCGCCTTCGTCATAACTATTAAAGCTCGATAGACAATGTCCCGCAGTCATCACATGGCGGCTATCGAGCAGCGTACCCGCACAGTACGCACCCGAGGAATAACGTCCGTCGTACTCCAACGAATCTATAAAAAGGCTAACGAAAGAGGGAAAGTCTGAGATCGAAGCGTTGGTGCCATTCACAATCATTGGGGCGATATCAACTTTTGGGGCCATCTCACCTTCAGAATTAACATCAACTTCTGCTTGCACTAAACTCGCCACCAAACCTAGCGGCAGCACCAATGTTGTCAGTAACCATGGTTTCACGTTTAGATTCATTCGGAATCTCCTTTTCTGAATAATCTGTGGGAGTTAACGTGATTTAGCTCTCACTTTCAGTATAGAGTGTTACGAACGATCTCGTCGGTTCGATTAGGTGTGTCTTAACAATGAGTCAATGATGATCAACAACGCCGAGCAAATAGCTCGGCGTTATCTCTAAAGAAAATTTCTTGTTAAAACTAACTAGCGCTCAGCCTTCGTCTCGACCAACCAACATAAGCAAGCAACGCTGTGAAGATCCAAGGTAAGCTTCCGCCGCCACCGTCACCATTCTCGTCTAACGTGTTGGGTTTTGGTGATACTTTTTCACCAAACTCAACACGCTCTTCCTCTGTAAGCTGGTAAGTTGGCTCCTCGCGCTCAGCTAACACACTTTCAATCCAATCGTAGTGCTGTGACACTTCGGTAAACACAGAAGTTACCGGAAGATCAGGGTCGCCACATTTTGAAGGGCCAAAGCTGGTGATCCCAACTTGCACTAAATGTCCGTTATCGTTCCAGTACACCGGTCCGCCGGAATCTCCTTGGCAAGTACCACCATTCAACTGAGTTACGTCACTATAGCGGCCAGAAAAACAGATATAGTCATCGCGTACGCCGTTCAAACCGAAAATATCGCATTGGCTATTGCTAACATAGTTGAGTGCCACCTCAAGTAGCTGCGTAGAATCATCTTCGTGAGAACGGGTATCACCATGCCCTACTGCCACAAAGCTTGCTGGCTGGTAGCGATAATCGCTTTGGGTAACGTAGCTGACAGGTTCGCCAAGTGAGGCTGGCGTTTCTAATTTCAAAATCGCAATGTCATTGCGCCAAAGATAATCTTCTCCGTCTCGGTAATCTGGGTGGAGATAGATTTCAGCAACGCGTAATCGCTCGGCACTGGCGGCATTATCGGTATTCTGAAGCTTGGTTACCGCAACAGTAAACAATTGGTTCCAGCGAGCGGCATTATCATTTCCGTAAAAACAATGCGCTGCGGTCAATACATAGTCTTGACTGAGTAAAGTACCCCCACAAAGCGGCCCTTCAAGCGAGTAATCGGTATAGGCAACGGGATCGGAAAATAAAGACACAAATGAACGATAGTCATCGATATCGGCCACATTTCCATTAACGATGTAAGGTGCTAAAGACGTACTATTTTCACTAGCCGTCATTGAATCTGCGTTAGACTGAAGTGAGAAAAAACTGGTCGATAAAACCGCAGCCACGATTGCACTACGGGTAAATAAACATCGAAACACGAAACGATACTCCTTGTTATGTGTGTCGTGAGGCTGCATATAGCGCAGCATTCCATATCTAGATGCAATAGTAACGTCCTTATTAACCACGTTTTTTTGCACTTCTCACAGCATGACAAAATTCATACAAAAAAGCACCACTGGATGACAGTGGTGCTTTGGGGTGACTCTCAGATTTAAAAAATTAAACCTAGCCGTCAATCTACACTGAAGCTCAATTAACCTCGGTAATAGCGTTGAGGCACAAACGGCATTTTCTCTACCGTCATAGCAAGCTTCTTACCGCGTACTTCTGCAAACACTTCCGTGCCAATTGCCGCAAACTCAGTCTTCACGTAACCCATAGATACAGGTTTTCCAGCCGTTGGACCGGCTGTACCACTGGTTACGATACCAATCTCGTTGTCGTCAGTATCAAACAGCCTCGCACCTTCGCGCACTGGCGCTTTAGTTTGACCAATCAGACCAATACGCTTGCGAGCCACATCTTTAGTTTCGATTTGGTTTAGAACGATATCTGCACCAGGGAAGCCACCTGCGCGCTCGCCGTCATGACGACGTACTTTCTGAATGCCCCACAGTAGGCTTGCTTCAACTGGCGTAGTCGTTGTGTCTAGATCATGACCGTACAAGCACAGACCACACTCAAGACGCAGCGAGTCACGAGCACCAAGGCCGATCCACTCTACTTCTTCATATTCTGTTAGTGCTTGAGCAAGCGCTTCGGCATTTTCAGACGGCACTGAGATTTCGTAACCATCTTCACCCGTATAACCAGAGCGGCTAACAATGCACTCAACGCCATTGATATCCAATTTACGAACGTCCATAAACAGCATCTCAGCCACGTCAGGCTGAATACGAGCCAAAACCTCAGCCGCTTTAGGCCCTTGCAGCGCGAGCAGAGCGCGATCTTCGATCACTTCCATCTCGACACCTTCATCAAGGTGCGCTTGAAGGTGAGCAATATCTTGCTCTTTACATGCCGCGTTGACGACAACAAACAGATGATCGCCTAGGTTTGCCACCATAAGATCGTCCATGATGCCGCCTTGCTCATTAGTAAAGAACGCATAACGCTGCTTACCCGCAGGTAGGTCAATAATATCGACAGGAACCAATGTTTCGAGGATTTTAGCGGCGTTTGCACCGTGCAGACGAATTTGTCCCATGTGCGACACGTCAAACAATCCAGCAGCATCACGACAGTGAAGGTGCTCCTTCTTAACACCCAATGGGTATTGAACTGGCATATCGTAGCCAGCAAATGGCACCATCTTAGCGCCAACACTTACGTGTAATGCATGCAAAGGTGTTTTCAATAGATCTTGGGTTGCTTGTTCTTGAGCCATTGTAATCTCCATTGGGTTGGACCACATTTCAGCGAGTCCTGCTCCTGTTGTAAGGTGAGTGGTTCACTATCGTTATCTGCGCAAGTTTACTGACTTGCACACGCTCGATGGATTCAATCAGTATCCATTAAATGAGTAACCTGATGGTGAAGAGTTCACCACCAGGAAACCATGTTTCCTATAGTGAACAAGGATGCGGGTATTTTTCTCATTTAACAAGATACAAACACCGCAAAATGTGACATTTAACATCCCATTCACAGAATTAAAGTCAATAAAAAAGCGCTATTTCGACGAGTTTACCGTCAAAACCGCGCTACTTCAGAGCATATTCACAACAAAGCAAACGTTTGCTTTCATTATAAGAAACTCAACCAACTGATGATTATTTCGCCGTCACCCAAAGAATATGGCGTCTTCTTCACTGGTTGAGATAAGCATGTGGCCCATATTTGCATCGTAGTAAACACTGTCCCCTTCATTCATGGACATCGGTTCATAGAACTCGGAAAAAAAGGTCACTTGACCCGACAGAATCAGCAAAAACTCTTCGCCATCATGCCTTACCCAATCGCTGTATTCTTCAAAAGCGCGAGCTCTCACCGTGCTTTTGAATGGCATCATCTTTTTATTCGATAATTGTGTTGCCAGTAGCTCGTGCTCATAGGTTGGAGTTGGGTGGGGTTTTCCCTCTCCACGCTTAGTAAAATCACGGCGACCTGTAGCCACTTTTTTCTTAGGTGGTTCAAAGAGTTGCGGCATGTCTATATGCAGGCCTGATGCCAGTTTTTGCATCGCCTGAAAGGTTGGTGAGATCTGCTCGTTTTCAATCTTGCTCAGTGTCGAGCGCGCAAGCCCTGTTCGCTGGCTCGCTTCCTCAAGCGTGAGTCCCATCTTAGATCGAATGTCCTTGATGCGTTCACCCAGTTTAAGAGGCTCGATATTTTCGTCCACTGACTCACGAGCCAGCGTTAGGGACGGATACTCATCATAGATGTCTTCTGACATGCGTTCCTTCTTTTTCATGACTTCCTGTTTTGCAAATTCATTGTTGCATGAAGCGACTTCTATATTAAAGACCAAGTATAAAAATAAAGCGTGCTCTCGGTAACATTTTCGGAAACCGTGTTTCCTATAGGAAATTTCTGATTGATTGTTTGAGCTGACAGAGGTATGTTATCGGCTTGTTAGATGAAGAGATGCACTTGCGCGCTGGTGAGCCAACGGACACCCCCTACTCGACAGCCCGTTTACTGAATGATTTTCGTCCTACTTATTGGGACATATTCGCGCCGCTGTTTTGAACAGTTTACCTGTTCTTACAGTACTAAGACACGACGCAATCGACACCATGAAAAACACAAACGTCGATTGAACAATGGAAGGTTTACCGCCATGAATGCTCAGTACTCAAAAAGCTATCCAAATCACAGCCTAGAAAACTTCTTCTCAACCAATTTGTCTGCGACAGACGATGCTGTGTTCACCGGAATCCAATCAGAGTTCGCTCGCCAGAATGACCAGATCGAGCTAATTGCTTCTGAAAACATTGTTTCTAAAGCAGTTATGCAAGCACAAGGCACTTGCCTAACCAATAAATACGCAGAAGGTTACCCTAACCGTCGTTACTACGGTGGTTGTGAGCACGTTGATACCGTCGAAGCTATCGCTATCGAACGCGCTAAATCTCTTTTTAAGTGCGAATACGCAAACGTTCAACCGCACTCTGGTGCTCAAGCCAACGGCGCAGTAAAACTGGCGCTACTTCAACCTGGCGACACTATCATGGGCATGTCTCTTGATGCTGGTGGTCACCTTACACACGGCGCTCGCCCTGCGCTTTCTGGTAAATGGTTTAACGCCGTTCAATACGGTGTGGACAAAGAAACCCTAGAGATTAACTATGATGACGTACGCGCTCTAGCAATTGAACATAAGCCAAAAATGATCATCGCTGGCGGCAGTGCGATTCCACGCGTTATCGACTTTGCTAAATTCCGTGAAATCGCGGACGAAGTTGGCGCGATCCTAATGGTCGACATGGCGCACATCGCAGGTCTGATTGCGACTGGCGCACACCCTAGTCCATTACCGCACGCACACGTTGTTACTACAACAACACACAAAACACTGCGTGGCCCTCGTGGTGGCATGATTCTGACGAATCACGAAGACATCATTAAGAAAATCAACTCAGCGGTATTCCCTGGCCTTCAAGGCGGTCCGCTGATGCACGTAATTGCAGCAAAAGCAGTCGCGTTCGGTGAGGCGCTTGGCCCACAATTTTCAACGTATATCGATTCAGTGATCGCGAACGCAAAAGTACTTTCTGAAGTATTGCAAACTCGCGGTTGCGACATCGTGACTGGTGGCACTGACACTCATCTTATGCTGGTTGACCTACGTCCAAAAGGACTTAAAGGCAATAAAGCGGAAGAAGCCCTAGAGCGTGCAGGCATCACATGTAACAAAAACGGCATCCCGTTCGACACAGAAAAACCTATGATTACTTCTGGTATTCGTTTAGGGACGCCAGCTGGAACCACCCGTGGTTTTGGCACCGAAGAATTTAAACTCATTGGTGAGTGGATTGGTGACGTGTTAGACGGCCTAGTGGAAAGCCCAGAAGGCAATCCAGAGATCGAGAAACGCGTACGTAAAGAAGTGAAGGCGCTGTGCGCTCGCTTCCCACTCTACACTTAAAGAACAAAACATCCTTAATTTTTGGAGATAAAGCAATGGACAACACTTTGAAGTTTTCTGACAGCCACGAATGGGTACGCGACAACGGCGACGGTACTGTGACTATCGGTATTTCAGAGCACGCTCAAGAAATGCTAGGTGACGTAGTATTCGTTGACCTACCAGAAGTAGAAGACGAAATCGAAGCAGGCGAAAGCTTCTCTCTAGTTGAGTCTGTAAAAGCAGCGTCTGACATCTACGCGCCAGTAACTGGTGAAATCGTTGAAATCAACGAGGAACTAGAAGACAGCCCAGAGCTTATCAACGAAGAGTCTTACGAAGGTGGCTGGATTGTTAAGGTGAAAATGTCTGATGCTTCTGAGCTAGACAACCTTAAGAGCGCTGAAGAATACCTAGCGTCTATCGAAGACGAATAAGCAATACGTACTATAAGCTGCCCGCGGTTGGGCAGCTTATTTTTTAAAGGTCTCGCAGAAGATCTTTGAGAAGGTAAGGGAACCATGACTGAATTACTCAACAGCCTAAGCACACAAAATGAATTTGTTGCTCGCCACAATGGGCCAAACAAATCTGACCAACAGAAAATGCTGGACGCGATTAACGTTCTAAACCTAGACACGCTTATCGACGAGACTGTTCCAGCGCAAATCCGCCTAGAACAACCGATGACGCTGGATGCTCCGATGAGCGAAGCGGACATGCTGGTAGAAATGAAAAAGTTCGCGGATTTGAACCAAGTAAAACGCACATTTATCGGTCAGGGTTACTACAACACCTTCACACCAAATGTGATTCTGCGAAACGTACTGGAGAACCCAGGTTGGTACACAGCGTACACGCCATATCAGCCTGAGATCTCACAAGGTCGTCTTGAGTCATTGCTGAACTACCAGCAAATGGTCATGGACCTAACGGGCATGGAGATTGCGAACGCGTCTCTGCTTGATGAAGCGACTGCAGCAGCCGAAGCGATGACGCTGTGTAAGCGTGCTGGTAAGAGCAAGAGCAAGGTGTTCTTCGTAGCAGATGACGTTCATCCGCAAACACTGGAAGTGGTGAAAACTCGTGCTGAGTTCATCGGCTTTGAAGTTCAGGTAGGTTCTTTAGAATCTCTGCCAGAGCAAGATGTATTTGGCGCGCTCGTTCAATACCCAGGCACAACAGGTGAAGTTCGCGACCTAACGGACATCATCGCTGCGGCTCAAGCAAACAAGACGCTTGTTACTGTTGCCACTGACCTACTCGCTTCTGCACTGCTTAAGCCAGCGGGTGAGATGGGCGCAGACGTGGTTATCGGCTCTGCACAACGCTTTGGTGTACCAATGGGCTACGGCGGTCCACACGCTGCATTCATGGCAACCAAAGATAAGCACAAACGTACTATGCCAGGTCGTGTTATCGGTGTATCTATCGATACCAACGGCAACCAAGCACTGCGTATGGCAATGCAGACTCGCGAGCAACATATCCGCCGCGAGAAAGCGACATCGAACATTTGTACTGCGCAGGCGCTGCTAGCTAACATGGCGGCGTTCTACGCGGTATACCACGGTGAGGAAGGTCTTAAGACTATCGCTCGCCGCACGCACCACATGACGGCAATTCTAGCGGCTGGACTAACGAAAGCTGGCTATGAATTGGCGCATAACAGCTTCTTCGATACCATCACCGTTAACACTGGTGACAACACAGACAAGCTAGTTCAAAAAGCGCTAGCGTCTGACATCAACCTTCGTCAGTTAGAAGGTCAAATTGGTATCAGCTTCGATGAAACCACTACTATCGAAGACATCAACGTACTATTTGCTGTGTTTGAAGTAAAAGAAAGCGTTGAAACTCTATATACAGAAATTGCTGATAACGAGTTTGCAGCGATTCCTGAAAGCTGCCGTCGTACCTCTCGATACCTAACTCACCCTGTGTTTAACACTCACCACAGTGAAACACAGATGATGCGTTACCTAAAACAGCTAGAGAACAAAGACTTCTCACTCACGCACGGCATGATCCCGCTTGGCAGCTGCACTATGAAGCTAAACGCTGCCGCAGAGATGATCCCGGTAACGTGGCCAGAATTTGGTTCCATCCACCCATTCGCACCACTTGATCAAGCAGCAGGCTACACAGCCCTAGCGGATGACCTTAAGAAGAAGCTGTGCGAAATCACAGGCTACGATGAGTTCTCACTTCAGCCTAACTCAGGCGCATCAGGTGAGTACGCTGGCCTAATCGCAATCCAGCGCTACCACGAAAGCCGTGGCGAAGGTCACCGTAACGTGTGTCTGATCCCAAGCTCTGCGCACGGTACTAACCCTGCAACGGCGTCTATGGTGTCAATGAAAGTGGTTGTCGTTAAGTGTGACGACAACGGCAACATCGATACTGATGACCTAGCAGCGAAAATTGAAAAGCACCGTGACAACCTATCAAGCATCATGATCACCTACCCTTCTACGCACGGCGTATACGAAGAGCATGTGAAAGAAGTATGCGAAATGGTTCATGAAGCTGGCGGGCAGGTTTACCTAGATGGTGCAAACATGAACGCTCAGGTTGGCCTAACGAACCCAGGCTTCATCGGTTCAGACGTATCGCACCTTAACCTACACAAAACCTTCTGTATCCCACACGGTGGTGGCGGTCCAGGTATGGGTCCTATCGGTGTGAAATCACACCTAGCGCCATTCCTACCAGGTCACATCGAGAACGGTGTTGAAGGCGAAGACTACGCAGTGTCTGCTGCTGATCTTGGAAGCGCTTCAATCCTACCAATCTCGTGGGCATACATCGCGATGATGGGTGAAGCAGGCCTAACAGATGCAACCAAAGTCGCTATCCTAAACGCGAACTACGTGATGGAGCGTCTACTTCCGCACTACCCTGTTCTTTACCGTGGCACCAACGGCCGCGTAGCACACGAATGCATTATCGACATTCGTCCACTGAAAGAAGAAACAGGCATCAGCGAAGAAGACATCGCTAAGCGTCTAATGGACTACGGCTTCCACGCACCAACCATGTCGTTCCCGGTAGCGGGCACACTTATGGTTGAGCCTACCGAGTCTGAAGATCTGGAAGAGCTAGACCGTTTCTGTGAAGCGATGATCGCTATCCGCGAAGAAATGACTCAAGTGAAAGACGGCGTATGGCCACTAGACAACAACCCACTAGTGAACGCACCACACACGCAAGTAGACCTTTCTAAAGAGGAATGGGACCGCCCATACTCTCGCGAACTCGGCTGCTTCCCATCTGCTCATCAGAGAACATGGAAGTACTGGCCAACGGTTAACCGTGTAGACAACGTTTACGGTGACCGTAATCTGATTTGTTCTTGTCCTTCGATTGAGAACTATGAAGATTAATGAAGTTGGTTAACTTCTAGAAATTGAAAAGCGAGCCTGAATGGTTCGCTTTTTTTGTTTTTGGGGTAAACAAAGAGTCTCAAATACACAACGAATCCGATGCAATCATCAGCTATCAATCTCACTTAAACATTGCATCATCTTGCCATGTAAACCCGACTGCAGTGTGTCCCAATTAAACTGGTTGATATGCTCAATAGCATATAATGCTTTTTCAGAATCTTTTGGCTTCTTGTTGGATCCGCCAATAGTCAGGTGGCGTGTCTTCCCAGTGCTGAGAATCAAGCCCTCTCAAGTAGCCGTAGCAATACAGATACTGCATATAGCCTGCATTAAACGGTTTATCCGGTTGACCCTTAGGAATTAAATGTGGCAGGTAGCTATGGTGGAAATCGCTCTCCGTTTCCTGAGCTTGTCGATAGATTTGGGCAATATTGTCGCGGCGTTGGTACTTGATCATAGTTTGTATAGAACGCCCCATAATATTAGTAAATGAAGGTGTTGTATCGCTCCACTTTGCACCTAAACGAGTGTTACTGATTACCCATACTTTACTATTGATTTGAGTTTCTTCTGTAACCTCAAGCTGTTCAATCAGTTGTCGTCTATTATCTACAGCTTCTGAAACATCAAAATAGTTGGGCATAAAAAACACTTGGGACACTACACCGCCATCAACATGCATCTCGTCGTACACAACCCCATCAATATTTACCGAAATTAACACTGGATTGAATACACCAGGTATGGCCGCCGAAGCGATGATGACATCCTGAAACAGATTAACGGCCGTATCTCCTTGATGTAGGGCGATTTCTCCCATGTTCCAGATAACAGAGCGCTGAGCATCTAAGTGGGTTGTTTTTACTAGAAACAGTCTTCCCCGTAGATGTTGTTCTCGTACTTTATCCAGTATATCTCGGTCTATAAACGCTCTTACCATCTCTTCAAACGGCGTGGTATCAATGAGTGATGGGCTATGAGTTAGAGCCCATAAGCCTCTCTTTTTGTATATGTCCTTGTCTGTTGTCTGGGTATACAGTTCTCGCAGTTCCGGATCAAAATCTTCTCCCAAAAAAGCATGCAAACCGATGATCGCTCCAGTACTGATGCCTGTCACTAAGCGGTACTCGGGTCTCTGCCCACTGTCTGACAACCCATTTAGTAAACCTGCACCATATGCTCCCTCAGCACCACCGCCTGAGATACTCAGATGGTCAATAGTTCTAGTTTTATCACCCAAATCGTTCAAGAGGCTCTTATCCAGTTGTATGGGACGTAAGTATGTTCCCTGCCCATCAACATCATAACTGTGGGTTAGATCTCCCCAAGTACGGATACTGGGATCAAACATCGCCTCGCTTGAGAGTGCGATGTCCGGTGTGAGCGCATTTCGCTGCAAGCTAGGCGCACAGGCTGTGAGTAAAGCACAACTCCCGGTGACGAGAGCCAATCTGACTAAAAATCCAAACTTCATCAAAAGCGCCTCCCCACAGATAGAAAGACGGATTTGCGCTGACCAAAACCGGCTTCTGCCAATACATCCCAATCACGATTGAGTGAGTACTGAAAACCCGCCAGTGCATTCCATTTTTGCTCGGTGCGTTGGCTAACTTCAAATCGTGTATCGTCGATTAAAAAGTTCAAATCACCCAAATCAAGCCCAAGTGCTTTGATATCCCCAGAGAGTTGCTGCTGAATATCTTGATACATGGCACCCACAAATACCCTGAGCTCTCGACCATTATCATACTGCCAACGATGGCCTATTCTGGGTGCGGCGACAAAGGTCTTAATACTGCCATCGATGACATCAATATCGGTATAGGTATAATTCAAATCCAGAAGTGCAAACCAGTTATTAATACCTCCTACCACCGTAGTACCGACACCATAAGTAATACCACTCATATCCAGAGTGAATTTAGCATCCTCTACCGGATTCGCTAGGCCATCTAAGGAAATAGAATCAATGTCTGCGGTACTTTGCGCCTGTGTATACCCTAGAACTCCATACACATTCATAAAGGGTAGTAACCAAACATCGGCACGCAGGGTGACATTAGAGCCTTCAAACTGTGCCTGTTTCGCGTCAATATCAATGATATTGCCAATCCCACCAACCAGATTGATATTATCGATAGTGACCGGGTTACTGATGTCCATATAAGAGAGCGACAAACCATAAGGCTTGGGTAGCGTATAGCCACGCTGCGCCGCTTGTTCTCCCCAAATTGGGAACATTGAATCCTGAGCAAAGCTGGTTGGTGACAGCATTAAAACTGTCGCCAAAACGATGAACGGTTTCATTTTATTACCTTTCTGATATCTTAATTTCAAACGTGAACGGTCTAACGATGACCGTTACAAAACTTGTAAAAACGTATTTATAATTAGGGCATTAGCAATATCGATAAAGAAACCACACACTAAAGGTACAATAATGAATGCCTTATGTGCTGCACCATACTGTTGTGTTACTGCCGTCATATTAACAATGGCAGTGGCTGTTGAGCCCAATGTGATTCCACCAAAGCCGGAGCTGATAACCGCAGACTCGTAATCTTTGCCCATAAATCGGAATACAACGAAGAGAGTGAACAAAATCGACGCGACAACCTGGAATAGCATGACGGTACCAATGAACAACATGGTGCTTTGTAGTTGCCAAAGCTGTAGCCCCATCAGTGCCATGGTCAAGAACATTCCCAAACAGATATCAGAAATCAATGTCTGACCTAGCTGCGCGTTTTCGCTAACTTTCTTTTTCAGAACCAGAAGTTTAAAGTTACCAATAAAAATACCTGCGACAAGGCACGCCACGAACATTGGCAGCTCCAATCCCATCTTGCTAAGTCCAACATCAATAAAGTAACCAAGGATCAAACTTAGATTTAGCATCAACCACGCGTAGAGGTAACCAAAGTGATCAAGCTTGACAGTTTGGTCGTGGCAAATACCGATATCCAGTTGGGTATCACCTTTTGAGTGAAGGCGATGTTTCTTGATTAGATAGTTAGCAATCGGACCACCAATCAAACAGGCAAAGATCAATCCGAGAGTATTGCTTGCCAATCCTACTTCAGCTGCGCTGTCCAGCCCCATATCATTGAAGGTCGGCGCCCAAGCATCGTCGTTCCCACACCACCGATGAGTGATATAGAGCCTGCCATCAAACCTAATACAGCTCTAGGCCAAGCATGGTAGCAACGCTCACTCCAATACCGTTCTGAATAGCGATATAAACAACACTTAGTCCAGTAAGAATAAATAGTGGCTTACCACCTTTTAGCAACGTGGAGAAATTGGCACTTAGGCCAATACCAGCAAAGAAATAAAGCAGCAATGCATCACGCATCCCTAAATCAAAGCTAATAGTGGTATCAAAAAAGGCATAAATAACAGCAACCACAATAGCACATGCGAAACCACCAATCACTGGCTCAGGTATGCTGTATTTTCTTAATAACTCGTACTTTTTTGTCATTAGCTTACCGACAAAAAGAAGAACTATAGCTAGAGTGAACGCAAGGAAGCTATCCACTTCGATAATATTCATTATGTTTACCTTGGTGTTTCTGTGTTTTAAATTAATAACTAAGAGAACGTAGATGCCATCACGTAATAGAATGTTAAATAGAGTGAAAACATGAAAGCAATATAAATGTATTTTTTAACACTGTGACTTTTCATAAATAAACAACTAACCTGAATGCTAATTGAAAAAGAGGCCTGAAAAATCAGGCCTCAACAACATTAGAATCCAAATGAGTATTTGATTAGCGATAGGTTGTCACCATGTTCACGCTTGTATTCATAAGCCAAGCTGTGATTGTTCATAAATGTATAACCTAAGCTTGCTTTAACATCCCAACCACGAAGGCTTTCATTACCTTGGTTAGTTTTTAGATCGTTGTAACTGTAGCTGTACGTTGGTGCTACGCTAGCCCAAAATCCTGACGATGTGTTGTAAATCGCATTCAAAGTTAAGTCACTGTAATATGCGCGGTTTGACATTTCATTATGAGTTAGTGAGCCCAAAGAAAACTCAGGTAAGAAAGCAAAGCCAATGTTGTTCCCGAACATGTAATGTACTGACAGCTCAGTTGATTTTGCCTTCAAGTTCTCATTTTTGTAGTTCTTGTCGTAATCATAGGCAAGCGTCCATCCTAAGCCTGACTTGCTGATTGCGCTAAGAGAAATATTGTGATTATCAAAGCTATCCTCTGAGGTGTACTTACCCAGTAGAGACCAGTTCCTTGACATTTGGGTATCGAACTGAGCGGCTAGGTGCGCACCATCAGACCCGTAACCAACCGAAGCACCAGTATAGAGCTCGTAAGGATTCGCAAAATTCACTCGTTCTGATGCAATTGCAGAAGCAGACATTACGATAGAAGCGGCAATAATAGTTAGTTTAGACTTTTTCATTTGTGTATCTCTTTTAAGTAAATATTGAATTTGTGTTTTGTCTGATTCCCTTCAATGAGGATAAGTATACGCATCCCTACTTATAGAGGAATGAATAGGAGCTATTCATTTTTGAACAATGACTTTTTAATGCCACTAAGTAGTGGCTTAAGAATCAACTCTATCCATAAACCACAGATATAAAAAGAAGCCTGGGTGTATTACCCAGGCTTTCATCTATAGTTTTTATTACTATCTCACAGGAGACTTAATTCTAAAAAATAACGCATAGTTTAGTGGAATTACTATTAACGTTAATGCCGTGGCAAACAGAAGGCCAAACATAATAGTCACCGCCATACTTTTGAAGAATGGATCGACAAGTAATGGTGCTACCCCAAGGATTGTTGTCGCAGCACCAAGGATCACGGGCCTCGCTCTACTCATTGCTGCAGATATAATGGCCTCATAAGGTTGTGTGCCTGCCAATATCTCTTTATCTGCTTGATCGACAAGCACTATGGCATTTTTTACCATCATGCCAATCAGGCTCAAAAAGCCCAATGTAGCCATAAATTCAAATGGTGTCTGGAATACGACCAGTCCTACGGCAACACCACATACGGCTAAAGGTACAGTAAACCAAATTACCAATGCTTGACGAATGCCGTTAAACATAAACACGACAGCTAAAATCATCGCCGTAAAACCATAGGGAGCAGATATCTTGAGCCCTTCGTCTGCTTCTTTAGCTTGTTTGTACTCACCAAACCATTCAAGCTCATAGCCTACCGGCAGAGGTATGCTCTCTATATCTGTACGAATCATGTCTAGCGCCTCCGAAGTCAGAAAACCAGCAGCGGGGTCGGCTTGTGCATGATAGTTGGAACTCGATCAATTCGACGCAGCATGGCATCTTGCCATTCAACGGTGGAGGAATCTATCAACTGCCCAACCTGAACAAACTGACCGATTGTACCACTATGAACCTTGGTGTTTTCAATCACTCTTTCATGATGACGCTCTGACCCAGGAGAGCGAACGACAATGGGAATAAGATCATTCCCCTCTCGGTAAACACCAACATTGCGGCCCGAAACAGTTTGTTGGATAGCTTGATTCAATTCGACTGCCGTTAGACCAAACGTCTGCAACTTTTCTTCTGAGTACACAGGCCTAATTACAGGAACTTGTTGACGCCAATCATCCTGAACAGCGACCACTGCGGGAGACTGCTCCATGATCGCTTTGGCTTGCTCAGAAAGTTGTCTAAGGACTTCACTGTCTGGCCCTTTGAAGCCCACTTCTATTTTTTTGCCTCCACCAGGCCCCAACATAAATTTCCAAACACTGATCGAAGCGTCTGTATAACGTTCATTAAGTTCAACTTGCAGCTCTTCAATTAAAGTTTCTATAACGCTGTAATCATCTACATCCACCAGCATCTGTGCGTAGCTCGCATTTGCAGGTTCTGGTGAGTACGTCAACATAAAGCGAAGCCCTCCTGAACCTATGAAGCTTGTTGTGCTGGTAATATTCGATTTCTCCCACACATCCTTCTCAATCTTTTGCAATATGCTATGGGTACGTTCAATGTCGGTACCTTGCGGCAATCGAATATCAATAGCAAATTGCGGCCTCTGAGATTCCGGCATAAAACCTGGAGGAACGTGACCAAATGTCACTACTCCAATGGAAAATAGACCAACGACAACGAGTAAGCTCTTTTTCTGATTATTAAGTACGAGTTCCAATACACGTTTGTAGTTCTGACTAATTTTTCCAGGCTTCGAGTTTTTCTTGGCATTGACCTTCAAATAATCATGACACAGCATTGGAGTGACAGTGACTGCAAGCACCCAACTCAGCAACATCGAGTAGAGAATTACCCAGAATAACGAACCAGCGTACTCACCCATATTTGATGGTGACAGGCCTATAGCACTGAAAGCACATATACCAACGATTGTCCCCCCAATAAAGGCCACTTGGTTTCGTTGACGATATCATCAACAATTTTTTTACGGTCTGCTGTTGGATTCTTCTGCATGCGGCTTAATACGCCGTCAGTCACGACAATAGCATTATCAACCAACATGCCCAGTGCGATGATTAGCGCCCCTAGGGAAATACGCTGCATGGCGATATCATCTATCAACATTACAATCAGCGTACCAGCCACGGTCAGAACAAGCACGAAGCCAATAACTAATCCCGTTCGGACCCCCATAAATAGCAACAGGACAACAAACACTATCACTACTGCAGCAATCAAATTGTTTATAAACTCGGAAACTGACTCTCGAACTGAGTCCGATTGAATCGACACTTCATGCAGCTCGATCCCATGTGGTCGCTGACTCTCTAACTCTGCAATTCGTGCTTTTACAGCATCCCCCATTTCGACAACATTACCACCGGCGACATTCGATATACCTAGACCGATTGCTCGCTTTCCGTTATACCTCATCAGCACGGAGTAAGGCTCTTCATAACCACGTATCACTGTGGCAATGTCAGAAAGCTTCATAATGGTGTTGTTTTCACCAATCGCCACTTGAAGGTTCTCCAGCTGTTTAAATGAATTAACACTGGACACAGGCGTAATCGCAACACGCATTGTATTGGCATTGAGGCTACCAGCGGTTGAAACCAAGTTTTGACGCTCGAGTACGCTATATATCTTCTCTGCAGACACTCCAAACTGAGCAAGGCGATCACTCGATATTTCCACGTAGACGACTTCGTTCTTCTCTGCCAGAGTCGCTGTCTTAGAGACACCAGGCACCAAGGCAAGCTCACGACGCAAAGAATCTACATAGTCTTGCAACTGCTTGTCGCTATGACCACGACCAGTAACTGCATAGAACTGTGCATAAACATCGGCGAAGTCATCGTTGACAATGGGAGCACCTGCTCCTGGTGGTAATGAGCGTTCAGAATCACCTATCTTCCTTCGGACTTTATCCCACACTTGTTGCAGTTCAGCCTCATTTTTTGAAAACGTCCTTTTTATCTCTACCGTTACCTCTGACATGCCTTGCTTCGATACAGAAGTAATCTCTTTTACCTCTTGAAGTGATTGCAGTGCACCCTCTACTACATCAGTAACCTCATCTGATACCTCTTGTGCTGTTGCTCCCGGGTATGGCGTCACGATAACAGCTTGGCGAATAACAAACTCTGGGTCCTCAAAGCGGCCTAGCTTGAGATAACTGATATATCCACCAATTAAAGTAAGCGCAATAAGCACCCAAACACTTGTACGTTTAGCGATTGTTACGTTGGCGATACTCATTAGTTGGCAACCTCATTCATCATTGGTCGAACCTCTTGCCCGGGCGATAAGCCAACGTGCCAGCAGTAATCACTCTTTCTCCAGCATTGAGCTGAGACGTCACTTGCACGCGCTCCCCTGACATACCTCCAGTTTCAATTGCTCGACGCTCAATCGAGTTGTCTTCCTTTACAACCCAAACGTACTGATTACCCAAGTTATCTGGTGAAATAGCTGAAAGTGGTACAGTGATCATGCCCTCCTCTTGTTCGCTGAGCACCGACAAAACGCGCACTGACATTCCCGGTAGAAGTAAACCTTGTTGTGCTTTTTTAAACTCCAAAGTGACACCATAGGTTCTCGCTGCAGGATCCGGTTCGGTTTCAAACGTCTTCACCTCTAAGTCAAAGGTTTTGCTTGGAAACAGAGACGTGGTAGCAAATACCTTTCTCGGGCTATTTGGCTGGGTCATAATTCGCTCTGGAACCTGGATTACCACTTCGAGTTGCTCTAAGTCATGGATATAAAGAATCGATTCATTGCCTTGAATAAGAGTATGATTGTCAACATATTTCCGCCCGACTACACCATCGAATGGCGCTTTAAGCACAGTTTCGTCGAGTCTACGTTCAGCTTCTTCGAGTTTGCTTATCGCTAATTGATAACGGAGCTTTATCTCATCCAACTGACTCTTTGAGATCGCCTGCTTACCGTTATAAAGTTGCAACGCGCGCTTATATTCAGTTTGTGAGTTTGAGGCTTCATTCTTGGCAGCTTGTAGAGCAATCTCTGCATCCACTGGATCAAGTTTTGCGATAATCTGCCCTTTTGAAACGCTATCCCCTTGCTCAACCATGAGCTCTACCAAACGGCCTGCACTACGAAATGAAAGCTCTGCACGGTGTGAAGAACGAACCACACCATTGAAATAAAGGTCGGCAACGACTTGAGGGGTAATAGTTTCGATAATAGCTGGACGAACGACGGGCACTTGTTCAATGCTTTGTTCACTTTTGCATCCGGTTAATAAAACCGATGCAGAAAGTCCAACTGTCAACAAAAAAGGCTTGGTATGAAAGTAATCTGACAACATTGGGCGATTCACGGAGCTCTCCAAGATTTCTTAAAGATGATTAAAAATGTGATAGATGGTCTCTATCTGTTGGTTGAGAGTTTAAAGAAATCGCCCTATCTCTCTAGGTTTAGCTGTTATTCATTTTTGAACATTGGCTTTCCCCAATTATGAATAACTCTTATTCGTTCTTTTCCGCTTAGTAACGAAGTAGGTTATCGATGAAGATTTATTTCTATAGAGAGGTATAAATGAGCGACAAAAACCCACTACGGCAAAACGACTATCAAGAATCGATTTGCCTCAATAATCGCCCCTATTGTTTGTTGGACATAGGCGATGGACCATGCACCATCGTTCTAGTAACAAGCATTGATGAGCACAAAACCAACGCTAAGCCAGACACTGGGAGGAAAATTCTATTCGATATATCTGAAAGTTGGGGACATGACCCTGAGAAGTTGCGAGCTGGAGATATCGAGTTATTGTCTAACGACATACATTTACTGCTGGATGTGTTCTGGCTAAACAAGGTTGAGTTTGATACGACAGTTGCAGGGCTAGATCTTTCGTCGATAACAAAGCGACTGACTGCTTGTCGATGTTCAGCAAGCTGAGTTGAGGTTAGGTGTTACAGGAGCGCTGGAGTTTCTTTGTGATTCAGCGTTTCTGCTATTTGGCATTGTCGTTAAACACGACTTGTTATAATTCCCTCCATTAGACAGTCGAAAATCCCAAGTGAAGCGAGCGTTCGTTACTTCATAAATCAACAAACAACCACAAAGCTACCTAGTGGTCTTAGCACTGTACCAATAATAAAAAGTAACAAGTGAGTTAAAGGAATCACCTAAGGCTGTATGCCAATAGTCTGCTCGGCTATATCTGGTTGCAGTACGTCATTAAAAAAACTCTGCATTGTTTGATGCAGATACTGGTTTAATGGATAGCCGCGCTTCGCCTGCAAATAACCACCTACAACTGAGACACTCCTCAGTTCTTTGGGCATCAGAGGAAGAGGATAACATTGGAGTTCATCATTATGAGTAAGTAAATAACTGCTATTGAACTTAAATGCGTCCGAGTTAACAAGCTTATCAACCGCAATGGAGATACTGTGAGTGCTTAGCACTATATTGGGTGTGTATCCTCTAGAAGTGAACAAACTATTGGTATAAGGGTCTTGATTTGGATTGACACTTTCCGAGAATAGCTTAACCAGAGGAAGTTTATGGATAACATCCCAGTCTGATGTTTTACTTAGCACTGGATGGTTTTTTCTCGCTACTAAGTTAATCTTAATATCTGATAAGTGATGGGTATATATGTCTTGTGGAATTGGAAATGGTTCATAGTGAACCATGTAGTCTATATTTCGGTCTAGTATTTGTGAAAGCGTGTCTTGTTGCCAATATACTAAAGATAGGTTTGCTTTAGGTAGCGCTTGAACTAGTGCCTGATATATCCCTCGCCCAAAAATCTCAAGCAAGGTCAACTCAAAGGCAATCACGACCGTCCCTTCATAATTATCAGGGTCGAAGCTGCTGTAGGCTTCAAGTACCTCGCTAAACGGCGTCAACATGTTCTCCGCAGCTTCGGCTAATTTTTCTGCAAGTTCAGAGGCTCAACACCATGCGCCTTTCGAATAAACAGCTGATCTCCAAAAGTCTCACGCAGTTTTGCCATGCCACGACTCACGCTGGTTTGGGAAATCCCCAGTATTTCACCTGCTTGAGAGACGTTTCTTGTCTCAACTACCACTTTCAAAAGAGTCAGCAGATTTAAATCGAGATTTTTAATTGATTTGCTCATCCTTGATGCCTTTTAAAGTCCCACCCGTCAAACATAAAAGTATCACTTGGCAACTTTGCCAGCAACACACATGTTAGGATGTGAGACTCCATAAGAAACCGCATCAGAACCAAATAAATATTCTGATACGCTTCGTTAGACTAGCGCTTCATCTACTCGCCTTTACCAAACCGATAGACCAATCGGCCTGTCGCAACAGTTTCACTCGCTTTTGCTGAAGGACGCCCTGCATAGCGCCATTCTGCTTGTAGAGCCCAATTTGGATGAAGTGTATAGTGCAATCCTGCACCAGCATTTAACTGTAACTGTTTGGTTTTGTTATCCTCATTTTTCATGCTTTCACCAACGCCTGCCGTAACAAACGGGCGTAGTTTGGAATCACTATTAAAATAATAAAGGCCATTTGCACTGTAGCTTTCATACGTCACCGCTCGCATTGTATTTCGGTCATTTAGAGACGCTCGAGTGTAAGTTAAGTGTCCAGAGAGAGCAGGGCTAAAGTGCAAGCCTACAGTAAACGAGGCACCCGTACCTGAGTCTAGTTCCCAATAGTCAGATGGAACTACATAGCTAGCACCTGCCGAGACTCCAACGATGCTATAAGTCACAGGGTCTTCGCTGCTTTGCGAGTGGTAACTTTTTCTGGTTCTCGAGAAGCTAGGAGTCGTATCGAGTGCGTACTGCACCTCAAACCTAAATTGACGCTCAGAACCACCATTCGGCGTGTTGACGTTTTGTACCCCAACAAATCCAGTACCTGCTTTTACAATCTCTCTTCCCGCCAAATGGTTAACACCGCTCCCAAGGCTATCAACAGGGTCAAGCAAGAACAAAGATATATTTCCCAGTGACTTTGACCCCCAAACACTGCCGCCTGTCAGTCGGATTTCCTGCTCTTTATTGTAGGCCCACTCTCCATATACCCAGCCAAGGATAGGCGTAACAAAAAGATCTTGAATGGAAGGAACCTCCGCGAAGGCCTCAATGCCATACTCCCAATAGAAAGTTGACATCATTGCGGAGTATACAAATGAGTCCCACTGACGATAGCCAGATTTGCGAGCAGCTTGATAATACACCCCTCCAAAATAAGGGTGACCAATATAATTGATTAACCAGTCGTCACGGTCCCAAGTTGGGCCACTGCTAACATTATCAACCCACTTACCAAACAGATCGTCCCCACCCTTTTCCCAGTTGGTAATGGATTCCGGCATCAAAGCCAAAGCACCAGCGACACCAACACCATACGCAGCAATTGACTTTGTTTGCGACCATAGCCTAGCGCTATCTTCACCATTTTGCGGAGAGAATAGAGACACACGATAAGGGTTACTGTAAACGTGGTTGGTGTCTGTAAGCTCTTCCCATGCTGTATTGGACTTATCTGGATGGGATCTGATAGTAAAATCTGAACTCTGAGGCTGAGATATCTCTGAAAACTCGGTAAGGGATGCTTCCCAGTGTTCTACCATTTCAAATTGCTGTTGGTCGATATCTAGTGATAATGAGTCAGATAAAACAGGAGCACTTAGCATCACGGATGCGGCGAGCACGGGTCTGATTAGGATATTCATTTTGATATTTCTGCTTCTGATATATTAAATTTATGCCCATCCTTTGCGAGTTATGAAATTTGCATTCCTTAAATTTCGTCATCTAGCGTTTCTCAGTCTATGAAACGAGATATTTTGTTTAGAAGGAGTGTAAATTCGTTGCAGAAACAAATGAACGTTTATCAGAAATTCAAAATTGATGTATCAGAACACTAAGATTGCCGGAAGTGAACATCTGGCTTATTGTATGAAGGGATTAGAGCTTTGCGAGTTTAGCTTTTTGATGAGTAGACTAACCCTATCAATAACTTAAAAAACAGAGCCACGTTGCAACACTTATTTATCAGCCATGTAGTGCGGTTCAATACAGTATTGACGAATTCAGGCATAACCTTTAGCTTCACTTCAATTGCTCTGTAAATAACCACTGGTCAATGAAATCACTACCGACGCAACTTCCTATCTTTATTCAAGTAGCGAAACTTGGCAATTTTGCCAAAGCCAACACAGAACTTAGTATTTCGCTCCTGCGGTGAGCAAGGCCATCAGTAAGCTTGAGCAAGAGCTAAAACAAGGAAAAGTCATACCTTTACTTAAAGATTGTCAATAGCAAGACTGGTAGATCCAAATACGTAAAGGTTAGCGTTTACTAGTCAGGTTTGCCAGCATACTGCCACCTTTACTAACGGCGAGTAATAAACCTAAAGCGCCAGTCAGCAACCCAAAAGCCATCGGGTGCCTACCAGCAGCGACAACAATAGGTATTAAAGGGATTAATGGGCCGTGTGTACCTACAAGGTTAGCGGTGGGTAGTAGAAAGCCAGAGAAAAGAATAATGAATACAGAGGCTATGAGTAATTCATAACGCACATTTTCTAAAACAAAGCCCTCATTGAGTCCCAAAGCCCCGGCAAAGGTTGCAGCAATAGCCCCCACCATAACCACTTTACCAATGGTCGCCGCCATCGCAGGGATAGTGTCTTCTAGCTCAAATCGATAGTCTTTAAATGGTAAATTTGGACGCCAGCGTTTCGGCGCCATGACTTGCAATTCGTGTTCTAAATATTGCTCTCGGGATGAAAATTCTGATCTAGGTTTATGTTGTTGTTCATAGGTGAGTTCATCTTGGTTGGCTTGGGGGTTTTCTGTTCCTGCGTGTACGGCTTCTAAAGTACTGCTCATTGTGATTCCTTTCGTTCACACTCTATGGTGTGTTGTTCCAGCAAACGTTATTGGTTTACTGCACAAAGGTCTAGCGAGTAGTTTCTAACTACTTTCTACTACAAAGATCTGTCGGATTCTTCGTTATGAAACCCTTGATATACAGTTGCTAGTACCATATACCAAACGAAAAAAAACAAATAGTCTCAGGCAGTTAGACATTAGTCGTAGACTACAGTTACTAGTATGAACTTTACCTATTTGGATGGAACGGAATCAGGAAGTTACCAGCATATTGGTAGTCTCAGTGAAAAATAGAAAAAGCGAACCGGTCAGGGTTCGCTTCTTAGTTTCGAGCCATCAAGGTCTCACACACTAAAATTAGTTCGTGTTGGCTGCGGCGTGCTGTTCGACCATAAAGGCAAGCATTTCATCGCTTAAGCAAGATTTGCTGACGTATTGGCGCTGTTTACCTATATGAATAATGAGTCCCAACTCACTTTGTTGCAGTTGGTCGATATCACTCCAGGCAATGGTGTTATTGACCTTGCCACTTTTATACGTCACGCCTTTGGCATCAACCTTGAGCTCCACTTTACTGCCAGCACTCGAACCAATGTTCTGACGCCACACCCACCAGCCTCTTTTAAAGTAAACACTTAAAGCCTCGACAAAACTCAACACAATAAAGAACCACCCCAAATAGCCGTTAGGCAGTAACTCAAACTTAACCAACACCGAGCCAAAGAGAAGAAACAGCGCGGCTTTATAGTAAGATTTAGGGAATTCAGTTGGAGTACTGGTTTGATCGTAACACTCAGCAAAAAACGCTTTGTTGAGGGTGTATTCTGCGGTGAATTCTTGTTTATCGGGCATATGGGGCTTCTTTGGGGCTTTCTGTGAATGAGTATCCAATGCTGCGACGTCGCAACTCGGTTATTGTATATCTTCTACAGCGTTTTCTTTAGTCATTTTAAACCACGTGTGTAAATCAATGATTCCCACGGCGTCGAGCTCTTGTTAGCTACCAACTACTATGTCGTAGGACACCATGTTAGAATTTCATCACTCGAACACGACCGTGATTAGAATGAGCACATGCGAAAACTGCACTCTCCCCTAATACTCACTTCATCGGAAACACTTCTTTACTATATACCGTACTTAGAAAGTAAGGGGATACGCTGGAGAGAGATCGCTTCAGACTGTGGCTTGCCTAGTGACGATGTGATCAACGAGTCGTGGCTACCAATGAAAGAGCTAGCGCTTTTTTTAAGCCGAATCGCTCCTCTTTGTGAGGACGATATGCCCTTGATAGTGGGACAAAACATAGCGCAGCAAGTCATAGAAGGGAAATGGGGACTTATTGAAAGCGGTCTTGACTTTAAGCAAACTATTCAATCACTTATGCGTAATGAACATCGCTTCAGCCGTCAAAACACTTACTGGCTTGAGAAGGTGTCTGGTGTTTGGAGTTGGTGTCACCGAGGTTTACTTAAACCTAGTTTTCCTGGTTCAAACATTAATGAGTGGTTTCGGGTTTCCCTATTACTTCATATTTGTCGTCATTGGCTTGGAAATGACTGGAAGCCAGCGAGCTTAAGTCTAATGAGTAACAAGAATCAGGGCAGAATATACGCAGACATCCTGTTACCGGATACAGAAATTCGCTACGAACAAGCGTATTTTAGCTTAGAGCTCACTGACGTAGAAAACCTAGAACCTATGGCTAACCGAGCATTGAAGTCCAGAGACATAAGCGAAATTCTACTTTTAGCTGAGAGTTACTGCCATATACCCCACTTTACCGCAGATTGGGTCGCGAGTTTATTTGGGGTCACACCAAAAACACTCTATCGCTACTTTAAAGATCACGACACCTCTTTCTTGGAAATCAAAAAGCACGCCATTCTTAAGCGCAGTAAACAGTTACTTTTAGATACTGACGAGTCTGTAAGTAATATCGCCTATCGAATGGGATACGATAATGTTTCTAACTACAACCGCGCCATCAAAGCCATGTGTGGTTTAACACCAGCGCAATTAAGAAAAGCCAGAACTGAGTGATCCCTACATACCATTCATATTCTCGCTTTAACTCACCACCCAATCTATTGTCAATGCGACTCTACCTGTCCATCGCTTAAAACTAATGCCGCTTTCTTGTAGGCACTCCATCATTTTTCGCTGACAAAACCATCATCAAATGTCCAAAAATGACCTGTTCAATGTCCAAAAATGACCTATTTAGTTCTTTGAAGACCTCTTAACATACCCTCATCGGAAGGAGTCTTTACGCCAACATAGTTGCTGTAATTTACGCAAAAGGATTTTATATCTCTCACATCTAAAACTTAGAGAATCATAGATGACAAATACAAGATCAATCCTTGTTCTATCGTTGCTAGCAGCGTCGGCTCCAGTATTGGCGGCAGACAAAACGCCTGATCCTTCAGATCTCACTGAAACCAACACATCGGCCTATGTAGGTATGAGTAATCAAGGTGGTGTGAAAGGTTCAATCTCCGGTGATATGAAGTTCGATAACGGTCAGCAAGGCATGTTTACCCTCGAAGCTGCGATGGATAAGGATGGCAAATATACTGACAGCAGATTTCAATACTTTCATGTATTTACGACAGAAAACACAACCGTTCCAAAGATCGCCGCATCACTTGATGTTCTAGATAACGCACTGTTCACCTCTGCATCACCAGGTGTGACACTCGCTATTAACTCTGGCGTTAAAGGGTTGAATATATTTCCTCGTGCGGGTGTTCTTGGTGGCAAATTTTCGGATGAAGTAAAGTCTTTCGCTAGCCTATCTGACCAAAATGCTATTGGTGGCTCTGCCGCTCTCTATGTTTTCTATACCGCTGGTCACGACGGTACTTACTTTGGTTTGTATCCGGAATACAACTACTTATCTGGTGATGTAGACATGTCTGTTCTCAATACAAACTTTCTCATGTCTACGCCTTTCAGCAAAGACCGAACACGCTGGGGCCAAATTAAAGTCACCAACACCAACACGACGATTAAAAATAGCTTTGTCGATAAAAGCATCAACGAGACGGTCGTTTGGGCAAACTACAAATTCTATTTTTAATTCATACAGACTTGCACTGAAAAAATCCTTCGTTTCAACAATAAGCCTTATAACCCACGCACCTTAGTCTCAATTAGGTGCGAGGTTAACTGTGTGCATCAGATGACAAAAAGCAGAATTTCGATGAAAAGCAAACCAATACATCAAAGACATGACTCAACGTGCAAAACCTTCTCTAAAACCTCTGCGCTCGCGCTCGCATTGAGTTTTTCGCCAGCTTTAAGTGCGCTTGAGGTCCTTGACCGAACAGAGGTGGACATCTCAGGTAAGGTCGTTGGTGCGTTAATTGCGGATAGTGACGTATCTGGGATGGGCGTAAACAATACCCCTAATGGTCTGTATGGTCGCAATACAGACCCAAGTGTACACATCGACAGCACGCTCACTCGCTTAAATTTCGGTACCAACACCCAGTTTGAAGGAAACGAGTCGATCCGCTCGTTCATTTCATTCGATTTCAATGGTGCCAACAACGGGAACATGGAACTGCGTATGCGCGAGGCGCTCGTTGATTGGCAAATAGGCAATGGGTCACTGCTAATCGGCCAAACCTGGTCAACGCTTATGGATATGAACCGTCTTCCGGACACAGTACTTGAACCGACACTAAGCGGCGTTGTATTCACTCGCCAACCTATGATCCGTTGGTCGCAGAGCTTTGGGAATTTCCGCTACGACCTAGCACTTGAGAGTGGCTCAAACCGCGTTCAGATAGATGACAGTCACGATTTGGACACGCGTTTAGATAACACTTCCAGATTCCCTGATTTCGTCATTGGCGTGCAAAACAGCACCGATGACTATTGGGTTAGAGCGTCTGCAGTGGTGAACCACATCACAACCAAAGTCGACCAAGGTCAGTTTGCAGGCGAGTCTTTTAGCGATAACGGATGGGCCTATCAGGTTTCGGGTGGGATTAAGTTTAACCCTAAAGATCACTTCTCAATTGCTTACTACAACAGTTACGGCAATGACCGCTACGTACTCGGTGTGAATAACACGGGTCCATTGTTTGAGCCGAGCACTGGGGAATTCCACCTACGTGAATCTCAATCACTGTGGACATCTTTAGGTCATTCATGGACCGATTCCTTGAAGTCAACCTTCGCCTATGGCGTCTGGCAGGCGGAAGAAATCGAATGGCAAAGTGACACTTTCACTAAAACACAATTTGCCTTAGCCAATATCAAATGGACTGCGCGTGAAAACCTCGTTCTAGGCCTGGAGTACAACTACACCATCTATGAACGTTCAACGTCAGATGACCGCGACAATCACCGAGTGATCTTCGCCGTCGATTACACATTTTAATCAAAGATTTATAACTTCTTGCTCGTCTTCCAATGAACTCGAGTTCTAGACGAATTCACACTATTTAGGAAACTAACATGAAAACATTCAAGTCAAATAAACTGTATACCACCATAGCGCTTAGCTTGGGGCTTTCATTTTCTGCAGCATCTTTAGCAGAGAGTCAAATAAACCCTAACGGCCCAACGCTAGCTGAGCAAACGAATTTAAGTACAGCGATATCAGTGGACGATATTAATAATATCAGTCGTTTTTTTAATCAGCCGCAAAATAAGGTAAAGATTCAGTTCCCGTCAGCACAAACCGAATTCGCTTGGGTAAACATGTCAAAGTTTTACCCAACGTCACAGGTGCCACGAGATGGACAAGTGTCGGAACTCCCTTATGCAATCAATGCTGACATTAACAACGTCAAATATATGAACTATCGCTCTGAAAAAGAGATCTCCGTAGATGAGCATTTCGACACCAAACCCATTGATGCGATGGTTGTGATAAAAGACGGAAAGATTGTTTTCGAGCGATACAAAACCATGCGCCCTGAAGACAAGCACCTTTGGATGTCGGTTTCTAAGGTAACGGGCTCAACCTTACTTGCAATGCTTGAGCAAGAAGGAAAAGTCGATACTCAAAAGCCCGTCAGCCACTATCTACCTGAGTTGAAAGGCTCGGTTTGGGACACAGTAAAAGTTGAAGAGTCACTGGATATGGCATCGGGCCTCAATGGTACAGAGCACGATGAGCCGACGCCAGATTCTCGCACTAACCCAGACCAGATTTGGTTCCGCTGGGCGGCTACGGATATGGTCGGTATGGTACCAGATGTTCGTAATCGTCAAGAGTCTTGGGTTGACGTACTGAGTTCAATGGAGCGCAAAACACCTGGTCATCAAAAGTTTGAATATAACTCAATCAATACGTTTGTGATCAACCGAATTGTCGAGCATGTCACCGACAAACCGCTTTCTGAACTATTCGCAGAGCGTATTTGGAGCAAGCTAGGTACCGAGCACGATGCATACTATATCGCTAGCCCTTCAGGCAACACGCTTGGTTTTATGGGTGTGAACTCAACGCTAAGAGACCTTGCGCGCTTTGGCATGGCATTCACTCCGAGTGCTAAACAGATTGCCGGTGAGCAAATCGTCTCTGATGAGATCATGGCGAAGATCCACGACCGCAAATACATTGCCCAATACCCTGATGGCTACTTGGGCAAAAAACTGACTAAAAACTTCGCTGACGACGCTGGCAAGATCAGTAACCGCTACCAGTGGGATGCGGTCACTTCTGAAGGTGACATGTATAAAGCGGGCGTTGGTGGTCAAGGTCTTTATATTTCTCCATCAACCAATACTGTCGTAGCTTGGTTCGCGACAGGTGATGGTGAAAACCAAGAAGAATCTATGGCTCGAGCAATCGTTCAGTCAATTAACTAACATTCCCCTTCTAGCCCCGGAGCACTTGGTTTCGGGGCTAATTCCTTGAATAAGGTGACACTATGAAAGTTCTCTTGTTTTTGCTCATCGCTGTCGTTGCTGTCTTCTTAGTCAAAGAGATAGCCAGTTCCTCATCTGACGAAGCGACCACGCCTGAAGCCATGCTCCACCAAAGTACCGCCTTTTCTTTATTCAATTAACGACTCTAGTGAGCCATCATATCGTTGGAGAATACCATGTACGCTAATACCGACTTTTTGATCGACGTAATTACCATTTTAGGGATCAGCGCTTTCGCGTTGTCTGCCGTTCTTGCTGCTAGGGAAAAGAAAGCCGATCTGTTCACCGTCATCGTATTAGGCATCGTGACCGCTGTGGGTGGAGGGACAGTAAGAGATTGTATTCTGAACGTTCCAATGTTCTGGGCTGAGCATACTTACTTTATCTGGGTGGCCATTGTCAGCAGTACACTGGGGTTTTTCTTCGTCCCACTTTTAGAAAAGCGACTCGTTAACAAGGCAAACCTCTATATCGACTCTATTGCTCTCGCAATGTTCTCTATTCAAGCAACTGATAAAGCATGGAGTCTAGATTTTGGTTTGCCCATAGCCCCCATTCTAATGGGTATCATGACAGGCGTTGGCGGTGGCGTCATAAGAGATGTGCTTATACAAAGACCAAGTTTGCTGCTCAACAAAGAGCTTTATGCCACACCAGTAGCAATTGGTTGTGTTATCCATGCATCGGTGCTTTACTTTGCGCCCGCACTGTCTGATATCAGCGCGTTAGTTGCCATTGGCTTGATCATTTATCTAAGGCATTTATCTATCAGCAGGCAGTTACAAGTGCCAAGTTGGGCGGTTTTAAAATAGTGTGTCATCGACTGCGACATTTAGTCATTGCAACCCAAATCGGTTTCAGCGCAACGGCTCTAACATAGATTTCCTGCTAATCCGTTATTTTTAGCACTGGCACTTTATGATCAATAACGCCATAATCCGCCCCACTAAATTCTCTACAACCCAATCAATAAAGTAGTACCACAGCAATGACAACAAACTCGAAAGTCGTTATCGGCCTACACAACCCTAAAAGCCCAACCAATGTCGGCGCAGTCATGCGCGCAGCTGGGTGCTACGACGCGGGTGAAGTACGTTATAACGGTACACGCTATAGCCGAGCCGTTCGGTTTCAAACCGATACCCAAAACATTCATGAACGGATTGCTTTGGTGGAAAAGGAAGATCTCACCGCTGACTTGGCCGAAGATGTGAAAATCGTTTGTATTGAGTTTGCTGTAGGTGCGAGCTCTCTGCCTCACTTTGAACACCCTGAGAAAGCCATCTATGTATTTGGCCCAGAGGATGGCTCCCTGCCACAAGAACTGGTCGATAAAGCTCATCATGTGGTTTATGTGCCGACGAATGGCTGCATGAATCTCGCTGCGACGGTGAACGTGGTTTTGTATGACCGCCTAGCAAAAACTTTAGGTACGATCGATGACCACCAACAAGTCATCGCAAATCGCGACAATAAAAACCGCTTAAAAGTGAAAACGGTTTAAATCACTATTCTCGTTATAGCTGCCCTATCCTTGTTATAGATATCTCTGCGCGGCACAGTTTGCTACACTCCGCCCACTGATAAGTGAGACCCTTAAAATGATGACTGACGAAGAAAGAATTGAACTGCAACAAAACAACCCACTGCACGGGCTAAAGCTTGAAACCATGTTGCAAGAGTTGGTGGATTTTTATGGCTGGGACATTCTCGACACCGCAATGCGCTTCAACTGCTTTAATACTAAGCCGTCGATTGCGAGTAGCGTGAAATACCTTAAGAAAACGGATTGGGCGAGAGAAAAGTTAGAAAACTTCTATCTATACCGTTTTAAGCATATGCCAAGAGCAAGCGCTGAAGAATACAACATTCCACCAAGAGCACGTACCTTCCCGCACGGCCTTGAACCAAAAGAGCCAATGGCACTGACTATTGAATCGATTCTTAAATCACAAGCGAAAGCGGCGACAGCATTTAAGAAACGTTCAGGACGCGGACGTCCACCGCGTCGATAACGCATTGCTAAATGTCCGAAAAAAGCCTTACTTCACTGTTAAGTAAGGCTTTTTGTGTTTTGATAGAAGCGGTAGATTAGAAAGCGGGCTAGCTACCCACCACTCGCTTCATTCTATTGACTGCGCTTTTTCTTCTTTTTGCCAGTACCCGCAGGTTTCGCTCGTGGCTTCATTGGCGCAAAGTACGCTTCACTTTGATCGTCTTCGACTTCAAATCCTGCGACTTGCTCCCTTTCTAGGCGCAGCTTGTTTTTCTTCTCAATCACTTTGAAGTGATGATAGTCATCATAATCAATCAGCGATAAGCCCAAACCTACCTCACCAGCACGGCCGCTTCGGCCGATACGGTGCATATAGTCAGCAGGGCTGCGTGGAAGATCAAAGTTAATCACCACAGGCAGTTTTTCGATATCTAGACCACGTGCAGCAATATCGGTTGCAATGAGCACTTGGATTTCACCCGATTTGAAGCCTTCCAACACGCGAGTACGCGCACCTTGCCCTTTGTCTCCGTGGAAAACCTCTGCAGTGATACCGCGTTTTGATAACTTTTGAGCCAAGTGGTTACAGGCATTTTTCGCATTCACGAAAATCAGTGTCTGACGCCATTGGTGCTGCTTAATCAAATGCGCCAGTACCGCCGTCTTTTGGCCTTTGTTCACGCTGAATACGCGTTGTACCAAGGTACTGGCTTCAGCGCTTTGCAACTGAACTTCAATCGGGTCGTTCAATAGACCTTGTGCCAGGGTGGTCACTTTTTCAGGGAAAGTCGCAGAGAACAGCAGTGTCTGCTTTTGCTCTGGCAGCAGTGCTAAGATCTTGTTGAGCTCTTCGGTAAACCCCAGGCTTAGCATTCTATCCGCTTCATCCAGAACCAGTGTTTTTACTTGGTCTAACTTAATCGCATTGCTGGAAACCAGATCCAGAAGACGACCTGGCGTTGCCACAATCACATCCGCACCACCACGAAGTGCCAGCATTTGAGGATTCACCGATACACCACCGAACACAGCTACCGTTTTGATCTTGTCTCTAAGATGATAAGAGTAAGATTTCACATTGTAAGCCACCTGTGAGGCCAGTTCGCGCGTTGGCACCAAAATCAGATGCGACACATAGTTGCCTCGACGACTCGCTGAGCTCTCTTGTTGATACACCTTTTGAAGGATCGGCAACGCAAAAGCGGCCGTTTTACCAGAACCAGTATTAGCACCACCAATAATATCTCTCCCTTCAAGTACATGAGGAATAGTATGAGATTGAATTGGGGTCGGTTGGCTGTACTCTAACGCTTCTAGGCGCTCGACTAAGGTTGGAATCAAACCAAGTTCGGCAAATGTCGTTTGCTGTGTGTTATCTGTCATTACGATGAATGGCTCAGTGCTGGGTAAAGGGCGTGTATAGTATGCTATTTGCCGCCAAGATGTTAGCAATATTCCGTTCTCAGCCTAAAACCAAAAAGCTCTCGCGGATGCGAGAGCTTTATTTTGGAGAGAACAGGCTTACAAATGTTTGAGCGAAACCCCCTCGCGATTAAACAGGTGGATCTTCTCTGGCTCTGCTTTCAAATAAATTTCTTCGCCCTTGTGGAAATCCAATATGCCAGGAAGCTTGGCCACGACGGCTTCTTCATGCCCTTCTACTTTGACGTGAAGTAACGTAACTTCACCCAACGACTCGACAAACAGCACCTTACCCGACATCAATGCATCCGAAGGCTCGGCAACGAGAAAATCTTCAGGACGAATACCAAGTTGCAGCTCGGTGCCTGCTAGAGACTCCTCGGAGCGTACAGGCACTTCAATGTTAAGACCGCTTTCTGCGGTCACCAGTGACGTTTCACCCGCTTTCTCCATTCGTGCTTTGCTGATGTTCATTGCTGGAGAGCCGATGAACTGCGCAACAAAAACATTGGCGGGGTCGGTATAGAGCTCTAGCGGCGTCCCCACTTGCTCTATACGACCAGCAGAGAGCACAACAATTCGGTCTGCTAATGTCATGGCTTCAACCTGATCGTGTGTTACATAGATCATGGTTGTCTCAGTCAGCGCTTCTTTAAGGTTGGCAATTTCGATTCGAGTTTGAACACGCAGCGCAGCGTCTAAGTTAGATAATGGCTCATCAAACAAGAACACCTTTGGTTGCCTTACGATTGCTCGGCCAATCGCCACACGCTGCCTTTGACCACCAGAGAGCGCTTTTGGCAAACGATCCAAATAAGGTTCAAGCTGGAGCATTCGCGCCGCTTCCATCACTCGTTCGTGAATGGCGTCCTTTGACTCTTTCGCAATACGCATTGCAAACGCCATATTGTCGTACACGGTCATATGTGGATATAGCGCATAGGTTTGGAACACCATGGCAATACCGCGCATCGCAGCAGGCAGTTCATTCACTCTGGCGCCTTCGATACACACTTCTCCAGAAGTAATATCTTCAAGCCCTGCAATCATTCGCAATAGTGTCGATTTGCCGCAGCCCGATGGGCCAACGAACACGATAAACTCCCCTTGCTTAATATCGAGGTCAATCCCTTGCAGCACCTGAGTTTCACCGTATGATTTTTTGACGTTTGTTAAAGATAATCCTGTCATTTCACTCATCTCTTCTTAGAATCAGTCACATCGTTGAATCAGGTACTGTTTATTTAACAGAACCAGAAAGTAGCCCACGAACTAAATATCGTTGCAGCACAAAGAACACACATAACGGCACCGCGATTGAAACGAACGCCGACGCAGTCAAAATCTCCCAATTGCCACCTCGCGATCCCAATAGCTCACGTAATCGTGCCGTCAGTACCATATGCTCTTCTCCTGTACCTAAGAACACCGTAGCCACGAGCAAGTCATTCCAAACCCATAGAAACTGGAAAATGGCGAACGACGCTAAGGCGGGAAACGACAGTGGTAGAACGATTCGCATGAAGATCTCAAAGTCCGTTGCACCATCAACCTTGGCCGATTCAATGATTTCTCGAGGTAGGCTGGAGATATAATTGCGCAGCAAGTAAATCGCCAACGGCAAACCAAAGCCGGTGTGCGCAAGCCATATTCCCAGGTAGGTTTTCGCCCCCACGCCAAAGAAGGCACCGATATCGTTGTAGAGCCTAAGCAGAGGGATTAATGACATCTGCAATGGCACCACGAGTAGGCCGACGACCATCGCGATCAATAGATTTCGGCCCGGCATCTTCATCCACGACAAAGCGTAAGCCGCATAGGCTGCAATGAGGATCGGTATAATGGTGGCAGGTATGGTGACCGTCAGTGAATTAATAAACGAACGCCCTATCCCTTCAGCCGTTAATACCTCACGGTAGTTGTCTAAACCAAACTTTGGCGGCACAACCGCAGTGTAAAAAATGCGTTTGCCGCGTTTACCAGTAAAAGGCTCTGGCGAGGTCATCTTGTAGTGACCATCGTCGCTAACTGTCAGTTTTGCACCTTTACGCATCTCTGCGACTTCGCCTGGCAAAAACTTAGTCGGCTCTCGAGACGAAAAACCAAACGCCATGATCTCTGTCGGTGCGTCGTTTACCAGTAACTGCCCCGACAGCACATATACATCCCCTGACTTTACTTGCGTATCCGGATTATCCGTACGAGCCACTAGATTTTGCTCTGATGCCGTAAGTGACGTCCACCAGCCTGATAGCGCTAACTGGTCTTTATCTCTAAAGGACGAAATAAGCAGACCCGCGGTCGGTAGCGTCCATAAGATGACGATGAGCAATACAGATAAATGCACCAGAATCGTCAACGGCGAGCGACGAAGTCGGCTGATACTAAACTTAGCGTTTTGTGGCTCTGTTGATGAAGGCGTTGCAACTTTAGTCGTCATTATCGATCCTCCATCTGCGCACTGGCTTGACGCATGTTCCAAACCATAACGGGAATCACCGCGACCATGATGATTACGGCAATCGCCGCACCACGCCCAAAGTCACCGCCGCCTCTAAACATCCAGTCAAACATCATGTTGGCAAGCACTTGAGTGCTCCATTGACCATTTGTCATTGCTAGCACAATATCGAAAACCTTAAGTACTAAGATGGTGATCGTCGTCCATACTACGGCGATGGTTCCCCATATTTGCGGGATCAAAATCTTGAAGAAGATCTGCACACCATTTGCACCATCAAGAATGGCGGCTTCCACCGTTTCCTCTGGCACACCTCTAAGTGCTGCAGCAAGAATCACCATTGCAAAGCCAGTCTGAATCCAAATCAGGATCACCATTAAAAAAAAGTTGTTCCAAAAAGGAATGGTTATCCAGGCCTGTGCGGTTCCGCCAAATGCTTCGACAATCGCATTGAGGATGCCGATTTGCTCTGAGCCGGGTGCGCGATAGTCATAGACGAACTTCCAAATGATCGATGCACCAATAAAGGAGATTGCCATCGGCATGAAGACCAGACTTTTAGCGATATTTCCCCAACTCACTCTGTCGGTAAGCGCGGCGATGACCAGACCGAAAAACGTTGATGCGGCCGGTACCACAAGCAACCACAGCAAGTTATTGAACAGAGACTCTCTAAACTCAGGATCCTTAAACAGCCAGGTGTAATTGCTCACGCCAACGAATTGATCGCCATTTCGGTCATGCAGCGATAGATACAAAGACTCAAAAACCGGATAGATAAGATAAAGCACTAAGAAAGCCAGTGCAGGGCCTAAGAATAACCACGGGCGAATCGCCGCAGCGCGTCTTAGGTTCTTGGCCATGGTTTGATTGGAAACATGTCTGGTTGGAAAAATAACGGTGAGCAGGAAGTTGCTACCAACAAAATAGACAACGCAGCTAGCGACGCCCAACACCATGATAAATAGAGAGGAATAAAGCTGTTCCATCACTACCTCGCTCAATAAATGCCTAACAAAGGTGTGAAATGTGAACATCGATAGACGCTGTAATTACGGCGCCTATCGACATCACGTTAAAGGGCCTTATTACTTAAGTGCATCCCATGTTTTTTGGATATCGTTAGCCACATCTTCGGCTGATTTACCACCACTGTAGTCGACCATTCCTGTCCAGAATGCACCTGCACCAATCTTACCGGGCATCAAATCAGAACCATCGAAGCGGAACGTCGTCGCATCAAGTAGAATCTCACCTTGCTTCTTAAGCGTATCGTTACCATAAGCATCGATGTTGACACCTTTATGTGGGGTTAAGAATCCCGACTGTGCCATCCAAATTTCGTGGGCAATTGGAGACTGTAGGAAAGCCATAAACGCTCTCGCTGCTTTTGAATCTTTGGTAATGCTCCACATGGTGCCCGCGCCCAATACCGGTTTACCTAGATCTTTTGACTCATAAGCCGGGAAGTAGAAGAAATCGACATCCGTGCCGAGCTCAGTGCCTTCAGGGAAGAAGCTTGGAATAAATGAAGCTTGACGATGCAGATAACACTTAGCAGGCGACGTAAACAGGCCTTTTGGCGAGTCTCGGAAATCTGTCGCTGCAACAGCGCGTGCACCACCATCCACAAACTTATCGTTACGTGCAAACCAACCGAATTCTTCAATCGCGCCAACGACTTTCGGATCATTGAACTTAAGCTCGTTTGTCGTCCACTTGTCATAATCAGATGGCGATTGAGTGCGAAGCATCATATCTTCTACCCAATCCGTTGCAGGCCAGCCCGTTGCACCGCCCGAACCGAGTCCGATACACCAAGGTGTTTCGCCATCTTCCACGATTTGCTCAGTCAACGCTTTCAGCTCTTCCATCGTTTGTGGCACTTCATAACCCACATCTTCAAAGTTCTCTGGGACGTACCAAACCAACGACTTCAAATCGACCTTATAGAAAAATCCATACAAGTGATCTTTACCGTCTTTATCTGCAAACGTGCCCAGATCGACCAAGATGAGCCAGCAGCATAGTTATCATTTATCCATTCCCCCATCTTTGGATCCAGCGGGGTAAGAAAACCTTTTGAGGCTAAATCCGCAGCCAGTCCAGGCTGTGGGAAGATGGCAATGTTTGGAGCACTCCCCGCTTGAACATCGATGGCAATTTGCTGCTCAAAGGAATCGGAACCTGAGTAGTTCACCTTAGCGCCGGTTGCGGCTTCAAAATAAGCAATGACGCTTTCAACAAGCTCTTTATCTTCGGTTAGCCAAGGGCCAAAAATGGTGACAGTTTCACCTTTTAGATCCATGTTTTTGAGCGCTTCGTAGCTTTGCCAGTTGAAACGGGCATCTTCGCCTGGTGCGAATTTTAGATCAGCAGCAAAAACAGCAGAGGTAGAAAGGGTTACAGCGATGGCACTAGCAAGTAGGGAGGTTTTCATCAGCAAGACTCCATGTATTGAGATACTTTTTATTTGTCTTTAATGTCCTTGGCTTTTCGGATTACTGCACATACAACTAAACAACTTAATCGGTTAAGCCAGTAATAACTACCTTAAAACCTTATTGACAATTCGACCACTTTCTAACCAGTTCTTGTGCCATCGATCATGTTTTATGAACTCAAGCTTTCAATAGGATGACAAAGATCAAACTATTCAGTGCGGCTAAAAAACTCACACTTCCAATCCTTCTTAATCGTTTTAGAATTAGTAAAAATCGTTCGTCACTATTGACCAAATAGCTATTAGGGATTGCTATGCAGCGCAAGAAGCCCACTCTCAAAACGATAGCAGCGCATCTGGGTGTCTCAACGGCGACTGTCTCAAATGCCTTCAATCGTCCCAGCCAACTTTCTAAGGGACTGAGAGAGAACATACTGCAAGAGTGTGAAAAGCTTGGTTACACAGGTCCAAGCAGCACAGCACGTAGCTTACGCACGGGAAAAACGGGTGTGATTGGCGTGTTGCTGGCGGATAACTTGGCATACAACTTCACTGACCCTGTAGCGACCGAATTTTTAGCCGGCGTCTCAAAAGCGTTGGACGAAGCGCATGTGAATATGTTGCTGCTTCCTCCTAGCAAAGAGAACTACCAAAACACTCAAGTTGAGACGATTCCCGATAGCTTTATCGTCTACGGCAAGCCTGTAGATACCAGCATTGTTGATCTGATCTTGAGGCAGCATAAGCCTGTCGTCGCGGTCGATTTTTCAATACCGGATATTCCATCTATCAATATTGATAACCACAAGGCGAGTTACGATATTGCCAAACACGCCATTCACAGCCCAAGTGACAATGTGTTGATTTTGGGGCTCAGACTAGAGCCGTCGACATCCCTGTCACTGGCCAACCTTGACAACCTTTACTCCAGTGAAGAATCGGTTTCACGCTGTCGCTTTGAAGGCTACAAGCGAGCGTTAGAAGAAAATCATATCGCACTGCCGAATGAGAACATTTGGCAAATCCATGACTTGGAAGAATCCAGTCTAAAAACCATGCTACGAGGCACACTAACGGCGCCAAAAAAAAGTCGACGTTCTGCTTTGCATGAGTGACAAAATCGCCCTCGCCGCGCTCGCGGTATCACAAGAGCTTAACCTATCGACTCGAATTGTTGGCTTCGACGGCATTCCACAAGCCGCCGAATCCGGACTAACAACCGTTCAACAACCCATTGCAAAAAAAGGCCAAATCGCTGCGCAGATGGCGCTTGGCCAACTACCCTACGAATCTATTCAGCTGGAAACGGAGCTTATTATTCGCAGCAGCAGTTAGAACTTACCTCACTTGCTAAGGAGAACACTTCCATGAGTACGGAACAACTGGAGCAACGTTGGTGGCATGACGCCGTGGTTTATCAAATCTATCCGAGAAGTTTCAATGACGCCAATGGCGACGGTATCGGAGACATTCCCGGCATTATCGAGAAGCTAGACTATATCCAAGGATTAGGCGTCAACGTGATTTGGCTGAGTCCTGTATACAAGTCGCCCATGGATGACAACGGCTACGACATCTCGGGTTATAGAGAGATTGCCCCAGAGTTTGGCACCATGGCCGACATGGAAACACTTTTAAAAGAGGCCGATAAACGAGGTATAAAGATTGTCATGGACTTAGTGGTCAATCATACCTCTGATGAACACCCTTGGTTCGTTGAATCCAAAAGCAGCAAAGATAATCCAAAACGCGACTGGTACATCTGGAAAGATCCTAAAGAGGATGGCAGCGAGCCCAACAATTGGGAGTCCTTCTTCAAGCCCAAGGCATGGACTTTAGATGAAGCAACCGGTCAATATTACCTGCACCTCTTTAGTAACAAACAGCCAGACTTAAACTGGGCAAACCCGGAAGTCAGAGAAGCTATCTACGACATGATGCACTTCTGGCTCAAAAAAGGCTTGGGTGGCTTTCGAATGGACGTCATCAACATGATTGGCAAGCCATCTGATTTTCCAGACGCCACTATTTTTGATTCTGGTGTTGCCGGTTGGGAGCATTGGTCAAACAACCTATTGGCTCACCAATACCTTAGAGAAATGCATGAGAAGGTACTGAAGCATTACGACGTACTTACCGTTGGCGAAACACCATTCACTACCACACTCGATGGCCGCTACTATTCCCATCCAGCTCGCAATGAAATCAGCATGATCTTTCAGTTCGAACACGTCAGCATAGACCGTGAAGAGCACAACGCGGTGAAAAAGGACTTTGATCTGGTTCAGTACAAGGAGATCATGTCTCGCTGGCAAGAAGATTTATATCAGAAGGGCTGGAATAGCCTCTACTGGAGCAATCACGACCAGCCTAGAACCGTATCTCGCTATGGTTCAGATTCACCTGAGTATCGAGTAATCAGCGCAAAAATGCTCGGCACTGTTCTCCATATGATGAGTGGTACTCCGTATATCTATCAGGGTGAAGAAATCGGGATGACCAACAAACACTTCAACAACATTGAAGAGTTTAACGACTTAATGGCGAAGTTCCATTACCAAAAAATGTTGCAGCGCGGTATATCCAATGAGGACGCCATCGCCTTTCTGAACGATTTTTCTCGTGATCACGCTCGAGTACCCGTTCAATGGGATAGTAGCGAACATGCAGGCTTCACAACCGGTACACCTTGGCTGCCTGTGAACGAGAACTACGTCGATATCAATGCAGAGCAAGCCGTAAATGATGAATCGTCAATCTATCACCATTACCGCCAGCTCATCGCCCTACGTAAAAGCGACGAGTTTGGCAAAGTGATTGTGTACGGCGACCACACGTTACTCGACCCTCTAGATAGCGAAGTGTACGCCTACATTCGCTCAATCGATGGCAAATCGCTACTCACTATCGCGAACTTCACCCCTCAAACCGTTCAGAGAACTTACCCTCACAGTGTCAAACAAATGGTGATCAACAATTACCCTGGCGCATTAAGCTCAATGCACAATATAGAGCTCAAGCCGTATCAAGCGTTTGTGGTTGAGATTTAGTCTCTACACATCACATAACGAATAAGCGAACCACGTATGGTTCGCTTTTTTCATCGGCGCGAGCTCACCTTTTTTAGTCATGCATTTACGCCGATACCACATCAATATGTATTCACTCTCATAATTTATAGAAAAAACTCCTCCTCCAATCGCTATATTAAAAACCGTCCTCTCAATAGATTTCCCACCAATTTCTTACACTTTCCTCTGTTAATCACAAAAGAGGAAATAACATGTCTGATTTTTATATCATTGATACACAGCACGCTCACTTGCCATCTATTGTCGATAATAAGGAGGCTCTATTGCGTGAAGTGCATAATTATATTGAAACGACTGGTGAACGAGAAATATTTGAGATTATTATCAATAAAAGGAGTGAACAGCTTGCTAATTCTGAGCTATCTTCTTGTTCTAGTGGGAATTTAGATAGCCAATATCAATCTGAAAACATGGTAACACTAATAACGAACACTGAGTTATTTGGTGTGCCAAATTTCTATCGCTATATTGAACAGCAATCTCAGTCACTGTTTGGCGGTCTACTGCCATTTTGGGCTGAATATCAACGCTTCATACTCATGCTAGACGCTCAGCAGGTTGAGAAAATAGTGCTCAATGAAGAACTGAAAGTCTTAGCCAAGGCCGAATTAGAAAACGGATTTCACGCTGAGCTTGTGAAGAACATAGAGGCAGACTGCAGGAAATTTCTGACACACTTCTCCGATCAACCTCTAAGACTCTCCAACGCCAATGCTCTAATGAACTTGGAAACCTTCGTGAAGCAGCAGCACTGGTATGAAATGCTATCTGAGCTGGATTTATCCGCTCGAGGTGAGCATTTTATTCTTTACCAGATCGATGAACATGGTAGAAAGACCTTACTCTCATCTGCAAAGATCCAGCGCTGGAACAAAAAAGACGACTGGTTAGCG
>NZ_JYJK01000098.1 GCF_003263785.1 Vibrio variabilis
GCATATGCTTGTTGACCCAGATTTCCACGGGTTTGGAGTTGGTCGCAAGATGATGGAACTGATGCAAGGCAAGTACAAAGACTTCCATCAACAAATGTTAACTGCGGACGGTGAAGCGGTGGATTTTTACAAAGCACTGGGTTTTGAACGGACGGGTAAAACCGAACCTATGTGGGTGTACGCAGGGAACGATCACTAATCCAAGCATCGCTACATAACAAATTGTTCAAGCAGACAGCTAACAGTTGGCGATTTTGGTTTGGATTGAGTTTAGTGATTACGGTGGCCTTATTTTGGTGTAGTGGCAGTTAGCTGCTACTTAACAAGGCGTTAGGCAAACGGAGAAGGGAGTGATTTCGGAGTTTAAGATAGAAAGGCTTAGAGTTAGGCCTTTAAAGATTGGGGATGAAATACACTTTCTAAATCGTTTTGATGATGTCCTTTGTAAGTACATGCCAGAAATCCCTGTTGGCACAGACGCCACGGTTTGGTTGAAAGAAAAACTAGATAACCAGCCTTACTATTTATGCCATGTACTTGAAGACATACATTCAAGTTGTGTTATTGGCTTTGTTCAATTGTCAGAAGCGAATAAGGGAACTTTGGAAAACAAACTAGCAATTGAGTTGGGGTATTTCATCTTTCCAGAGTTTTGGGCAAGGGGGTATGGATCTGAGTTGATACAAGCTCTTATAAAGAACATCGTTGAGCCCAATAATTGGTCACAAGAGGTAATAGCTTGGGTTTATGACGGAAATGTGGCTTCCATCAAATTGCTTGAGAAATGTAACTTTTTTAAGGCTAGTACTGCAGTCGATGCAACTGCAACAAGAGTATGTTCGTGTACCAAAGTAGCTATTTGAAAAACAGGTTGAGCGAGTTAGCCTAACAAATTGCTCAAGCAGACAGCTAACGCTCGGCGATTTTGGTTTGGTTGAGTTCAGTGATTACGTGGCTTTGCTTGGTTGTTGTGTTCGTTAGCTGCAACTTAGCAAGGCGTTATGTGTCACGGAGGAAACATGGTAAAAACTAATCCCACATTAAGGGTGTTGATTATATTCGTAACTTTTGCCGCTGGATTGATATTTAGTCACATTAAGCAGCAATACACAGAGAATGTACTTAAGCAGTCAGCTTCGAAACTTAAGATAATCCCTGAACATAGAATTATGTTGTCTAGTTACTATGAGAGTGAGAAACAGGTAAATATCGGATTCGACTTTATCGGTTTTAGCCGTGATGACAACAAGTTCAAAGAATATCAAACTAGGTATTTAGCTAGCATTAAGAACATGGCATGCAAGTCAAAGCCTTTGACCAGTTATTATCAAAACAAAAAACCTGTTGTAATCGACTTACGTATACAAAATAGGAATTTTGGTAACCTGATTTTGTCTAGCTCTGAGTGTCGAAAATGACACATAACAAATTGTTCAAGCAGACAGCTAACGTTTGGCGATTTTGGTTTGGTTGAGTTTAGTGATTACGGTGGCTTTGTTTGAGTGCAATGGCAGTTAGCTGCCGCTTAACAAGGCGTTAGGTTACCATGCACGACCTGTGCAAATAATGTAATTGATATATGGCATATGGTGAAGTGTTTCTAGCGAGAGCGTGATTGCTAAAGACTGGAAGGAAATGGGTTTTATAATTACCTCTTTTTTGGATATACAGTGAGGTAGTTTATGGTAGCGTGTAATATCAGTACGGTTGAGTTTTCGAAGCACTTTAACGCTAATATGAAAGCATTAGGGCTGCCAGTTCCTTCCACATTATTCGATTCTGCGACGGCGGCAGTCAGTAATGCCACTGTAATGATAGCGGCAGTAAAAAGCTTAGGGCGAGGGGCAACAGTTACTGAGTTGATTAAAGCGACAACGGGATTAGAAAAACTGAAAGTTGCAGGTGCTTTGCTTGCGTCATTTTATGTCGGCGCTGTTGTTGGGAGTATAGCTGTCGCAAGCACAAAGACTTTAGGGTGTGGTTTAAGTCTAATTGACTTCTTTTCGTTTCAAAATAAGCACGGACTAAAGTATCCAAATAGTCACCAGTTTTATGTTGCAAACCCCGAGATATTAGCGCCTAAAGTTAAGACACATACGGGCTATTGGACTAAAGCGTTAGCAGGCAAAGGATTGTGATAGTGAAGAGGAAAATAATCTTATTGCTTGTGGGTTTAATGGTGGCTTCTTTATCTTGGCTATTTTTCAACACCTTTCAAACATATAGCTTTTATATTCTGCTGATTATTGCAATCCTTGCAGTATTAACTCATAAGGTATTTAGAAAGAAGTAACCTAACAAATTGTTCAAGCAGACAGCTAACAGTCGGCGATTTTGACTTGAATTGAATTTAGTGATTCCGGTGGCTTTGTTTGGGTGTATTGGCGGTTAGCTGCTACTTAACAAGGCGTTAGGGGGCTTTATCAATTATGGAGAAAGTAAATGGAATCAATTGATAAGTGGCTAGAGAAAGTTTACAGCGAAAATGATTTTGGAAGGGGCATCGCTACTTCTTTATCCGGAGCTGTTGGGCTAGCTAGTTACTTGTATTCAGATGATTGGGTTATTGCTTTTTTCTCGTTAGTCATAATCTTCCCTGTTGCTCGTATAGTCGCTACCGCACTGAATGAACGATCAAAAGTAAAGATAACAAATAACCTTCAACATAAGCAGTTAGTAGATGTGTTTCAGCGCTTGAGTAAAGAGGAGTTGAGAGTTATTCGAGCCTTTACGGAATCTGGTGGCACAGCATTAACATTTCGTCAAATTAACGAATTAGACCTGTCTACTCCTGCAATAGAGTCGTTGGTTCAAAGAGAGCTCCTTTGGACATCTGTCACGTCTGATTTAATGACAGAAACATTTGCATTGGATACAGATTTTTTTGATGTAGCTAAGAGTATGGCGAAAACATCCCCCTAACAAATTGTTCAAGCAGACAGCTAACTGTCGGCGATTTTGGTTTGAATTGAGTTTAGTGATTATGGTGGTTTTGTTTGGGTGCAGTGGCAGTTAGCTGCTACTTAACAAGGCGTTAGTTTTCTCGGTTCAGTTTATTGGAATAGGTGTTCATCGTCCTAGCTTTACACCTGCTCGTCAGTGCCAATTCGCAAAACCGCGCGTGCTGTTTCTTTGGCTTGGAAAGGGCGTCAATCGACTTCGATTCTGATGCACTTGGCAGTCAGCTTCAGCGCAAGAGCCTTGAGTTGCCTTTAAGTATCGCCCTCTTTGGCAGCTAGTCGGTGGGAGGTTCATTGCTTCTGCATTGGGTGCGTCGGCGGCGTTGGTTTTGGAGCATTTCTTTAAAACCTTGGTGCCAAACGTCGGCTTCTTCGCACGAAAAAAACTAACAAATTGCTCAAGCAGACAGCTAACGTTTGGCGATTTTGGTTTGGTTGAGTTTAGTGATTACGGTGGTTTTGCTTGAGTGTCGTGGCAGTTAGCTGCTACTTAGCAAGGCGTTAGCATACTTTCATAGGATTTCAGATGGCGACAATAGTTGAACAAATTGTTAATCGTGAAATTGAAGCCGTAATAGTTTATGAGTCAGAAGAGGTTATTGCATTTGCTGACCATGACCCGATTAACTTTGGTCATATTTTGATTTGCCCCAAGTCACATTATCGAACCCTTCTGGACTTACCTGAGCCAGTCTTTGCTGAAATCAATGATGTTGCTAAAGATTTGTACAAACGTATTGAAGCTAAGTTTAGTCCTGATGGTATTGGGCTCATGCAAAACAATGGCGAGGCTCCCCACTTTAATGAACTAGATCATTATCATCTCCATATCTTCCTAGATTCCACGGGGATAAGTACGGATGGGTGAGTAGTGAGCTTGGTATTCAAACCATGGATAAGCTCCGAGAGTCACTTGACGGTTTGTAGCGGTTGACCTCGTATGCTAACAAATTGCTCAAGTCGACAGCTAACAGTCGGCGATTTTGGTTTGGTTGAGTATAGTGATTAAGGTGGCTTTGCTTGAGTGTTGTGGTGGTTAGCTGCAACTTAG
>NZ_JYJK01000099.1 GCF_003263785.1 Vibrio variabilis
TGCTTTGGTCTTGGCTGCTGTCGTTGAGCCTGATAAGCCTTAGTTGGCTGCGCAGACGCGTGTTTGCTTGAGAAAAAAAAGCGCTGCGAGGGCAGCGCTATTCAAAATGCCTAATGTAGGGGTGGCATTGTTTTAAAGTGATTGTTTCCTTAAGCCGCAGCCAGCGCTTTCTCATCAGAGCGACGTTTTAGGAATGCATAGGTAAAGCCTGTTACTGCTGTACCTGCTGCAATTGCGACTAAGTACATTAGCACTGGTGAGATTGCACCAGGAATAAGCAGAACGAACAGACCGCCGTGAGGTGCCATTAGTTTTGCGCCTACCAGCATAGACAGAGCACCAGTCAAAGCACCACCTGCCATACACGCTGGGATAACGCGTACTGGATCTTTCGCTGCAAATGGAATCGCACCTTCAGAAATAAAGCAACATGCCAAGTACGAATGACGCTTTTCCTTGCTTCACGCTCACCTGCTTCAAACTTATCTTTCGCTAGGAATGTCGCTAGACCCATACCAAGCGCAGGTACCATACCCGCTGCCATGATAGCGGCCATAGGAGCGTATGTTTGAGAAGCCAGAAGACCAACACCGAAGGTGTAAGCGGCTTTGTTTACTGGGCCACCCAAATCAAAACACATCATTGCGCCTAGAAGTACGCCGAGTAGAACCGCGTTCGCACTGCCCATGTTGTTTAGGAAGTCAGTCAGACCCGCCATAATGCCAGATACCGGACCGCCAACGATGTAAATCATCACAAGGCCTGTGAACAAGCTCGCCACAAACGGAATGATTAAGATAGGTTTCAACGCTTCCATTGATTGTGGAAGACTGACTTTATCAGCAATCAATTTCGCTGAGTAACCCGCTAGGAAACCAGCCACAATACCACCGAGGAAGCCCGCGCCTGTAGAGCTTGCCAGCATGCCGCCAATAAGGCCTGGAGCTAAACCTGGGCGGTCAGCAATAGAGAACGCAATGTAGCCAGCGAGTACTGGGATCATCAGAGCAAATGCACTGCCGCCACCAATGGTCATAAGGGCTGCTGCAAGCGTCCCCTCTTCTTTAAACGCTTCGATACCGAATACAAACGACAGCGCAATGATAAGACCACCAGCCACAACCACAGGAAGCATGTGAGAGACACCGGTCATAAGGTGCTTATACACGCCTTTCTTCTCTTCGGCTGCACCAGACTGACTTGCGCCAGCGGTATGTTTGTAAGGAGAAGCGTCAACAAATGCTTTATTGATTTCTTGTTCCGTCTTTTTAAGAGCAAGGCCAGTACTGGTTTTGTACATCGGCTTGCCGTCAAAACGATCCAGTGGAACTTCAATATCCGCTGCGATAATAACCAGATCCGCATCGGCAATTTCCTGCGCCGTTAGTTGGTTCTTCGCACCTACAGAGCCACGAGTTTCCACTTTAATGGTGTGACCCATGCGCTTAGCTTCGTCTTCAAGCGCTTCTGCTGCCATGAAGGTGTGCGCTACGCCAGTAGGGCAGGCTGTGATAGCCACGATTTTTTTCGCGCTGCTTGACGTGTCTGCTGCCGCTGCAACTGCCACACCTTGCTCTAGTTCGGTCGCTTTTTCGATAGCATCAGCTAGGAAGGCTTTTGGATCCGATGTGCACTCAGAGATGCTCGCTTGATAGACTTTTTTGCCTACGAAGCGCTGCGTATCTACTGGCGCGTTAGCGGCCACAACAATAACGTCAGACTCGTTGATTTGAGCTTCTGTCAGAGTTTGTGTTTCCACCACACTAGAATGACACTCAACATTCGCTTCGTGTCCAAGTGCTTTTGCAGCTTGGTCTAAAAGACCTGCCGCGATAATGCTGTTTGCTACGCCACTAGGCAAGCGGTAATAATTGAAATTTTCATAGGTTCGACCTTCGTGTCCATTTGCCACAAGAATCTAAGCCATAGACTTAGGTAAATTAGTGGCTAAGCTTTTGTAACTCTATTTTTTGTTGTAGGGATAAAACTTCTTCCACACTCGCAACACCGACGCCAACTTGGCTCACTGCTAGCGCAGATAAGGCGGTTGCAAAAGAAAGTAATTCTGTTTTCGGCTTAGATTGCATATGACCCCAACATAGGCCTGCAACCAGCGTGTCACCTGCACCCACAGTGCTCACAACTGACATTTTTGGCGGTTTCGCTTGTAGCCATTCACCGCCCTCTAACCACAGCACACCCTCAGCGCCCATCGAAACCACGATGTTGGTAATGCCCTTGTCAGAGAGCGACTCGGCCGCTTCTAAACACTGCGCTTGCGTGGTGAGGTGACGACCAACAAACTGAGACAACTCTTCATCATTGGGTTTGATTAGCCAAGGTTTTGAATCGAGTCCTTTCGCTAGTGCGTCGCGGCTGCTGTCAAATAGAACGCGCTTGCCGTTTTGCTGCAGATGTGCAATCCAAGTCGCACATTGCTCTGGTGTAATACCGCGTGGCAGACTGCCCGCGAAGACAAAGTAATCGTGCTCTGCCATCAATTCATTGAGGGTTTGTTCAAACTTAGCGATAGCTTCTGCGTTCACGTCAACGCCAGGAAAATTGATGTCACTAACGTCGCCGCTTAGTTCAACCAGTTTGACGTTGATGCGAGTAGAGCCCGCTACACGAACAAATTTGTCCTGTGCGCCCATCTCAGCAAACAGCTGGCAGAATAGCTCTTGGTTATCGGTACCAAGAAAGCCAGTCACCGTGACGTTCGCGCCCAAGTCGCTAAGCACTTTAGCGACGTTTACGCCTTTCCCAGCTGCATGCAAAGAGCCTTGGTTCACTAAGCTGACGGAACCTTTATTCAAGGTCTCTAGACTGCCCGTGAGATCCAGTGCTGGATTGAGTGTGATGGTGACGACTTTATTTGTAGTGGTCATAACAGATTCCTCAGCCTTCACCTAGACCCGATGCGATAGCTTTACCAATCGCTTCTAGTGCCTCTGCCGCATCGGTACCTTCAGCGCTAAACTGAAGCTCGTGGCCGTGTTTTACGCCAAGCGCGATAACTTTCATCAGGCTTTTCGCGTTAACCGCTTTGCCGTCGCCATCTAGGTTAGACACCTTGATAGACGATTCGAATTTCTTCGCTTCAGCCACCAACATCGCGCCTGGACGAGCATGAAGGCCGTGAGCATTTTTGATTTTGAATACCGCTACATTGCCATCTTCTGCGCCTGCAGTTTGTACCTCTTCGCCAGTGAAGAAACCAAGGACTTGTTCGGTAGAAAGTGATAGCAGTTTGTCTTGTTCTTGCTTGAATACCAGTTCAGTAATTTTGTCTAGCATAGGCTGGTGTGCATTGTTGCAAGCGGCAAAAGCAATGAGCGCCTGCACTGGTGTTCCGTCTAGCTCGCACTGGTTGATGGTAGAAACAAACGCCATACCCGTGCGTGTGACCGCTTTGTCACTGCTCACTAGCCATAGACCTTTACCAAGGTGAGTAGGGGATTTCGTTACTAGGTCGGCAACGAACTCAGCACCAGCACCGCCCGTGTTTTTGAGAAGGCCACCCGCAACGGCTGCCATTTGCACCATGTCGCTTGCAGGGAAGTTAAGTTGAATGAGTGATGCATCAAAGTCCGCTTCCAGCTGAACGTCGCCATTAAGCAGGGCAATGATGTCTTTTTCGCTTTTCGCTTGCTTCAGTTTTTGCTCAACACCATCAGCAGATAGGATCTTGGTAAGCTGCTTAAGAATACCTAGGTGCTCGTCAGATTTTGCGGCAATACCAATCGCAACATAAGCGACGTTGCCATCGCCCCAATCGACGCCGTTAGGGAAGTGATGAACGGCAACGCCGGTTTGCTTAACCAGATCACGGGTATCAGTTGTGCCATGTGGGATGGCAATGCCATTGCCAAGAAAC
>NZ_JYJK01000100.1 GCF_003263785.1 Vibrio variabilis
GTAGTGGTTTAATGATCCCGGACACCAAATTAGGTGGTAAAGTCTCCACCATAAATGAGGTGTTCAATGACAAAACGACAACGACGTACATTTTCTACTGAGTTCAAAGTAGATGCCGCATGCTTGGTTCTTGATCAAGGTTATTCAATATCTGAGGCGGCACGCTCTCTAGACATCGGTGATACGGCCTTACGACGCTGGGTCGATCAACTCAAGATTGAGCGTGGCGGAGAAACGCCAACGGTTAAAGCTCTGACGCCAGAACAGCAGAAGATCCAAGAGTTAGAAGCTAGGATTAATCGCTTAGAAAGAGAAAAATCTATACTAAAAAAAGCTACAGCTCTCTTAATGTCGGACGAACTCGAACGTTCTCGTTAATTGACCAGTTGAGGGAGCATGAACCGGTCAAAGCTCTTTGTGAGCTGTTCAATGTCGCGTCTTCCTGCTACTACGAGTTTAAACAGCGAAAACCGGATGCTAATCGCATTCGGTTAGCAAGCCGAGTTAAGCAGCTCTTTAACATGAGTCGCGGCGCCGCTGGTAGTCGGACTCTTGCTTCTATGCTGCAGTCTGAAGGCTTCGATGTCGGACGATTCAAAGTACGAAAGCTTATGCAAGAAGCCGAGCTAATAAGCAAACAGCCAGGCTCGCATCGCTATAAGCAGGCTAAGCTAGAGCGACCAGATATCCCCAATAGGTTGAAGCGTGAGTTCTCTGTTACCACTCCAAATGAAGTGTGGTGTGGCGATATTACTTACATCTGGTCCGGTTCAAAGTGGAGTTATCTGGCTGTTGTACTCGACTTATTTAGCCGCCGTGTAGTGGGTTGGGCACTATCAGACAAACCCAATGGAGAGTTGACTTGCAAAGCCTTGGATATGGCTTGGGAACAACGAGGACGGCCTAGCAACGTGATGTTCCACTCAGACCAAGGAAGCCAATACAGTAGCCTAAAATACCGTCAAAGGCTTTGGCGATATCGTATAACTCAGAGCATGAGTCGTCGTGGTAACTGTTGGGACAACGCTCCGATGGAAAGGCTATTTAGAAGCTTAAAAACCGAATGGATACCAGCTAATGGTTATCTGACCCAAACTCAGGCAAAGAAGGATATCAGCTATTACTTGATGGATTACTACAATAGGCAACGGCCTCATCAGGCAAATGATGGGCTGTCGCCAGTTACTGCCGAAAATCGGCTTAAGTTAGTGTCCGGAATTTGTTGACCACTACAACCTAACGCCTTGTTAAGTAGCAGCTAACTACCCCTACACTCAAACAAAACCACCGTAATCACTAAACTCAATTCAAACCAAAATCGCCAACTGTTAGCTGTCTGCTTGAACAATTTGTTATGGCTTGAACTGTCAGCAAGTACATTACTGCCCTGCCTCAACCATTACCTTTATCTTTTTAGCTTTCTCGAAGTGATCAAGCTTGTGCTCTTGTATCCACCACGTTGCCGCTTCCATTAGCAACTCTGGGTCATCATTTTTGTTGGCGAAAAACGCGTAGAACGATACCCCTACGTTCTCACCCTTTTGATCTAGTTTCTTTTGGCAAACTTCAATGACTTTGCGTCTTAATGAGTCATGCATATTTGAAAACCTGTAAATAATAAATGGGCTACATCGGCAATTAGCTCATTGTTGAATGTGAGTTTATTGATATTAAATCTCGAGAGCCATAACGCCTTGCTAAGTTGCAGCTAACTACCAAGACACTCAAGCAAAGCCACGTAATCACTGAACTCTACCAAACCAAAATCGCCAACTGTTAGCTGTCTGCTTGAGCAATTTGTTAGCTTTTTTCGTGCGATGCAGCCGACTTTTGGCACCAAGTTCTTAAAGAAACGCTCCAAAGCTGACGCCGTCGATGCCCCCAAATGCAGAAGCAATGAACCTTCCACCAACTTGTTGCCAAAGATGGCGATACTTAAAGGCAACTCAAGGCTCTTGCGCTGATGCTGACAACCAAGTGCACCATACTCGAAGTTGATTGAAGCCCTTTCCAAGCAAAAGAAACAGCACGTGTGGATTTGCGATTCTGCACTGACGAGCAGGTGTAAAGCTAGGACGATGAACCCCTACTCCAATGAACTTAACCGAGAAAGCTAACGCCTTGTTAAGCAGCAGCTAACTGCCACCACACCCAAACAAAGCCACCGTAATCACTGCACTCAACCAAACCAAAATCGCCGACTGTTAGCTGTCTGCTTGAACAATTTGTTATGTAGAGGTGCTTGGGTCAGTGATCGTTACCTGCGTACACCCACATAGGTTCGGTTTTACCCGCCCTTTCAAAACCTAGTGCTTTATAAAAATCTACTGCTTCACCGTCCGCAGTTAACATTTGTTGATGGAAGTCTTTGTACTTGCTTTGCATCAGTTCCATCATCTTACGACCAACTCCAAGCCCGTGGAAATCAGGATCAACAAGCATATGT
>NZ_JYJK01000101.1 GCF_003263785.1 Vibrio variabilis
AAATTGAATGTGTATGAGAACACATTAACAGCTTTCCAGATATTTTGGCTTTTAGCTTTTTTGAAAAGCTGAAGACCAAAGCAGAATTTGCTTGGCGACCATAGCGTTGTGGACCCACCTGACTCCATGCCGAACTCAGAAGTGAAACGCAATAGCGCCGATGGTAGTGTGGGGCTTCCCCATGTGAGAGTAGGACATCGCCAGGCTTTGAATACTGTTACTTGCAGTAGTAAGTAACCACATCATCAGTGTACTAATCTGTTGATGACAATTTGTGGAGAGATGGCTGAGTGGTCGAAAGCACCGGTCTTGAAAACCGGCAACCGTTAATAGCGGTTCTAGGGTTCAAATCCCTATCTCTCCGCCACATTGGAAAGCCCGCTGAGAAATCAGCGGGCTTTTTTCATATCTGAACTTCTATAAAAAGCTAACTTAACCGCTATCGATCTCTGTTGCCCTTCCGTTTACTGCCTTTGTCTGTCAAAGTTAACCTTACTCTCAATCACTAAAGGTAGCTAAACCTTGAGTTCTTGTTCTTACGAGCCAGCAGAGTCTCTGAAAACACTGCTTGGTGACCAATATCATGTGGTTTCGAAAGATCCAATACAGAGCCTCTGGAGCGGTTATGGCGAGCTGTTTCGCGTTCATACCGATAGCCCTGCATTGCCAAGCCTGATTGTTAAGGCTATTGATCTCCCTAAGGTTGCACCTGAGCATCACCCGAAAGGTTGGAACACCGAGCTTTCAAACCAAAGAAAGCTGAAGTCTTATCAAGTGGAGTTTCATTGGTACCAGCACTATGTTGCTCGAATGCCTATCGGTTGGGCGCCACGTTGTTTAGCCGCTGAAAGTCATGATTCACACTATGAGTTGGTATTGGAAGATCTCAAACTTGCTGATTGCGCTTGGGTAGTAAAAACGCCATCAAACCAAGAGATAGAAACAGTGCTTCGTTGGTTAGCCCGGTTTCATGCTTTTTGGTTGAATACGCAGCCAAGCGGGCTGTGGCAGCAAGGCACCTATTGGCATTTAGCAACTCGCCAGATGAGTGGCAGGCAATGATGGCAAGTCGATATAAATCAGCTGCTGAGCGCATAGATGACATACTCAATGATTGCCCCTACCAGACTTTAGTACATGGCGATGCGAAGTTGGCTAACTTTTGTTTTGATGAAACTGGAACGCAGGTCAGTGCGGTTGATTTTCAATATGTTGGCGGTGGTGTAGGTGTGAAGGATGTCGCGCTATTTCTTTGCACAGTGCTAGATTTTGATGAACCTCAGTTATCTATCGACACTTATGTTGAAACCTATTTTGAAACGTTAGAAGTGGCCTTGGCTCGCTATCAGCCTAATGTGGATGCAAGCGATGTGTGTCATGAGTGGCGAAAGCTACTAGGACTTGCATGGGCTGACTACCAGCGTTTCCTGCTTGGCTGGAGCCCAGTTCATGTGCGAGTGAATGCCTTTACGAACAAGCTGACTTTAGAGGCACTCGACGACTTTCGGTTGTAAAAAGTCAGTTGTAAAAAAAGCTCCCGTAGGAGCTTTTTATCATTTATAGAATTGTTCCAGTTACTTACTGTCAATCAAGGTCAGCGCTTTCCGAGACACTTCGCCAGCTGCTTTAGTGAGGTCTTGCTTCTCAAGTGTATCAGCAAGGTAAGCATAATCCGAAACGTCTGGGCGAACCGATAATGCACGCTCAAAGTGGCGCTGAGCTTCTGGCCATTTCTCTTCGCGGAAGTAGAACTGAGCGAGAGCACTCTGAGCTTTGGCGTTGTCAGGCTGCTTTTTGACAACATCTTCTAGCATAACAACCACAGGGTGAGCATCCGCTAGGTTCAGCTCGGGTAGCAGAGTGTAAAGCTCATCGTGACCTTGCTTCTTCAGCGTCTCTTTAATCACGGTAAAGGCTTCAGCATCCGCTTTGCGAGCGATAAGCTGCTTGGTAAAGCAACCCACAAGGTGTGTGCTTTGGCGTGTTTTACGTGGCAGTTTGTTCCAATGACCAATAAGACCCTCACTACCTTGCTGGCTAGCGATGTCTTCGAGCAGACCACACTGAGCTCGCTCTTCAAGTTCAACTTGCTCTTCAGTATCGATAAGTTTGGCTTTGTTTAGCTTTGGCAGTAGGTCGATCAGTGCTTGCCACTCGCCAAGTTCACGATAGGTGGTTTTTAGCAGGCTAAGTACAATCGTATTGCTTGGATGCTCGGCTTTTAGTGTCTCAAGTGTCGAGGCAGCAAGTTCCCATTCTTCTTCACGTACCGCTTGCTTAGCGCGTGTCAATTGAACCGCAAGATCCGAGTTTTCTTGCTGAGAAGCCAACTCAAGATAGTGGTCGCGTTTCGCTTTGTCGCCTTGACCTAGCGCGGCTTCAGAGGCCACGAGATAACACAGCAAAGGCATATCATGATAGTCCGCCCAGCGTGTCACTTTCTTTTCAGCGAGCTTCCAGTCACCTTCTAGCAGCTTAACAATACCTTCGTTAGTGTAGCGGCGAGACCGGCGCATTTTACGTACGCTGAAGTAGTTAAAGGTGGTCACACTGGTGTAGAGAATCTTCTTGATGATGTACTCAAGCAGAAACAGCGCAGCAAGCGCTGCAATCACAAAGACAACCAGTGTCGTGACACTCATTTCAATGGTCTTATCGGCAATCGAAATCAGCACATAGCCTTGTTGACCAGAGAACTGGGTGCCGACAAACAGCCCTGCGCCCAGTACAACGAAGAGGAAGATTAATCGAATCATTATTTCTCCTCCGTGATGATGGTCGTCACTTCACGGCGCAGGCGTTCGCTAATCACATCAGACAGTTGCGCTTGCGTTTCTAGCTTAACGGGGTAGTTCACTTGGATGTTTTGCTGACTCAGCTTACCCAGTGCAGCATTAAACTCTTTAACGCTATTGTTATCCATATCGAAGAAGGACTCTGACCACTGCTCTGCGGTCTCTAGTGACATCTTGTAGATCTCACCTTGCTCTTTGTACACAGCACGGATCGCGGTCTCAATCTTGGACTTGATGTTCTCGCGTAGGTAGAAGTGCTGCTCTGGCGACAGTAGTGGGATAACGTTGCCGTCACGGCTACGGAAGGTAATGAAGTTCTCTGAGAAGTCTTTCAAAGAGGTCATCAAGTTATCTTGCCAGTCGTAGATGTCCTGCGATACCTGGCGTTTTTCCACCGCTGGCGCGTCAGGTAAGATTGCGTTAGCAAGCGGCAGTTGGTCGACTTCGCGCTGTAGGGAAGTGAGACGAAGTACTAAGCCATCACGGTCAATCAGAGGTACCGTGCGCAGCTTAGTGATGTCGTTTGCCATGGATTGACGCAGAGAAACAAGGTTGGGTCGTTGAGTGCGGCAATGCGTTGATCGGCACTCTCCATCAAGCGTGTCGCACTGACGACGTCGTGTTCCAAGAACAGTTTACGTCCCGCCAGTTTTACCAAGTAGTCCGCTTCTGCCAATAGCCAATCATTGGGACGACGACCTTTTACGTCAGCGACAGCAAGCTGCAGGCTCTCAATACTCTTCTTTTGCTGACCTAATACCACTTCCGCTTTGTGGGTCATGGTTTTTGCTTGCTCCAGTGTGTCAGCTTGAACTTGCTGCATTTCAGAGCTAAGCGAGCTTTGTGATGCTTTGATCTGAGCTTCAAGCCTTGCGATACGAGCTTCGTAATCGCCAGCCTGCTTTTGCATCATAAAGGTCATGCCACCACCGAGTAGTAGGGCAAGAATGATGGCGGCGGTGCCGAGTTTCACGCCACGCTTGCCCTGCTTTTCTTCAAACTCAGGGGCTTTGGGTTGTGCGGTTTGGTCATCGACGGTGTTCGTCTCGGGCTCGTTGGATTGGTCAGTGTTCTCTGGGGCTAGAGTTACGTCTTTTTTGTCTTCAGACTGGATTTGCTCGTCTTTATTTTTGTTCGTCATTGTTTAGTCCTGTTTTTAGACGCTGGAGAGCAGCAAATAGAGTAGAGTTCGATGCACCTTGGCTGTTAGTTACGTTATTAAATCCTAGTGCTATCGCTTGCTTGGCTATCCGCTCACTGGGAACCAATAACCGTTGTTGTTTTACCCACGATAGTTGCGCGTTTGGTATTGCAGACACCAAATGCTCCAGTTGCTCAGCACTTGTGACTATCATGGTATCAATTTGGGCTCGTTGCCATTGAGCTATCGCGGCAGACTCAACAGCTCGATATTGGCGTTGATACAGCTGCAAATAATGCACATATGCGCCTCGTTTCGTCAACTCATCGAAGATGAGCTCGCGCCCACCATTGCCACGAAGGATGACTACACGCTTACCGGCAACATCGTTTAGTTCAGGCAGGGCAAGCAGATGTTCACTGTCGCTAACTGAAGGATAGTTTACTTTTTGTTGTACTAGTTTGCTCAATTCATGTGCGGTTTTTTGACCAACCCCAAGATAAATAGCGGGATTTGGCATGCTATCAGGGCACATAGCAAGCACCTTAGAAAGGCCATGCACAGCGTGTTGGCTGACCGCAATTACGATATCAGCGTTGCCAAGATTGGTAAGTTGAGATGAATCGAGGGAAGTCAGATGAATATCAATAAGGGGATAATGGAGGGCATAGCCCCCATCTTTTCAATCAGAGCGCAGAGTTCAATACCTTGGGTTTCAGGCCTTGTCACCAGTACTCTCATCAGGCATTACTCGTGATCTTGGTAAAGCTTCTCAAGGATTTCTTTAGCGCCATCTGCGAGGAGCTGGTTCGCTAGCTGGACACCCAATGCTTCGGCATCTTGACGGTTACCTTGGATTTCGCCGCGTACGATTTTGCTGCCATCAGGCTCACCGACTAGAGCGCGCAGCCAAATGTTGTCGCCATCAATCAGAGAGTAACTGCCAATTGGCACCTGACAGCCACCTTCTAATGTCAGGTTCATAGCGCGCTCACAGCGCACACGATCTGCTGTCTCCGTGTGGTTTAGTGGCTCTAGCAATTTGATAAGACGCTCATCATCAAGACGACACTCAATGCCAACCGCGCCTTGACCAACTGCTGGCAAAGACTCTTCAGGTTCGATAAAGCTACGAATGCGTGACTCAAGCTCAAGGCGTTTAAGGCCAGCGGCTGCGAGAATAATGGCATCGTACTCACCGTTGTCGAGCTTACCCAGACGGTACCCACGTTGCCGCGCAATTCTTTGATGACAAGATCAGGACGCTGCTCTTTGAGCTGGCATTGCCTGCGCAAACTACACGTACCGACGATAGCGCCTTGAGGCAGTTCACTGATACTGGCGTAGGTGTTAGAAACGAACGCATCACGTGGGTCTTCACGCTCACAGATGGTCACAAGCCCTAGGCCTTCTGGGAAATCAACCGGGACATCTTTCATCGAGTGCACAGCTAGGTCGGCACGACCTTCCAGCATCGCCACTTCGAGCTCCTTAACAAACAGCCCTTTACCGCCAACCTTCGCTAGGGGCGTGTCTAGGATGATGTCGCCTTTGGTCACCATAGTTACCAATTCAACCTCGAGTCCAGGGTGCGCAGCAATCAGTGCGTCCTTCACATAGTGAGCTTGCCATAGCGCAAGGGGACTTTTACGGGTGGCAATTCGAATAGGCTGAGTCTGGGTCATAGTGTTCTCGTAAGCATCTCGTTCATTCTGATGACTCAATCGTATCATTGACTCACAGAAATGCTTAGCGATTTCCCAAAGGGGCGCGCGCACTAGAACTTTAGCGATCACAGATATTGTCAATAGTGTGAGGTTAATCGCATTTGTTGTGGCAACTACTGTTAGAATTGTCCGCTATGATTTGGAAGCTAAACCAAACGCCCATGTGGTGGGTACTGAGTTGTCGTAGTGCCGAGTATCACTTTACCGTTTATAATAAAAATGATACATTGATCACGTTTTGAACGCTTGTTTGTTTAAAACCTATGCAAAATTGCAGTCAGATTGAACCTAGGAATCACCCTTGCAGGCATACACTCAAACCCTCATACAAAGGTTAGATACCCTAAACCAGCAGCGTATTGATCGCGCGCTGGCGCTTATGGATCTGCAAGGTCAGCGTGTCTTCCAGCTTATTCCTGCGTTGTTTCACTTCAATCACCCTATCATCCCAGGTTTTTATGAAGCCGACAGCCCGAGCGGCTTGTTTGGTTTTGAAGCCAACGAACTCCAACAGCAATTTCTTGATGATATCGCGCTCGCTCTGGGTCAGCCCCTGCCGCAGCCAGGTCAGAACGACATCCTTGGTTTGTATACCATGGGAAGTACCTCATCGATAGGACAAAGCACGTCGAGTGACTTGGATATATGGGTCTGTATTTCTCCGCAGATGTCGACTAAATCGAGAGAACTGCTCAGCAATAAGTGTTTGCTGATAACAGACTGGGCAAAAGGGCTTGGAGTTGAAGCCAACTTCTTCTTGATGGATGAAGACCGTTTTCGTAGCAACATCTCCGAGGAGATGACCGGCGATAACTGTGGTTCGTCACAACACCTATTGCTGTTGGATGAGTTCTATCGTTCTGCAGTGCGTCTGGGTGGCCAGCGTCTGTTGTGGCAAATTGTGCCGCCAGAGATGGAAGAGTGCTACGAAGATTACGTTGCCAAAATGTGTAATGAAGGGCACATCAACTGCGATGAGTGGATCGATTTCGGGCGTCTGAATCGCATTCCTGCAGAAGAGTACTTCGGATCGAGTCTGTGGCAACTCTACAAGAGTATCGATTCCCCTTATAAATCGGTACTTAAAGCTATTTTGCTTGAGGCGTATTCTTGGGAATACCCGCACACCCAATTATTAAGCATTGATACTAAACGCCGCTTCTTTGCCCATGAGCCAGATCTCTATGGGATGGATGCGTATTATCTAATGCTTGAGAAAGTAACGCGCTACCTTGAACGTATTGGCGATGACACTCGCTTAGATTTAGTACGTCGCTGTTTCTATCTCAAAACGCACGAAAAGCTATCTCGCGAGCCCGGTGTTGGCTCTATGCCTTGGCGCCGTGAAGCGCTGACGCAAATGACCAACAATTGGAATTGGTCACTTGAGGTGCTTCAAGAGCTCGATAACCGCCGAAACTGGAAGGTTGAGCAGGTGATGCAGGTGCATAATGCGCTGCTTGATGCATTGATGCTTAGTTATCGCAACCTGATCCAGTTTGCTCGACGCAATGACATCACCTCGGCGATTAGCCCGCAAGACATCAGCATTCTCGCACGTAAGTTGTATGCGGCGTTTGAGGTGCTACCGGGCAAAGTGACCCTGCTAAATCCTCAGATCTCACCTGACTTACACGAGCCCGATCTGACCTTTATCGAGGTTCAGGAAGGTAAGAGCTATAAGTCGGGTTGGTACATGTATAAGCAGCCGCTTATCCCACATAGAATCTTAGGCCAAGCACCACTTGAGCATAACGAGTATTTAAGTAAGCTGGTCGCTTGGGCGTTCTTTAATGGCCTCATCACTGAATCGACACGTCTGAACTCGGTGGTTCGCGACGCGCACATTGATATCGATAAGTTCTATCAGATGGTAAGCGATCTGCGTAATACCTTCTCACTGCGTAAGCGTCGCCCAAGTATGCAAGCGCTTGGCAGCCCGTGTGAGATCAGTCAGCTCGCCATGTTTATCAACTTTGAAAATGACCCGACGCAGGAGCTCTCTGCAAAGGCATCCAAAGTGGATCTGAAAAACGTCGACATTCTGAGTTTTGGCAGCGAAGGCAAAAGCCTGATCGGCTCAGTCGATTTGGTATACCGTAATTCTTGGCACGAAGTGCGTACTCTTCATTTTGAAGGGGAAACTGCGATGCTTGATGCGCTAAAAACTGTGCTTGGAAAAATGCACCAAGACGCGTTCCCACCTGAGTCGGTGGACGTGTTCTGCTACAGCAAGAACTTGCGAGGTGTACTAAGAAACACGGTTTATCAATTGCTTGCAGAGTGTATTGAGTTGCGCTTGAAGCCCGTTGACCAAGAGAAGCGTCGTCGATTTAAAGCGCTGAAAGTTGCCAATCAAATGTACGGCTTGTTCTTTGAGCGTCGTGGTGTTTCAGTGCAGAAGTTAGAGAACTCGGTCGACTTTTACCGCAGTATCTCAACCAATAAGCTGCAAGGCTCACCTTTGCTTATGTTGGATAAAGAGGTCGAGTATCAGCTACCTGAGGTGGTCGATGGTTTTGCCAGTGAAGGCTTGATTCAGTTCTTCTTTGAGGACACTGACAATGGTTTCAACATCTATGTGTTGGATGAATCGAATCAGGTTGAGGTGTACCATCAGATGCGCGGCAGTAAAGATGAGATGATTGCCAGCGTAAACAGCTTCTACACATCAAACGTCGACAACGATGTTTCATCGAAGTTGATTAACTTCAACTTACCGCAATACTACCAGTTGGTGCATGCGGAAGAAGGAGAGCCTTACATCATTCCTTACCGTAACGACGGCGGCTCTTCCAACTCTCGTAATTCAAAAGCAGTAAATGCTTAACGTCATCGATTGGGCTTATACCCAGTCGATGTCTTCACCCGCGTGTTTCTCACACTCTTCTTTGACCATGGCCATAAGCTCAAGACCCGTCTTTGAACACGTCCATTTGTCTTCAACGAGCTTGAAGTGAAAGCCACCTGATTTCGACGCAAGCCAGATCTCATGCATCGGCTCTTGGCGGTTGATGATGATTTGACTGCGGTCTTCAAACTCCAGTGTCATGACGTTACCCGTCACTTCATAATCGATATCGGCACCCGATTCGTCGATGGCTTCTTCGATGTTTTGTAGTTGAGCATCGACCAGTTGGTGAAATTCCGTGTCGTTCATTTTGTAATCCTATTGCTTTTCTAATTCGTGGTGCGATTATAGGGGGCATTGATTCAATAATCACGATATGCAAAATGAAAAAGACGATTACAGCAATGTTTATGCTGGTAATAGTAGGACTGGCGGGATGCGGCCAAACGGGCGACTTGTATATGCCTGCTGAAGACGCACCCACCAACGAGCAAGCACAATAACGATAGCCATCGACACAGTGTAAAGGGATACAGGATTTGGATTATTTCAACTATCAGGACGATGGCCAGCTTTGGGCCGAGAATACGTCACTTACCGAACTTGCCGAGCAATACGGCACACCACTTTATGTTTATTCCCGTGCGACGCTAGAGCGTCACTGGAATGCGTTTGATAAATCCGTTGGCGACCACCCACACTTGGTCTGTTATGCAGTGAAAGCGAATTCGAACATCGGTGTGCTTAATGTACTGGCACGTTTGGGTTCAGGCTTTGATATTGTTTCTGGCGGCGAGTTAGAACGTGTGGTTGCCGCGGGTGGCGATCCGAGCAAAGTAGTGTTCTCCGGTGTTGGTAAAACCGCGCAAGAGATGCGCCGTGCGCTTGAGCTTGGCATCAAGTGCTTCAATGTTGAATCTGAACCTGAGCTAGAGCGTCTGAACCAAGTAGCGGGTGAGATGGGTGTTGTGGCACCGATTTCATTGCGTATTAATCCAGATGTTGATGCGAATACTCACCCATACATCTCTACGGGGCTTCGTGATAACAAGTTTGGTATTGCGTTTGATCGCGCGCCAGCCGTCTACAAATTTGCCAGCAGCCTACCAAACCTAGTGGTTCATGGTATCGACTGCCATATCGGCTCTCAGCTGACAGACATCGAACCATTCATCGATGCGACCGATCGCTTATTAGCGCTGATCGACCAATTACGTGCCGATGGCGTTGATATTCGTCACCTTGACGTTGGCGGTGGTCTTGGTGTGGTTTATCGTGATGAGTTGCCACCTCAGCCATCGGATTACGCCAAAGCATTGCTGGCTCGCTTAGAGAACCATCCTGAGCTTGAACTGATTTTTGAACCGGGTCGTGCGATTGCGGCCAATGCTGGTGTACTACTGACCAAGGTTGAGTTCCTTAAGCACACTGAACATAAGAATTTCGCCATCATCGATGCGGCGATGAATGATCTTATGCGTCCGGCACTGTATCAAGCGTGGCAAGATATCATTCCGGTTAAACCTCGTGAAGGTGAAGCAACCACATACGATTTGGTTGGCCCAATCTGTGAAACGGGCGACTTCATCGGTAAAGATCGCGATTTGGCGCTGGAGCCAAACGATCTACTGGCCGTTCGTTCTGCTGGTGCTTATGGCTTTGTTATGTCATCTAACTACAACACGCGACCACGCGTTGCCGAAGTAATGGTTGACGGTGAGGCGGCGCATTTGGTGCGTAAGCGTGAAACCTTAGAGAGTCTTTGGGAACTAGAAAGCATCTTGCCGGAGTAACAGAACCACTATGCACTTCCACTTTTCTAAAATGCACGGTTTGGGTAACGACTTTATGGTTGTTGACTGCATTACCCAGAACGTTTTCTTTTCACCTGAGCTTATCCGCCGCTTAGCGGACAGGCACACAGGTGTTGGTTTTGACCAACTGTTGATTGTAGAAGCGCCTTACGATCCGGAAACGGATTTCCATTACCGTATTTTCAATGCGGATGGCAGTGAGGTAGAGCAGTGTGGCAATGGCGCACGCTGTTTCGCTCGCTTTGTGCAGATGAAAGGGCTCACCAACAAGTACAGTATCAGTGTCAGCACCAAGAAAGGCAAAATGGTGCTCAAGTTAGAAGAGAATGACTTGGTGACGGTGAATATGGGCCAACCTGAGTTCGAGCCAAGCAAGATCCCATTCAAAGCAAAGCAAAAAGAAAAGACCTATATTCTACGTGCCGGCGACCATACCTTGTTCTGTGGTGCCGTTAGCATGGGGAACCCCCATGTCGTCACTGTGGTTGACGATACGCAAACTGCGGATGTGGATACCCTAGGTCCGCTATTGGAATCGCATGAACGTTTCCCAGAGCGCGTCAACGCAGGCTTTATGCAGGTGCTTAGCCGTGACGAGGTAAACCTGCGCGTCTATGAACGCGGTGCGGGTGAAACCCAAGCTTGCGGCAGTGGTGCGTGTGGTGCAGTTGCAGTGGGTATCGTGCAAGGGCTACTGGATGAAACGGTGGAGGTGCACTTACCGGGTGGTGATTTGAAGATCAGCTGGAAAGGTCCTGGCCATCCGCTGTATATGACAGGCGCAGCGGCTCACGTTTTCGATGGGCAGATTTCTTGTTAGCCAATAACCCATTATACTAATGGCGGGTCCCTCGAGACCCGCCATTTTTTATTTATATGACAGGGACTAAAGGGAATCATTTTGTCTGAGTTTGAAGCGAGCCACCTAACAGCAGAAGTGGTAGCAGAGTATCTTTCTGATCATCCAGATTTTTTTAAGGGCAGAGAATCACTAGTAGAGTCCCTTTCCTTACCACACCAGCAGCAAGGCGCGGTGTCTTTAGTGGGGATTCAGCTGCAACGACAGCGTGAGCGCATTGAAGCGCTGGAGGAAGAGATCACTGCCTTGATGTCCCTAGCGGCTCGCAATGATAAAACCTTCTATGAGTTTATGTCGCTGCAAGAAAACCTGTTGAAGTGCTATGATCTACAAAGTGTCGTTTCGGCTATTAAGCAAACCGCAACCGGCCTGAATTTGCGTGGCTATCTTAAACTTATTGATAACGATGACCATGCCGACCCATTATCGATGGAAAGCTGGAAGCGCTTTACCACCAATCATCTCAATGGCAAAGAAGCGTACCTAGGGCGTCTGCGTCAAGCTGACCGCAGCATGCTATTTACTGAGCAGCAGATAAGCGATGGCCAAGTGCCAGAGCTTGGCTCTTACGTGGTTTTGCCGCTCAAGCGTAAGTTCGCTCAAGGTTTGCTCATCTTCTCAAGTGACGATGGAGGTCACTTCCAACCGGATATGGATACCCTGTTTTTGCGCCACCTCGCGCTGGTGGTTTCCTATCTATGCGAGCACCTTGATTGGCAGGTGCAAGAGGAAGACAATGTCAGACCAAGCCACGCCTAATGCAAACCTTCCTAGCGGACTGCAAAAGCCGCTAGATAAGTTCTACGAATACCTGCGGAGCGAGAAAGGGCTCAGCCTGCATACCCAGCGTAACTACCGTCAGCAGCTCGAAACAATGGGGCAACACCTAAATGAGATGGGCGTAAAAGCTTGGACTCAAGTGGACGCTGGGTGGGTAAGGCAGCTTGCCGGTAAGGGGATGCGTGAAGGGATGAAAGCGAGCAGCATCGCTACGCGTCTATCGTCGCTGCGTAGCTTCTTTGACTTCCTTATTCTGCGTGGTGAGCTGACTGCAAACCCTGCGAAAGGTGTCAGTGCGCCGCGCAAGCAAAGACCTCTGCCAAAGAATTTAGATGTGGATGAAGTTTCCCAGCTTTTGGAAGTGGATGAAACTGATCCGCTGGCGATTCGCGACCGCGCCATGATGGAAATGATGTATGGCGCAGGCCTGCGTTTGGCGGAAATGGTGGGGATCGATGTTAAGCACCTCAATCTATCGAGCGGCGAAATTCGCGTAATTGGTAAAGGTAACAAAGAGCGTAAGGTGCCTTTCTCTGGGTATGCGACGGAATGGGCGCAAAAGTGGCTTAAGGTGCGTGGTGAGCTAGCCAAGCCCGGCGAGCAAGCGCTGTTCGTTTCCAAGCTGGGTACGCGGATTTCTCATCGCAGCGTACAAAAGCGCATGGCGGAATGGGGACAAAAGCAGTCTTTAGCTAGTCATGTCAGCCCACACAAACTGCGTCACTCGTTTGCCACTCACATGCTCGAGTCGAGCAATAACCTGCGAGCGGTACAAGAGCTGCTTGGTCATGAGAACATCTCTACCACACAGATCTATACCCACCTTGATTTCCAACATCTTGCCCAAGCGTATGATCAAGCTCACCCTAGAGCCCATAAGAAAGGTAAGCCTAAGCAACAAGAGGATTCCTAATGCGCTTTTATCGCAGCCTAGAGACCATCAAAGCGATGACCTTTGACCTTGATGACACCCTTTATGACAATTGGCCGATCATTCGCGAGGTAGAGAGGAAAGCGACTCAGTGGTTACAGCAAAACCATCCAATCAGCCAGCAGTGGGACAAAGCGCAATGGCAAGCGTTCAAGTTGCAGTTGGCTAAGCAAGAGCCGATGCTGAAACATGATGTCACCGAGTGGCGTTATCAGCAGATAAAACAGGGTCTGGGGCATTTGGGTTACGATGATCCAAAAGCGACTGAGGCTGCGAAAACGCTAATAAATCATGTGTTGGAATGGCGCAGCGACTTCGATGTTCCACATGAAACACATCAGTTTTTGACAATTTTGAGTGAGAAGATGCCACTGGTGGCCATCACTAATGGCAATGTCGATGTCGATAAAATCGGTTTGGGGCGCTACTTTTCTTTAGTGCTAAAGGCAGGTCTTGATGGCCGAGCCAAGCCTTATGCGGATATGTTTGACAAAGCCGCCGATTTTCTGGCCTTGCCGCGTCAGCAGATCTTGCATGTGGGCGATCATGTGGTGACGGATGTGGCAGGGGCTAAACGCAACGGTTTTAGTGCTTGCTGGTTTAACGACAAAGGTGTTGAGCCTTGTGATATTCCTCGAATGAAGCTGCTGCCAGACGTTGAGATAAGCCGCATTGAGCAGTTGCTTGAGCTAACGCGCTAATCACTATTAGCGCGTTAAAGCGTGTCCGCTGCGCTCTGCTTGAAAGCGCAGCATATACTCGTCAAAGAATGTGAGCATGGCATTGGCGTCGTGCTCGCTTGCCACCTGTCGCGTTATCTCAGCGCAGACTTCAAAGGTACACAGATTTCCTGCTTGTTGGTTTCTTCGCAGTGCATATCGAGATAACTGCTCGGTATTGAGATGAACTTTGGGTAGCGATTGCAGCCAAGCGCTGCGATTGAGCATCTTTTTCGCTTCTTGCCAAGTACCATCCAGCACGATGAAGTTACTTGTTTGCCCTTGCTGCTGCGCTTGCCATTCATCGAGCGGCACACTGTCTTCACTCGGAAATACCAACACAGGTAAGTTAGGGCTGGTTTCGGATAAGCAGCGCTCACACGGCTGCTTACGTTGCCATTCCGTTACCTTGCTGCTCGCAAACAATCTATCGATTAACTTCCCCGTATTGGTTGCGCGAGAAAGCTCATTAGGGTGAGTGAGTAAGGTAAAACAAAGATCAGAGGCGATCGTTGGGATCGCCTCACAATAGCAATTGTGGATAAAACCACAAGTTGTACACATTGGCTTCATAGTTGGGATCTATTCACCTTTAAACAGCACTAAGCCGCCATTGGCGATCGGGTATAGGATATCTCCCACCTTTTCTTGCTTAGCAATGAGCTTGTTGCCGTCTAGCGTAAAGATTCGCTGCGACACTAAGTACTGCTGCTGGTGACGTGTCATGATGACTTGCACTTGTTGGTTATTCAGTTGCTGCCAAAAGCCGCGCTCTTCGGTTGCGGGTGAGTCGTCTGGGTACTCATAGCGAGTGATAGCAGTATGGTCAGGTAGCAATGTCATTGAGACAGTGAATCCGGCCGTTTCAGTGGACTGTGCAACATAGCTGCCAGCCCAGTTTAGCGTAGTATCTGAGTTGGACAGCGTGGCGCAGCCTTGTCGAGTTTTGTCACCCATGGTGATGACCCCGTCCAACCATAAATAGTGTCGCTCATGGTGTCGTTACACAGCTTACTGCTCATCTGCAGATTGGCATCGTCAAACTCATAGCGACGGGTCGTTTGGGTTACCTTACGATCCTTGAGCTTCAGCGACTGCTTGTCTTCACCCATCATTGCGAAGCTGGCTTGTTTGCTGTTGTCGAACTTTAGTGACCAGAAAGGCTCGTTGCCCAGCACCTGTGTCGGTCTAAGCGGCTGATCGCAGCGCTTTGGGTTCTCCGCGGTAAGCATGTTGACCTGTTTCACCACAAATCGACCGGTGTAATCGGAATCAAACCCACGATGGCTTGGTGGCTCAAGGTAACCAATGACTTCCGCATAGACAGGTTGATAAGGTTCGCGAGTCAGCTTCTCAGCTTCTGGACGAATATCCTCTGGCAGATCGAGCCAGTACTGATGCTGGCTGCCGCACGGTTGAATGGTACGTGTCTCGTGACCAATAATGGCCTGTCCACGCATCACATAGGTTTGCGGTGTGATCGTTTCTGGACGTGATAGCTCAGCAGAAGGCACTTGAGGCGCGCTTTGCGGTGACTCTGAGTTGAAAGACGAACAGGCTTGAAGCAATATGAGCGGAGCAACCGCGAGCGGTAGACGCGACATTGTCATTGAATTTTCCTTATTTGAAACGATCACAGGTATCCACACCATTATGGCATATTGGCTATTTAAAACAGAGCCAGATGAGTTTTCCATCGACACGCTGCGTGTAAAAGGAAGCTCATGCTGGGAAGGCGTTCGTAATTATCAGGCGCGTAACATGATGCGAGATGAGATGAAGCTGGGCGACTTAGTACTCATTTATCACTCCTCATGCAAGACAATTGGCGTGGCGGGCATTGCTCGTATTACCAAAGAGGCCTATCCCGACCATTTCCAGTTTGATATCAACAGCGACTATTACGACCCAAAATCCGATCCTGATAACCCGCGCTGGTTAATGGTAGACATTGAATATGTCGAAAAGTTTAAGCGCGTTCTGCCGCTAAGTATCCTTAAAGTGATGCCTGAGCTAGAGAATATGCCGTTGGTAAAACGAGGCAATCGCTTGTCCGTGATGCCAGTATCAGAGTCTGAGTGGTCAGCGATTTTGGCGCGAGTGGCTCGCTAGATTTGTGCGTGAGACTTTTCGTTTTTGAAGCTTGTTGCTCCAGGGAATAAAGATCAGCAAGCTCCCATGCCCAATGGTGAGGATATGCACCATATAGGGGTGAGCATGGGAGTTTGGATTTGATTTCGTTACAGTAGGTGTTTCTTTAAAAACTCTGCAACGGCGTCATCAGCATTGCTGCCAATGACGGTATTGTTTGGTAGGGCTTTTTTCACTTTCTCGTGAGCATTTTCCATTACCAAGCCATGACCTGCCATGCTTAGCATCTCGGCATCGTTCATGCCATCACCAAACGCGATGCAATTTTCAAGTCCGTACCCTAGCTTTTCTGCGACGGCTTTCAGCGCTTCACCCTTAGACACTTCTTTTGCCATTACTTCTAGGCACCAAGGTGTCGAGAACGCGATATTGAGCGAATCACCAAACTTCTCACGTAGTGCATCCTCAAACTCAACCAAATGTTCATGGTCTTGCTTTGGATGGGTAATAAAGATTTTAGCGATACCCTGAGTTGGTGCGTTGCTGGCATCAAACAAGGTATAGGTAAAGCCCGTCTCAGTATGGAACTTACGTAAGAACTCATCTTCTTGGTTTAGTAGCCAAGTGTCATCTTGATACATGTGAACAAACAGTTCGCTGTCGGTGTTCAAAACATCCACGACAGATTGAACCATGTCTTGTGGAATGTTCTCACTGTATAGCAGTTCATCTTGCTCATCGTGAACACGAGCGCCGTTAGAGGTGATCATATAGCAGGAATGCCGACTGATTCACGAATGCCCGCGACGTCCACATGATGACGACCCGTGGCGAAGATGAAGGTATAGCCCTTGGCATGCAGCGCTTTTAAGGTTTGCTTAGAGTTGGCACTGAGTAGGTGGTCGGGTGCCAGTAGGGTACCGTCTAGATCAGAAGCAACAATTTTGATGGAATCTCGATTCAGGGTCATAGTTCTCTCTTCGTGTCACAGGTAAAAGCGAGTCGCTTGGTTCGGCCAACAAAGCCGTCACAATGGTGACAATTGTAGGGGATCTGGGCGCAGAAAAAGAGGGTAAATGGTGAATTGATTTGTTTCCTCATTTACCGACTTTTCCGCAATTTATGGCTTTTATTACGGTTTATCAGTGAAGGACGTGTTATCGCCAAAGAATGTGGTTATCGCATCCAGTGCTTGGTTGCGATATTGGTCTTTTTCAAACAGCACTTCGTGTTTGGCGCCATCGACAGTGACGAGGGCTGCGTTTGCGTTGGTGCGTGACAGTTTATTGATAAAGCGCAGTTGGTCTTGGTTACTTACAATCTGATCGGCGCCTGCTTGGACCACAAGCAGTGGAATATTAACCTGCCTAGTTTGTTGAATGCATTGCTTAGCTGCCATCAAGCCTTGCCACACCCAACGCGTGCTCGGGCCGCCGATTTTTAGCTCTGGCATTTTTTCATATAGGTCGCGAAACCAGTGATAACGCACTTCACTTGAAGAGAGCGGATTGATGTCGAACGGTTTTGCCACATAACCTTGATAACCGGGGGCATAGGTTGGAGTTGGGTAAACCGCGGTCATGATTTGCGAGAGCCAAATGGCAATCGGCTTTAGGTACCAAGGAACATTCACGCCATACATGGGGGCGCTCAGTGCAATCTTATCGAAACCATGATTCGGGCGAGTTTGCAGATAGCGAGTAGAAATGTTGCCGCCCATAGAGTGCGCGAGTAAGTGGCGCTGCTCATAGTGGCTTAAATCAAAGTGCTCTAACAGTAACTGCATGTCATCGAGGTAGTCGTCAAACTCATTAATGTGACCCATTTCTGGGTTGGGTGCTAGGTGAGTAGACAGTCCCTGACCACGATGATCAAATGAATAAATGTTGTAGCCTTGCTGGTAGAAGTCGAAAAATAGCTCCTGATATTTCCAGGCTGACTCGATGCGCCCGTTGACGACCACAAGGGCTTTGGTATGGCTTTCGTGGGTTAACTTACTCCAATAAAGCTGTGTGCCATCCTTTGCTTTGAGCTTGCCCTCATGGCGACTGTCCCATAATTGAGCGATTTGTGTGTTTATTACTTGCTCAAATTGTGGCTCTTGAGTATAAGAGATGTCAGTAGCATTTTTTTTGTGCATACATAGGCCTACTTCAATATTTGTGTATAATGCACTGTTTTTTCGACATTTTTGTGTCGATGTGCAGGGTGATTAGTCCACGGGATGTCTTATTTAGTTAAGAGTAAACCAGTGGTGAGGAAATACAATGGATTATCATGTTTGGTTCGCTTACGTGGTGACAGCAATCGTGTTCAGTTTGGCGCCGGGATCGGGCACCGTTAATTCGATCAGCAATGGCTTGAGCTACGGGACGCGTAAATCTCTTGCAGCCATTGCTGGCTTGCAGATCGGGCTGGCGATTCATATTGTGCTGGTGGGTGCCGGTATTGGCGCACTTGTCGCGCAATCTGCATTGGCATTCAGTGTGATCAAGTGGGTTGGGGTGGTGTACCTCATTTGGCTTGGCATTCAAAAATGGCGAGATACAGAATCTGTATCTGCTAAAGCGGCACATGAGAGTCGCAGTGCAGGACAGCTGTTGCGCAGTGCGGTGCTGATCAACCTCACTAACCCGAAATCGATCGTGTTTTTGGTGGCGCTGTTCCCACAGTTTATCGACCCTGCAGGTGACCAATTTCAACAGTTGATGATCCTCGGCATCACCACCGTCGCCATTGATTCGGTGGTCATGCTGGGTTACACCTCGCTCGCATCACAGATGGGGCGCTATATTCGTTCAGACCGAGTGATGGGGCGTATCAACAAAGTGTTTGGCTCTATGTTTGTGGGGTGCGGCGCCTTGTTGGCCGCAGCCAAATCGTAGGCTCGCGGTTTGGATATGTACGCCACCTACGTGGCTCGTCAGCCCATTTTCAATGCACGTCGGCATACTTTGGGCTACGAGCTACTGTTTCGTGATGGTGAGCGCAATGCGTTTCCGGCTCATGTTGAGGCTAACCGAGCGACTTATCGCCTTATTGCAGAAAATTTCCTTGCTCTCGGGGTCAACCCCACGATCTCCAATTCCCGCTGTTTCATTAACTTCCCACAACAGAGTCTAATACGCCGCTTGCCACTCATTTTGCCAAAAGAGCGAGTGGTGATTGAGATCTTGGAAACCTGCGAGCCCAATGATGAGCTTTATGAGGCAATCAAAGAGCTATCGCGCAGCGGTTACATGATTGCGCTTGATGATTTCGTTTATAAGGAAGCGTGGGAGCGTTTTCTCCCCTTTGTACAGATCGTTAAGCTCGACATTATGTCGATGGGTGTCGAACAAGCCTGTCAATTTGTTCAACGTCAGAAAGCCAAAGGCAGTCCAAGGCACTATTTGGCTGAACGAGTTGAAACGGAACAGGAGTTTCTACTCACCAAGCAGGCTGGATTTAAGTTCTTTCAGGGCTTTTTCTTTAGCAAGCCCATCATGGAGAAGCAGGTCTATATTAGTCCTGAGCAGCTGGTGGCTATGGAGCTGTTTCAGCAAGTGTGTGTGCCTGAAGTCGATTTTGATAAAATTGAACAGATTGTCGCCAAGGACGTCTCCTTATCCTACAAGCTACTGCAGTTTGTGAATACCATGAGTCCGCGCCTAGAGTCGGAGATCTCCTCGTTTCGCCAAGCTTTGGTCTACCTTGGACAAGACAAGCTCAAACTGTTCGTGTCACTCACCGTGGCGTCATTTATCTCAAGCAACAAGCCTAAAGCACTGTATGAGTTATCGCTACAGCGAGCGCAATTTTGCCGCTTAATGACCAAATACCCGCCATTCAGACAATACAAAGATCAAGCCTTCATGATTGGTCTGTTCTCAATTTTGGATGCGTTGATGGATCTCTCTCTTGAGCAACTGATTACTCAACTGCCGTTATGTGAAGAGATAAAGCGCGCTTTGCTTGAGCGTCAGGGGCCTTATGGTCGTTTATTGCTGATTGGTGAGTGTTTCGAATCTGCGGACTGGCAAGGGCTTGAGCAGCACCGAGTGCAGCTTGGTGTGTCACAAAATCAGGTGTTTGCAGCGCTGGCTGATGCACAGCGCTGGAGCCAAAAAGTGCAAGCATTGAGTTAATCTTATTTCTGCTGCGCTTACTTCGGTAACACACTCAGCATATTTTGGTAGGCCATCTTGTCGGCAATGTGTGTCGGAAGTGCGGACAAGATAGGCGACCATACTGCCAGCGCTCCTGCCTGATATTGGAACTGTCCAACCACATCACTACCAATCATAAACCGCTCGGGATAGGCTTCAATCAGCGATAGCCAGCGGCGGTCAATTTGCCCCTGAGGCATCATAACTTCAATCAAACTCCACGATGCCAAGATATACAAGTTATCGTGCTCGCTCAGCAAATCAGCAACGGTCTGGTACAGAAACTTCATGGTGATGGTTCTGGTTAGTGTTGTCGTCGTCCCTGCGTGCGCCCATAGAAAACGGGTGTCAGGGTGTTGACTCAGCGCTTGTTCGAGCTCTTGTAAGTAAAGCGGGTTGTCTTCTCGTTGTGACGTGATGTTGGTGTGCAGCAGCACCGGCATATCGTGTTGCGCGGCGAGGTCATACACCTTGCTTAGTGCAGGGTGGTTAGCCCGCGGTTTTTCATCTGAGGTTAACGCTGTTAGGTGGTCATGGCGGGTGATCACTTCGCCAATACCTTTCCAAAAACCAGGACGGTAGTTAAGCTCTCGCTCGATATGTTCTGCGGCATTCATGTCTGTGGTGTTGAAGCCACTTAAAAATGGGTGCAGTCTGGCTTGGCTTTCGGTTGGCAATGATTCCACTTCACGTGCGATGAGCTCATCGGTGAAAGAGTAGTAATACACAGGGGTATCGTCACCATAGACGAATCGGGGCGCTTTTGGTGCACTGGCATCCCACTTTTTCATCACGGGTAAGCCCATAACGTAAGCATGGTCGATGTTTTGCTCATCCATAGTGCTGATTAATGCGGCAGCGCCATCCGAGCGTTGGAAATAGTCAACAAGGTGTACTTCGGCGTCATTGACGCGACCTTGATAGGCAGCACTGCAGCCAGATGTGAGTATGGCAAAACACGCGAGCACTGTATTGCGTGTTGCGTTTGAGGCTAATTTCATGATTGACGTCCCTGTGATTTAGCTTTGCTAAAACTATCACGGCTAACGCTATCACGACAGCTAAGTAACCAAAATCTAAGCGGTTTGCTGTTCTTACTAACGCTTAAGAGCGAAGTGTAAGAATTTATCACCTTGATAGGTCAGCACCCCTTTGTCACCAGGGTTGAGGTGGTGATAATAGTGAACGCCGATCTGAAACTCTCGCTTGGGCCCAAACGTGCCTTTTTGAATATAGATCCAATATTCGTCTTCTTGTGTGGGATCTTCTGTCTCAACCACCTGCTTATCGAGAATAGTGACCGCGGCTTTTCGCTCCGGTGCATCGACACCAAACGTGTGCTTTCGTTGAACAAAAACAAAGAGATAGCCGGCGACGCCAATCAGTAGCACCACCGCTAGAATGAGAGAGATAGGCATACAAACCTCGTATATTCCAATGCGCTGGAAGTAAGATCGCATAAAAACCGCAGAAAATAAGCTGTCATCGTGTGTTTTGCCGAGAATTTTAGGCTCATATCACACAAAAGGCAGTGGAATTAGGGTTAAATCTTTACTTGAATTTACCTAACAATTGTCGAATTCTTAATACAGATGGTTAACAATGGAGTGAACCGAAAGTAAAGACATGAGCCAGCACGGCTTTTTTACATTTCGCTGGTGTTGGGAGGGATGGATATGTCTGATATAGAAAGTGTGGTTTTACGCACAAGACGTTTGGAAAAATTGCTTAGGCAGCAATATCGAGCGGATGGCAAAGGGCTGCATCAGCTAGTGACGAGCTGTGAAGAGCGTCTGCCTCATGACGTGGTTAGCAAGTTGCGTTATATCGCCACCATTCGCAATAAAATCGTTCATGAGGACGATTTTGAATTGGACGACAAGTCTGGTTTTTTACGTGCATGCGATGAGTGTGAGCAAGAACTCACACCACGCAGTAGCCGTTTTATCTGGCGCACAGCGATGTGGCTGATGGCTTGATCACCTTAATTGCGATGGGCTTTTATTACGTGCACTGGGAGAAAGTGCTGCACATTCTCGCCAAATAATCGTATGGGGTAGTCGATGGACGCTTAAGCGAGCGGCTAGCCTGGCCATTCATCAAACAGAAACGAAAAAGGGACGCTGAAAGCGTCCCTTTTTTGATCTTGCGGCTTTGACTCAGTCAATACTAGTAAAGCATCGGCAGTGTCATTAGCCCTACTACTACGGCTATCATCACTAGACCTTGCTTCTGAGAAGATGAAATCATAACACTGCTCCTTTCAATAATTCTGTCGTTGGAAATAAGAATAGCACTGTTTTTGGCTTTTAGGCAATAATATTCTTTGATTCTTTCCATTTTATGACGTTTTCTAACGTTAATTTGATCTTAATGCCACAAAGAAACAGTGTATTTATTTTGTGTTAATTTTGTCCGCATGACGTTTTGTGATATATATCATAAGTAAGATGTTGTTTTTATTGGATTAAATTGTGTTTACATGTTGCTCAATAAACCAAGGTATACTTTTGGGGCTTTGGTGTTGTCACTGGTCTCTGTGGGGTTTGTTGTGATGTTCGGGCTAGGGTTTTTCGCCGCAGCTATCTTGAGGGGTGAGAAATTGGTCTGGGTTTTCTTGCTCAGTGATAGAAAATCGTTTTTTTTGTTAGGTTATTAGAAAGTTAACGTTTCTTCTTGTCGATTATTTTTAGATTAATACTGTTTTAAAACAGTTGCTTATAGATATGCCAAGGCGCAAGTATGAAAGAAATATGTTGCCATGATCAAGTAGAGCAGAAGAAATAGAAGCTCTATTGGTCAACGGCAAGGTAAACGTTTGCTTTTTAAGTTCATGCTTTTGTCAGTAACAAGGCCCATAAAGGCGTGAAATTTGCCAATGTCAAAACGAGAATGGTTTAGTTTAAGACAAGTCCAACTTTTACCCCTTACCACTGGACAGGATAAGTGAGCTTCATACACTGGGAGCGATAATAAGAACTGGGTATGTGTATGTGGAGTTGGCTGGCAGTCGCGCTTTCGGGCTTGCTGTATATTTTTGCGGATGAAAAAGGGGACAAGGTCAGAAAGGTGCTGTTCAGTTTGCTGACGCATGCACTGTTGGCCACAATGATCTTGGCCATTGACCATTTGCAGTCCTATCAAATGTGGATGTTGCTCGGGCTTGGGGTGTTCGCGGTGAGCGACGCGATAGCGCAGTGGCAACAGCATACTAAATTGAGCTTTGTGGGCTTTATTATTGCTCAGCTGGTTTATAGTTGGGGATGTGGGCGTCGTGGACAGTCAGTTTGTGCTCTGGTTGCCTGCACTGCTGCTGTGTATTGCTATCGTGACGTTTTTGCTACTTTTACCGCGTTTGGACTCATTTTTAATGCCTGTGGCATTCATGGGGCTATCTTTAGTGCACTTGCTTTGTGCTGCAGGAGAGGCGTGGCTCGTCGCCGGAACATCATCATCCACCTAGCTTTGCCGGGGCGCTGGTATTGATGCTATCTGCACTGCTTTTGGCACTCGACCAGTATCACTTTCAATCTAGGCGAGCTCGTTATGCGGTATCTGGCAGTTACTATGCCGCGCAAAGTTTGCTGGTCGCTTCTGCTTTGTCCTTCGCGGTGCAGTAACCGTCCTTATGTTTAAGCCAGCGCCTTTGCGATAGATCATCGTGATGGGCAATAAACTGGGCTAGCATGGCGATCTGAACATTTAGTAAGGTATTCATCATGACAGCATCTGACATTCACGCTCATAAAGTTCTTAACCTGTTGCGCGAGCAGCCGATGAGCCGAACGCAACTTGAGCAAACCGTTATTGAACAGTTTGGCGCCAATGCCACTTTTCGCACTTGCAGTCGCGATGGTTTTGACCTTGACTCATTGCTAGCATTTTTTGTCGAAAAGCAAAAAGTGATTGAGAATGATGGACTGTGGAGCCTAAACATCGAGCGAGTCTGTTCTCACTAAACGATAAATAGCCTGCTATACTCCCAGAAAATTTCGTTAGCAGGCTGTAATCCATGGATATTCTTTCAGCGGCGACCATGTTATTCCTCATCATGGATCCGCTTGGCAACCTTCCCATCATTCTTTCCATACTCAAACACATCGATCCTGAGCGTCGTCGCAAGATATTGGTACGCGAACTGTGCTTTGCTTTGCTCATTCTGCTGCTGTTCCTTTTTGCAGGCAAAGGCATACTTAGCTTCTTACACGTTGAGCCGGAAACGCTGAGTATTTCGGGCGGTATTATCTTGTTTATCATTGCGATTAGGATGATTTTCCCACAGGCGGGCAGTGTGACGGGTTTAGCCGCAGGTGAAGAGCCATTTATTGTCCCTATGGCGATCCCTATGATTGCTGGGCCATCTGTGATTGCGTCCGTTTTACTGCTTTCAACGCAAAATCCAGACAGTTTGGTTGAGCTGTCTGCGGCGGTGTTGATTGCTTGGGGCGCGACGTTCTTCATTTTGATGTTCTATAATTTCTTCCACAAACTGTTGGGAGAAAGGGGATTGAAAGCGGTCGAGCGCTTGATGGGCCTATTACTCGTGATGATTTCGACCCAAATGTTCCTAAATGGTGTGAAAAGCTACATGGGTTAATCGTGACACGTAAATAACAAAAAAGAGCCGCATTCGCGGCTCTTTTTTATAGCTTGTTTGAGAAGGGGTCTACTTCTGCTCCTGGCTTTCGTCATCTTGCTCAGGCGCCGGTCCCATCATGTACTTTTGGCGGATATCCAGCAGAGCGAAAATACCAAACGCCAGTATTGAGTACTTCTCCCAAGTGCCGAGTTTGAGCTTGTCGCCGAACGCACCAATGAAAATTGCCATTTGAATACCGTGCATCATAAATAGGAATGCAGTCATGATGTACAGCGCGATCGCGCCCTTACCTGGAAATGGGTGGAAGATGTTTAAGATCAACACAAACCAAACAAATCCAAAGGCGATTTTTGCTAGCATTAATAGCGCTTTCATTGTGATTCCCTCTCAAATAATCGGTAGCTAACCTGACCCGCTGTTTTTTCTTTTAGGAGATCCCAGTGCTCTGGGATAGCGTCAAGCTGCAGTTCTTTTTCCGTTTCAATATAGATTAACGCATTGTCAGCGAGCCAGCCATTGCTCTCTAGACGTTCTATGACATCCGGTAGTAACCCTTTGCGAAAAGGCGGATCGATAAACACCAAATCTTGCGGTTGCCCAGCTTGAGACAAGAAACTCAGTGCATCACCGTGATGAGCTTTGATGTTGTCTGCTTTGACCAGTGCGATATTACTGACAATTTGCTTGTAGGCTTTGTCATTAAGCTCGATCATAGTGACCTGTTCGGCCTGTCTCGATGCGGCTTCAAAACCTAGACCGCCGGAACCTGCGAACAGATCGAGCACCTTGGCGTGCGGAACATCTTGAGCTAGCAGTTAAATACCGTCTCTTTAACGCGATCGGTGGTGGGTCTGAGCCCTTCTGCATCGTGCACAGGGAGCTTGCGACCACGCCAAAGTCCGCTGATGATGCGAACACTGCCCATCTGGCTCGATGGTTTTTGTGATGGAGTTTGCTTGCGACGTCTAACCATAGATTTTTTGACCGCCAATAAAGTGATACTATAACGGGCTCATTAAAGAGCTTAAATTGATAAGTGACGAAGTGTACCAATCTCTGAGAAAAGTTTTCACTGCTTTGTCACAATTATTTTTGCAGCGCCAGACGTGAAATAGACGCGTCTTGGCAACGACGAATTTAAGACATTTGAAAAGACAGTATTCAGGATAGTTTCAGATGACAGAAAAGAAAAAGCGCGGACTCCTCTCTTGGCTCGGTTTTGGCGATGAAGAGCAAACTGAGCAAAAACAACAAGACACGTCTGCACAGACCGAATCAGAGCAGCCATCAGTAGAATCTGGTGATGAGCAGCAATCGCAAACTGACAAGGTTGAAGCCAGTGTTGAAGAGACGCTAGAACAGCAAGAAGAGCAAACTGCTCCAGAATCAGTAGAGCCAGACGTGGTTGCTGAGGATGAAACTCAAGATACTGAAAAAGCAGAAGCAGAAGCAGAAGCAGAAGCAGAAGCAGAAGCAGAAGCAGAAGAGCTTGTCGCTGCGCGCGTTCAAGAGCAAGAGAAGCCAACAGAAAGCTTCTTCGCGCGTCTAAAACGTAGCTTAAGCCGTACCAAAGCCAATATCGGTGCCGGTTTCTTTGGTTTGTTCAAAGGCAAAGAAATTGACGATGAGCTGTTTGAAGAGCTTGAAGAGCAGCTATTAATTGCTGACGTGGGCATGAACACCACGGTAAAAATTATTGATAACCTTACAGAAAAAGCGTCTCGTGCCGATTTAAAAGATGGTGAAGCGTTATACGGCCTTCTTAAAGAGGAAATGGCGGAGATCCTAGTTCAGGTTGAAAAACCGCTGGAAGTGGATACGACCAAAACGCCATTCGTGATCCTGATGGTGGGCGTCAATGGTGTCGGTAAGACACTACCATTGGTAAGCTGGCGAAGCAATTTCAAGCTGAAGGCAAGAAGGTCATGCTGGCGGCGGGTGATACCTTCCGTGCGGCTGCCGTTGAGCAGCTTCAAGTATGGGGCGAGCGTAATGACGTTCCTGTGATTGCTCAGCATACTGGCGCGGATAGTGCCTCTGTTATTTACGATGCGATTGAAGCGGCGAAAGCTCGCGGTGTGGACGTAGTCATCGCCGATACCGCTGGCCGTTTGCAAAACAAAGCTAACCTTATGGAAGAGCTGCGTAAAATCGTACGCGTGATGAAGAAGATTGATGACTCGGCACCGCACGAAATCATGCTAACACTGGATGCGGGCACTGGCCAAAATGCCATTAGCCAAGCGAAACTGTTTAGTGATGTCGCGCCGCTGACTGGTATTACGCTCACCAAACTTGATGGTACAGCAAAAGGCGGGGTGATCTTTGCTCTTGCTGATCAATTCCAGATCCCAATCCGCTATATTGGTGTCGGTGAAGGGATTGATGACTTAAGGCCATTTGAGACGCAAGATTTTATCGACGCACTGTTTAGTCGCGAAGACTAGTCGATACAAATAATAGAAGGGATGCATGGCATCCCTTTTCTGACCTAGGACGTCCAGATCAGAGGAATGATTCGGTGATCAAATTTGAACAAGTGAGTAAAGCCTATCGTGGGGGCGACAAGCACTGCAAAAAGTCGACTTCCACCTAAAACGCGGTGAAATGGCGTTTTTGGGCGGCCACTCGGGTGCAGGTAAGAGTACTCTATTAAAGCTTATCTGCGCTATCGAGCGACCAACTGATGGTCGCATACTGTTTAACGATTATGACATTAGTCGACTGCCAGCAAAGGACATTCCTTTCTTGCGTCGTAATATCGGTATCGTGTTTCAAGATCACCGATTACTCATGGATCGCACCGTGTTTGACAACGTTGCCTTGCCGATGCGCATCGAGTCTATTTCAGAAAATGAAATCAAGCGCCGAGTGTCGGCGGCACTGGATAAAACAGGACTGCTCGACAAAATGAAGTGTTTGCCTAGCCAGCTCTCTGGTGGTGAACAGCAGCGTGTCGGTATCGCTCGTGCGGTGGTTAATCGACCTACCATGCTGCTTGCCGATGAGCCTACGGGTAACCTCGACCCAGAACTGTCGAACAAAGTGTTGAAGCTGTTTGAAGAGTTCAACCGTGCCGGCGTGTCGATACTGCTGGCAACTCACGATATTAATTTGGTGCGCTCGCGCCCACAGTACCGCTACCTTGAGCTGAACCAAGGCTTTTTGAGTGAGGTGAGTGATGGCGTTTAAGCGTAAACAAAAACAGGTGAAGCACCGCCTGAAATCCGACGGCTTTTTTGCTGTGCATTGGCGCCAAGCGAAAAACTCGCTTATTGAGATGTGGCAGCGTCCGCTTGGCAATATCTTAACGCTAGCGGTGATTTCTATGGCGCTAACCATGCCCGCTTGTTTGTACTTGCTAGGAAAGAACGTTGCTGCTGTGACCTCTAATGTGGCCAGTCAATCGCAAATTACTGCGTTCATTGATGTCGGTGTTGCCGATGCCAGAGTGCTAGTGCTCAAAGATGACATCGAAAGCTGGGATACGGTCAGCAAGGTTGAGTACATCACGCCGCAGCAAGGTCTGGCTGATTTGAGTGAACATTCCGGTCTTGATCAAGCATTAAGCCTCCTTGATGGTTATGCCTTACCAGGCGTATTAGTGATCATTCCTAGCGATGCAAGCGTAGAGACTGACCGAGAGTTGGTCTCGAAACTGCGCACTCGAGGTGACATTACCGATGTACGCCGCGATGAAGATTGGCTAGGTCGCTTCGATGCGATTAAGAATTTAGCCTCGACGCTGGTGGTGAGCTTGTCGGTGCTGATGCTGGTGTCAGTATTCCTGATCGTTGGCAACACGCTGCGCTTTAATGTGCTGGCCAATAAAGAGGCCATCCAAACCATGAAGTTGATTGGTGCAACGGATGCCTTTATTTTGAGGCCTTATCTCTATTCAGGCATGTGGTTCGGTCTTATTGGGGCGCTTGTCGCTTGGCTGCTGACGGCCTTACTAACGATCATCATCAACAGCACAGTGACTGATTTGGCCATGATGTACGACAGTGATTTTCGTTTGCTAGGACTTAGCTGGGATGAAACCCTGCTTATCCTGATGCTTGGTCTGTTTCTTGGCACCGGAGCGGCGAGAATTTCGGCGAAGCGTCATTTAAAAGAAATTGAACCGGTTTAGGATACTGCAGTCCAAATAATCGGTAACAAAGCGTGATAGGGTTAGGGCGACATAATCATGCCGGGATTCAACAAGATAGTGGGATTTGTGTCTCATTAACAAGGTGTTCACCTATTAATGAGTGAAATTTAATCGGCAAATACACTTGTTTAGACCCATTGATTATGCATAATTACTAACCCCTTCTTGAAACTGTCACAGATTAGGTTCAGTATTGACAGGTTAAGAAGGTGTTAACCCTACTCGAGATAGATGAGGAAGTGAATGGCAAACCAAGCGTATCCAATGGCTTTAGTAACACAAGATAGCTTAGACAGCTACATCCGCTCAGTGAACAGCTACCCAATGCTGACTGCTGATGAGGAGCGTGAACTAGCAGAAAGATTGCATTACGACGGTGAGATTGATGCGGCGAAAGGGCTCATCTTGTCACACCTTCGCTTTGTTGTTCACGTTGCTCGTGGCTATTCAGGTTACGGCCTACCTATGGCGGATCTGGTACAAGAGGGCAACATTGGTCTGATGAAGGCGGTAAAACGCTTTAACCCAGAAGTAGGGGTAAGACTGGTGTCGTTCGCGGTACACTGGATCAAAGCTGAAATCCATGAGTACGTGTTGCGTAACTGGCGTATCGTTAAGATTGCGACCACCAAAGCGCAGCGCAAGTTGTTCTTCAACCTACGCAAATCGAAAAAACGCCTTGGCTGGTTCAATAACGGCGAAGTGGAAACGGTCGCGAAAGAGTTAGGTGTTGAGCCTGCGGAAGTTCGCGAGATGGAATCTCGTCTGGCGGCGCAAGACTCAGCATTTGAAATGCCAAGTGATGACGACGAAGCAGGTACCACGTACACGGCTCCGGCACTGTATCTGGAAGACAAAAGCTCAGATCTGGCGGAAGACTACGAAGCTCAGAACTGGGAAGCGCACACCAACAATCGTCTAGGTCATGCACTGGCGACACTGGATGAGCGTAGCCAGCATATCGTTCGCTCTCGCTGGTTGGATGACAACAAAGCGACGCTGCAAGATCTCGCCGATAACTACGGCGTGTCTGCCGAGCGTATTCGTCAGCTAGAAAAGAATGCGATGAAGAAGCTTAAAGCCGCAGTGGGCGAGTTTTAATTAAGACTCAGCACCACAATTAGGCATTAACGTACCGTTTATATTGAAAGGCCGAAGTCGAAAGACTTCGGCCTTTTTGATGGCTTGCGTTTGATCACCGCTCTACCACGTATCGTACTCACATTCAGACCGAGCACATGATGTTGATCGCAATGGTGATCGAGTTGAGTTTTCCATGCTGATCATCGATCCGGATTTTGTTGTCATGGCTTGTGGATAAGTCTGTGACAAAATTATTTGCCAGCTGTCAGAAAGCAGCGACAAATGGGGCGTTTCGGCGCTTTTGGCCTTGGGGATACCTTTTACCTTACCCACAGTTAGATCAAGATCATACCCAGATATAGTGGATCAAAAGATCCAAAACCACTTTATCAACGCAATCCACAGAGTTACTCACAGCTGGTGAAAATATAGACTGGGGTGGATAACCCTAAAAGGTGTCGGTACTTTGGTAGCACTGAATAGTGCTATTATCGAAGCTAATAAAATCATGAAAAAAACGCATGGAATACGCTTAACTTTGATGTGGAACCATGTGTGATGAAAGTAAAGGATTAGACTCTATGGAGCAGTTTCAACACATCGATGTGCAAGCGGCACATCAGTTATTACAAGACAATGAAGAGGCGAGGCTGGTAGACATTCGGGATGTTCAAAGTTTCTCGGTGGCACACGCAACCAGTGCTTATCATCTTACCAATGACAGCATCGTCGATTTCATGCAGCAGGCTGAGTTTGACGCACCCGTGCTGGTGATGTGCTATCACGGCGTCAGCAGTCAAGGCGCTGCTCAGTACCTGCTGAATCAAGGCTTTGAACAGGTATACAGTGTGGATGGCGGCTTTGAAGCTTGGCATCGCGCTGCGCTGCCTACAGAGAGTCACAGTTAACGAGGACAGACATGGTTAGACTTATCACCCTTCAGAACCCACGAATGGGGCAGGCGTTTATTGACTATATGGCGTCAAGGCGCATTGATGTGCAGATGATGCCTGAGGGTGAGGGTCAATTTGCCCTGTGGTTGATGAACAGTGAAGATCAGCTTGAAGCCGAAGTTGAGCTTAAGCAGTTTCTCGACAATCCGTTCGATGCCAAGTATCAAGCGTCCTCTTGGGAAATGGCCGAAACGAGACACAACTCGTTTCGCTATCAAACACCAAGCTTTATGTCGATGATCAAAGCCAAGGCGGGCGTGGTGACACTGGCCGTTATGGTGATCTGCTCGGTTATCTTTATCCTTCAGCAACTTGGATTGGGTAATGCGATCTTCGCAGCGCTGCACTTTCCGGCCTTTGATGGTCAGCAGTGGCAGATATGGCGCTGGTTCAGTCATGCGCTATTGCATTTCTCCGCGATGCACATCATCTTCAACCTGTTATGGTGGTGGCAGCTTGGTGGTGACATTGAGCAGCGTCTTGGCGCGAAAAAGTTGTTAGAAATCTTTTTGTTGTCCGCGGCGGTATCCGGTACAGGTCAATATTGGGTTGAGGGTGCTAATTTTGGCGGCTTGTCTGGTGTGGTGTATGCCTTGGTTGGCTATTTATGGATGCTAACCATTAAACGCCCAGACCTTGGGCTTGAGATCCAAAAGCCTATCGTCGGTTTTATGTTGGTGTGGTTGGTGCTCGGTTTTGTGCAGCCATTTATGGCGATTGCCAATATGGCGCATCTAACGGGATTGGCAGCGGGTGTGTTGCTTGGACTGATTGATTGCCGACGCCTCAAGCGATAAGTGGAGCATATAACTAACCGCTCAGCTCGTCGCGCTGAGCGGTTATTGGTAGAGGTACTTGGTGAAAAGCAGGTCGCAATCACCGCCTTGCCCGTTTCTGCCAGCAATAGATTATTGAGATTACTCACTAAGGCTTGGCGTATCTCCTCTCGTCCTGCTAACGACTTAATCACATCGGCATTTTGCTTGCCAAGCAGTTCGATCACCGCATCGCGGATCAGCGGTTGGTGGTGTTCAATCACAGCCAAGTCATTCACATCGGCCACCATGACATCGATTCGCACTTGAACATAGCCAAGGCGCTTACCTTTGGTGTAGAAGTTGGTGGTCAGTTCTGGCTCAAGGGTGAAATAGGCGAGATTAGGCGCTGACTCTTGGGACGCCAGTGCAGGCATCGCTACAGTCAAGCCCATGATGAGGAAAAACTGGGTCAGGTAACGTTTACGCATATTTCTCTCTTTCAAACTCGATTTAGCCGATATTCCATGAGTCTAATTTTGTTACAATGACGTAATATCGCTGGAGTGAACGTGCTCTATCGATGGTACAATACACCATCGAGATGAATAATGATTGTACGCGCTTAGCGCGTGTTATTGAATAGCAAAAATGAATGATTCCGCTGTCGACTATCTGAAAATATTACGCCAAGCTCAATGGCAATCCCCCGACGAGTTTCCCTCTCTAAATCGCCATGCTCTGCAATGGCTGACGGAGCAGGGATCGCTTTCTCATAAATTGGCTACGCACTGTGACCATTTTTCTGTCGAGATAGTACGCAGTGAGGCCAGCCCATCACAGGACATGTTGCAAGATGAAGTAGAGCTCCTTGACCATGAAGCATGCTGGCTACGCGAAGTAGTGCTCTACGGTGATGAGACCCCTTGGGTTATTGGTCGAACTCTCATGTCACTAGAGTCGATGGATCGCAGCCAATATGACATTTCTCAGCAAGGCACCGTGCCAATTGGGGTCACTGTGTTCTCAAGTGCTGACACCAAGCGTGATGCATTGCAAGTGGCAAGAATTGCGACGCCTAATGGAGAGCTGTTTGCTCGTCGCTCAAGATTGTGGGTGAAGGGACACCCTATTTTGGTTGCTGAGCTGTTTTTGCCTCAGTCGCCAATCTACCAACAGGAGAGTGGTCAATGACCTCAATGATGACCTCAACTAGGGCGAAGGCTACTGGCAATTAATGCGAATGGATAAGCCTATAGGTTCGCTGCTGCTGTTGTGGCCAACATTGTGGGCATTGGTGATTGCTGCCGAAGGCATGCCAGATTTACTGGTGCTGGTGGTGTTTACCCTTGGGGTCGTGATGATGCGCAGCGCCGGTTGTGTAATCAATGACTTTGCGGATCGAAAGGTCGATGGCCACGTTGAGCGCACCAAAGGTCGGCCGCTGCCCTCTGGTATGGTCTCGTCCAAAGAAGCTTTAGGTCTGTTTCTGTTCTTGGCATTGGCCTCGTTTGTACTCGTGTTGACCATGAACACCTTGACGATACAACTGTCGTTTGTGGGCGTCGCGCTTGCGTTCATTTACCCGTTTATGAAGCGCTATACCCATTTGCCGCAATTGTTCTTGGGTTTGGCGTTTAGCTGGTCTATCCCTATGGCCTTTGCTGCACAAGCCAACGCTCTGCCGCCAGTAGTGTGGTTCTTGTTTGTTATCAACGCGCTTTGGACGATCGCCTATGACACCCAATACGCGATGGTCGATAGAGAAGACGATCTAAAAATTGGCATCAAGTCGACGGCGATTTTGTTTGGTAAGCGCGACAAGCTGATCATCGGTGTGCTGCAGCTCACCACCTTGTTGATGTTGATGGGGCTTGGCTACAGCTATCAGCTGGGCGCGAGCTTCTATTGGTGCCTTCTGGCAGTGAGTGCGCTGTTTGTGTATCAACAGTGGCTTATTCGTCATCGTGAGCGCCCACTTTGCTTCCAAGCCTTCCTCAATAACAACTATGTAGGGATGGCGGTGACAGTTGGTCTACTGAGTGCCTTCTTGCTTCAATAAACGATAGCTTCAGTTCAATGATTCAAAATTAGACAATACAGATAACAAAAGGGCGCGTTCATCGTAATGAACGCGCCCTTTTTAATTGGGGATTAGCTAGCTAGGCACCTTCAGGCTCGTCGCTCGCGTCCTCTAGTAAAGGTTCGCTTTGATGCACACTTTCTTGAATGGTGAGGCGCACTTCTGGGTAAAGCAGACCGTACAGTAGACTCGCTAGATTCTCGGTTGCCGCGATGTCGCAGTTGCCATCACTGTCGAGGTATCCTTGCTCTTTCAGAGTGCTGAACAGGGCAGCAAACACACCTTTATCAAAGAACTCTGGCGCGTTAATGCTGTGCAGACGACCAAGGCGCTGAGCGATGTCTTGACTCTTCTGCTCAAGATCGCGTTTACCAAGCTCTGGGTAGCAGGCTAGTAGGTTCAATGAAATCGCATAGCGCTGCAGGGTTTCTGAAATGGTGCGACCGAGTAGCATCAGTGTTTGAGTGTTCGATTGGTTCATCGATACCACGCCTTGCTCAACAATCACTAGCTCTTGTCTCGTCAGTTCATCGACAATGCTATCGACGACCGATTCCAATTCGCTCTCTTCAATGCTTAAGAACAGCTCTTTTTTCAGGAATGGGTAGAGCTTGCGGACATTGTACTGGATTTGTTCAAGCGATAGCTTGTGCTGACGGATCAGCATCTGCGCGATTAGTGATGGCAGCGCAAACAGGTGAATAATGTTATTGCGATAGTAGGTCATCAAGATGGACTGATGGCGATCGAGCGAGATAATGTCGCCCAAGGTATCAGATTCAATCACAAACTTATCCAGAGACTCAGCGTGTGCAACCAGCTCTTCCGCAGAAGCATCTGGTAGCGTGCATGTCTTCGAGTAAGGCACCTTTTCAAGCAGTGACAGATAACAATTGATCTGATTGACCAAGCTGTCACGAGACAACGCGCGTTGTCGCGATGCTAACAGCGCGGTCGCGCACAAGGTTAGGGCGTTGGCTGCGGCAGCGTCATTGATGTTGGTCATCATCTTGGTGGCAAGGTCATTCACTGCAGGAGCTAGCCATTGAGGTTTGCTGGTGCCCATCGGGTCAATATCTTGGGTCCAATTTGGCGCCGCCTCGTTGAGATACTGATTCAGTGGGATTGGTTCGCCAAAGTTGACGTAGCCTTGGCCGAAGTTACGTAACTTACGCAGTGTTTTGAGCACCTGACCCGCGTTCTCTTTTTCTTTGCGCTTACCGCGCAGTTCTTTCGCGTAAGTGCTCACTTCCATAACGTGTTCATAGCCGATGTATACCGGCACGAGGGTAACTGGGCGGTTTAGACCGCGCAGCATCGCTTGGATAGTCATGGCCAGCATGCCCGTTTTGGCTTGCAATAGACGACCTGTACGTGAGCGACCACCCTCACTGAAGTATTCAACGGAGTAGCCTTTGGCAAACAGTTCAGCAAGATACTCACGGAAAATCGTCGAGTAAAGTTTGTTGCCTTTGAAGCTGCGACGAATAAAGAACGCACCACCACGGCGGAAGATAGGGCCTGCCGGGAAGAAGTTCAGATTAATGCCCGCTGCGATATGTGGCGGTACCATGCCTTCTTTATAAAGTACGTACGACAGTAGCAGGTAATCCATATGGCTGCGGTGACACGGTACGTAGACAATCTCGTGACCGTCTTGTGCCAGACGACGTACCGTCGAGGCATTGCTGACATTGATGCTTGATAGAGCTTGTTCCAAAGCCAAGTGAGGACATGGTCACCACTTTTTACTAGCTTGTAGGAGAAGTCCGCGGCGATCTCATCCATGATTTGCTGCGCTTCTTTGCGCGCTTTCTCTTCCGGTACGTTGTTGCTCTGCGCGTGATCTTTGATCGCTTGCTCAATCACTTGCGAGTTCAACAGACGGTGGAACAATACTTGGCGGTTAGGCAGGTTGGGACCTGATGCCGCGAGTTTCTGGCGAGAGAAGTGGATACGCGCTACGCGCGCCAGCTTGTGGGCGATAGACTCATCGGTGCCGTGTGAGTCAGCCATATAGCGCAGCGAGACCACTGGGCTAAAGCGCACCATACAATCGCGGCCAGAGGCCAACACAGCCTTGGTCTTTTGCAGGCCATTCATTGGCTGCAAATAAGGTTTAGGCGTCTCTTCTTTGCCGGGTTTGCGTCCCCACAACACAGTCGTTGGAATCACTTGTACGTCGAGCGTTGGGTCTTTCTCGTGCTCTTTAAGTAGGTCTGAGAACAGAGCAATAGACTCGCTTGGGACATGCTGGTCGCTATTAATCAAGGTAGGTCTTGATGCAATGAACACAAAGCGATCACGTTCCTCGCCATTAAGCACGATCGGCTCGAGTGGATCTGGCAGCCCTACCGCAATAGCTTGCTTTTGTAGAGTGAGCAGATCAACGTTTGAGCTGAAGGGCAGTGCATACACCACAGGCTTCGAGATATCGATGTTGTGGTCTTCGATGGGGTTAGATGGAATCGCCGTCCCTTTTACTAGCACCGACATGGGCAGTTTTATAAAGGAACGGAACAGTGATTGTCCTGAAGACATAAAGGTTCACAGCCTCAATTTGTTCAAAGAAACAATGCCGAGGGGTAATCATAGAATTACTATGTTACAGATAAATCCTAGACATTAAATTTAGCGCGCGGCAAGCATACCAGAAACTGGTCTTACCTTTTATCAAAAAAAGCATCTAGCCGTCGAATTAAGATTCATCACACCACTGTGATTAGTTATGGTGCCAACTTGCTAAAAAAACAACCAATTATCGTTGCAATTGGCTAATTACTGGATATACTCACAGTTAACTGTATAAACAGACAGGTGATGTATGAAGCCGCTAACGCCCCGACAACAGCAGGTTTTTGATTTAATCAAAGCCAAGATAGACGATGTAGGTATGCCACCTACACGCGCCGAAATCGCCAAGGAACTTGGGTTCCGCTCAGCGAATGCGGCCGAAGAACACCTAAAAGCCCTCGCTCGTAAAAAAGCGATTGAGATTATTCCTGGCGCCTCGCGCGGGATCCGTATCTTGCTTGAGCAAGAGCCAGCGAACGAAGACCAAGGCTTGCCTTTGATTGGTCAAGTTGCAGCGGGTGAGCCGATTTTGGCGCAAGAGCACGTTGAAGCTCACTACCAAGTCGATCCGGGTATGTTTAAGCCTCAAGCTGACTTCTTACTTCGCGTTAACGGCGAGAGTATGAAGGACATCGGTATTATGGATGGCGATTTACTCGCGGTACATAAAACGCAAGACGTTCGCGACGGACAAGTGGTCGTAGCGCGCGTGGACGAAGACGTGACCGTGAAACGTTTGGAGCGCAAAGGGGCAACCGTACTGCTGCATGCTGAAAATGAAGAGTTTTCACCCATTGAAGTGGATTTGACGGCACAGCACCTTGCGATTGAAGGTATTGCGGTAGGCATTATTCGCAACACAGATTGGATGTAATGCCTCGCGGCGGTGCGGTCATCCTTGGTCGTCCGCCGATTTTCCACGATTAAATTGACTAAATTGTAGAAAAAATACCCATCTCTACTCCCCACAGTGCTCACTTTCTGGTATGTTTCGCACCCTTGTATTGATAAGGGTATCGAGAAGGAGAGGAATTGTGGAAGCTTGCCCACTGTGTTCGGGACAATCCGTCCACCATTACCATAGT
>NZ_JYJK01000102.1 GCF_003263785.1 Vibrio variabilis
GAACTCAAGCAAAGCCACCTTAATCACTAAACCCAACCAAACCAAAATCGCCAAACGTTAGCTGTCTGCTTGAACAATTTGTTAAGTGCCTATTTGGCGATGATTTTTTGTAGCTCTGATATGGTATATGGTGGAACTTTTTGGTGAAGCATTGCATGGCAGTTAGGACATACTGGGACAAGGTCTTTTACTGGATCGACTGTATACTCCTGCTTAATCTTACTCAGTGGAGTAACGTGATGCACATGAATAAAACCTGCACCGATGTCTCCATAAACCTCGCCAAAGTTGATATTACACACCTTACAAGTTACACCATGATGAGCAATACATGCGAGTCTAGCTTGTTGGTTTCGTTCAAATCGATTTACTTTTACACTTACCGATGCCCCTCAATATGAATGCTAGACTCCTCGGGAAAGAGCTTCTCAGTATATATAACCGTATTCAAAAATTTTAAATATGCACGCATTGCAACATCGCAATTACTTATTGAACGATCTGGCATACCAGTAGCACGCAACCCAAAAACTAAGTTTTTTATGTCGTCCAAACACTTAATATCTGTATGGAAGTCTATACCAAATAACTGCTTATCAACTCTTTTTAAGTAACTGATATAGCTACGAGCTGTATCCAACGTTACGGCATTACGCCTATTGACTAGGTAGTTTGTAAACTCAGTCTCAAATTTTATCATCAGATCCTCATAGGCACTTAACACCCGCTTAAGTTGTGAGTGACGCTCCACTAAACTTAATTTGAACACCGTAACCACATAAGCCCAAATTGGTACCAAAAGTGCCGAACGTTACGAATCGACTTGAAGCGATTGTTATGTGCAATCTTCCCACGTTACTCGAACATTAGTTATTGGAACATTACTATTCGCTATTACGTCTATCGACACTCTGGTGCCATTTTGCATCATTTCTTTGAGACCTATACTGCTACATATCTTTGATGGAAGTTGATTGTGAGCATTTCTTTGAAACTTAGACTTTATCTCGTCTGTCACTATCGTGTTTTGGATATTGACGGCAATACTAATAATTTCATCGGTTAACGAAACGCTTCTCACATTGTACGATCGTCCCCATCGAATAATAACCCGTGAATCACTTCCTTTAGCTGAGCATGTCTCTTTTCTTGACGGTAATCAAAATAAAAATCCCTTCCAAAAACTACCGTCAATATTAACAATGGAAAAATATAACGCAGATACTTCAATTTAACTCCTTGCACATAACGCCTTGCTAAGTTGCAGCTAACAACCACGATACTCAAGCAAAGCCACGTAATCACTGAACTCCACCAAACCAAAGTCGCCAAGCGTTAGCTGTCGACTTGAGCAACTTGTTAGCATTATTTGTTACCTCTAAACTCAAATGGTTCCCTATCAAGCCAACTATTCCAGTTTATGTAATTATCATCAAACCCTATGTACCTCAAAAGAACCAAAGGTAGTAAACGAGAGAATGTAGAATAGTATTCGGACTGCGTGTAAACAATCACATCACCGGTTGGTGTTTTAACTTCTTTTTCCATCTTGCCATTGTGGAACAAGGCATTTCTCAAATGTACATATGTCATTATTGATTGATGCGGTTTCTTGGGACAATCTTGGTATACACTAAATTTATATTCCTGCAGCACGGAAGTTATTGGGATTGCACAGTTTTTTCCAAAGTCATTTTTTATATGTCGACACAAAGACTCCAGAGCTGAAAATAGTAAATAGTACGATACATCTATGAAATTTTGCCGTGCTCTAAGTACTTCAACTATTTTTAAAAAGAGCCTTTCGAAAGACTTTCCCCTCGACACTGTCACCGGATAGTACGTTCATTGCTAAACTAATACAAAGACTTGCAGATTCCTTACATATATTATCACTAATAACTAGGCTACCTCGATTTGCGCGACGGCATCCCGTTAGCTTCGTCGGGAAATCATCATCCAAGCTAAAAATAGCTTCCTTATCTCTAAGTCTATTTTTAATGATGATATCTTTTTGTGTAACAAAAGATAGTACACCTTCAAGGTCAAATATAAGGCTTTCAGGTTTTAAATCACCAGTATTGTTAATCACCAAAATTGCAGTAAGATGATAGCAAGCTTCATCTCTTGAAAGAGTCTTGACCTCTAAACCATCTTTATAGAGAGGTATTATGCTATATCCGTCCAACAATATTTCTTTCGTGCACTCAAAGCCATAGACACCAATTCTAACCACAACAATCGAACCTCATTTAAATATTGCTAACGCCTTGCTAAGTTGCAGCTAACCACCACGACACTCAAGCAAAGCCACCTTAATCACTGAACTCAACCAAACCAAAATCGCCGACTGTTAGCTGTCGACTTGAGCAATTTGTTAGCATACGGGGTCAACCGCTACAAACCGTCAAGTGACTCTCTGAGCTTATCCATGTTTTGAATACCAAGCTCACTACTCACCCATCCGTACTTATCCCCGTGGAATCTTGGGAAAATATGAAGATGATAATGATCTAGTTCATTAAAATGGGGAGCCTCGCCATTGTTTTGCATGAGCCCAATACCATCAGGACTAAACTTAGCTTCAATACGTTTGTACAAATCTCTAGCAACATCATTGATTTCAGTAAAGACAGGCTCTGGTAAGTCCAGAAGGGTTCGATAATGCGACTTGGGGCAAATCAAAATATGACCAAAGTTAATCGGGTCATGGTCAGCAAATGCAATAACCTCTTCTGATTCATAAACTATTGCGGCTTCAATTTCACGATTAACAATTTGTTCAACTATTGTCGCCATCTAAACTCCTATGAAAGTATGCTAACGCCTTGCTAAGTTGCAGCTAACCACCACAACACTCAAGCACAGCCACCTTAATCACTGAACTCAACCAAACCAAAATCGCCGAGCGTTAGCTGTCTGCTTGAGCAAATTGTTAGTTGCTTGCTGCCCTACCTTGCTAATTGCACCAACATGCTGACCGCTTACCGTGAACCCTATGACAACCACCAAACCTTACTTAATAGCCGACAGACTTACCAAGCCCGACACACGCAAGTTGGCGCGAAGAAGAAACCACCGAAGTCACTGCAATACGGGTTAAGAAAGAAGTCACTTCCGTTGCACTCAGACGAGCAAGAAATGCAGCCTCGCGAAACCTCGATTGCTAAAGCGAACGACTACTTGGCGCTGCCACCGCAAAGAAAGTTAAGCAGTGAGGCTTATCGCTGCATGGTTAAAGGGACGATGATTTAGCCACAAAACTTCGAAGTGCAACTAACGCCTTGCTAAGTTGCAGCTAACAACCACGACACCCAAGCAAAGCCACCTTAATCACTGAACTCAACCAAACCAAAATCGCCAACTGTTAGCTGTCTGCTTGAGCAATTTGTTAGCTTTTTGCGTGCGATGAAGCCGACGTTTGGCACCAAGATTTTAAAGAAACGCTCCAAAACTGACGCCGCCGATGTAACCAATGCAGAAGCATTGAACTCTCCACCAACTTGCAGCCAAAGTTTGGCACCAAGATTTCAAAGAAACGCTCCAAAACCAACGCCGTCGACGTACCCAATGCAGAAGCATTGTACTCTCCAACAACTTGCTGCCAAAGATGGCGATACCTAAAGGCAACCCACGGCTCTTGCGCTGAAGCTGACAACCAAGTTCACTGCACTCTAAGTTGAGAGACGCCCTTTCCAAGCAAAAGAAACAGCACACGCGGTTTTGCTATTTGGCACTGACGAGCAGGTGTAAAGCTAGAACGATGGACACCTACTCCAATGAACTTAACCGAGAAAGCTAACGCCTTGCTAAGTTGCAGCTAACGACCACGACACTCAAGCAAAGCCCCCGTAATCACTGAACTCAACCAAACCAAAAGTGCCGAGCGTTAGCTGTCGACTTGAGCAATTTGTTATGTGATTGTTCTAACGTACTCAGTAAACGCAACCACCAAACTCTATGACTTTTTGATTCAGTGTACGCTTGGATGTATGAGCCTTGAACATACCACCCCGATAGACAAATTGATTCCAATTTTGTTTCTGCGTGTCAAAGTAACGTATTGGTGATTCCAACTGCGAATAACCCGAGCTTTGATAAACATTAGTTTCATAGGCAAAAAGAAACGAATATGCGACGTCGATTGGCGCTAACGCTTGTTCAAGCTGCCCCATCACAACTTTACTTAACCCTTGCCCACGATAACTTAATTTAACTGCAACATTTCCGATAATTGCAGCAGTAAAATTATAGGAGCCTTGCCTCATCGTCCGTGTATAAGCTAGCCCAGAAGCAATTATTCCATCGTCATTCTCAACTATTACAACGCAAAAAAACTCATC
>NZ_JYJK01000103.1 GCF_003263785.1 Vibrio variabilis
ACACCCAATCAAAGCCACCGTAATCACTAAACTCAACCAAACCAAAATCGCCAACTGTTAGCTGTCTGCTTGAACAATTTGTTATGTGAATTCTCGACTGAAACGCCGAACCTTTGTACGCATGTTTTTCATTGGTGAAGACGTATTAAATTGAATCATCCTACCAAGTGTCCACTTCTCGTACCATGCAACGCCATACAGCTCATCATCACTCGAATTCGAAATTAACAGCAAAACTTGTTCCGTCGTCGATTCCAGCTCAGTAAGTAAGGCCTCGTAACTCCAGTCTTGATATTTGCGATGAAAACTCTCAGCCAATAGACCTAATTCGTTCCATTTATAGCCACTTTCGGGAAAGTCTACGTGTTTACCTTGTGTCTTCAGGCTATGCCACTTTAGAACAAGTTGCCCCCAACCAATCAAGTAAGCTACCGTGTCACAAACACTGATTAGTGTACCTTTTACATTCCCTTCAACACCAATTTCACGAGATAGCTCTTCAGGTATTTGGCGATAGTCCATCAACAACTTGTGGAATATTGAGTTTATCGCCTGCTCTAGTTCGTTCTTATTTTTTGGTACAGAAGACATTATTATCTCCATTCACATAACGCATTGTTAAGTTGCAGCTAACTACCACTGCACTCAAACAAAGCCACCGTAATCACTAAACCCAACCGAACCAAAATCGCCGACTGTTAGCTGTCTGCTTGAACAATTTGTTATGTGCGTACTAATTGGTGGCGCATTTCTATTAATTGATGCTCCCCAACTATCTCTACATCTTGGATAAATTCAAAACCAAGCCGTTCATAGTAACTACGTAAATAGCTATGAGCATGAATTTCTATAGAACTTACGCCTTGCATGTGGGCATACTCAATTAACTTATTAACGATTATTGAGGCAATACCACGACCTCGGAAAGCTTCAAGAACGGCAACTCTTGCCATTACCGAAGAACCATCAGTATTGATCACTAGACGAGCCGTCGCTACCGCCTGATTTGTCTCTGTAACTAGGGCATGTTCCGCTACACTATCTAAGCCATCAAAATCCAATTCATTCGGAATACTTTGCTCCATCGTGAATACTTGATACCTAATAGCCTGAGCCTTTTCGATGAGAACAGCAGACTTCCCGATTGTTACTTCCATTCCAATTTCCTCGTAAGCACATAACGCCTTGTTAAGTAGCAGCTAACTACCATTACACTCAAACAAAGCCACCGTAATCACTAAACTCAACCAAACCAAAATCGCCGACTGTTAGCTGTCTGCTTGAACAATTTGTTAGCACTTTTCCGCCAAATAAGTTTGCAAAAAGTCATCGCTGACTTCGAGTTTATAAACGGTACTTGATTTCACTAAACACTCACGCATTTCCTTGCGTGATATTTCAAAGAGCTCATCTGTGAGTTGATGGTCTTTTTCCCATTGCTCACGACTTGGCCATTGGGCATAACCGACCATTACATTTGGCTTATCTGAACGATGAAGACGAGAACCAAAGCTGCCACAATGCTGGTAGATTGACTTTGTTACTTCGAGCCATGCTTCACGAAACTTTGATTCCGTTCCATCACGAACTTCAAACTCATAGACTGCGATAAACATCCTGTTTCTCCTCTGAGTGCTAACGCCCGGTTAAGTGGTGAGTGACGCACCACCGAGCCAAATTTAAACACCGTAATCACACAAACCAAATTTGACGCTAAAAGTGCCGAGCGTTACGAATCCACTTGAACCGTTTGTTAGTTGCGAAACTTTGCAATTTCGTATTTCAGAGCCGATTATCAGGGCTAGTCCAAGTTGTCTGGGGTACGTAGATTAGTGCCACAAACTGTGCACTTGTAATCACCTGTAGCCTCGCCTTCCATCAATGCACTAGCGATTGATTCTAACAAGTTTGAGATAAATCCTGTTGATTTTGGCTTATTGGATTTTTGAGGTTGTGCAAAGTTTTCATATTTATGAAGAGTTACCTCTTTGCAATTGCAACAGAACGCTTTTGTTTGCTCAGAACCGTACATTTTAACCAACTTGATTATTCCTTTATAGCCTTCACAATCTCAAAGCAACTAACGCCTTGCTAAGTTGCAGCTAACGACCACGACACTCAAGCAAAGCCACCTTAATCACTAAACTCAACCAAACCAAAATCGCCAAACGTTAGCTGTCTGCTTGAGCAATTTGTTATGTTTGCAGTTCTTGAACCCACGAAACAGACATTTTGAAGTAAGACACATCGGACTTTTGGAACTCTTCGCCTTCAACGCGTAGTCCAAATTTCTCATAAAAAGGTAGCGCTGAAGTCCGCGCGTCACACCAGAAGTAATTTACGTTGGCCAATTTTAAGTCACAAACCACTTTTTGTATGACCTTTGAGCCAATTCCTTGCCCTTGATATTCTGGTAAAGTAGCGAACTTCCTGAGCCTTGCTTCATGTCCATTGATATAAATAGACGCTACACAAATCAAGTTCCCATCAACAAATGCACCGTAATGAGTTGCCGAGCTATCCTCTTCGACTTCGCAAAAGGAAAGCGACTTATTTGGCCATAAAACAAGGTGCCTAATTGGTAAAACCTCGGTGGTTGTGACCTTCCGTATATCCATATTTCCTCAGTAAACA
>NZ_JYJK01000104.1 GCF_003263785.1 Vibrio variabilis
GTAACCGCAACTATCCGGTTCAGGGTTCGAACCGGCTTTCTTGATTTTTTCTTACGACTCATTACGTAAGCTTCCTCAGTAAAATGACATCATTACCAATGAATTCAATATCCAGCCCGTCTCGCTTTGCGAGGTACAAGAACGTGGCTCGACTAAAGAAAACAACATGTGTCTGGTCATTTTTGTAGTGCCATTTAGCAAATGCGTCTACATCTATCACCAGTTTTGTCATTAAGCCTAACCATCCTCCAGGCTTAATGAGCGATAACCATTGCTGCCAAACTTGGTTTGGCTCATACAAGTGTTCGATCACCTCTGTCGCGGTCACTACGTCATAAACACTATCGAGTACGGATATATCCGGATAATAGTACAGATCGTACAGTGCCATGTCATGGCCTTGCTCCGAGAGCATCAGTGACAGAGTCGGACCGGGACCACATCCAAAGTCTAGTCCTTTTGAACCGGGCGCAATTCGCTGCAAAATTGGGTCTGCCAATCGA
>NZ_JYJK01000105.1 GCF_003263785.1 Vibrio variabilis
GTTAACCGTCACGGTTGCCACGGTAGCCACCACCATCGCGGTTACCACGGTAGCCGCCACCATCGCGACGACCGCCGTCACGACGACCACGAGGCTCACGGAAGTCGTTGAAATCAACCACTACCGCACCCGCTTCTTTTTGGCGGATACGTAGTTTCTGTAGCTTACCAGCAACGTCTGAAGTCATTGCTTTTGGAAGCTGAACGTAAGTGGATTCACGGTCTAGCTTGATAGCACCGATAGAACCTTTAGTTAGGCCTAGTTCGTTTGCTAGTGCGCCAACGATGTCTTTAACTTGAACGCCTTGCTCGCGACCAACTTGTAGTTGGTACGTATCCCAGTCTTGAGTGTTGAAGTTACGGCCACCATCACGAGCACCGTCGCGATCGCGGTTTTCACGGCGCTCTTTGCGACGCTGCTTGTCACGCTCGATAGCAGCGATCATTGGGTCTTCACCAATGTAGAACAGTGGACGTTTGCCCTGTTGACGCTTAAGAAGAATTGCCGCTAGCGTTGCTGCGTCAATCTCTAGAGTTTCTTGTAGCTTCTCAACAAGCTCAGCGAACTTGTCTAGTGACTTGTGCTCAGTTTCTTGAGCAAGTTCTTCACCAAGTTTAACAAGACGAGCTTCTGCAACCTTGTCACGTAGCGGAAGTTGGATTTCTTCCATTGAAGACTTAGTTACGCGCTCGATAGTGCGAAGCATACGGATTTGGTTTGTGCGAACAAGAAGGATCGCTTTACCTTTACGTCCAGCACGACCAGTACGGCCGATACGGTGGATGTAAGACTCAACATCGAATGGGATGTCGTAGTTAAATACGTGTGTAATACGTGGAACGTCTAGACCACGTGCAACAACATCAGTCGCAACTAGGATGTCGATAACACCTTGTTTGATGTGATCAACAGTGCGCTCACGTAGAGACTGAGGAATGTCACCGTGAAGTGCTGCTGCTTTGAAGCCGCGCGCTGATAGCCAGTCTGCAAGACGCTCAGTGTCTTGACGAGTACGTACGAATACGATTGACGCGTCAGTTTCTTCTGTTTCTAGAAGACGAGACATTGCTTCGTCTTTTTCTACGCCTTTAACAACCCAGAATTGCTGCTCTACTTTATCAACAGTGTGGTTTTTGCCAGCAACGTCGATGTACTCTGGTTCACGCAAGAAACGATCAACGATCTTCTTAAGCATAGGAGGCATCGTTGCAGAGAATAGTACGCGCTGTGCAGTTTCTGGAGCGTGCTCCATGATCTCTGTTACGTCGTCAACAAAGCCCATGTTTAGCATTTCATCTGCTTCATCAAGAACAAACGTGTGTACTTCGTCTAGGTGTAGACGGTCACGGTTAATAAGGTCTTGAACACGGCCTGGAGTACCAACAACGATGTGAGCACCAGATTTAAGTGCGCGCATTTGGTCAACAATAGATGCACCACCGTAGATCTCTAGAACTTTAAGACCAGCAACGTTTTTACCAAGGTTCTTAACTTCAGCAGCAACCTGAATCGCAAGTTCGCGAGTTGGTGCAAGAACGATAGCCTGTGGCTTACGTTGACCAAGGTCTAGCTTGTTAAGTAGAGGAAGAGAGAAAGCCGCTGTTTTACCAGTACCGGTTTGAGCTTTACCTAGCGCGTCTTTACCTTCTAGAAGGTGAGGAATAGCTGCAGCCTGGATAGGAGTAGGAGAAACAAAACCCATTCCGTCAAGAGCAGAAAGGATTGCGTCGTTCAGCGCTAAATCGCTAAACTGGATAGTAGAATCTGTCATTGGGATCCCATTCTTAGATTAATAACTAGGTCCCACGAGCTCTACCAATTCCAAACTGATCCAGATTGTCTCTAAAAACAATCGATTAAGAGCTGATTCCATTCAGATGCGGATAAGTAACAAATCGCATCAAGCCGCTAGGGACGTAAACAAGGAGGCGGATTATTCCCTAAAAGCACAAAAAAAGCCAGAAAAAATTGAAATACATCACAATTTTCTCCTCTCTAGCAAAAATCTGTATAAAGCATAGTCAAATTGACACATTTGTAGTCTACAAACTTGGCTCGTTAGGGTTTGCGTCAATACAATCTCACCTACCCTCTACACCATTGAATCGCCGAATTGCCGCAACTTGTATGTGACGCGATTCCTTTCCAATGATAGAATCCAGCGCAATATTCGCTTCTCTTAAGCAAAGGTTTACAGACACTACATGTTCCAAGACAATCCGTTACTCGCTCAACTTAAGCAGCAAATTCAAGAAAACCTTCCTAAAAAGGAAGGCACTATCAAAGCGACTGAGAAAGGCTTTGGTTTCCTCGAAGTCGACGCAAAGAACAGCTTCTTTATCCCACCTCCATACATGAAGAAATGTATGCACGGTGATAAAGTCGTTGCGATTATTCGTACGGAAAAAGAGCGTGAAGTAGCAGAGCCTCAAGAGCTAGTTGAACAAGCCGTTACGCGCTTTATTGGCCGCGTTAAGCTATTTAAAGGCAAGCTGAACGTTACGCCAGATCATCCACAGCTTAAAAAGCTAACGCTAAAGGCGAAAACGACCAAAGGTCTTAAGTCTGATGATTTAAAAGAAGGTGACTGGGTTGTTGCTCAGTTAATCCGCCACCCTCTTAAAGGCGACAACGGCTTCTTCGCAGAAATCACAGAAAAAATTACTGACGCTGACGACAAGATCGCGCCATGGTGGGTAACGTTAGCTCAAAATGATTTGCCGAATACCGAGCCAGAAGGTCTTGAACAGTGGGACATTAAAGATGACGCAGCGCTTGAGCGCGTTGATCTTACTGAGATGCCGTTTGTCACTATCGATGGTGAATCAACCAAAGACATGGACGATGCACTCTATGTTAAGAAAAACGATAACGGCCAGTTTGAACTGACCATCGCTATCGCAGACCCAACCGCTTACATCACTCCAGAAGATAATATGGATAAAGTAGCGCGCGAGCGTGGCTTTACTATCTATCTTCCAGGCCGCAACATCCCAATGTTGCCACGTGATTTAGCTGACGATCTGTGTTCATTGATTGAAAACGAAGTACGTCCAGCAATTTGCTGCCAAGTTACCGTTGATGCTGATGGCGTGATTGGTGATGACATTCGCTTCTTCGCCGCCAACATGAAATCACACGCTCGCCTGGCGTATGATCATGTGTCTGACTGGCTAGAAAACGGCAGCAGTGACAAATGGCAGCCTTCTGAAGAGATTGCCACCGTAGTACGTGAGCTAAGCGAATTTGCACAAGCGCGTGCAACTTGGCGCGAAACCCACGCGGTTGTATTCCCAGACCGTCCAGATTATCGCTTTGAGCTTAGCGAAGATAACGATGTAGTGGCAATCCATGCTGACATGCGTCGTACAGCGAACCGCTTGGTTGAAGAGTCAATGATCACTGCGAACATCTGTGCCGGCCGCGCGTTAAGCAAAGCGTTTGGTTACGGTGTCTTTAATACCCACCTTGGCTTTAAAGCTGAGAAGCTAAAAGACGTAGTTGAGCTCGTAAACCAAGACAAAGAAGAAGCTGTATACACTGCAGAATCTCTGTCAACACTGGAAGGTTTTGCAGCACTGCGCCGTGACCTAGGCTCGCTTGAATCTAGCTACCTAGATAACCGCATTCGCAAATACCAAGCATACAGTGAAATCAGCAATCAGCCTGATGCTCACTTCGCAATGGGTCTAGACGTTTACGCAACATGGACATCGCCTATTCGTAAATACGGCGACATGGTTAACCACCGTCTCCTTAAGGCGCTTATTCTTGGCAATGAGCCAGTACAAAAGCCAGATGACGAACTGGGCGAAGAACTCGCTATCCACCGCAAGCATCATAAGATTGCTGAGCGTACCGTTGGCGATTGGTTGTATGCTCGTACGCTAGAGAATGAACCAAAAGCAGGTACTGAGTTTACTGCAGAAATCTTCGATATTAACCGTGCAGGTATGCGTGCTCGCCTTCTTGAAAACGGTGCTGGCGTGTTTATTCCAAACCCGCTCATCGTTGCAAACAAAGAACGCATCGAAAGTAATAACGAAACCGGCACAGTCGCTATCGACAAAGAGGTGGTTTACCGCTAGGTGACACGCTGAAGGTTGTATTAGCTGACGTTAACCAAGAAACGCGTAGCCTTGTTGCTAAGCCTGTAGAAGTGTTTGCTGAAGCGCCAACCGAAGCTGAAGCTAACGTTGAAGAAGCAAAGTAATCGCTAAAACATAAAAAATGGGAGCCAGTGGCTCCCATTTTTTATGTTTGCGTGAATAGCCAAACACGATTGATCACCAAAAATACGCTTTCGGATCTTTCTCTATCTCACGCATAACAGCCGTGAGATCAGAACTCTTTCCCAGAAACGGATAAGGGATCCACGCATCACCATCTTGCTCATCCGGCACGTAAACCAACCACAGGTTGTCTTTCGTATCGAGCTCAACTTTGGCCACCGCACTGGTGTAACTGGAAGATTTTGAATCGAGTAGGTAGTGAGCTTTAGAGAACACCACACCGTGTTCCTGCATTTCGAACAAAGACTTGCCAAGTTCCACGGGCATACTGCGATTTCGGTTACTACAAACAATTTCTGCGCACCGCTCTAGGCGACACTGCGACATTTGAATTAACGTCATACACCCTTCCTCTCACTAGATACTTTTAATATAACTGCTTTTAGAGGAGTTTGTTAGCGTTGCATACGTCAAAAAGATGCATTTGAGAGCTGACACCAAAGCCGACAAAGCCAATTCACAAAAGTGTCACACTAACGAAATATGATGTGGCAAATTCTTACTTTATTTGGAGTTATCTATGCTTCGCATCGCGCTAGCCACCCTACTCTCTATTACCAGCATTGCTCATGCTCAAGCAGAAGAAGTCAACGTATCCGGTTCGACCTCTGTCGCTCGTGTGATGGACGTATTAGCAGAACAATACAACAACCAAAACTCAGATACATTCGTGGCAGTGCAAGGGATTGGCTCTACCGCGGGCATCACTTTGTTAGAAAAAGGCGCCACGGATATAGGCATGAGCAGTCGCTATCTAACGGTTCAAGAAAACAGCGAGTCACTTGAGGTGTTCCCAATTGCTTATGACGGCTTAGCGGTAGTGGTTAACTTGGCTAACCCTGTGCAAAACGTCAGCCGTGAGCAACTGTTTGATATCTACAAAGGCAACATCACCAACTGGAAACAGATTGGTGGTCCTGATCAAAAAATTGCCGTCGTCACTCGAGAAGCCTCTTCGGGCACACGCGCTAGTTTTGAAAGCCTACTTGGCCTAACACGCGTCATTAACGACAGAACTGTGTCAGACATCAACCCAACCAACTTAGTTGTTAACAGCAATAGCATGGTAAAAACCATCGTCAACCACAACCCACACGCAATTGGTTTTATCTCAGAAGGTTCCGTCGATCGCTCGGTAAAAGCGATTGCCTTCGAGGGTGTGGAAGCTAACACCAAGAACATCTCTGAGGGTAAATACAAACTGGCTCGCCCATTCCTACTGCTTCATAAGAAAGACGACATCGAAGACGATGCGGACAAATTCATTGACTACGTCCTTTCAAAAGAAGGTCAGCTATTGATCGAAGAGTATGGTTATACGCCAGTGAAATAATTGATTTCATTGTCTATTTAAGGGGAGCATTGCTCTCCTTTTTTATTTATCAGATTGTGACAAAACCTTTGATTTCATTGATAGCACTTTTCGATATGTTAGAACTACTGCTAAGGTGTAATCACTTGTTTAGACGTCCTCACACAGGAGCATTCAATGATAGTAACAACGACTCAAACGGTTGAAGGCAAAAGAATTGTCAGCTACAAAGGCGTCATCGCTGGTGAAGCCATACTTGGTGCGAACGTGTTCAAAGACATGTTTGCGGGGCTGCGAGACATCGTCGGTGGCCGCTCTGGTACTTATGAGCGTGAACTGCAACGCGCTCGTGAGATTGCATTGAAAGAACTCGAGCAGAAAGCCAGTGATATTGGGGCGAATGCGGTTGTTGGCGTAGATTTGGATTACGAAGTGTTGGGAACAGGGAATGGTATGTTGATGGTATCGGCTAGTGGAACTGCGGTGGTAGTTGACTAACGCTCGCCATAATTTCTTATCAAAAAACACTAAAAAGGCAGCGAGAATTACCCGCTGCCTTTGTTTTTGGTTAAGTCACAGAGTTAAAGAGCTGTAACCGTCAGTACCGGAGAACCTTTGCTAGACGCATCCAGTTCAAAGCGATATTCACCCGCCGTAGGTAATGTAATTGCTACATCGCCACTATTTTGATCGGCTACCATTGTGAATGGCGTACCAACTACTACAGCCCCTGTACCGCCAAGGTTAGCTTTTGGTTCAGACCATGTTGCGTCGGCAATCTTCATTTTGAAATCTCCCGCTGCTAGGTCAATATTCAGGGTATAGATGTTGTTACCAGAATAAGTGAACTTCGCATTGGAGTTTTCAGAAGGATTGTCCCAAGTCGTGATAGTTCCTCGAAGATACAACGAGGTATCACCAAATGGAGCTTGGTCTGCGACCTTAGTGACTGACACAACCGCCTTCTCTACATCGCTGCTCTGTTCATGACTTGCATCCAGAGTAAAGCTGTACTTACCTTGTTCTTCAATTTCAATAGTACAGTTACCACCTTCCTCTCCAAGTGTCATTGAACTCGATGCAACATCAGCTTTTCCACAACCAATGTCTGGAGCAGACCATGATGTGTCAGCGAACTTGAACTGGTAAGATCCAGCATCTAGCAAAGAAGATACCTGGTACACACCATTGCCAATGAATGTCATTTTCCAATCATCGTTATCAGACCAACTATTCATTGAGCCTTTAACAAACACCTCTGTTTCACCATAAGGTGGAATAGAAGACACATCCTTATTTGAAAGATCGACAGGAAGACCTTCACCCTGAGCACCGTCTTGTGGAAGTACGAAAACAGCTGTCGTTAGAGCAGGCACAGAGAATGTGCTGTTTGCAAACGCGGCACCTTGCACAGTGATGTCAGCTGAGTTCTGTTGAACCTCATGTAGAACAAAACCTTCAGTCCCTTCAATGACGAAGTCTTGTTGATCTGCCGTCGAGTTCACGACTACAACAATCGCATCAATGTCTTTATCAAGATCTGAGCCAGCCTTCTTACCATCGTCAATCGACATCACGATCAAACCCTGGATCTGATCTTGGCCAACATTGCGGAAGTCGACACGGTTTTTAACCTCCGCAGCAGTTGTTAAGCGGAACAGATCGCTGCTGCTACGAATTGTAAGAAGCTCTAGGAACTGCTGCTTAGTTAATTCGATATCAGTTTTATCAGGCATTGCTGAAGTGTCTGCGATGATCTCCTTGATCAGCGTCCAGTTAGCACCGTCCTTGTCCTCGCGTGGCAGACCAACATTCCAGTTATTGTTTGAGCCATCAAAACGAACACGGTTGAACCAGTCGCCTGAGTCATAAGAATCACGTTGCATCGATTTCGAGCGCAACAGTTCTGACCCCATGTGTATGAAAGGAATACCTTGACCCATCATCACTGTAGAAAGTGAGACCGTTTGCATACGTGCGCGATCTGCAGAACTCGTGCCTTCTGCAATCTTATAAGCGTTGTTGTCCCATAACGTTTGGTTGTCATGCTTAGATACATACGAGATATTTTCTGAAGGATACTCAGTGTAACCTGCAGGTGCACCGTTATAGTCAACGTTTTTCCCTAGCTTAGTATTGCCATCTGAATCAAGTAGCACGTATGAAGCCAAGTTACCGGCCATGCCCAAGCGAACCAAATCTTGGTTATGGAGCATGGCTTTAGTGGTTTCATCGCCTTCGATAACCTCTTCGTTCACATAAGCGGCATTACCAAAGCTTGGTTGTACTTAAGGGAACGACGACCATCTTTATCTACGCCACCATCGAACGGGCTGCCACCACGAACAGCGTCACGTAGACGATCTGAGAAGGTACCGATGCCTGTGCCTGCCATCGCCAGCTGTGTCGCTTGTTCAAAACGAGCGTGGTTTGCTACTTCACCAAAGTCCCAACCTTCTCCGTAGAAGATAGTGTCTTTATCGACCTCATTTCTTATTACGTATAAAGCCTCTTCCATCAACGCTTTTGGTTGGTGACCCATTAGGTCAAAGCGGAAGCCGTCGACTTTGTAGTCTTGAGCCCAGACTTTTAGCGAGTCGATCATCAGTTTACCCATCATAAGGTTTTCTGTTGCTGTGTTGTCACAGCACGTCGACATTTCAACATCACCCGTGTTGATGTTTAGGCGGTGGTAGTATCCTGGGACGATCTTATCAAGCACTGACTTATCATTCACACCAGACGCATTGGTATGGTTGTATACAACGTCCATTACGAACTTAAGACCCATGTCGTGAGTAGCCTGAACCATTTCACGGAACTCTTTAATACGAGCCGAACCGTCAGCATCACTCGCGTAGCTGCCTTCTGGTACTGTGTAGTGGAACGGATCGTAACCCCAGTTGAAGCTATCGAGCATGCGAAGGTCATTCATCAGAGCTTGAGCATCACCTGTTGAACTATCATACCCTTCTAGTACCGACTCAATGGTGTCACCCATGTTACCAGTCGCGCAAATTGCCGCGTCAGATTTCGCATCACAAAGGTCACCAACGGTATCAGTAATGTCGACACGATTGACTTCGTCTACCGTTGCAATATCAAATGCAGGAAGTACGTGTAGCGTTGTCATACCGGCATCTTTAAGTGCCTGAAGGTGTTTCACAGACTCACGCTCTGCTTCTGTGAACGCTAGGTACTTACCATTATTGGCCGCCGTGCCACTTACATCACTAAAGCTGAAGTCACGGATGTGAGATTCATATAGTACGTGGTCGATATCGTTGTTCGTTGGACTTTCAAACTCATCACCCCAGTTCGCTGGTGCTAGGGCTGGATCACTTAGGTCTACAACATGTGAGTAGCGAGAGTTAGCTGAAACACTCAGTGAGTAAGGGTCTGTAACTAGTCGCTCTTCAACTTTACCCGTTGTTGGGTGGTAAACCGTTACGTGGTAACGATAGAATTTGCCTACAGCGCCAGAAACCGGGTCACTAGACCAAACACCATTGTCAGTGTTCTCGTCCATATCAATGGTTTGCTCGAGTACTTTTTCTTCGTTATAGATTTCAAGTGCAACTTTTTGTGCCGTTGGAGCCCAAAGTTTAAATGTTGCTGAGCTACCCTCTACAATCGCACCGAGTGTCTCTGACATTGCATTACCCGCTTCTTCCGAAGCGTAGATAGCATCCAGTGCACCCGCGGACTGAATCTCAGTCGCTGCCATGATTTCATCGTTGCTGTTGTAGGCAACGATTACCACTTGGCCTTTAAGTAAGTTGTGGATCTCTTCAGCTGTGAAGTTATTGGTAGCCGTTTTTAAGCTTTCAAGATGTTTGAAGCGTTTCTTCTGATCGTCACTCAGATCACCGCCAATGGAGAGTTCTAGCTTTTCGCCACCGGAGATATTTTTATCTTCATCAAGTTCGATACCGCCTGTATTGCTGTAGTACAAAGCAACTTTGCTCGCACTTCCCGCTGCTTCCCAAGCGATCGTGTCTGCATCAATCCAGTGTGCAGAGCGTCCATCAATGACCACTGGGCGCTCTTCAATTGGAGCATAGTAAAGTTTGCTGCTACCGTGGAAACCAAAAATACCTTTGCTTTTGCTGTTTTGAAGGTTACGAAGCTCTACTTTTTGGTTGTTACCACCGAATGCTTTCTCATCGCCTTTGTGTAGAATGAAGTTCATACATTCATGCGGGTCAGAGGCATCAGGGTTTACTTTTAGAACGTAGTACGCGCCATAAGTGTCGCTAATACCAGTGTGAGGAAACGGAGCATCCCATCCTGTACCTGTATCGCCAATTCCCATCGCTTCAAGGTCGGTACTCGTACAACCTTCACCATTCCAAAGGTGCAAGCCCCAGCCATCGTAAGAGCCACCAGACTGCGCTGCTACATCACGCTTGTAATAAATAACAACTTCGTTTTCAGCCGCGCTATAAAGGCCTTCGATATTACCCGTATTACCGCCTGCATCCGTGCCTGAATCGCTGCTACTAGAGTTACAGCCCGCTAGAACCGCTGCGGAGAGCAACGGTATTAGGGTTTTTGCAACCACTGTCATGTTTAGTTTTTTATTGTCCACTTTCTAAACCTTTTGTTATAGAGGGAAAAGAGTCGTCTTACACATCAAAGACTTCACCTGCCTCTATCGTAAGAAAAGCGGCCATGCACAAACTGTGAAAAGTGTAATTAAAGTTATTGAAATGGATAAAATAACCATCTCGTTGGAGTCATTTCACACATAGTGCAAAAAAAAACCAACAAAACGCAACCAAGCGCACAACATTCCGCCCGACCAGTCTCAGGCGTAGTTAAGGGGGTGGAGAACAAAAGGCGTAGAAATCAGCTGCAATGAGATAGGTGGATCAATGTTTGACCCATACTTAATTCACTATAAAAAATAACAATCACTAATTGGCGTTTGACTAAAATAAACCTTCCAACAGCAGCTACTACTGACTATTGGAAGGTTTCTATTGTCGCTATTCCGATACTCACTATTCCTGAGTAACGAGCTGAACAGTCACATTACCACTCACCATGTTACCCTGCTCATCTTTAACGGTTGCAACCACAGCATTACCAGCGTTTGCATCAAAGTTTACTGCTGACACATCATCTAGACCGGCTACAAAGTCAATGACAAAGGCACATAGATAAGTATCACTTCCCGAGCCAGCATATTGGATGGTTTGATTCAACTGACATGCCGGGTAAGCAACTTCGTTGTAAACACCACCTACATTTCGGAACGTAAAGCCATCATCGACCAAATCGGCTTCAAGTACATTTTGATCAAACAAGGTTAGCCCCGCTAATTGAACATCCTCAATACTAGTATTTTTAATCTGCAATACCACAACTATACGAGGTGCAAAGGCTAGATCAATCGTTGGTGGAAGGTCGGTGAAGTTAACGGTTTCTGTGGCAACGGCCATCACATTTTGACCATCGGCATCGACCCCTTTCACATCCGCTTTATTAATGTGGCTGTCTCCAGCGTTACCTTGTAAGTTACGAGAGATAACACAAGAGAATACATCACCCGGATTAGCGACATACTCGCTCAACTTGGTAACTCCGCCAACCAAACATTCATCAGCCAGTTCACCAAACTTATCATCCAAGAGTGAACTAAATGTCACTGTGTCGACCCCAGAGCTGTTTACACTAATGGTAAAGGTATAATCAACGGCTCGAACAACGGATGGATCGTCTCCAGTTTCCGGTACTGAATTTGGTGTCGCCTGTTTAGTGAGCGAGATACTGGAAGGAACATCGAGTATCGCAACGGCATGTGAGTTACTGCCACTTGCTGTATCACCCTCATTGTCGGAAATCGTGACGCTAGCGGTGTTTATAATGGCTTCATCGCCAAAGTTGCCCGTGATGTTTTTTGTATAGGTACACACTGCTTGCTCACCCACATTGAGTGTCCCTCCGGTGGTACAGGTGCCCTTTCCACTCGTAACATCAAACAAATTATCACTAAGGACATCAATAGAAACTGGAGAGTCAAAATACGCCGACGTATTCGTCACAGTCACGGTATAAGTCACTTGGCCACCCGGCTCTGTTACCGCCGCTACATTACCCTCTTTAAGGATGCTAACACTAGGCATGACGTTAGTAATGGTCACATCAATAGGAGCACTGCAGTTACTGCCGTTGCCTGAACTTAGCCATGTCGGACATGTCGAACCATCTCCTACGGGTTCATTGTTCTTATCCGCTAAACCAACATTAACCACATCCCGATAGACCTCTGTTTTAGTGGTGTTATCAAGGTCAATGTCTTTGATGTATACAGAGAACGCACAGCTAAACGTTGCTGAAGGGACAACTTCCGTGGGTTGTGTATGACATGTATTCGCTACAAGGTAAACGCCATCTGAATCAGATTGCGTTGGTGTTGAGACTGGCGGCAAGAGTAGATTAACCGAGTAATCTGCTGGTGCACTACTCACTGGAACGACAGAGACTTCGTCAATTAGGGAAGTAACAAACAAGGAAGAAGCGGTACTTGGGTTAGTGAAACTCACCGTATAGTCGAATTTACCACCAGGCTCCGAAACACTGCTTGCTGATACCAGTTGTTTGTTAATAGCTGGCGGGTTCGGTCTTATAAATAAATCAATGTTAAAGGTGTCACAATTACATTTCGACTTAGTGTTTGGGATCTGACCAGAGGAGAAATTAGCATCTTCTACTGTACAGTTGTTCCTTTCAATATTGTCCCATGCGGCACAGTAGGAGAAGTCGGCGCGGCCGTCTTCATCATTATCAACACAGAGCATGTTGATACGCTCATTGACTAATACATACTGGTCTCCAGTATTCGTTTTGATGATATCCCCACATTGGTCGCCATCAATATTTACATCTTGGTCAGCTCCGCTGTCTCCTGGTTTGGGTAATATAAGACTACAGTTCTCTGCTCCCCCTGAACAACCTGTGGCGATTCCGGCGTTAGTGGAAGATAAAAGGTGGTGTCGTAACGCTCTTTAGCATTGGTTCGGATGGCCACATCGGCATCAAAGCTGACGACTTGCCCAGGTGTACATTCACTGATCCCAACAGGCACAACATTGGTGATTTCCACGTCGTTGGCGGTACAGTTCAGTTGGTTTTGCGGTAAGGAGTTTCCAGGCTTGAGAAGATAGCATCCGCCATACATCGGCGCTCATAATCATCGCCAAAGTCCCAACCTGCGGCTTGAGTGTGAGATGGACTGGCATATAAAAACATACCAAGTGCGATAACTACCCCTTGCCGAGGCAGGTGCTGCAATAGACTGTTGTTCATCGTTCTGTCCTTCTGAGCAAAAGAATACGCATACTGCTAAGTGCGCTTTGAGAGTCAGAAGCCAGTGAGCATAGTTTATGCCAACGGTTAACTTGCTAATTTAAAAGGAATTATTATTGGGGAGAGGTTGAACTTGATACAGAGTGTAAAGCACTGGTGTCGTTAGCTAGGTTAACTACAGGAAATTGTTGAAGTCTTTTGCCCTTACAAAGTGTAAACGTGCTTGTTAAACCAAAACAGTGTAGCGCTCTGAAAGGAAAATATTGAAGTAGAGTTCAAAATAGAATGGAGGCGCCTCCCGGAGTCGAACCGAGGTCCACGGATTTGCAATCCGCTGCATAGCCACTCTGCCAAGGCGCCTTTATTTTGTGTGCTAAGTAGGTACTCAGCTTTGTAGAGATGGTGCCCCGGGCCGGAATTGATGGTCCGACATATCGGCCGGCACTCCGAGCTGGATGCTAAATCTCATAAATGATGGTGCCCCGGGCCGGACTTGAACCGGCACAACGCGAACGTCGAGGGATTTTAAATCCCTTGTGTCTACCAATTCCACCACCAGGCACACAAATTTCTTTGTGATGCCGTTTAGTCTAAGTAAACACCATCTTTTAATTTTGTTTCTCAGGGGCTTCCCCGTGAGAACGAGGTGTACTTTAACGGATTGAGATTTTCCGTCAATAGGTATTTTTCACTTTATGAATCAAGTGATTAAATAGCGAACTTTGCGGTATGAAGCACGAACAATTCGCCGATAAATACAGCAAACTACAAGTTAGCAATCTTGCGATCAAGTTGATACTTTTCATCTGTGACGATCTTTTCTAGTACCTCAACTCGCTCTGATAGCCGCTCTACTTTCTCCAATAGCTCACTATTCGCTCGCTCTGCTTGCGAATTTGCATTGTCTAACTCGATGACTCGCATCTTTTCCCTATGCGCAGCAAAAGCCCGGATCATGCCCCGCCCAAAAATAGCGCCAAAAATAATCAGTACCACCAGAACGTCCGTCATAATCATCTCCATGCATAACTTATCCAACCAAGACTAAGTAGCCACTCTATGAATTGCAATAAATGCACACTTTTAAGGGCCACTAACGTGTGCCGAGTCTCAACTCCCACTCTTTGCATGCCATTGAACTAAATCCTGACACCTGCGTACCACTGAAAGTACAGAAGGAGAGGTTATGGGAAACATAAATGTAGTTTGGTTTAAGCGTGATCTGAGACTGACCGATCATTCACCGCTGCATGCTGCGCTCACCAGCGGACGACCGACTCTCTTGCTCTACCTCTTTGAACCACAACTACTGGCTGATGAGCACTATGATGAGCGACACTGGCGCTTTGTATGGCAGTCGCTCACGGATATAAATCAAACACTAACTGCATTCGACACTCGACTAGTGATTCTGTCGATGTCTGCACAGGATGCTTTTCACCAAATTCATCAGGCTTTTGGAATACATAGCGTCTATTCCCATCAAGAGATCGGTTTGAACATCACCTTCCAGCGGGATCGACAACTCAAGCAATGGTTTCTCCGACAAAATGTCACTTGGCATGAAAGCCCTATTGGCGCAGTCATACGTGGCGCAAGTGATCGATACGACTGGGATAAACACTGGAGCAAGATAATGCGTGCCCCATCGTTGATACCGATCTCAGCATGGGCTGTTTTGTTGAGACAAAAGACGTGTTCCAAAACTACGATGAAATACCTGCTTCGTGGCGAACAAAGATGAAAGGCATTCAAACCGGCGGTTCAACGCTTGCTTGGCAAACCTTAGAGAGCTTCTTTCAAGACCGTGGTCGGCAGTACTATTTTCAAATATCAAAACCACTTGAAAGCCGCAGTGCATGCACGCGTTTATCACCCTACCTTGCTTGGGGCAATATCTCTCTGCGCGAGGTCTATCAAGCGCTATTGGCACACTGGAACGTGAAAGGCTTTAGGCGCAGCCTAGCAGCACTCTCATCTCGTCTTCATTGGCACTGTCACTTCATCCAAAAGTTTGAATCCGAAGCTGACATGGAGTTTCGACCGGTAAATAGAGCATATCTGAACCTGCCTTATGCGAATGACGCAAATAAGTTGAAGGCATGGAAAACGGGCTACACCGGGTATCCGCTCATTGATGCCTGTATGCGTTGTTTGCAGGCCACCGGCTACATCAACTTTCGCATGAGAGCAATGTTGGTGAGCTTTTTAACCCACCACCTTGACATCGATTGGCAGTATGGCGTCAAGCATCTTGCGCGCTTGTTTCTTGATTTTGAACCCGGCATACACTATCCCCAATTTCAAATGCAGGCTGGTGTTACTGGTACCAATACCATTCGTATCTATAATCCAACCAAGCAAGCCATCGAACACGATCCAAACGGACACTTTATTCATCAATGGATACCTGAACTTTCAGCTGTACCTACGCCATTACTGTTTGAACCTTGGAAACTCACGCTACTTGAGGCAAAAATGTATCAACTTAACGAAACCAGCCCCTACTTATCACCCATCATCAATATCGAAGAATCGGGGAAGGCTGCGCGAGACAGGTTATGGAGCTTTAAACGGCGGGCAGACGTCAAGTTAGAGGCACAGCGAATTCTTGCTCGGCATGTTCGACCCGAGTAGCTTTCAAAACAAGCATTTGAGGTTAGCGCTGCCGTATTGCCAACCAAAACTTCTGTGGCAATAAAAGTAAGGGTATGAGGTCAATGGAAATTCGAACCCCCATAAACGACGAAACCCCGACACAAGTCGAGGTTTCTAAATGATGGAGGCGCCTCCCGGAGTCGAACCGAGGTCCACGGATTTGCAATCCGCTGCATAGCCACTCTGCCAAGGCGCCTTTCTTTTCAACACGTTAGAGAAGCTATCTCGCCGTGTTCGAGGCATACTTTACGGATATGAGAAAATTAGTCAAACAATAAATCAAAAAAAATGTTTGTTCGCTGACTTTAGCATCAATGTGATGGACAATTCAGCGAAAACATCAAATATCCGCCAATTAAACTCCTACCACTTCTTCATCAAGCGCCCTACCAAAGTTGGATGATACGACCAACAGTGGTCAAACATGCTCATCAGTGACGGATTACCATATTTTGACAGGTTGATTGCGTGAAATCGGTTCTTGCGTGATTTAAGCTCATCAACTTTTTCTATAAGCTCTTGCGACTGTTCTGGTGCAATGAAATCCGAAATCACCACCATGTCGGCGTTTTTATAGGTATCACCCTGCATCAAATCGATTGATTTTTCTAAAACAGGTTCGAGATCGGTGCCACCATGAAAGGAATAGCTAAGAAAGTCTGCCGCCTCACGAAGACCATCCTGTTTAGTAAGTTCATAGGTGATATGGGTGGTTGAGAACAAGATAACGTAGCACTCCCTCTCTTCTGCCAAGGCAATTTGCATTAGTGCATAAGCCATGGCCTTTGCGCACTGCTCTGGAAAACCGCTCATCGAACCCGATGCGTCAATACAAACAATGAATGGGCCTTTCTCAAGCTCGACTTTACTGTTGTCGGGGGCAGTAGTACGAACTTTCTTCAGTGTTCTCGATTTGCCTTGTGTTTTGTAGTTCATCAAACGCTTGTCGGCCAAGTGTTTGTAGAACACAACTTCTAGCTCTGGATAAGCAAGGAACATGGTTTCATTAGGAAGTAGTTTATTGAGATCGTCTGATTCGTGAATACCAACAATATCATCGGTTGCTTCATCACTTTGCTCTTCGATCATTTCCACATTGTCTGCCTGTGCTTTGTTGAGCTCAGGATCATCTTGCTCGCTCGCCATGCGACCAAGTTGTTCTGCGATTTGCTTCAATGCGCCATTCTTTTTAAGAAACTCCGCATGGCTATGCATGGTTTTTAAGTCGGTTTTAGTCAGCTTAGCGGCAGCCATGTCCCACAGCCGTCCCATGGTCGCTTCATCGCCCTGCTGGGTGACTGTATCCATATCCTTGATTGTTTCCATCCGTTGGTATAAATCGGCCAAGAACTTCTCTTTACTGGCCTCAAGTTCTGAAACTTCGGCCTGTTTGATGGCATCGGCAAGGCTCTTGTACCAGAGATCACAAAAGTAACGTGGGAACATGGGGTTATTAACGGACTTATTTTTCTCCAGAAGTCTTCTGGCTTGAAGATAAAATGCAGAGTGCCACTCTAATTTTTTGACAACGCTAGGAATGCGCTCGAAGAATGTCGCCTCATCCCAATGAATCACTTCTTGATACAAGGCAAGCTCTTGTTGAAAGCGTTCGGTTTCACAAACACGTGTCATGCGTTTTTTCACCGAACCACGCCATTTGAGCAGATGATTTTTGACTGAACTGCGCATACCGCGATTTTCACTTATCGCCAGTACTTGCGAACGCGCCATTAAGTCATTCACCGCCGAATCAATCAGCCCTGATTCGGCGACCATCAACGCAAGGTTTAATCCATCTGCTCCCAGCATCACTGCCTCCGTTCGATATATTCACCCTTAAAACTTCCATGGCGTTGTCACGCCTTTTTAAGCAAAAAAGGTTTCTAGTCCCTTAATTCGAGCAACTGCTTTTTCAGCTTCCGCGCTGGTTGACTCGAGTGTTTGTGTCACATTTTGAATACTGACTTCCATTTCCGTTGGAATGTCGGGCTGAATAAAGCCATGAGGCAGCGCACCATGAAACTTAGACCGCACCGAGCGAAGGTGATGCTCAGCGTGTTTAATTTGAACCAGTACCTGCTCAGACTTCGTTACCCACTCTTGAAGCATGGCTTCATCAAGACCATTTGTTGTGACCAAGGTAGCCAAAACAGAGCGGTTGGCGATGTCTTTAATCACCAAATGACTGGACGCATTGATGTCGAGTCTTAAGCGGCAAAGGTGGGTGTTTTGGTTAACATAGCCATAGACTTCACTCCCCCTTCTTTGATCGCTCGGCTGAGCTCATCTTTGGCAATATAGACCCAGCGGCTGTCGCCTTTTTCACTCTCCGACACCGACATATTGCTTTGAAGCAACACCAACTTCACCAAGTCAGTGGCGGCACCGACTTTGTATGATTTCGCATTACTGATGTCGTATTGGTAGACATCTTTACGAAGCAGTCCAGAACCTGCTTCCATTGACAGCGGCATGGCAAACTCGGCTTCAATTTCATCTTGAATGTCGGCCAGTTGTTCTTTGCCTTCTTCAATTTGTTGGAAGACTTCTTGTTGGTCAAAGGCATGGTTCAGAGCGAATTCTTTGATAACGGTGCGCACTATCTCCAGTGACTCAGGGCTATTCCATAGGCAATCTTGGAGCAAGAGTAAATCTAGTGGGTTAACACTGTCGCGGCCATTAAAGAACGCGCTCGCCTTGAGCAATTTAACGGATTTTTTCCAGCGTCGGTCGGATACATAGAGATCGGCCTCCGACAAGGTTGAGCGATGCTCTTCCGCTGCGGCTTCGAGCATGGTTTTGAGTTGGTAGAGCTTTTCAAAAACATCATCACTAAGCTTGACGTCGTTGAGCTCTCGCTGCCATTGATGGTATTCATCATCTGTAATGGCGAGGCCTTCCGGAATTTTGGCTTCTTCCGATGTGCCAACCGTCAGCATGGATTTGAAGTTTTGTTTGTTTTGGATTCGGTTAACGAAAATGCGCACCAACATACGGTCGTAAAGAGCCTCTAGTCCGCTGTCTTCATCTGGCAATTCGTTGGAAGCAGACACCAATAGACGCATCGGCACTTTTTCAATATCGCTACCGTTTTTAAACGTCTTTTCATTCACGACAGTGAGTAGCGTATTCAAAATTGCAGGACCTGCTTTCCAAATCTCATCTAAAAACACCACCTGCGCGGTTGGTAGGTAACCCTCAGTGAGTCGTAAATAGCGACCGTTGTCTTTTAGCTCTTGAATACTCAGTGGACCGAACACTTCTTCTGGTGTCGAGAAGCGTGTCATTAAGTACTCAAAGTAGCTGCTATTATCAAAGGCTTGGATAAGGCGTTTGGCGATCAAACTCTTTGCGATTCCCGGAGGTCCCAACAGGAAAACACTCTCTCCAGCCAAGGCAGCTAATAGGCAGAGTTTGATGGTCTCTTCACGCTCATATACACCATCAGAGAGTGCTGAGGCGAGTTTATTGATTCGTTCTGAAAGTAACGCTTTGTCAGCGTGTGAAACTACAGTGGCTTAATCATGCCAATACCTCAGAGCACAAAATTAGAATGCATAGTAAATTTATACAATTGTTATCATTTTGTTACAAGATCTTTCGAAGGGTGGGTTTTTAATCCTGATCTCATAACTCACTTTTATCATGTTGATTTTATTTAGATTATGGCAAATTCAACGGCAATCCAGGCCGTCGATATTAGCCAAAAGTATGAGAGAAAGCTTGTTTAGCGCGATGAAAACCCATGGTTGGCTTTTTGACAATTTTACCCATAAGACTCGGGTGGTAACGCCATTGGCTATCAAACAGTGATAGTACCTCTGGATTGCCATACTTAGACAGGCACAAAGAGTGGAAACGGTTGTAGCGTCCTTTCAGAGATAGCATGCTCTCCATCGTCTCTTGCTCTTGTTTAGGCGCAATGAAATCGGAGATCACAAGCAGATCTGCATTTTTATATTGCTCACCCTGCATGATGTCGACAGCATAATTGAGTACCTTGCTTAAATCAGTCCCCCCTTAAAGGTATAGGATAGAAAATCGCACGCTTCCTTAAGCCCCTTAGCGCCAGACAAATCATAAGTAATGAAGGTGGATGAGAACAAAATGACATGGCAATCACGCTGCTGCTCTGCTGCCATTTTCATCAATGCGTAGGCCATTGCCTTCGCAGATTTCTCTGGTGCCCCTTGCATTGAGCCAGACACATCAACCGCGATAAGCATCGGCCCTTTCTCTTTGGTCGCTTCTCCATCAGACTGTGTGGGCGCGTGTAATTGTCGGATAGTCCTCTGCTTCCCTTCCGCCTTATAAGTCAATAGGCGCTTTTCCACCAAGTGCTGATAGAACACCGTTTCAAGCTCAGGATAGGCAAGATACATGGTTTCATTCGGCAGCAGTTTATTGATGTCGTTGCTAGCATGAATGCCTACTATGTCGTCCGTGGCAAAGTCTGATTTTTCCTCAACGACAACATCATCATGGCTTTCAACTCGGTTGAGTTCAGGCGCATCCACTTCTTCCGCCATTCGCCCCAATTTATCCGCAATCGCACTGAGTTCACTGTGTTTCGCAAGGTAGTCTGCCGTCTGTTCAATTGACTTCCAGTCTTGTTTGGTTAGCTCTGCGCCTGCCAAATCCCACAATCGGCCGAGCTGCGCATTTTCGCCAGACTGGGTCAGGTTTTCCATATCTTTGAGGGTATCGATACGTTGGTAAAGCTGCTTTAAGAAGCGAGATTTCTGCTGATCCAGCGTCACTTGCTGCTTGTCTTCCACCGCGCTTTTTATACTCTCATACCATTGCATGCAGAACTGACGGGCGAATAGAGAGCTTGGGTAAGTATGTTTAGAGGCTACAAGCTGATAGGCTTTATCGCGGAATTGTGAATCCTGTGGAAGCTTTTCAATTATGTCTTCAACGCTTTGCTCAAACTCAGATTCAGTAAGGTACACAGCATGTTGATAAAGGTTCAGCTCAGCTTGGATGGAGTCAGTTTGCTGGGTTTTAATGAGCTTGCGTTTGACACTGTGCGTCCACTTCGCCACAGACGCAGTCAGGCTTTGTTTGACGCTGTCTTCGTTTCCAAGTCCCATGAGTTCTGTGTGCTGCATGATTTCACGGACAGCGGAATCGATCATGCCCGACTCTGCCACCATCAATGCCAAATTCAACCCGTCTGCCCCTAACACGCCTGTCTTACCTCGACTAAAACCGCTCGAACACTCTGATATACAGAAACTTACTGAATCAAAATAGTGGAGCAATCAGAGATTTCATTTTCGATACGCTTCCAAAACCCAATACTCCTGTCAGTTTGCCCATCGACATTTGATAGTTTGTATGCTCATATTAAGCGTTCAACATCGAAGTCACGGAAGCTTTATGACTCACAAAACCCTTCACCAATGGAAGTCGATTTCACTCATTGAGGAGCAAGTCACCCTACCCAACCAGCAAACCATTACTCACACCACGATTAAACATCCGGGCGCTGCGGTAATACTCCCTGTAACTGAGAGTGGAGAGCTGTTATTGCTCAATCAATACCGTCCATCGTTGAAAAAATGGCTACTGGAACTGCCCGCGGGCACGATGGAGCTAGGTGAAGATCCTACACAATGCGCTCACAGAGAATTGATTGAAGAAACAAGCTATGCTGCCAAGACGATGATTTCTCTTGGGCAAGTGACGCCATTAGCCGGCTTTTGTGACGAGATTCAGCATCTGTTTATCGCCAAGGAGCTTGCTCCCAGCGATAAGTATCAGTGTGATGACGATGAAGTCATTGAACTTGTGACAATGTCACTAAAACAACTACAACAACACATCATCGACGGTACGATTACCGACGCCAAAACCATAGCGTGCTTAAGCAAAGCCTCGCTATGTGGTTACATTTAGGAGATATTCAATGGACTTTCGCTCAGACACGGTCACCAAACCTACCCAAGCAATGCGCGACGCGATGGCTAATGCGCCCGTCGGCGATGATGTGTACGGCGATGACCCAACGGTAAATGAACTCGAAGCCTGGGCTGCAGAACGTCACGGGTTTGAAGCTGCGATGTTTACAACCTCAGGCACGCAAGCAAACCTTCTTGGGTTGATGGCGCACTGTCAACGCGGTGACGAATATCTTTGTGGCCAGCAAGCACACAACTATAAGTACGAAGCCGGTGGCGCCGCAGTGCTTGGCTCAATTCAACCTCAACCAATTGAAAACAACCCAGATGGCACATTGGATTTTGGTAAGCTTAAGGCTGCGATTAAGCCTGACGACAGTCATTTTGCGCGCACTAAGCTGCTCAGCCTTGAAAACACCATCAATGGCAAAGTGCTGCCCCTCTCCTATCTTGCTGAGGCGAGAGAGTTCGTTGATGAGCACGGTCTGAACCTGCACCTTGACGGCGCTCGTGTCTACAACGCAGCGGTTGCATTGGACGTGGATGTGATTGAAATCGCCAAGCATTTTGACTCGATGACCATCTGCCTGTCCAAAGGCTTAGCGCCCCTATTGGCTCTTTGCTTCTTGGCTCCAAAGCTTTATCGAACGTGCAAGACGTCTACGTAAAATGGTTGGTGGCGGCATGCGTCAAGCGGGTATTTTGGCGGCAGCAGGTAAGCTAGCATTGACCGAACAAGTGTCTCAGCTCGCCACAGACCATAGCAATGCCAAAAAGCTTGCTGAGGCTTAAATGCCATCCCGGGATTCAGTGTGAACACTGAGTTTGTTCAGACCAACATCGTATTTGCTAAGCTAGCCGAATCCGTGGACATTGATGCGATCGCTAAAGAACTAGCGCAGCAAGACATTACGATTTCACCAAGCAACCCGGTTCGATTTGTAACGCATAAAGACATTTCTAGCCAAGATATTGATGTATTGCTAGAGAAGCTTTCAACGTTGGTCTAACTTAATTTCGGCTAGTTTTATACCGCAAATTAAGGCTAGCCCAATATACTGATCTACCTCGCATTTATGCCTGAGATGCTTGATCTTGACCTAGGGGCAAGGTTTATCTTGTTGCCTAAGTTAAGTCTTTTATGAGTCGTTATGAACATTTTTTCCAAAGTTATTACTGGCCTCACATTCTCTCTGGCGCTAGGTAGTGCTCCAGCACTCGCTTCTCAAGAGAGCACAACACCCTTTGGTGATGCCAAACTTGGCGAGATGAAAGCGCCTAGCTGTGTGTTTTGCCATAACCCAAACGGAGCGCCTAGCCAAGCTAGCTACCCTAATCTAAACGGCCAAGATCCTTTGTATTTGTTTAATGCGATGAATGCCTACTTAAATGATGAGCGCTCTGGCGCGATGGCCGCGTTAATGAAAGCGCAATTGCAAAACTTAACAGAGCAGGACTTACGTGACGTGGCTGCGTTCTATTCATCAAAATAGTAACGCTGGACAGAGCGATGTGTGCTCGACATGAACAACGAATAAGTTGTTAACTTTGTTAGTGAGTAATAAGCTAGAGCGTCATTCAGTCATCCATACTCAACCATAAAATCTCAGATATGTCGCAATTAAAACAAGAAATTACGCTGCTAGGCGGCATAGGACAGATGTCCACTACCTTACTGGGCACCGGTCTGTTTATGGTACCCGCCATTGCTGCAAGCATAGCGGGTGAACAAATTCTTTGGGCGTGGTGCGCACTGCTTATTGCTATCTGTCCGATAGCCATTACATTTGCCTCTTTGGGCAAGCGTTATCCGAACGCTGGCGGCGCATCGTTTTTCGTTCGACAAGCTTTTGGCTCTAGGCTGGAAAAAGCGATAGCGCTGCTGTTTATCAGCGTGATTCCTGTCGGTGTGCCTGCAGCTATTGCCATTGCTGGCGGTTTTGCTCAGCAGTTTTTACCCAGCTTCTTCTCTCACCCTATCGCTTCACAGCTTTTTGTGGTTGCGCTGCTTATGGTAGTCAACTTTTCTGGCAGCAAGTCGTCTAGCCGTCTTCAGACCTTTATTGCCATCGGTATTATTCTTTTGGTGGTTAGCTTCGTAGCCAGTAGCGACATCAATAGCGCCGACTTTCTACCCTCAACCGCATCTTCCATCGAAATAGCGCCTATCACTCAAGCTATCGCTGTCATGTTCTGGTGTTTTGTCGGTATCGAAGCCTTTGCTCATATGGGGGAAGAGTTTAAACGCCCAGAGCGTGACTACCCTATTGCCATATTGGTTGGCTGCCTGTTAGCGGGAGCGGTTTACTATGCATTCTCTGTAGTGGTTCTTGAGCATCATGCTTTTGGTACACAAGCGCTGAATACTGCTTCTGTGCCATTTATTGCTGAGCAGCTTTTTGGCACTCAAGCGAAATGGATAATCAGTATTGTTGGCTTTTTAGCCTGTTTTGCGACCATCAACCTCTACACACAAAGCTTGTCTCGAATGATTTGGTCACTCGCCCGTGAGTATCGTCCTAACAGCGCTGCAGCGCGTGTCTCCATCAAAGGTGTACCAACAGCCGCAACGCTGATCGTTGGTGCAACGCTCACCGTGTCATGTGTCTTTGGTTATTGGTCTGGGATTGATATTGATGTCTTCCTAACCCTAGCGAATGGTATCTTTGTTGTTATTTATCTATTCGCGATGTGGAGTGCTGTTCGACTGCTGACAGGGGGCGTCAAAAGCTCGCCGTGCTTTCACTGGCTTTATGCGTCGTCGTGCTATTTTCAATTGGTTTAGCCATGTTGTACGCCATTGCGATGCTGGCACTGCTGTGGGTCTTGGTAGGAAAATTAAAAACTTAGCTGAGTGCTGAATGCTGAATGCTGAATGAGGAAGGGAAATATGCGGCTTAACGAAAAGCCGCATAATTGCAGTAAAAGATTTAGATTAACTGGTTACTGTTGTTAGTCATGATTCATAAATCCTTGCTTCTCAAGGTAACTCAAGACGCTTTTTGAAAAGTCCACATGTGACTGTCGGGTGTACTTGAGTTTTGTGTACACCTGCGCAAGGTTCTCAACGTCGGACTCTTCGATCATCTGCTTCAGGTCTGGGTAAGACATATAACGCGCCCAACCGTCCGTTTCCCGCTGTTTGTATATAGCTTCTATCGTGCATCGTCCTGATCTTGGTACACCTCATGATGTACTAGACCATCCATCGGTAAACGATCGCGAATTTCTGGGTTTTCAGCAGGATAACCTAATGAATAACCAACGACGGGAACCACGCCCTCTGGAAGTTTTAGAATTTCGCCAATCTTGTCGCAGTTGGCAAGCGTTGAGCCCATGTAGCAAAGCCCCAAGCCTTTTGCCTCTGCTGCGATAGCGACATTTTGTGACACCAAGGTGGCATCGATGGCGGCAATCATGAAACTCATAAAGTTATCAAAGTTCAACGGTGCATCACTTTGCTCTAACCACTTGCGCATTCTGCGAAAATCAGCGCAGAACGTGAGAAGCACAGGTGCATCGACCACCATGTTTTGGTTCATGTGTGGCTCATACAAAGCCTCTCTTCGTGCTTTATCTTGGGTCACGATTATCGAGTAAGACTGCATATTGCCGGAGGATGAAGCGCGCACGCCAGCTTGGAGAATTTCATCCAGCAGCTCTGGGGCGATAGGATCATCGTGATATTGGCGAATAGAACGGTGTTGGTGAAGAACGTCAAAAACATCCATGCTTTGGCTCCGTGTTTTATCTTCATTGTTTTAGGAATCAGCAGCATAGATCATTTATCAATAAGAGTTCAAACCACGAACAGTGGTAGGGTTCAAATATCCACAATTTAACGCACTGAGGATTTTGCGTCCGCTTCGTTATCCAACGTCGTTTTATCATTATCCTCTACTTTGACTTCACCAGCTCTAGGGTTACGCCAGATCTGATAACCTCTAGCCTGCATGCTCTTACCCAGCAAATGCGCGGCAACCGGAGCCGTTAATAAGATAAACACCAAAGTACCCACCACTCGCGATAACACGGTGAGGTCATGAATCGTCAGTGCGACCGCAAATAGCAGAGCAGCAAGCCCTACCGTGCCCGCCTTGGTCGCAGCGTGCATTCGCGTATACAGATCGGGCATTCGCACCACGCCGATACTGGCGATTAAAATCAGCAGCGTGCCGAACACAAGTAAAACGGCAACCATAACACTCATTACGCACCTCCCGCTTTCTTGTCCTTCACTATCAGTCTCGCAAACGCAATGGTGCCGAGAAACGCCACCAAGCCGAGCGTTATAGCAATATCGAGTAAGGACTTTTGCTGCGTATCCAAAGTGACAATGGCGATGAAACCTATGGTAATAAACGCTATCAAGTCCAGTGCGACAACTCTATCAGCCAACGTTGGGCCTTTGGCCAATCTCACAAAAGCCAAGACCAAGCTTACCAACAAGCCTACGTAGGCAAACTGAATACTCATTTGAACCCCACTATCCACGTGTCACCTCCAATATACGTCTTTCCATCCCTTGCTTGATGCTTGTAATGACATCTTGGTGATCTGGTGCAAACATGGCGTGAACCACCAAGTGTTTCTTATCTGGTGTGACATCTAGGCACAGGCTACCCGGTGTGAGCGAAACCATATTAGCGAGAAGGGTTATTTCTATGTCTGTCTTGGCATCGAGCGGGACATAAACGATGTCGGGCTGACTCAAATGCGTCGGTGTAATGACATCCCACATTACCCGAACCACCGAAATCATCATCTCGTAGATGAAGTAGGCAAGCAGCGCCACCGACGCAGCTAAACGACGAAAGTAGCTGGCTTTCAACCCAAAAGGTTGGCTCAGGCGAAGTGCAAAGTAACCAACGACAAAACCGATCACAAAACTGCTGCCCGTATAACTGCCGTTTATCAGCATCCAGGCCAGCGCTAGGAATAAATTAAGTAGAAAATAACGCATCATCACCCTCCTAACACCGCGCGAACATACGCTTCAGGTACCAGAAGCTGATTCGCCGCCCCCATCGCAAACTGAAACAAAGGCTCTGCGGCAAAACCAATGATCAAGCTTGTCGAAGTCAATATCACTATTGGCACGTAGTAAAGTCGCTGAACCAAGCTAGGTAGCACCGTCACCTCACTGTCTGAAGGCTCTGGCTTCCAAAACGCCTCACTCCAAATCTTGGTCATCGAAAAAATCGTCAGCAGCCCAACCACTAGTGCCGTTGCTGCCAGCACATAGTGCTCGGTCTGCAAGCTGTCTTTGATCACCAAGAACTTACCCCAAAATCCAGACAGTGGTGGAAACCCGGCAAGCGAAAACGCAGGTATGATGAACAGAAAGGCCAAAAACGGCATAGATTTGTAGACCCCGCCAAGCCTGGACAAATGACTCGAGCCATAGCGGCGCTCAACAAACCCTCCAATGAGAAACAGGTTTGCTTTGACGATTATGTGATGGACGATATAAAAAATCGCGCCTGCCAAGGCCAAAGGTGTGTAAATCGCTAGCCCCATGATCATGTAGCCAATCTGGCTAATGATGTGAAAAGAGAGTATTCGCTTGATATCAAACTGAGCTGCTGCCCCCAATACACCCGTTAGCATCGTCAAACCTGCAACCCAGAGCAAAACCGGCTGCCAACCGCTCTCGGTTAACGGGAAGACCAAAGTAAACATTCTAATTAACGCGTAGACACCCACTTTGGTGAGCAAGCCAGCAAACAGTGCCACCACCGCACTCGGCAAGGTGTGGTATGACGCAGGAAGCCATGAGAAAAGCGGGAACAAAGCCGATTTAATGGCAAAAGCGAATAAGAAAAGAAGCGCGAGCAGTACTTTAGTGTCTGTTGGAATCAAACCTGCCTTGGCATGAAGATCAGCCAAGTTCAAGGTACCGGTGGCGCCATAAAGAAGCCCGATTGCCAGCAAAAACACCAGCGTTGAGATAAGGTTTAATACTACATATTTGACCGCACCATCAACTTGAACGCGCCCTGCATCAAGTACCATCAAGCCAAACGACGCAATCAGCATCACCTCGAACCAAACGTAGAGGTTGAAGATATCGCCTGTTAAAAACGCGCCATAAACACCAGCGAGCAGGACATGTATTAGAGCATGGTAAACGCCATATGATGGCTTATCAGCAAGGTCTGCCATTGCGTAAAACACGCACACGCCGCCGATAATAGCAGTGACAAGCACCATGGCAGCGCTCAAGTAATCCGCTACAAACACGATCCCAAATGGCGCCGCCCATTGGCCAAAGGCCACCGCTTGCGGTCCATAATTCACGATAACGACTAACAGACCAATGCTGACCAATACGGTCGCTACCGCACTGATGCCACTAATCCTATCGACCCACGATGAACAGCTTCGAACAAAAAACACGAATACTGCAGTGAGCAGTGACACCACCACAGGTAAGGTCAATACGAGCTCGGTCATGACTCCTCCTCTGAGCGCGTGAGCGACTCAATGTCGGCACTTCCCCGTTTCTTGGTAGGCGCGGTAGAAAAAGGAGTAGTGCAAAGACAAGCAGACCAAAGCCGATCACAATGGCCGTGAGTACCAGAGCTTGTGGTAACGGATTTACGAAACCCTCAGGAGGCAGCACCTTATCAGCAGCAATCAAGGGAGCAGGGCCAGATCCAAGGCGTCCGCTAGTAAAGATGGCAAGATTGACCGCGTTGCTCAACAGTATCAGGCCAAAAATCACCCGAAGAAAGTGGCGCTCAAGCATCAAGTAAACGCCCGCCGCAACAAACACGCCAATCACCGTACTCCATAATATTTCCATTAGTCGAGCTCCTCATTGACATGAAGTAACATCCCCATCACACCACCGATGATCGCCAAATAGATCCCTACATCAAACACAAGTGGCGTTCCGAGTGGCAGCACCTCTTTCCACCATAATCCAGTGAGATAAGGCAGCCCTAGCAGCAAGCTAACGACACCCGATACCGCACTCAGGCAATACCAAACATCGCAATGCCAAAGGGTGAGTAGTAAAGCCGCTCGCGGACGTAGCGTGGGGACTCAGCAAACATTAGAAGTGATAGGCCAATAACAGCGATCAGTGCGCCGATAAAGCCACCGCCCGGAGAGTTATGACCTCTTAGCAATAAGTAGAGCGAGAACACCAACATCAAGGCAGCAACTATGTGCGCCGTTGTCGCGAAGATCAGTGAATGGATGCGATTTTGCTTATGAGCGCCAGTATTAAGCAGACTCACTGCAGAGATGCCCGCAATCACCACCACCACAACTTCGCCAAAGGTATCGAACGCTCGGAAGTCCACCAGAATCACATTCACAATATTGCGCCCATGACCGCCCGGAACACTCTGCTCTGCGAAGAAGTTGGATAACGTAAAATCAATGGGTTGTGCTGTGATGGTAATGAGAAGCGCTGTGACTGAAGCACCAATAACAATAGCGACAATCGCATGAACCGCTCTGCGTTTACTGCTGTGTTTTGGGACGGTCGAAAACATAGGCATGTGCCTTATAAGCAGTGCGACAAACACCACCAGCAAGGTTTCAACCAAAAGTAAGGTTTTTGCTACGTCTGGTGCGCTGTAAAGCATAAAGACTAGAGTCGACATAAAACCTATCACCCCTAATGCAGCGACGGCGAGTAGCTTGATGTCGCCACGATGCAAAGCCCAACTGAAGCCATCATCACAAGAGCAATCACCGCTTCAAGCGAGGTGAACTGTGCAGCTACCGTTGGCCAGTGGAGGTTTTCAATTGAGAGTTGAGATAACAGTAGCAACGCCAAAACCAAAAATGACGTCAGTGCATAGCCACCCAGGCGTGTATGTTGTAATCGCTGCGTTTGCCATTTCGCCACAGAAACCAAGCCAGCCATGACCTTATAGAACATATCGTCAGCCACAGGCAGTTTGAATGACGTCTTCCCCCACCAATCGTGATAAGTGGCCGACAACTTATAAAACAGCACGCCAAGCGCCAAAGTAATACCACTGAGCACAAGTGGCAGATTCACTCCCTGCCACAGCTTGACATCTTGCGCGACGACTTGAGGCGCGACCGTGTTCACTCCCGGTGTAACAATATTCTCATTGAGCCAACTTAGGGCGAGTACGGGAACAACAAGGCTACCTAACGCCAGTAGTGCTGGTGGTATCCAAAGCATGACGTTGTGTTCTATAGGTTTTGCATGTTTATGATTTGCACCAGCCTTAGATAGAAACGGTTTTAATATTAGAGACAGCGCCAGTGACACCATGAGCGCATTGACCACCAACAGTAAGACAAGCACGTAAGTATTGGCTTCAAGTAGCGCCTTATACATGTATTCTTTACTGAGGAACCCCATAAAGGTGGAACCCCAGATTTTGAAAGCGCTGCGACGATAGCGACGATCAAAGAGAGCACTAGAACACCGCTCAAACCACGCAGCACGCGAATATCCCGTGTACCGGTTGCTTTATCAATGTTTCCCACCACCATAAACAGTGCCGCCTTGTAAAAGGCGTGGGCAATGATCAATAACAGCGCTGACACCAACGCTAACTCACTACCAATACCAATCAGCAGCACCAACATTCCGAGTATCACATTGGTGCTGTAGGCCAGCATCAACTTTAGGTCTGTCTGCTTAATCGCTAGTAATGCACACCAAAGTGCCGTAAAACCGCCGACTGTGATGAGCGTGTAAAACCAGACATCGGATTGAGCGTAGATGGGCGAAAGCAGCGCAAGTAAAAACACACCAGCTTTAACCATGGTTGAAGAGTGCAAATACGCGCTCACTGGTGTTGGCGCAGCCATCGCATTGGGTAGCCAAAAGTGGAACGGAAACTGAGCAGACTTAGTAAACGCACCGATGAGCACCAATATCATTGAGGCCATGAAAGAGGAATTTTGTGCAATGCTCTGCTGATTATCGATAATGACGCTCAGTTGATAACTGCCTGCGGCCTCTCCCAACAGAATGAGACCGGCCAACAGTGCTAATCCGCCCGCCCCGTGACCATGAGTGACTGTAAAGCGTTTGTTCGAGACTGGCTTTTGTCGTGATTAAAGCCAATCAACAGATAAGACGTCAGTGTGGTTAATTCCCAGAAAACAAACAGCAGCAAGATGTTGTCGCTCACCACAACACCCAGCATAGCCAACATAAAAAGCGTTAAGTAAGTGTGAAACAGGCCTCTATCCGGGTACCCCTTTAGGTATGCGATGGCATAAAGCTGCACCATCACACCAACACCGGTGATCATGGCAGCAAACAGATAAGAAAGACCACTCAATCGAAAACTTAAATCGATACCTAGGCTGGGCACCCAAGCGAGATGCCAAGTCACACCAGATGGGTGATACCAATGGGTAATAACGGCAAACAGCGCAGCAGGCAAAGCAGCAAACAACCACAGCATATGATTTTGCTTTGACGACTGTTTAATCTGTGCTCTGTTTAATCCGTTTACCATCATTAGCGAGTTACCCCCTCTTCCAGTCAAGTAAGCATGAGGTGAGCGAGCCTATCTTGGCACACTCACCTCTGTGCAAACTGTATAATTGGACGTATTGAATAGAGGTGCTAAAGCACCCTTTCAGAGGCCTGTGAAGGAATGGAGTCTGGATGATGTGCGACCATGGCGTTGATGGACTCAGATTGCTGATTCAGCAATTCAATGGCGTCGTAGCGACAATCGCCAATGTCGTTGCGCGGACAAACATGGGTTTGATGACGTTCTACAAGCTCGGTCTGGCAAAGTGGACAATGGTGCTTCATAACATCCTCCTGTGATCGCTCACAATTCGTTTGTTTACGTGACTAAACACTTTCCACTGCGCATATTGGCTCTATTATTTTTGTTAAGTGAGCCTGTTCTTTACTTGGTTGTTTTCCTGTTTTCAGATGTCGTTGGTATCGTTCATTCAATCGGCGTTTTGAACCCTGCCGGTTTTAGTGCAACCAGTGAACAGTTGATAGACTGCAACACGTTCTCTGCCGTGTTGCCAATCACGAAACCCGATATACCGGTTCTAGCAACGGTTCCCATGACAAGAACGTCAATATCTTGTTCTTGTACGCATTTTGGAAGCAGATCGTCTGCTTTGCCGTGTAAATGATGAATGACGGTATCACCATGGATTTGTGACTCATCAATAAGGGCATTTAGGGCTTCTTGATGACGCACTCGCTCACTTTCCACCTCCTTCGCCACATCTTCATGCTCGATCTTTATCCAGATATTTCTATCAAGATAATTCTCCATATAGTGTTGCCAACAAGAAATGACGTGTAGACGACTGTCGCAGCTATCGGCAATGGAGCGAGATAGCTCAAGCAACCTTAGAGCGAGCGCGTGCTGCTCATTGGTAGAGGTTGCGGGATCAATCGCCACTGCAACGCGACGCTTGTTCTTAGGTTTAGAGGTGGGTTTATGAAGCCAAACCGGACTAGGACACTTTCGAAGAAGCGTCATATCGATCGCTTTAAAGCCATCACCATCTTCTGAGACAGGTTCCGCTTCTTTGATAACTAGATCGTTGTGGTGATTGAGCACGTGACGAATAATACACACCGCTGGTTGCTCGCTACTTTGAACCTCAATGGGAAACGACACCTCATGGTCAGCGATATTTTGCTCTGCACGCGTTTTTTACCACACTCTGGTGCAACGAATCTTGAAGAGAGCTTTCGTAGGCATGTTGATACTCTACAAGCTCGTCTGGAAAGGTGGGACTCGCGATTAAGCCCTTAACTGGAACCTTGTTATTGGCCGCTAACAATAACGCTTGCGACAACGCGTCACTATGGCCGGGTAAACCTTGGGTTGCAAAAAGTATGTTCTCAAAGCGTCTCATACATTCCTCCTTGGTTGGAGAAATAGTAATCAGCCCTACCCCTCAATGGCTAGTTAACAATTGTAACCAACAATTAACAAATGAGAGCTATTATCATTAACAACCTGATTATTGGCGAAAAATCAAACGGCATAATTTATAAAACACGCGCCAGATAAAAGAAAAGACAGACTCAAAAGCCTGTCTTTTCGGTAGATGTTAACAAAACCTAGCGTTTCTTACCCCGTCCCGCATGGATCTTCAGCTTAGCTTTCATCTTACGTTTGTCGGCACCTCGACTGCGTCTGCGTGGCGCACGATCGGTTCAATTTCCGATTCTGGGCTTGGCTCGAATCCCGCAAGCCACTCTTGGGGCAAACGCGAGTCCAGCAAACGTTCAATAGCTTCTAAGAGATACTGCTCGTCGTGGCTCATTAGAGATACCGCAAGTCCCGCTTTACCTGCTCGACCAGTACGCCCAATGCGGTGAATATAGTCTTCTGCCTTGTACGGCAAGTCATAGTTCACGACTTGTTCCAGCTGTTGGATATCTAGGCCACGGGCAGCAACATCGGTTGCAATCAATGCGCGAACTGCGCCCGATTTAAAATCATCGAGGCTTTTTGGCGGGCGCCTTGGCTTTTATCACCATTAATCGATACCGCTTTAATACCATCGAGCTTCAGCTCTTTCGCCAGTGCATCGCTGCCCTGCTTAGTTTTAGTAAAGACAAGAACTTGCTGCCAATTGCGTGAACCAATTAAGTAGGCAAGTAGTTCATGCTTACGCTTTTTATCGACTGGGTAAACCATTTGCTTAACAGTATCTGCCGTCGAATTTGCTGGCGTCACCTGCACTTCTACGGGTTGATCCATAATGCGATGTGCGAGAGTTTTAATACGCTGCTCGAACGTTGCCGAGAACATCATGTTTTGACGCTCTTTTGGCAGACGCTTCAAGATGCGGTTCAAATCCGGCATAAAGCCCATGTCCAACATACGATCTGCTTCATCCAGCACCAAGTACTCACACTCAGCAAGTGTTAGATTGCGTGTATGTTGGTGGTCAAGGAGACGACCAGGTGTTGCCACTAGGATATCCGCACCGCCTCGCAAGTTCTTCGTTTGCACGCCGATACTGGTTCCGCCATACGCGACAACGACTTTAAGCTCAGTCGATTGTGTGTATTGAACTAAGCTATCAAACACTTGCTGCGCGAGCTCACGCGTTGGAGTGAGAATAAGAGCGCGAATGACTTTACTGTCCGCCTCTCTTGGCTTTGGATCATCGAGCAGTTTCTGAATCAGTGGCAAACCAAATGCGGCGGTTTTACCTGTGCCTGTTTGCGCACCGGCAAGAATATCTTTGCCATCCAAGACAAAAGGAATGGCTTTTTCCTGAATCGGTGTCGGCGAGGTGTAATTAAGATCAGCAAGGTTTTGCTTCAGCGTGTCGCTCAATGCAAAGGCATCAAAGGTGGACTGCTCACTGGCAGGTTCGAGTAAAGTCTTGTCTGTCATAACGTCGCCAACAGGATGTATTCAAAAGGGTCGCGAGTGTACCAGAAACCGAGCGTTAGGTTAATGCTATTCTTATCGACTCTACTGATTAGCCTGCTGTTTTGCTTTTTCTAACACCTCTGGATACAACTGACTGAAAAACGCCGAAAACTCTTTATAGTTTTCCTCCAACTGTTCGCCACACTCTGCCAGCGGTGCCATGCGCATGCTTCGCAGAGACATCCTCTCAAGGGCAAACTTAATGTTATCGAAATCTTGATACGACTCAAGCCAGCGCCCTTGCCACATATGGGTGCTCATACGAACAAATCGCTCTGGTAATGGGGCTGAGGTCTGCTTAATGGTCAGCTCTGCATGATCGACAAACTGCGCAAGAGAGTGCGAATGAAAACTTGTCCAATGTTTCGCAAGACAATGATCCCAAAACATATCCATCGCGATAGGCGAAAAGCGCTTTAGCTCGGCATCAAATAAGGTTTTGCACTGCTTCATAATAGGGTGTTTGTCGGTATAGGAATCGACGAATCGATGTAGCATGATGCCTTCAGCAATTTCCTGTTGATAGATCTTAGTTGGATCACCTTTGACAAAATCCCCCAACAAGTTTCCCAGTAAACTACTGTCACAATGTTCGGCAATATGTAAATGAGCGAGAAAGTTCATAGCACCCTAATTTTTTGGCTTTGCTTTATTTTGAGTGGCTAATTCAGAGACGTCAAACTCAGCAGACTGCCAACTTATAGATTCAACCTTTATATCGAGCAAAAACCTCGAAAAAACTGAAGTTTTCCGAAAGAACAAAAACACCAAAACTTATTAACCAGTTGTTATTTAAGAACTTTTATAGAATACAGCAAACCATTAGTTAGATACATCAATCAACTAAAAATCATTTGTATGATGAAATGTTTCAGCCGTTACATTTTTGAAGTACATCGTCCTAATAAATTCTTATAGGATCCCCGCCATAAATTTAAAGCTCACTAATATTGCAGCTTTCACTGACTTCTCTGGTGTAATTAATGGAACACTTTTCGTATCTGATTTCGTTTAATCATTTATTGTTTTCAATGGTGGCTGTGGTCATCATGGTTCTGCTGTCAAGAACCATTGTCGCAAATACTAAGTACTCGGCGGTTCTCGTCATTGTTGTACTTGGTCTACTTATGGGTACCTTGTTTGTGAAAACTGGGCTTGCTCAACCGGGGCTTCAAGAGTTCCCCGCTATCGTTCTCTTGAGTCAAACGACAGTGATTGCGCTGATCGCGACGTTCTTTGTTGGTGGACAAGAAATCCGTCGCCTACTCTCAAAACAAACAGGTCATGTAGACGTGCTGGCGGTGCCTGCGAAGAATGAAGTGTTCTTTGGCACGACAAGTACACAATTCGTATACATCATTCGAGCGTTTGTGTTGCTCATGGGTATCGAAATGATCTCAGCACTACTGACAGGCCGAAGTGGCATCAACCCAATGGGTGACTCGTATTTGGCGATGGCTTACCTTTGTATTGGCATTGCTATCATCTTTGTCGACAGCAAAAAAGAAGTCGCAAAGATGCGCACCTACCTATTCAAAGGTGTGGTTGAAATTCTAACTATCGTCATCATCATGATGTTGTCGCTAAGACTTTCTCACCTTGTGGCTAGCATCATTGGTCTTCCGCAGATCTTCTTTGCGATGATCATCTCTTCAGGTCTAGGCATGCTGTTACCAAAGTGGAAAGCAGGTCCTACACTGAACTCACTACTGTTCGCAGGCATTCCAGTGCTACTAACCGGTACCTTCTTGGTTGGTGGCTCACACATGCTAGAGGCGTTCAGTATTCCAGGTCTACAAAGCGTGATCGTTTATGGCTTTGCGGGACAAATGTTCTGGATGTTCGGTGGTCTGACTATTCTTATCTTCCTAGCTAAAGCGAACCATGTTCGTAACCTAGCTCCGGGGATGGCAGGCGGCTTGTCACACTCAGGCTTAACGGGTGCATGTACAGCGGGTGACTTTGGCTACACGGCGGCAGCGCGTGCGCCAATCATGATCAATATTCCATTCCTTGGTCATATCTTTGTATTTACTATTCTTGCAGCGAGTGCTGAGCGTGGCGCGTTGCTTGTTGGTTGGACTATGCCTCTTGTGATTGCTGGCTTGGCTTGTGTTTACCTTGCGACCCAGAACCTCCGCAAAGCCAATGGCGACCACGCAGTTGAAGTGAAAGGACTGATGCAGTTCTCGTTTGGCTGGCAAATTGTGGCGGTATTCGGCAGCTTCACGATTCTCCACTTCGCAGGTATGCCTATTGAGCACGCATCGATGGCAGCGGCTTCGGGTCTGTCTCACTTCGGCTTATTCGCAGCAACGCAAGGTGGAATGTTTGGCGATAGTGCGGCAAGCATGATCACCTTTATCTTCGCCACACCATTCTTGGTGCACCCGTTAGTGTTCGGCCTATTTGGTAAAGCGACAGAGAACAACGGTGAAATGTCGAGCAAGATCGTATTGCTTATCTTCACTCTCGGTACGCTTGGAGTGCTGTACTCAGCGCTCTCGATCTAACAATTAATATTTAGAACCCAACTCCTTTGGTTGGGTTCTAAAGTTGAGAGGGTTATGATGATTTCTAGTTTGCATTTTGTCATTACAACTTTGTTGGCTATCACGTGTGCCAAGGCGATTGGCGTGAGCGACGGTGATATCTCCGTTTTGGCGTTAGCCATTCCTGCTCTATGGGTGCTACCGCGCAAAGGAGCCAGCGGGCTGGTATTGCTTGCGGGTATGCTATGCTACGGACTCACTCTGCCCCATCAATCCATCTCTCTTTCTGTAACTCAGTGGACTCTGTTCCCTTTACTTTTTGTGGCATTCTCAAAGCGTAGCAATCGTAATGTCAGAATCATTACCGCTGCGATAGTCAGTGCTTTACAAGCTGGCATCATGGTGAGTCAGATGCTTGGTACAATAGATGGTTCGCCACTCGTTACCCTAGTTCAGATGATTTCAATTTGCGTTATTTGGTGGGCAGCAAGGCGCAAAAACACGTCTCGTAAACAAAATTGGTGGGTACTGGCGCTTATCTTACCGCTGTGGTTTACGGATCAGGCGTATACCATTGTCGTCGCGCTTTCTATTACAGGCATTATTGCTTCACTTGAAAGCTTGTCTGAGCTTAAAGGGTTTCGTTGGAACAAGCTCATCTATTGGACAGTGCCAGCGGTAGGTTTTGCGACTCTAGTCGTATGGTCACGAGTTGAAGTCCCTCATCAAGTTATTGTCGTATGGATGTGTCTACTCGCCACCGCTTGGATGACAGATTACATTCTTCGCAGTATGGAACTGGAAGCGAGAAGGAGCTAAAAGCTCCGTCAACTCCGCTCCATTCGCACGCATTGCGACCCATGTGTAAATCTGACTAAACACTCAATAAAAATCGAAAAATTCACTACATTATCGACATAAGTATCCATACAAAGCTAACATCGCGGCAAATCACTTGTTGTAACACGCTATTTTTGGCGTTTTTGAAATTGGAATTTTCTTTATGGATAAAGATCATAGCCTGCGCGAGAATTTGCTCGCCCTCACGCTTGGTAGCGCTTTGGTGTCTCTTGGCGTAATCTTCTTCAACCAAGTTGGCCTCCTGACTGGTGGCACTGCTGGTTTAGCCCTGTTTATCACCAAAATCACGACGTTGAGTTTTGGTCAGGTTTTCTTTGCACTTAACCTGCCATTTTACATTTTGTCGGTCACTCGTATGGGTTGGCAATTCACGATAAACACGTTCATTGCAGTAAGTATCGTCTCTTTTGCAGTGGATCATTTGCATCACGTTATTCAGATTTCTCACATCGAACCGATTTACGCGGCGCTACTGGGTGGTGGACTGATTGGCATGGGCATGTTGGTAATTTTTAGACACAAGATGAGCTTAGGCGGATTCAATATTCTAGCGCTGTTTCTGCAGGAGCGATTCGGGATCCGTGCTGGTAAGGTGCAAATGGGCTTAGATTGTTCAATCGTCGTTCTGTCACTCTTTGTCGTCGATATCTACCTAATTGGACTCTCCATACTAGGCGCCATTGCCACCAACCTTATTTTGGCGATGAACCACAAACCAGGACGCTATCAGCCGATTCAAAACAACGCTTAAGCTGTGCGTCAGATAAACACAACTTCGTGCAATGACTCCAAAGGCAAGACACATGATGTCTTGCCTTTTTGGTTAATGCAGCAAGTACATACCGTGAACACTCTCTTAAACAACAAACTGAAACTGCGTCATTCGGTTTCCTGCTCCGTCTGTCGCTACATCCATTTGCAGCCAATCACGTTCACTTCCTCCCCACCACTCATTGCCTGTCTCACCTTTCAAGTAAAGCTGAGTCGTTAGAATTTCTCGCTGGCCCCGCCATAACTTCACATGAATGTGAGGTGGTCTCCCTGTGTATGGAACGGGATAAAGGGTTTGAAACCGGCACTGTCCCTGAGCATCTGACTCAAGCGCAGCAAAGCCTGCAAAACTCGAGTCAAAACGCTCCGCATTGGGTTGCCTCGGATGTTCATACACACCTTGACCATCACATTGCCATATCTCCACACGCACCCCATTAAGCGGCTTAGCGTTACTATCCACAACACGAGTCACTAGAGTCATAGGTTCTCCAATGAGATTAGATTCATCGATGATTAAATTCGCTCGTAGTGGAATGGATGTAACCGGATAGAAAGGCCCTTCTGCCTGCCCTGGTGTTTTCTTCAGCTTAGTGTTTGCCAATACCGGCCAGGCAACAAATGCCGAGCACAGAGCTAAAAATTGTCTTCGCTGCATAACTACACTCTCGTTTGGGAATATTTAGAGTGTGGTACGCAAAGGTCACCCTCGCTAGTACAAAATCGAACAAGAAACTACCAAGTAAATCGTCTGACCAGAGTTACCCTACTAATCAAAATGTTTTTCTGTCATTATGAACAGAATTGACGGCAGCCCCTACAATTCAAAATGAAGGTAGGAGCCGAGTAAAACATCCCAGTCGAAGGAGTAGATTCAGCGATGACTTACGAAACAAAAACCATGGAAGTGCCAGTCGCAATTGCAGACCGAGTACAGGCGTTGATCGACGGCCACATTGCCAAAGAAAAGTTTAATGCTGAGCGACGCGAGGTCGTGAATAACCTACTCGCTATGGATGGTCTTAGCTGTGAGATGGCCGTGTACAGCCTGCCTCAAGATGAACTAATGAATACCTTGCGCTTTGTATATGAGCTGTCGGGTACCAACAGCCGATTTGTTAAAAACATCCTGACTCAAACGCGTGAGAATCCGAATAAGAAACTGTCTGACTCTCAACGCTCATCAGCGAAAAGCTTGCTGTTTAACCTGCTGAACGATCCGTCTGTTGTATCTGCGATGAAAGAGACGTCTTAATCAAAAAAACCGCCTGACGGAACCATACTTTCGTGAGGCGGCATCTCTATAGCAATCGTAGTTTAAATGATTAGCTAAACCTTACTGTTCTGGTTGCCAACTCATCATGCTGTCAAAGACACTGCAATCGGACACGGCATCTGATGCCGATTCAATAAATACCTGCTGCGCCTCTGACACCGGATACTCTAGATAGTCTGAGCATTTCGCACTTTGCCCATTACCCACCACCACCGTCGAACCAATCTGCAACGTACATTTCACCAGTTTGTCGAGTGGTGACCACTGGTAGCATATTTCATAGTCTTTCCTATAATCCGCCGTTTTACCTGCTGGTTGATTAAACGCCCACCAGTTACCAAATTGGCTACCGGGGTTGGTACTGTTCCAAGCTCGATAGATTGTCACCTCTTCCGTGCTTTGATAAACGGCGCCTTGACACAAACCACCGGACAGAGGTTCACCAATGGCTTTCGCTAGCATCTGAGGGTTGTCGACCTGTTTGAATTTTCCTGAAAACTCATTTGGTAGTTCAACTGAACCTACACATTCAGTTCTTGCCGTTGGCGCCTCCCCACTAATGACATTACCTACTTGGCTGGCACAGCCCTGAATCATTACCATCGCTAAAACTGCGAGACTCCATCTCATCATTATTTCCCTGCTGGCTGTTTTGGTCTTATTTCATTCGATAGAAGTAAACCTAGCTCACTATTCTCATCCTTCTTTAAACCTTGATCACATAGTCTACTAATTACATAAATATCGATAGGTCTGAATTTGGGACGAAATCTGTAGCAAATTGCTGTAGACTACGGCCTCATTTTTTCTAAGGGTATGGTTGTGACAAGAGATCAGTTTGAATTGTTGGCACCGGGTGGTGATGTTGAGTCAATCAAAGCAGCGATCGCAGCGGGAGCAGATGCGGTGTACTGTGGATTGGATCGTTTTAACGCTCGAAACCGTGCAGCGAACTTAACGCTAGACAACCTTGCGGGCGTTCTTGAGCTTGCTCACGCCAATCAGTGCCAAGTGTTTCTGACGCTTAATGTACTAATCCTAGAGAGTGAAATTGCCGCTGTGATGCGCTTATTGGCGCAGTTGGTCAATACCGACATTGATGGCGTTATCGTTCAAGATCTTGGTTTAGCGTATTTGATTAAACGCCACTTCCCAAGTTTAGATGTTCATGCTTCAACGCAGCTCAACACTCACAATACTGGGCAAATCGAGTTTCTCAAACAGATGACTGCCAGCCGCGTTAACCTATCTCGTGAGCTTAACATTGATGAGATTGCTCATCTCGCTCATTTTGGGCATCAACACGATGTGTTAATGGAAGTATTTGTTCATGGTTCATATTGCATCGGATTCTCTGGGCTTTGCTATATCAGCTCGGCGCGCAATGGCGCCTCTGGCAACCGTGGTCGTTGCAGTCAACCGTGTCGTGAACAATACCAAACCACCAAGCAAGGTTATGACTACCCACTAAACCTAAAAGACAACTCAGCATTTGGCGATCTTCAAGCGCTTGCCGACGCGGGTGTCTATTCACTAAAAGTCGAAGGGCGCATCAAAAAACCGCATTACGTTTATACCGTTGTCGACAACTGGCGCAAGCAAATAGACCGCTTGTGCGAAGGTGAAACGCTTTCAGAAGATACCAGCGAGCTTTACACCGTATTTAACCGTGATTTCTCTAACGGTTTCCTACAAGGCGAATACGGCAAAAGCATGTATATCGACAACCCAAGAGACAACGCGGTTACGCATTTCTCTAAGGTGTATCAATGTACCAGTACCGAGCAAGTTCAAGCGGTTAAGCAGCGTCTTTACGACAAAAAAACCGATATTATCCAACATGTTGATGCACAAATCGCAGCGATGGATATCAACGCTGACCGCCCATCAGCAAGTTTGAAAGGTGCGATTGAAGCGCCAGAGTTAGAAAAATTGGCGCAAAACCCAGAGCTAAGCGGCCAAAAACCACTATCGGTGTTAGTTTCAAGCCCTGAAGATGCGACTCTTAGTTTGGAATCCGATGTTGAGGTCTATTTTCAGCTACCTATGGGATTAAGCGCGGAGCTACCCGCTATGATTTCGCTGTTTGAATCTAACCCGAATCTAAAACCTTGGTTCCCAGCCATTCTCATCGGCGATGATTTTGAAGCGGCTAAAGTCTTTTTAGAAACGATTAAACCAAGACTGCTTATTACGAATAACTCAGGTGTCGGTTTCCACGCTCAAACGCTAGGGTTAGATTGGGTAGCTGGTCCGCAAATGAACAGCACCAACTCGTACACATTGAAATGTCTTCAAGAAGAGTACTTTGCCGCTGGTGCGTTTTTATCTAATGAACTGAGTAACAAACAGCTCCGCTACATTCGAAGACCAAGTGGCATGCGCACATTCTATAGTGTGTACCATCCGAATACGTTACTGACAAGCCGCCAGTGTTTGTTCCAACAAACGGACGGTTGTAAGAAAATCAAAGTCAACAAAGGCTGCCTGAGACGCTGTAGTAAGCGTACGTCTATTATCAACCTTAAAGACAACCCTTATGTGGTTCAAAAGCAAAAAGGCTCTCACAATAGTCTCTACAGCGAGCACAATATTCTGAACCTAGATGTGCTGGCCGACCATCAAGACCTTATTACCGATGTTTTTATCGATCTGAGAGATATTCAGACGGAAACAAAAGTGACCGGTAGCAAACTTGAGGTCATCGACGCCTTCAAAGCGCTACTTCTAGAGGACGGACGCAGTATCGTTGGCAACCTAATCCAGAACACTAGCAACCAACAATACCAAAAAGGCATTTAGGGTAAAGCCCCCGCCTTCCTCAAACCTATCCACTTGAAGCCGCGAGCTTTTTGATTTGTTCAAAGAGTTCTTCGGCTTCAGCGGTTAATTTTGAGTACATTTTGATGTCACCATTTCTCTGGGCATGCATCGCTTGCTCTAGCAACATGGAATGGCGTTTTTTGAGTTTTCTAGCAGGATCGCGCTTTAAAAATGAGAACATGACTCTCTCCTTGTATGATGTGAATTTCTGTACGAACGACACCTCTAAATAGATTTGCTTTCACGCTATAAACGCTCAAAATTAGAGTCTAACCGCACTAAAACGTAGGCATCATCACACTTTAAGACTCTCGTAAAAGCACTCAATATTAATGATAGTTATCACTATAAATAGTCCCAATAAATCAGATATTAATGTGTTAAATCATCACTAGGAAAATGTCGATTTTATAGAAGATAATTTTGTTTAATAAATGTTAAAATCCCAATATTCCTCGACTTTCAATGAGGACTACTCGGATGTTCAATGAGCAAGGAGATTTCATGCTTAATTCTGTAACGGCGAAAGCGGTGATTGATCACGCCCTATTCTTGGGGCAGATTTTGCTGAGCTATTCGTCGAGCACCATCAGACTAATTCGGTCCAAATCGCGTCTGGCGAAGTGGACAAAGTAAACTCAGGTATCGATTTTGGTATCGGGATCCGCCTTTTCTTCGGCCACAAAGTACTCTACGGCTACACCAATAACACCGACGAAAACGAACTCAAGCGAGTGACATCATTGCTCGCTGCAAAAGACAAGCGTGAGCAAATCGCGACGGCAGGTGCGCTTAATCTTAATCGCTACCCTATCCAGCATGGTTGCCGTTTGCCACTTAACAAGGACGCCAATCTAGATTCAAAAATCGCCTTCTTACTTCAAACCGACGCGGCTGCACGTGCCGAAAGTGAATACATTACTCAGTTTATTGGCAATGTTTTACAGCGCGAGCAGCAAGTTTCCATCTTCAATTCTGAAGGTCTGCATGTTGATGATACGCGCCACTACATTCGCGTGTCGGGTAACACCGTTGCTCAAAAAGGCAACGAGCAATCTTCTGGTTCAGAAGGTCCTGGTGCACTGTCTGGCTGGGAATTTAGCGAACAGCTTGATGCTCAAGAGCTAGGCAAAACCATTGCTCAGCAAGCATTGGTAAAACTAGGCGCGGACGCGTGCCCTTCCGGCGAAATGCCCGTAGTTATTGGTAATGGCTTTGGTGGCGTCATCTTCCACGAAGCGTGTGGTCACCTGCTTGAAACCACATCCGTGGCTAAAAAAGCGTCAGTGTTCCATGACAAAATGGGCGAGATGATCGCTCATACAGCAGTGAGTGCCGTTGATGATGGCACTATGACTAATGAGTGGGGCTCTATCCATGTTGACGACGAAGGTATGGCAACTCAACGAACGCAACTCATTAAAGACGGCAAGCTAACCAGCTTTATGGTCGATAAAATGGGCGGCATGAAGACAGGCTTTGAACCAACAGGCTCTGGTCGTCGCCAAAACTACAAATTTGCGCCCACGTCACGCATGCGTAACACCTTCATAGAGGCTGGTGAACATTCTCTAGATGATATGTTAGCCGGTGTTGAACGTGGTATTTATGCTAAAAAAATGGGCGGCGGCTCAGTACAGCCAGGTACAGGTGAATTCAACTTTGCCGTTCGTGAAGCTTACCTGATTGAAAACGGAAAAATCACCAAACCTCTCAAAACCGCAACACTGATTAGTACCGGACCAAAGGTGCTTAAGGAAATCAGCATGGTTGGTAAAGATATGGCACTGGCCCCTGGTATGTGTGGTTCAGTAAGTGGTGCAGTACCGACAACGGTAGGTCAGCCTTCGTTAAAAGTTGATAACATTCTTGTGGGAGGTGGTAACTAATGAGCCAAGACAAACAACTTCTTGATGCCGTCGATTACGTCCTTTCAGAAGCCAAGCGCCAAGGTGCTGAAGCGGATGTCATCGTCAATCGTAGCAACAGCTTTTCCCTAAAAGCGAACCAAGGCCAACTGGATGAGTACAAAGTGAGCTCAAGCCAAGTGCTTGGAGTTCGCGTTGTCAAAGATGCACGAATTGCCACCAGCTACTCGGAATCATTAGAGACCTCTAGTCTCGATCTCATGCTGACCAACGCCCTTCAAAGCGCACGTTTTTCTAAGCAAGACGAGCATCAGACTATTCGCTGTATCGATAGCAAAATTACCACGGATGTTGCAGAAATTGCTCAGCAAGATACCACATCTGCCGATGAGAAGATTGAGCTATCACTTGCACTAGAGCAAGGGGTTGTTTCCCTACCCCACGCCTCGAGTGCTCCCTACAACGGTTATGCTGATGGAGAGAGCCAGCTTATTCTCGCCAACACGCAAGGGACACTTTGCCAGCATTTTGAGCGCTCATTTAGCTGCTACGCATACACGCTATTTGAAAAAGACGGCAAGCAATCCATGGCGGGTAAAGTCTCGGTCGGTCGCCGCTTTGATGAGCTGAAACCGAACTACTGTATCGAGCAAGGCTACAACCTAGCCAGAGATTTACTCGATGGCGCACCAGTTGCAACTGGTGAATATTCGGCTATTTTCGATGTCGGAGCATTGAGCAGCCTGTTTGGTGCATTTGGCAGTGCGTTCTCGGGTGTGAGTGCTATGAAAGGCATTACACCACTGGCGAACAAAGTTGGCCAGTCTGTTGCCAGTGAGCTAATCACCCTCACCGACGCAGCGTACATGCAAAACGGCATGGCAATCGCGGCATTTGATAGTGAAGGTTTTGCAACACAAGACAACATCCTAATCGCTAACGGACAACTAAATACCCTACTCCACAACAGCCACACTGCAAGCTACCTTGGTACAGTATCTACCGCGAGCGCAGCGCGTGGTGCTAAATCGAGCCTAGATGTTTCCGCAAATCACAAAGTGATTGCTACCGGTCAAAGCAGTTCTAGTGAGGTTAAAGCGGGTGAATATCTCGAGCTTGTTGAACTGCAAGGTGTTCATTCGGGTGCGGATCCAGTGAGCGGTGATTTCTCATTTGGTGCTAGCGGCTTCTTGTGCCGTGACGGCGTGCGAGTTCAGCCGGTACGTGGTATTACGGTTGCTGGCAACTTCTACAAGATGTTGCAAGAAGTAGACGCAGTAGGTGACCGTCAATTGGTTAACGATAGTCGGACTTTCTTCGCTCCGGATGTACGATTTGCACGGTTGAGTATTGGGGGTAAATAGACTTACCAGTAGATAGATATTCCCCAGCGACGTATCGCTGGGGACTTTTCTCACTCGAGTTGAGTGGCGTAGGGGTTTCCCAACTCTTATTCCCGTTTAAAACTAAGCACTACTTGTAGCTCAACTCGGTCGCTTTGCCTTTGAAAATTCGATACACCATGAAGGTGTAAAGCAATATCATTGGCATGACCACCATTACACCAAAGCCAACAATCATTAGTGTCGCTGGTGACGAAGCCGCCTCTTGTGCAGTCATTAAGCCCGGCACAACCTGCGGGAAAAAGCTGTAAGCGAGCCCCATAAAACTCAAGGCAAAAATGAGCGTAACACCGAAAAATGGCCAACGCACCCCCATGTCATCAACAGTTGGAACTTGTCGGAGGTACCTATCCACCAAGAATATTGTGGCTAGAACAACCAACGGGACTGGTGCTAACAGCAAGATCTCCGGGAAACTAAACCAACGCGATGCCACTTCTTCATTTACGATTGGATTTACTACACTCACAGCTAGAATCCCTGACGCTGCCAGCCAACCCGCACGACGAGACCAACGCGCTGAGCGCACTTGTAATTCACCTTCAGTCTTCAAGACCAGCCACGCCCCTCCTATGTAGACATAAGCTGCAGCAACACACACTGCACTTAACCATGCAAACCAGATGGCTTCCGTTGTTTGTTCAAAGCCCATAATGTAACGCCCCACCATGTAGCCTTGGGTTAAGGCCGTGATCAATGAACCGATTCTGAAGCACCAATCCCAGCGGTTTTTATGGTCAGAGATAGCTTTCGCTCTAAAGTCGAAGGCGACACCACGCATGATCAAAGCAATAAGCATAATAGCGGTCGGCATGTAGAGCTCGGTTAAAATTAAGCTATGAGCGGTAGGAAAAGCGATAAGCAAAATACCCACCGCCAGCACTAGCCAAGTTTCGTTGGCGTCCCAGAAGGGCCAATTGACGCGATCATTCTGTCACGTTGAGCTTCATTATCACTGGGCAATAGGATACCGACGCCTAAGTCATACCCATCTAATACTGCGTACATGAACACTGAGAAGCCTAACAGCAACAGATAAATTTCCGGTAAATAGTCGAGCATTATTAAGCCTCTTGTTGTTTCATTGGGACTTCATGAGCAACGATGTCTTTTCGTGCCAGGTAGAACAAAGTGTGAACATACGCCACCAGTAACACAGCATAAATCGCTAAATACATGATAAGTGACGTCATAACACTTCCACTCGGAACGGTCGTGACGGCTTCCGAAGTCCGCAATACGCCACTAACCAACCAAGGCTGTCGTCCAATCTCTGTCACGTACCAACCGGCTAACGTCGCCACCCAGCCAGAGAAGGTCATCGTGAGAGTGACGTATAAGTACGGCTTCGGTAGTTCCTTTTTACGGAACAGCCTTATTGCTCCATACCAACTGACAAGTAGCATCAAGATCCCCACTCCTACCATCACTCTAAAACCGAAGAATAACGGTGTCACTGGTGGATGGTCAGGCGCGAACTCGTTCAGCCCCTTGATTTCACCGTTTAAATCATGGGTGAGGATTAAGCTAGCAACATTGGGTATACCGATTTCAAAGTCATTGCTGCGCGTCTCCTCGTTCGGCAAGGCGAACAATAACAGCGGAGCACCTTTTTCAGTTTCCCAGACCCCTTCCATTGCAGCAATCTTGGCTGGTTGATGTTCAAGCGTGTTCAAACCATGCAAGTCGCCTACGAAAATCTGCACCGGAATGAAACCAGCCGCTGAGAACAGCGCTACTTTTAACCCCAGTTTAGCCGAGCGATGATCTGACTTGCGGATCACTTGATAGGCAGAAATACCTGCAATTAAAAAGCTCGCAGTCAGCGCCGAGGCCAGCAACGTATGCGCAAAACGGTATGGCAGCGAAGGATTCAAAATCACTTCCTTCCAACTCGTCACATGGACAATTCCATCAATGACTTCGTATCCAGCGGGCGTATGCATCCAGCTATTGAGCACCAAAATCCAGAATGCTGACATACTGGTTCCAATAGCGACTAGAACAGTGGCGAGTGTGTGGGCCCATTCAGGTACCCTACCCCGACCGAATAGCATAACGCCGAGGAAAGTGGCTTCCATAAAGAAAGCAGTCATCACCTCGTATCCGAGCAATGGCCCGGCTACATTACCGACTCGTTCCATAAATCCAGGCCAATTGGTACCGAACTGAAAACTCATAGTAATCCCGGACACCACTCCCAGGGCAAATGTAAGCGCAAAAATCTTCACCCAAAAGTAATACACATCCAACCAAACCGGTGCTTGCGTTCGAACGTACCTCCACTTGAAGAACACCAGCATCCAAGCCAGCGCGATGGTGATAGTAGGAAAAAGAATGTGGAAGCTAATGTTGGCCGCGAACTGTATTCGCGACAGAATGAGGGTATCTAACATCTTGGGTCCTCAGAAAAAATCACGTGCCAAAACTAAACCGTTTGTAATTTAATTACGAAAAACAACGTCATTTGGATTCGTGCATAGAGAAATACAGGTCATTCTGTTTTCTTTCAACCATGATTTATATCAAGCCAAGGAACGAAATGAGTCCGACAAATTGTATCAAAGCATCAGAAAGAGCCTCAAAGCATGGATAAATGCAAGAAAATATTACACAGCTAGTTCACATGCTAATTTCATCGGATAATCCATAACAATCGTTCGGTAAAAATGAAATATAGTTACAGAATCATTATTTCTAACAAGGATACTTGCTTTGACTTGCGGTCGTCTGTGGAGGCTTTCTAAAGTGTGTGGGCCCTGGACGCTAGGGAGCACCTAAATTGGGTTTGCGTGGTCACCGGAGCAAGGGAATAAAAGTTATTAAAAAGCGAGCTTAAACTTTAAGCCCGCTTCGACAAGTCATTGATATAGAGCTTACGAAGAGCAGCTGTAGTGTGTTACTCCTCCTATATCGAAAAGATCTAAAGGACGACGTTGGTCATACTTTCCTTCTGTCTTTACCCCTTGTTCTCCATAGGGGTCAGCAAAGACCTGCTGCAACTCATGAATAAGCGAATAATCGCCCTTCTCTGCTTGCTTATACGCGGGTACGACCAACCATTCACGCCAAGTGAACTTAGGGTTTACTTGATTCATTCCAGCCGTTATCTCTTCTCCGGTTTTTGAGGATGGAAGCTTTTCACGCCATTCATTAAACCAAATCTGCCAATCGGTCATGACCTCTTCATCAGGGTCGGTGTAAAAGCTTGGGGTAAGGGCAGAAGCATTCTCAGGTAATTTGGACAGCTCCCGGAAGAAAATCGTGTAATCAACGTGCGTCATCATCATGAGTTTGAAAAGGTTTTGCAGTAAGTCGCTATCAAACTCTTCGAGACCTAGCTTACTCGACCACATATCAGTGAGTTTCGTTTGCATCACTGTCGAAAACTCATCCTGAATTAGGCCTAGTTTTTCTACCGCCACTTCGTCAGAGGCGATTAGGGGCATCAATGCTGAACAAAAGGATTCGAAGTTTTTCTCTGCTGCTAGAGGCTGATTAAAAAACGCAAAATGGCGGCCGCCACCAGTCCACGGCTGGAAGTATGGTTCGAAACGCTCACAAAAACCGAATGGACCATAGTCGAGAGTAAATCCACCAACAGCGCAGTTGTCACTGTTGAAATTGCCTTGGCAGAAACCAACGCGCATCCAGTGTGTCACTAATGTGGTCAAGCGCTCTCTAAACTCCGTGGCGAGTGCGAGTACTTTCTCTCTAAGAGGTAAACTTGAGTCTATCTGCTGTGAATATTCTCGCTCTATCGCGTACTCAACAATTTTTTCAAGCTCTTGCATCGCAGTTGGGTGAGCTTGGCTACGCGCTCGGCGAGCAAACAACTCAATCTGTCCAACTCGCAAAAAGGAAGAGGCAACTCGGGTCGTAATGGCAACAGGGTTCGATACCATAATATCGGGATTCTCAGAGTGTGAGCCCTCTCGATACCAAGGGCGATCAACCGATTCTGATTGTGAGGCAAATAAACATAGCGAGCGTGTCGACGGAATACCAAGTGCGTGCATGAACTCTTGAGCTAGAAACTCACGCACGCTGGAGCGCAATACTGCTCTGCCATCAGCTCCACGGCAATAAGGGGTCGTACCGCCGCCTTTGAGTTGCATTTCCCAACGTTTGCCATTTAGTACACCTTCAAACACGGAAAGTGCGCGGCCGTCGCCATATCCATTTCCTGTGTTAAATGGGCATTGCTGGTTGTACTCGGTGCCATAAATGGAAAGTGCGTAGCCTGTTGCCCAGCCGTAGGGCTTCATTGGAGCAGGTACGCCGGACAAATCTCCAGAGAACATAGCTTCGAACTGTTTGTTTTGCGTCAGTGCCGGATCAATTCCTAGTTCAGCAAATAGGTTGGTACTGTGGCTAACGTAGACCGGATTTCCGATCGGTGTCGGCTTCACCGGAACATAGTGACCCGAGAACACTTGTCGCGGCCAGTAGTCATCACCACAATCGGTTGCTTCAGGATCCGCATTTAGCGTCTCTAGTAGCGAGTAACTTGCCGTATTTGCAAACTCATCCATATCGGCAATCGAGTTTAGTGTCTCTGGTGATTTTGGTTCGCCCATCGTCAATCCTACTCCGTGCAATGATGCGTGATATTCTTGTTGTCATGATACGAAGATAGCCAGCTAAAGCCCAATAACCTTATGATATAGTTTGATTCATTTAGATTTACCCTAAACAACCTATGGATATTGGCAAAAGATAGCCAAAGTACTCTGCAATGACGTACTATCTTGGGTTCTTCGCATTCGCTTTTCTCTCAGTATGGATTATTAATGGCTCAAGGAATTCGCTACAAAGTCATTCTTCTCGCGTGTCTCATTGTCAGTATCGGTCAACTCAGTATGGGGCTGGTACTTCCTTCACTACCTTGGATAGCGAAAGATTTTGGTATCAGCCTCGATCAGGCGCAGCTACTCGTCGGTATTTATCTACTCGGCTTTGGCCCGTCTCAGTTCATTTATGGTCCAATTTCAGATGCGATCGGCAGAAAAAAGGTTCTGCTCACCGGGCTGGTTATCGCACTGCTTGGCCTTGTGTTAATTATTACGATGAACCATTCGTTTGAAGGTATGGTTTTTGGTCGTTTTCTGCAAGGCATTGGCACTGGTTGTTGCGCGGTTCTCGCTCGAGCCTCAACGCGGGATCAGTTTAGTGGGGCTGAACTGCCCGTAGCCCTTTCTTATATTGCGATGGCCGCTTCCATCACGCCCGTGGTGGCACCAGTTTTAGGTGGGTTTATTAACTTTCACTTTGGTTGGAACATGGTGTTTGTGTCGCTATTTAGCTATGTTGCGCTCGCTTGGGTGGTTATCACCATGCTGTTTAAAGAGACCATTGCTGAAAAGTCACCGCTCCCTTCATTTAAACGCGTTGTGACCCAGTATGAGGAGTTGCTCCGCTCTAGCTACTTCATCAGCTTCGCGAGTATCAGTTGGCTCAATTTTAGCCTGATGATCACAGCTGTATCGGTCATGCCCTTTATCATGCAAAACCAAATCGGAATGAACTCGGATGAATACGCATTGTGGGTGCTCATTCCAGCACTTGGTATGATTGGTGGAACCACTCTTTGCAATCGCGTTCGCCCAATCATTGGTACTAAAAAGATGCTGTTGTGTACTCCAGCTCTACACATTACGTCGGCGATTTGGTTGTTCGTTTGCCCGATGGAACCTTTGTATATCATGCTCGGGCAAATGCTGATGATATTAGGAAATGGCATCGCTCTACCTTGCGCACAGGCGATGGTGATGCTGCCGTACAAGAAACAAGCGGGGGCTGCGGCAGCGCTATCCGGTGGGGGACAAATGATTGTCTCATCACTAGTCAGTATGAGTTTGGTTCAGCTCGGCCTAAGTCAGCCTTGGCATTTATCTGTTGTTATAACGCTATTTGCGATAGTGACGCTTAGTAATATTGTTCGTGGGTTTCGTGTTGCTCAGCCTCAATAGAGGCCGAATCGGAGTGTTAACCGAGTTTTTTGACACTATTTCGCATAACTAGTGAGGGTTCTAGTTGCACCACATCGGGTGTAAGACTGGTCTTCTCTATTTTCGCGAGTAGAGTTTCAACAGCCGCCTTACCCAAGCGATACTTAGGTTGATGAATCGTAGTGAGTGACGGTGACATGAACTTGGCAATGTGGATATCATCATACCCAATGATCGAAAGTTCGTTGGGAACATGTATCCCTTTTTCATGGGCAACATTGATAGCTCCCATGGCCATCATGTCATTACAAATAAACAACGACGTTGGTAGTGCACCTCTGCTCATTAACTTTTCTAGGGATTTCGCGCCGCCATCACATTCAAAGTCCGACTCAACAATCCAGTCTGGATTAATAGCAATATGATGTTCTTTCAATGCCTTTTTGTACCCCTCATAACGCATAAGCGCTTGGTGGCGATTCAAAGGCCCGGTGATACAACCAATCTCTTTGTGGCCACTTTCAATTAGGTGCTTAGTGGCAAGATAACCACCAAGAAACGAGTTATCTTGGATCTTGTCGCTTTCAAAATGCATTGGCCCCCAATCCATCACAACCACGGGAATGGATGGGTACTGGTCAAAAATATCCAGCTTCTCCCCTTCAAGGGTTGAGCACATTAGAATCAGACCATCGACACGCTTTTGCAGTAGCGTATCGATGGACGCCTTCATGCGCTCGGTATCACCTTCGGTGTTGCAAAGAATGAGATTGTAGTTTTGATGATAACAGCTGCGTTCGACCCCTTTTACTACCTCACCAAAAAACGGGTTGGTTGAGGTAGTCACTAACATTCCAATTGTTCGTGTACGATTCATTTTTAAGCTGCGCGCCAAGGCAGAAGGCGCGTAGTTGAGCTCCTTCGCTGCACTGTTTACGCGCTCAGAAATCTCTTCACTAACGAATCGTGTTTTATTGATGACATGACTTACGGTTGAGGTAGACACTCCCGCGAGTCTTGCTATGTCCTTCATCGTTGCCATCGGGCAAGGGTCTCCACTGCTTCTTCTTATAATTGAGCGAGTTAGTTTCTCAACTTAGGCTTGCTGCTCTAAAAACTGTTGTACTTCATCTAGCGTCGGAATGGAAGTCTGCGCGCCAAATCGAGTCACTGAAATAGCCGCTGCTGCATGAGCAAATACAATCGCCTCTTCGATGGACTTACCTTCGATTAGTCCTGTCACCAAAGCACCGTTAAAGGTATCGCCTGCGGCAGTGGTATCCGTTGCTTCAACTTTGAAGCCTGGGATTCGTTCACCACGACCATTTTGGCTCAGCCATACACCTTTCGAGCCTAAAGTGATCATGACAATTTCAATGCCCTTACGATGCAGAGCATTTGCCGCTTTTTGTGCCGACTCATCATCGTTGACCGTTATTCCGGTCAGGACTTCTGCTTCGGTTTCATTTGGCGTAATGACATCTACACAGCTTAGTAATGAGTCTGGGAGTTCTCTCGCTGGCGCAGGGTTGAGGACGACGTTAGTCTTTGCAGCCTTTGCAATTTTTGCTGCGTATTCGATGCCTTCAATTGGTGTTTCTAATTGAGTTAACAGGTAATTCGCACCTTCGATCAAACCCTTATGTGGCTCAACACGTGCTGTCGTTAGTTTTGCGTTGGCTTCTGCTGAAATGCAGATGCTGTTCTCTCCACTTTCAGCTACCTGAATCATGGCAATACCGGTCGGCGTGCCTGGCTCTAATTGAACACCCGCGATGTTGATACCATCAGCTTTGAATGCTTCGCGAATATTAATACCAAATGCATCATCACCTACACAGGCGATAAAGCCAGTGTCGCCGCCTAGTCTTGCAGCCGCAACGGCTTGGTTCGCCCCTTTACCGCCAGGAATAACTTGGTAATTAGCACCATGTAGCGTTTCTCCAGGACGAGGGAAAGAAGGAACTTGCAGAACGTGGTCTGCATTCACACTACCCAGCACAATGAGTTTATTCATACTTTGTTCCTTTTAACTCTTTTGTTGGTTACTGATTTTTGAGTATCAGTTTGATAGATAACTTGGGGTTGCCTTGGGGTGGCAAGCCGAAGGTATCTGGGTTTTATGAAGCGATGCGCAGCGAGCCTTTGAGTTCCTCCCCTTTATAAGGGGAGGAATTACTGGCTGGCTCCTTTCGTCGCTTCGCCTATTACTCAGCGACGACTTTTAGAGGTACTGGGATGTACTCTTCTACTTTTTCACCTTTCAGTACTTTGTCAGCGGTTTCCACACCTAGTACACCGATCATGTCTGGTTGCTGTGCGATTGTTGCTGCTAGTTTGCCGCGTTTCACCGCTGCCATACCGTCTTCAGTGCCATCGAAGCCAACGATCATAACGTCTTTACCTGCCGCTTGAACTGCGCGAAGTGCACCGAGTGCCATTTCGTCGTTCTGTGCGAATACCGCTTGTACATCTGGGTTCGCGGCTAGAAGGTTTTCCATGACGTTTAGACCTTTAGTACGGTCGAAATCCGCTGGTTGGCTAGCAAGCAGTTCCATTTGAGAACCTTTTACTGAGTTCATGAAGCCTTCACCACGCTCACGTGCAGCTGACGTGCCCGCAATACCTTCTAGTTGGATAACTTTCGCCTTCTCGCCTACTTTCTCCATGATGTAGTGACCAGCCATCTCACCACCCACCACGTTGTCTGATGCAATGTGGCTCACTACATCACCACGCTAGCACCACGGTCAAGCGTTAGAACAGGAATGTTCGAGCGGTTTGCCATGCGGATAGCATTGGATACTGCATCTGAATCTGTTGGGTTGATTAGAATTGCCTTAACGCCACGTACCGTTAAATCTTCGATGTTTGATAGCTCTTTGCTTGGGTCATTTTGCGAGTCCAAAACGATTAGGTTGTAACCTAAATCCTTGGCTTTCGCTTCCGCGCCCTCTTTCATCGTTACGAAGAACGGGTTGTTAAGCGTAGAGACAACAATCGCCATCGTGTCTTGTGCTGATGCAGCTGTAGACATAGAAGCAGATAGCACGGCAGCAGAGATTAAAGTGGCTAGTTTTTTCATCGTTTTAGTCCTTTGTGTAGGGGGCGGCTCAACTCATTGTCGAGCCTGTTATTGTAAATAATCTAGTGTTAATCGAGGTTACTTGTTTTTGTTGTCTACCAGTACCGCAAGCAAGATAACTACGGCTTTTGCGATCATTTGGTAGTAAGAAGAAACGTCCAATAGGTTGAGTGCGTTGTTCAAGAAGCCGATGATCAGAGCACCAATTAGCGTACCCATAATTCGACCTTTACCACCCATTAAGCTGGTACCACCGAGAACAACCGCCGCGATAGCATCAAGCTCATATCCCATACCCGCGGTAGGCTGAGCGGATGACAGACGAGAGGTCACGATAATGCCAGCCAGTGCTGCAAGCAGACCACAGATGGCGTAAACACCAATCTTCACTTTGTCGACATTGATACCAGACAAACGAGTCGCGGATTCGTTACCACCTAGCGCGTAAACGTAACGACCAAAGCGAGTGTGGTTAAGTAGATACCAAACAGAAGCGAATACGACGACCATAATCCAAACTGGAACTGGGATGCCCAAAGCGTAACCGGTACCAAACCATGCAAATGCGTCAGCCGTATCCGTAAAGCCTGTCGAGATTGGACGTCCGTCGGTGTACACCATGGTCACACCACGCAGAAGCGTCATAGTCACTAAGGAAGCGATAAACGCCTGAACCTTACCTTTTGCAATGATAATACCGCTGATGGCACCGAGAGCTGCACCCGCTAGAAGCGCGGTTGGAACCGCGATCAATACCGGAACTTCCATCGCTATCAAACTGGCCGCAAACGCGCCGCAAAGTGCGAGTACAGAACCAACACTCAAGTCGATGCCGGCAGTTAAGATGACCAATGTCATACCCACTGCGATAATGGCGTTCACAGAGGTTTGACGCAGGATGTTCATAATATTATCGACGGTGAAAAAGTTCGGGTTTAGAAAAGAAACCACGATTATTAGGAAGATAAGCGCAATCAGTGATTTTTGCTCAATCAACCATTCTTTATTGAAAAGAGGTTTTTTGTTTTCCATCTCAACGCTCATCTCTTTGTTGATGGTTTTATTGTTCATGCTGCTTCCTCATTGACATTTTTACCGACAGCGCATGCGAGTAGTTTTTCTTGATCCGCATCCTGAGCCATAAACTCACCGCTTATGTGCCCTTCATGCATCACCAAAATTCGATCGCTCATGCCGAGTACTTCTGGCATTTCAGATGACACCAAAATGATGCTCATGCCATCTGCTTTAAATTTGTTGATTAGTTGGTAGATTTCTTTCTTCGCGCCCACATCGACACCGCGTGTTGGCTCATCCAAAATGAGAACTTTAGGTTTGGTCATCAGTCCTTTGGCAATCGCCACTTTCTGTTGGTTACCGCCTGATAAGTTGCCAATAATCTGATCGCGTGTTGGCGTTTTAATGTTGAATAGCTTAATGAAGTCTTCAACAGCCACCACTTCTTCACTGTGTTGAATTTGCATGCCTTTAGACAGCTGCTCCAATGCGCAAATCGACATGTTTTCTTTTACTGATAAGCCCAGAACCAAACCATCGCCTTTGCGATCCTCTGAAATGTATGCGATACCGTTGGCAAGACCTTCTTGAGGACTATCTGGATTGATCGTTTTGCCGTTGAGAATTACCTCACCCGATTGACGTTTTAGTGCGCCATAGATGATTTTCATCAGCTCTGTGCGCCCTGCGCCCATCAAACCGGAAATGCCAAGAATTTCACCTTGATCCAGAGAGAAACTCACGTCATTGACGCCAGGACCTGAAAGGTTTTTTACTTCGAGGCTGGTTTTACCGTGAACGGCATCGATTCGCGGATATTGCTCATCAAGCTTACGACCCACCATCATTTCGATCAGCGTATCTTCATCGGTTTCAGCCACAGTGCGCTGACCAATAAATTTACCGTCACGTAACACCGTAATATCATCGCAAATCTCGAAGATTTCTTTGAGACGGTGTGAGATGTAAACAATCCCGCAGCCTTGTTCGCGCAGTTCGTTGATCACGCTAAATAGCGATTCCGTCTCAGTATCGGTAAGTGCATCGGTGGGTTCATCCATAATGATGACCTTTGACTCAAATGACAGTGCTTTCGCAATTTCTACCATTTGCTGCTCACCAAGACTAAGCTCGCCAAGCGGTGTCTTGGCGCTATGTTTCACGTTTAGTCTCGCCAATAGGCGATCTGCCTCGGCATACATCTGCGACCATAAAATGCGACCAAACGCATTGGTTTTTTCACGGCCTAGGAAGATATTTTCTGCAATAGTGAGCTCAGGAATAAGATTGAGCTCTTGGTGAATGATACTGATTCCCGCTTGCTGAGAATCACGCGGACCTTTAAAGGAAACGTCTTGGTCTTGATAGCGAAGTTCGCCAGAATCTTTTGAATAGATACCCGTCAGCACTTTCATAAGCGTCGATTTACCCGCGCCGTTTTCACCAAGCAATGCCATCACTTTTCCGGGATACACATTTAAGCTGGCTTTATCCAAAGCTTTCACTCCCGGGAAAGCTTTTTCAATCTCGCTGAGTTGTAAAATGGGTTGCAGCATGAGGATGTCCTGTATATTTCGCTGAACTGAACTCGTAATAGGTGGCGCTTTAAAAGACGACGCCAGCTTGGAAAATCACATTGGCGTACGGTGTACACTCGCCCGTTCTCACTACAGCTCTTGAATCTAGAGTTTTTGTCTTAAAGTCTTCGTGAGAAACATAAGAAATCGAAATTGCTTTACCGCTTGTTTCTCGCTCCTGCTCAATCACGGATAACAAAGCATCATGCAACTCAGGGCTCACTTGCTTAAACTCTTCCGCCAAGACAACACCTTCAATCTGAGCCTCAGAAAGGTACACTTTTACCGTATCCAAAAACGCTGGAACGCCATGAGTCAGAGCGAGATCAATACGCTGAACTTCATCAGCAATCGGAAGGCCAGCGTCACAAATCGTTACCTCATCGGTATGACCCAATGTCGACACCAAATAAGAGAGTTCTGAATTTATTAGGGAACTTTTTTTCATTTTTATACCTGCTTCATGCGGCTTTATTAAGTCTGTAGGGCTTGAATAACCATCAAACAACGGTTTCAAAAGTAGAGGGCATCACTACCTGGTCGCTGTTGATAAAACAATCATCGAAACGTTTCGATGACAATCCTAGCGTAGAGAGTGTAAAGATCGAGAGAGGTAGCATTTAACTGTGATTTAGATCGCTTCATCGAAACGTTTCGATGCATTTTTCGTGAATGGATTCAAATTCCCATTCAGAGAGATTTTTGACTGGACAAAGAGAGTATGAAAGTAGCTTCATGCCCCACAAATAAGGCTTAGTCGGGCACTGAATAGGATAAAAATCAAAGAGAGTGAATAGCTACACCCAAGTAATCTCAAGACTCAGATATCTAGAGATTGACCTGGATAAAATTATGCGAATTACATATTGGCAGAAATGTAGGGACCAGAGGCATAATGGCAGCCAATAGCTTTGAGGGACTCTAGTTGGCCTTGTGTTTCAACACCTTCGGCAATAGTCTCAATGTTTAGCACTTTGGCGAGACTGACAATCGCTTTCGCCACCTGCTCTACTGAACGATCTTGTGCGATTTCTGCTACCAACTGCGCGCCAACTTTAAGCTTTTGCAATGGCAGTTCGCGAAGCTCGGATATAGATATGTGACCCATACCAAAATCTGCCACGGTAATTTGACAACCAAGCTCAACTAATTGGTACAGCTCATCCACACAACGTTTCTTAGACAACATGTCCTCGAACACTTCAAGCACCAAACAATGCGCTGGAAGATGATACTTGGTGAGAATCTCTGTTACTTCTTTAATAAACAATCCATGACCAAAGTTCTTAGAAGAGACTTTTACCGCCACGGTTTTTAGTTCACCAACCGAGGCGTACTTACACGCTTGCTCGATAGTGAACAAATTCAGTTTTCGGATCAGCTGAGACTCTTCGGCGATAGGAATGAACTCAAATCTATCCACATCACCGAACATCGAGTCGCTCCACTCTAGTCGACTTTTAAAGGCAACAATACGATGCGTTTCAAGCTCAACAACGGGTAAGAAGCTGACCTCTAGCTTGTGTGATTCGATAGCTTGTGAGAGGCGTTGAGCCATCGCTGTTTTGCGCCCCCACTGCTCACCCATTGCTTCGTCATAACTCATCCAGGTGGTTTGACACTGCTTGGCACGGTACATAGCGAGATCCGCTTGCTTTAGTAGCAGACTGGTTGGCACGTTGCGACTCACGTTTGTGGTCACTCCTACAGACGCAGAACCTCGTTCAGATTTATTACCGACTTCGATGAAGGCGATGGCATCAACCAAATGTTGAGCGTAATGCTCCGCCCGAGTTTGTGAGCAATTAGGCAGGAGTGCGACAAACTCATCCCCACCAAGTCTAGCAACAACACCGTTGTCCCCTACTGCCGCTCTAAAGCGCTTCGCTACATCTTGAAGGAACAAATCGCCGAAATCATGCCCTTTACTGTCGTTGATAGACTTAAACTCATTGAGATCGATTAACAACAACGAATACGGGTGATCTGTTTGTTGTTCTTCAACAAGAAAACGTTGCAGATGCTCAAAGAAAGAGGTGCGGTTTGGAAGACGAGTCAGCGGATCAAAATAAGCGAGATCGCTCAGTTTATCGTTGAGGTGTTTTTCAGACGTCACATCGCGTTTGACCGCAATGTAATAGGACTTGCCCAAATAGTTGAAAGGACTGATATGAGCATGTTCGATAAACAGCGAGCCGTTTTTCGTTTTGTTAACCAGTTCGCCTACCCAATCTTTACCTTGAAGCAGCTTCGACCACATATCCTCATAGGTTGCTAATGTGGTTTTTCCTGACTTCAGCAGTTTCGGGTTTTTGCCCAAGACTTCTTCGCGGGCATAACCAGTTAGCTTGACGAACTGATCGTTGACGAAACAAATTTGAGCTTGTTCGTCAGTAATAATGATAGCAACAGACGCGCTCTCTAGCGCCGACTCCATCAAACCTAACGACAATTCAAAATCCATATAACGCAACGCCATGTTTACAACTAATGTTTTACCGAGTATTACAAAGCGAACATGATAGGGTTTAATGGAACCAACATCAAATAAAACGTCAAAAAGCCGATGATTTAGCAACAGTTTTTTGACGCACCATAAACTATTGGTACTAATTTAGATAACCAAAGAGAAAGTCACCTAACATGTGCCCACATTAGGTGACCTAAAGACAAGTTGGCAAGCGCCACAAAGCGCAATTGAGAGCGGGTTCTAATCGTTATTGATTTGTTTGATAACTCGACATGGGTTACCTACTGCAAGCGTGTTGGCCGGAATGTCTTTAGTGACCACACTGCCCGCACCAATCACTGCATTATCACCTATCGTAACGCCGGGACAAACGATCGCCCCTCCGCCGATCCAAACGTTATTGCCGATTTTAATGGGTAAACCAAATTCAACTTCGTCTTCAACGCGGCCTTTGACATCTAATGGATGACCTGCCGTGTAGATTTGAACATTTGGCGCGAATAGTACGTTGTCTCCAATTTCGACCACGTTGACATCCAGGATCACGCAATTGAAGTTTCGCGTAGAAGTTCTTACCTACGTGAATGTTTTCTCCATAGTCGCAGCGAAACGGGGCTCAAGATATAGGTTACCTTTACGGTTAGGGATCAACGCTTCTTGCGCTTCCTTCCATTCGGGTGTGTTCGGAATGCTATCGTTGAGTTTCTTTAGTGTATGGCGGCACCTCACTCGCGCGGATAGCAGCTCTTCATCCCAAGCTAAATAAGGCTCGCCTGCCAGCATTTTTTCTCGTTCTGTTCTTGTCGACATCTTTTCTTCCAACAATGTTACGGACTGTTTGTATTCAAAAACGTAATATTGAGGACAATGTCAGAATTCTGTCATAGCAGCACCATATTTTCTTCGAATCGTTGCCGCCATCACACTTGGTGGAATTAAAATGAGAAGTAAATTTAGTCGGCTGAGAGAAGTTTTATCAGCGCTTTTGCAGCGGCCTCAGAGCTGGCTGGGTTTTGGCCTGTCACGAGTAGACCGTCAACGACAACATACTCTTGCCAGTCGGGTGCATTGGAAAAACTCGCGCCACGCTTTACAAGTTCATCTTGCAGCGAAAAAGGCACAATATCTGTTAACCCAACGGCCTGCTCCTCGCTGTTACTAAAGCCCGTGACCTGTTTACCTTCAACCATTGGGGATTCGTCTTCATTGGCGGCATTAATCAATACTCCAGCGGCATGGCAGACAGCCCTATCGGTTTATGAGCAGTATAGAAGTCGTCAATCAATGTGACAGAGTCTGGGTCACAAGTTAGATCCCAAAGCGGGCCGTGACCACCTGGATAAAATACCGCATCATAGTCCGCTTCTCTTACTTCTACCAAGCGGAGAGTGTTAGTTAGATGGGTTTTCGCCACTTCGTCAGCTTCGAAACGTTGAGTGGCCGGAGTTTGCTGCTCGGCTAGTTGGCTGTTTGGGTCAATTGGAGGGTGGCCACCAGCGGGTGAACATAATGTGATATGCAAGCCGGCATCTTTGAACACATAGTAAGGCGCAGCAAACTCCTCAAGCCAAAAGCCAGTTTTGTGTTCAGTCTCTCCCATCCGACTATGTGATGTTAGAACCATCAGAATTTTTTTTTGGCTCACTCTCTGCTCTCCATTAGGCGCTCTTTATAAACCTAGTGAAATGCTGAGATTTTTCAAATACAAAGGATGATTAATCATCATCCTTTTTCCTTCCATTCGGCATTTAACGAAAGTGCGGCTAGAATTTAATTTTGTATAGCCGGACGAGAGGAGACGTCATCAAACCAACGCTTGATGTTATGGTTGGTCTCGAACACATCAACCTTGAGCGCATTGACCGCGACAAAAACAAAAATATAGGCACTGATGTCTGCAATGGTGTAATTGTCTGTCGCCACGTACTTAGACTTACCCAACTGCTTGTCGAGTTTAGGCAAGAATAACTCAACTCGATGCTTCGCTTCTTCTCCCCATGCTTCAACGCAATTTTCTCGGTCGCTGTAGATACCTGATAGATTTCTAAACGCCTGGAATGCATTTTGGATGCCGTCAATCTCGACGATGCGATTCCACATTTCAACCTTGGCTCGCTCTAGTGTGCTGGCGCCAAATAGGTTGAGATCGTTTGGCGTAATTTCATCAAAATAGCGGCTGATTGCTACCGTTTCACTGAGGTAAGTGCCATCATCCAACTCAAGCAATGGTACTTTTCCGTTTACGCTTTTGTCCTGATAACTTTGGTCTAGGTTTCCCCCTTCCCTAACATTCACTTCCACTCTTTCGATATCGGTAACACCAATTTCTTTTAGAAATAGATTGAGGCGCTTCGAGCTGACTGTGACCGAGTGATCATACAATTTCATGTGTTCATTCCTTTTGGCACGTAGTTTTTAGAGAATTACCATCTTTATGGACTTTTTGTTTGACCCGCTTTGATTTCTAACCGATCGTTTAGATATACTCTATGCAATAACTAAACGATCGGTCAAGAATTAATTAGTGAATGACGGCAAGTACTTGTACAATGACCAGCAAGTACAGTTTGACGTGGTTTTATCTCCGAGGGGCGTATGGCAAGAAAAGCCAATTTTTGTAAGCAAGAAAAGCTAGAGCAAGCGATGATGCTGTTTTGGAGTAAGGGCTATGCCAATACGTCTATTAGCGATCTGACTGACACTCTTGCTATTAATCGCTTTAGTCTTTACAACAGCTTTGGTGACAAAGAGGCGCTTTATTATCAAGCGCTTGATAACTACTTAACCTCGGTTTCATTTCCCAAGCTAGAGCCGCTTCGAGACTCAGGATCTGGCGTTGACACCCTCTGTCAATTTCTCAAGGCATTTGCTGACAAACAAAAGCAAGACAGCTGTGGCTGTTTTATTCAGAATGCCGTCGTTGAGCATGCGGGTGAAAATGACGAGGTATTAAAACGCAGCAACATGCTGTTCGATACTCTAGAGCAGGCTATTGTTGCAACACTAACTCACGCTAAACAGCGCCTTGAAATCAGCAACGAACAAGATGTCACTGCAATAGGGCAGTTTGTTATCTGCCAAATGCAAGGAATGCGAGTACTTGGCAAGGCCAAACGCTATACAGAAATTGATGTCGCCACAAAAGTCCTTTGTGACTTTTTGAAAGGGCTCAGTGTAAAAACAACCTCTTGATGAGAAAATCCAAGAGGCTGCTTTAGTGGGGCTGTGATGCCGCATATCGCTCGATTATTTATACCCGCCTTCAATCATCGGCTCTGCTAATCGCAAACGCACTTTGTTGCGCTGTATTGCCTCTGGCGGCAAGCTGATAAAGCCAAACTGGTTTAATGTTGGCTTCGATGCATCAGACAGCGTCAGACTGATAAAGTATTCTTCCTGCTGATTAAAATGTTCTCGGTTCGGGGGTAAGTCGAGGTACATGTAGTAAACACTCGCCAGTGGATAACGTCCTGACAATATGGTTTCTTTATTCACATCGTACGACTCACCAAAGTTATCAATGACGTTTAGCAAGTTTTGATCGTTAAGATCATCGGTGTAAACCGAATAGCCAATCGCGTCTGACTGCGAGGAGATTTCACTTAGCAATGCGGGCTTGTCGATAACAAAATTCGTCGTCGCAAACTCAGCATTGTCGCACGCGACCCACTGAGCAAACGTATCATGTCCTTTTAGTTGATTGTCGATAGCAAATGGAACCATAACGCCAAGCTCTGTGCCTTGACTATCACGCCAGCGAGTGACGTTAAGCTGCTGGTTACAACCAAAAACGTCCTTAAGCTCAGCAAGGGTTATGGCTTGAGCTGGATTGTCTTGATTAGCAATAATGGCGATAACGTCAGCGGTAAAAAATAGCTCGGTAGGCTTATAACCTCTTAAATGAGTAAACTTTGCCACTTCATCATCTTGCCATTTCCGTGAACTAATACCGAGTAGCAGGTTGTCTTTGGTTAAACTTGTCGCGATATCTTCACTAGCCTGGACATCAATATCGAGTTTCCTGGCTTGTATCAATGCTTCCATAAGCGGCACGAGATTGGGTTCAACGGCCACTTTAGAATGTAGCGCACCCAGCGTCTCTGCTTGTAGCAATGGTGAGACTATCATTCCACAAGAGAGTGCTGCAGTGCTAAACGCTTTCAAAGTCTTAGTCACGAGGCGCCTCCACACTAGTTGAGCTGGTCAAACTTTTCTCTGAAGTAAAAATATCCCACTGTTGAGTGGCTGACATTTCAGGATGATAGAACACCGCAATGGTTCGGCGTTTACGTTGCTTGAGCTTTTCGGTGTAAAAAGTCACCTCAGTAAACTCCTGCTCTGAGACTCGTGCGCTATCAATGCCTTTTTGCTCCAGCGCTTCTTTAATCGCTGCCGTTCTGCGCTTAGCCAATGCGCGGTTGTAATCGTTAGTACCTTCGGAACTGGTATCACCAATTAACACCACGCTTGCTTGCGGGGTTTGTTTTAGCATGTTTGAGAGTTCAGCTACCTTCGGCTCTTGATCGGGACGTATCAGCGATTTGTCGTAATCAAAGTTGACCGTAACCACAACAGGCTTCTCTGAAAACTGCCATTCTGCACAGCCTTCATTATCGACAACCACACCGATTGGAGTATCTAAACAGCGATCACGCTGATTGATGATGCCATCGCTGTCCTGATCGCGTAGATCATCGATCTGATGACGTGTGGTTTGTGTGTTTGGCGTTTCTGCACAACCGCTAAGCAGCGACAAGGGCAAACATAGCGTTAGCATAAGAGGTATAGTCTTCACTGTTAGCGTCATTATGAATCCCCCTCTTTCTGCCACTCTTCAGGGTGCTCAACACGCAACGCATAGGTCAGCACGCCCATTGCGTTAAGTAATCGATAAGCTGCAAAAGTACGATCATATTTACTTCTCACATAGTTTTGTCTGGCAAGAAACACTTCCACTTTGGCATCAAGCACATCTAGTAGGCTGCGACGGCCGACATTGAATTGCTGTATATAACCGAGCTCAGCAATTTTCGCCGCGTCCACGTTTTGCTCTAGCAGTCGTATTTGCTGCTCTAACATCGAATAAGCATTCCAAGCGAGTTCGGTGCCTTCGCGAACCTCACGTTCCGTTCTCACTCTTATGGCTCTCGCCTCCTCCAATCGCCATGCGGAAGACTCCACTCTGGCATCGGTCGAAAAGCCGTTGAACAAGTCATAATCTAGCGTCAGCATGGCTCGCATGTCTTCATCCGGCCCAATGACATTGCCCACATTGCGATTCTTGTTGGCATGCAGTTCAATTTTAACCTCTGGGAAATAGTCCCCTTTTTCTCGGCGTATTTCTTGCCTTGCTGCGTCCATGTCGACCATGGCCGCTTTAATCTCTGGGTGGTTATCGACCGCTTGTTGGATGGCGACATCTAAAGTACTAGGAAGTAATGCACTATCAAATTTAGGAAAGACAAGGTCACTGCCAGGCTTCCCAACTTGACGCAAAAATTGGGTTTTGAGATCAAACAGGTTATTTTGAGCCGCAATTTGTGACGATTGTGCTGTTGCTACTCGAGCGGAGATCTGCGCTAAGTCAGAATTACTCGCAAGTCCTTGGCCTTTTTTATCGAGTACATCTTTATAGATTTCTTGATGCTCAAGCACGTTACGGTTTGCCAACTGCAGTAACGTTTCGGCCTCTAAAAGTTCAAGATAGGTTCTAGTGACATCCAAGGAGACGTTTTCAGCACGAGAAATCAGCGTCAGGCGCTCTGCTTCAGCTTCATAGCCCAAGCGCTTGACGTTGGCACTAGTACCAAACCCATCAAACAAGAGCTGAGAAACACGTACCCCCATCTCTGTTCGATTGAGCCTTCTATCATCTGGGTCGATGTAGTTACCGTTGTTATATCGGGTTTCCTCTACACCTGCTGCGGCATACAAATTCACTTGCGGTAATCGGTCACCACTAGCGGCATCACCATCTCTAATAACAGATTGATATCGAGAATATTGCGCTAGAACTTCTGGACTGTAATCAATCGCAAATGCCACCGACTGTTCCAGAGAAATAGCGCTCGCAGCCGGAGCAAACGCTAAAGGGATGGTAGCCAAGCAACTCGATAACGCGAGTTTTGTCACACGCATACGCTTTCCTTATGGTTATTATCTTTCTCTCAATGAATTCTCTTTTGCTCTTAAGATTGGCTTAAGCAATATTGCAACACCGTTTTCTCGCCAGTAAGGATGTCCACTGCGGCTTGCATACCCGGTATTACAGAAAAATGTTTCGCCTCTTGATCTTGTTGATTATTCAATTCAATGTGCGCTCGGTAGTAGGCCGTCCCATCTTCAGTTTGCAATGCATCCGCACTCACATAGGTCACTTTGCCTTTTTGTCCGCCGTAGATAACAAAATCATAGGCCGAAAACTTCACCATTGCCTCTAAACCTACGGAAATAAAAGCAATATCTTTAGGTGCGATCTTAGCTTCGATGATAAGTGCCGAGTTTTCAGGTACCAATTCCATAATGGGTTCGCCTGGACGAACTACACCACCGATGGTGCGAACAAACACCTCTTTCACTGTGCCATCCACCGGAGCAACGACATCGGTACGCCTCAATTGATCCGCGATAGCTTGGCGGCTCTCGTTTAGCTGAGCGAGAGTGGCCGATATCTCATTCAACTGGCCTTGTGCTTTAGTTCGAAAGTCCAGAGCAATACCACGATGATCCGCAATTGCCTCAGAATAAGCGGCTCGCTGCTTTTGCTCGGTGACACGAGCACTGGATAAATCGCCCTCAAGACGAATAACATCTCGATTGAGTTTCAGTAATTCCACTTCCGCTACCGCACCGCTTTCCACCACTGCACGCAGCAAATCGCGCTCTTTTTTCACGATTGCGAGACTACTTTGCAAAGTGCGGATGGAGGTTTGCGTATCACTGACGGCTTGAGCTTGTTGCTCGATTCGTAGTTTTGATTCTTCAAGCTCTGAGGAGAGTTGGCTCAGTCTCTCTAGGTAGTTAGCTTGAGCATTAAACAATGCTGGGCTGGGGTTATCTGACCCAATGATTGAGCGAGGCTCAATTTGAACCTGTGCTTGCCAGTTTTTGTTGCTGGTGACTTTTACACTCGCTAGCTCCGCTTCTAATCTCAAACGCTGAGCGGTGAGACTATCAAACTGCTTGCCTGTCTCTTGATAGGAAGCGCGAAAGCGGGTGTCATCCAATACTGCCAAGGTTTGCCCTGCCTTTACACTGTCCCCTTGACGCACCAATATGTTTTTTACGATCCCACCTTCTAAGCTCTGTATCGATTGTACAGACTGACTTGGGACCACGGTGCCCTCTCCCACAACGACTTCTTCAAGCGTCGCCCATGATGCCCAAAGCAAAGCGCAAACAAATAAACTCGCGATAATCCAAATAAGCTTGCGTGAGCGGTACGCTAACTGGGTGTTGCTCCACTCGATATGACTAGTGCTCATCGTTACCTCCTTTCACGATAGCGATGTTCTTCACTTTGTGTTTTTGCTTACTTGGTGTTTCCAGAATAGACTTTGGCGATCCTTCCAAAACGAGTTTGCCTTTTTCAAGCACTAAGACTCTGTCGCACAAGGACAAGAGCGACTGACGATGTGAACTCATCACTATCGTCATACTGCGTGGCATACGCGCTAATGCTTGGTAGAAGCGTCGTTCCGCTTGGTTATCTAGCGCGCTGGTCGGCTCATCAAGAACAAGAAACCTAGGTTGACGGTAGAGTGCTCTTGCCAACGCCACCGCTTGCCGTTGTCCCCCCGACAAGTGTCGGCCACCCTCACCGACTTGAGTTTCCAAACCATTTTCAAGGCGAGACAAATAGTCATTTAACCCTGAGTATTGGATAGCGTAGCCGAGACGCTGCTCATCAATACTCGACTCACCAAATACAATATTCTCCAATACCGACCCAAACATCAGCACACTGCTTTGCGCCACCCAACCGGATGCTTTGCGCACCACACTATGCGGCCATAGTTTGGCATCCAGCCCTTCGAAATAGATTTGGCCGCTACTAGGCTCGACCTGCTTGAGAAGCAGTGACAGCAAGGTTGATTTACCCGCTCCCGCCGCGCCAATGACACCGATACGCTCTCCCGCTTGAATGTTGATACTGATGTCACTCACTGCTGCAGAGGTCGTTTCCGGGTATAAATAGCCTACATTGCTAAGCTTGACGTTGCCTTGAAATTCCCCGCGATCGATCACTTGCTGATCACTGGCTTCTTGCGGTAAATCCATAATTTGATTCAGACCTACCAGTGCAGTTTTGGACTGCTGATAGCGCAGCATCAACATGGACAGCTGATTAATGGCATTCCCCGCTCGGCCACTCAACATCACAATGGCAATCAAGCTCCCATGGTGAGTACGCCGGCAGCTATCTGATAGACGCCGAACACTATGAGTGACACTGTCACCACCTGCTGACTAGATTGAATACAGTGAGTGACAACATTGGTGTAAGTACGAGAGCGCGTTTGCCATGTCGATAAAGAGGCGATGACGTTTTCCCAGCGCTTTTGCAGTAAGCTTTGAGCGTTGTTCTGTTTAATTTCTGGTAGTGCATTAAGCGTTTCAATCAGCTGTGCTTGGCGTTGAGTCGATAAGCGCGAGGTCTCTTCCAACGTACTCTCAACATTTCGCTTCATCATTACACTGACAACAACGAGCATCCCCATGACCACCAAAGGAATCCACATCATGCGCCGCCAAGCCAACCAATTAAAGCCAGGAATAAAAAAGTAAAACGGCAAATCCACCAAAGTCACCAGCGTCACGGAAGTAAAAAACTCTTTCACTGCATCAAAGTCTTGTAACTGCCGTGCAAACGCTCCCGTTGATTGAGGGCGATTTTCTAATTTCATACCGATGGTTTTAGAGAACAGCGTCGCTGAGAGTTTATTATCGATATAACGCCCTGCCATATCAGTCACAGAGCTGCGGGCTTCTTTGAGTATCCAATCAAACACGACAACGATCATGACCCCTGCTGCGAGCACCCACAGGGTACTCATCGCCTGATTAGGGACGACGCGATCGTACACATTCATCGTAAATAGCGGGACAATGAGCGCAAGTAAGTTAATGACAAACGATGCGACCAGCAAATCCCGATACCAAGGACGAACTTCTTTTATCGTTTTCCATAACCAACTGGTGGGCGTTGAAGGTTTAAGCTCCTCAACTCGACTGTCGATGGTCGAGTCACCACTCACTTGCCACAGCGTCGCTTTACTCATTTGGCGAAGTGCATCGAGAGTTATCTCCCGCTGTTTAAATTCCTCAGCAACGTCAAGGAGGGTGACGCGCTGCCCCGTGACTTTGGTGATGATGAGTGGCTGGTTGTTGCTGGCTATCATCACAAATGGCGTACTTGCTTTCGCGACTTCACGCGCATTGAGCTCAAGCGCCACGAGCGGCGTGCTTTCCAGCGCTCTTAAAAAAAGTGGTTCTGATAGCTTTCCGTCATCTAACGGTAATCCACTTATTATTTTAACTGGGTGACAACGCACCTCATGGTACTGGCACAGCCATTTTATCGCTTCTAGCCAATTGTCCCTTTTTGACTCTTCCACTGCATATCCTTACTGCTTGCTAGTTTGACGACAAAATAAGATTCTGGTCATCCAGCATTTTTTGAATAATATCGGCCTCTGAAACACCCGTTGCATCCCCGCCATACAAGTCGTTCAACGTGGTGTTTTCGAGCACGATTTTATGTCTCACCAGACCTTCATTTGGCCTTAAATCGATACGTAGGTCGGTGCCGTCCTCAACTAAGTCGAGTTGTTTCTCAGCATCAACGGCATTAGTGGCAGACAAAATACGGCTAAGATCGATACTGTCGCTGTTGGCGCTAACATCAAAATCCGTAATAGTGTCCGTGTGCGCTAAAATGCCAATATCTTGACTAGTGAATGCAAACGTATCGGCACCTAGACCGCCAGTCATGGTGTCATCACCGCTGCCGCTGGAAATATAATCTCGCTGGTAGTTTCCGTTTAGCGTTTGGTCTCCTTCGGCATACCACTCAACATCTATTGTCTCTACCGCGCCATCAGCAGTATTACCGTCGAGCTCTGCAGACGGCTTTAGAACTAAGGTAAAATTATGATCATTTTGAAGGTCGCTATTGGCTTTAATCGCCAAGTCAGCAATATCCTCTTGAGAGACTTGCCAATCATCGCCCACTCGCTGCCCGGCAGTAAGCTCAACCTCATCTGGCAGCCCTTCTATGGTTAGCATACCAAGCTCATCGGCCGCTGGATTTACTAGGCTAAGACTCAGCCTAAAGGTGCATCACTGCTCGCTTCAGACAGAATATTGTCATGAGTTAAATCTAAAATTGGGGCATCCGGCTCTGGGGTGATTTTTAGTCGGATAGTCTCTTGTTTAACCGGGCCAAAATCGCCTTTGTTAGAACCGAGTACAGTGGCAGTATCTCTTGCATCAGCACGAATAGTGAGGTCAATATCGCCAAAGGCATCGCCTGCAAACAGCTCTATACTATTGATTGAACTTGCCGCTACGATGATGGCGGCGGTTGCACTGTCACCAACTTGAACAAATCGAGCCGTTTTACCATCAATTCGAATACTGGCGATATCATCGATTGAGCTGGCGTCATTAACCGCTTTTGCTGTTATCAATAGCGCGATAGACTCATCGCTATTTGTCTCTTGTGAAACGATATCAATGGGGATATCGATAACCGCATCTTCGTCTCCGTTTACTTTATCTGGAACGTTAAAGAACTCGATCTCATCGGCTATCGGATTCACGCCCAAAGTAAATACTGACTCTGTAATCCGAGTATCACCGGTTGCAAGCTCTTGAGTGATGGCTTTAAGTGTTAGCGGAATATCGCCACTAAAATCGAGTGGCGGTAAAATAAACGTATTGTCGAGTTGACTTGTCTCTAACTGCCATTCGTACGTTGGCTTGCCATTAAAACTGCCGCCATCTAGGCCGTTGTTTGGCACGAGCTCAAAGCTTGCCCCACTTGAACCACAACCACTGCCCCTTCAGGAACGCCGGATAGACTGAGTGACATGTTCTCCGAGCCATCTTGGTCAATCAGTTCTGCATCAAGGCTAGCGAGTGAAATGTACGTATCTTCGTCACCTGCAAAGTCCGCAGAGACAAGGTTGGCGGGATCCACAATCGGATTGATTTCGATGACCTTGGTCACGACTTTGGTTTGGGTGTCCGTTTCTGCTAAACAATCTGTTTTGTCGGTAATGTTTACTTCGGCGGTTAGGGTTATTTGGCCGCTAAAATGGGTAGGAGGCGTGAGTACTACATCAGATAAACGCGTCACATCCGTCACAGTCCAAGAGCCATCGCCGTTGTCGGTTAACCAGCTTGGATCGCCAGACAGTGTTGCTCCGTCAGATACTCGAATGGTAAAGGCGTTGACCGTCTCTTTACCTGTCGCCGATTCCCCTTCCCCAATGACAGTTTGACTGCCATCAAGCTTAATCGAATCACCAAGCACCAACTGTAAATCAAGATCAGACGCCACATCCTCATCAATACGGCTGAATGCCGTTGACAGAATAATGTCATCGACGATTGGACGAATTGCAATGCTCACTGTCTGCGTCGTCGTTAAGCTAGAGCCGTTACAAGTCGAGGTTTCCGTCGTTTCAATATCAAAAGTAATACAACCAGCGAAATCTTCATCCAATCCCGTGACTTTAAGGTTGGCCAAACCTGATTGACTAATGGAATAGCCGATGATATCGCCATCGTTGTCAAACACAGCAATCACACCATCACCCTCAAGTTCAACGTCTTCAGGCAGTGAGTTTGATGGAATAAAGAACGAAATCTCGTTATCCGGATCGCTCGCAATATCCGGGTCAAGATATTGGCCTAAATCCAAGACTTCGCTACCTTCATCAAATGTGATGTCCTCTTCAGATTCAATCTCTCCAGGAGGACCAACCGGATCACAAGGCGTGCCGCCTCCACCGTGTCCAGTGATTTGAATTTGAAACTCCCCATCAATATATCGAGAGTCTTCTCCATCAATGACCCTCGCTCGTACAACGATATCGAGAACCGGCGTATCTTGATTGCTGGATATGGTCACATTGTCGAGAATAAACGTCGCCACATCTTGCACGGTGTCACTGGTTAAGCCTGCTGCTGGTATAATCCAATTCCCATCTGGCGTTTGCTGTGCCTCATTAGTGCCACTCTTAACAACAATATCGTAGCCTTGAGGCACCTGAAGTAAGATGTAATCAAGATATTCGGAGCCATCGATGTCTTCTTCGATAAATCTAACAGCAGCGGACACATCAACCGGACGACCATCCTCACTGATAAAGACCTCAGATGACGTTTCGAGACGAGTGTCCCCCTCCACCTTCGCATCTACTACCACAGTGAGAGATCCGGAAATCATTTTAGTCGTAATTTCACCAAGTTCAGAAGTATCGGTCACTTCATAACGTACTGGAATGGTGAAGGTTCCACTTAAGTCCTCAGTGGCCTGCACGCTCAAACGGCCACTATTGAGGAGTGAATCTAAACTTGGCGTGGTGCTATCAAGTAATCCTTCGAGATCCAGACCCGTTGTCGGTACCGAAATCGGGAAGCCATCAAAAAGTAAAGTAAGATCACTTGGTAGTGGGTCAATAAAGTAGCCTGTCAGCGTTTCACTACCATCACTATCGCCACTGATCCTAGGCTCTAAATCCAGCGCGATTTGCCTATCTTCAAGACCTGTTGTCACCACAGTGACGCCATCGCTTTGGTCAACCTCTGGCAATAAGTCAATTTGCACCGTGTAGTCGAATGTACCGCTATCACCATCGGGCTCAGTCGAGACCACACTGGCATCAAAGGTAATGCGACCGCTGAAGTCTGATTTTGGTTTGACAAACAGCGTGGCTAAGTCAGCATTACTGACCTGATAAACTGGACCCGTTGTCGGATCTAAATCCGCTATCGTCAACGCTACAATTTGACCACTACTGTCAACAATCGAAATGTCGTCAGGTAGATTGGTAATAAGGATATTGAGTGACTCTGAACCATCATCATCAGAGGTGACAAACAAGAAGTCGAGTGGCACCAACCCATCTTCGTAAAACGACGCCGCGGTTTCTATGGTTTTATTGGCTGCATCATACTGCCAATGACCATTGCCGCCATCCTGAGCGATGGGTTCATCTACCACCCCTTTTAAAGTAATGTTGATGGTTTTCTCTGCGCTGCTAGCTTCTTGGTTCACTGGCATTAAACCATCTATCGTCGACTCAACAGAAACCGCAGACACTGTAATAAACAAGCTCTCAGTCACGGAGCTAATATCGGCTTTTGGTGTTAGGAGGCTGTGCCATTAGCTATCGCGTCGGATTCAACCCGATAAGTGTTGACTCCAGTTTGCACAAAACCCGTTCCTGTAAATGACCAACCATCTTGCACTTCAATGTCATAAAACAACGACTCCGAGCCATCGGTATCCGTTAAGCTGCCAAATATCGCGTCACTCAAATCGATGTTGACGTCTTCAAGCCCACGAATGTCACGAACCGACAGTTCTGGCGTATCGGCATCAGGCGACACTTTGATGACGATAGGCGTGCTAATATCGGCCGTTTTATCAGAGCTTTGCGCAAAATCACTGCCCTTTTCGGTCGCGATGGCCTTAAGGTCGAAACGAAACTCTCCTGCAAGGTTTTTCTTCACAGTGACCATCATTTGGTCAAGTTGGTTTTGCGTATAGGATTTGCCTTCGACAATATGGTTACCATTGAGCTTAATGGTAATGCCGCTCGGTATATTGGTGATTTGGTAGCTCAGTGATTCAGAGCTGTCTGTATCGGTCAACAACGCATCAATATCTAATGGGAAAGTACGACCTATATCTTCGGTCAAAGCGTATTCAAGCTGGGAGCTGCCCCACTCTGGTGTGTCGGCAACCGGGAGTACCGACACTTGTAACGTTTGATTATCAACTATCTCATCCGCAACGCCATTTCTGGCGATGGTCGCCCCAACACTTAGCGCCACCACATTTGCGGTAAGCGTGGTGTTCGACTCATTGAGTTTTGGTGAATAAGTGATAGGTAGAGCGGACACGAAATAATTTTGTCCTGGCTGCTGAATGATTTGCGCATCCGTCAAGGTAACGGTTCCACCAGCATCAGGAATGAGTTCCACACCGCCATAATACAAGCTTCCACCTTGCAAATTGGAAAGGGTGATTTCGGTAACGTTTTCCCCTTGGTCAAGGTCACCAACAAACACTTTGATATCGACGCTAGCCAGCTCATCTTCGCGAATTTCGGTGTTCTCGACACGGATAAAGCCGCCAATGTCGTCCAATATCAAGTTGGCAAAGTTAGACACCGTATCGCCATCACCGTCCGTGACGGTAAAACGAATCCGATCGTCAAGAGCGGGATCAGCATCGACATTGGCTATTGTGGTGATGGTGTAACTGCCGTCCGACTTTAACTCCAAAGTGCCGTATATTGAGTTGCTGTCGTTCTCGTTAGTCAAGTTGATGATGATAGGGTCACTGGTACTAAAATCGTAATCCACGCCTTCGTAACGAACCTCAGTAATCGAACCACCATCAACACCAATTCGGGTCGCACTCAGAAGGTTACCGCTAAAGCTGTCCCCTTCCGTGATTTCTAGCGTTTGTTCGGTACCTGACGTTGGAATATCATCCGTGACTTCGACCGTTAACATGGTAGGCGTTGAGGTATCGCCGTCTTTGTCGGTCGCAACCACAGGAAACTGTATATTGAGTAGGTTCGCGCTATCACCTGCTGGGTGGTCTAAAGGCTTAAACAGCAAAAACTCCGCAGAGCCATCGACATTCAAACGTAACCGAAAGACTTCTTGATTGGTGTTTTGTGTGGTACCAATAAACCAGCCATCAATGTTTCGCTCGGCCAAGACAATCGTTTCACCACCGCTTTGATAGTTACCAAAATCATTCACATTGATGTCAAAAGAGACGATTGAATCCGAACCACGAACAAAGTTCAGTGTATTCGATTGAATCACTTCCACTTCACCCGTTGTTTCAAGGTCGGCTTCGACCACTGAAAGAGGAATAGTGTCAATTGATGGATCGAGTCCGTCTAATATGGTCAAGGTTGAGTCTTGCTGAGTTTGCGTGCCATCAAAGTCTGTCACCACAATAGGCAGCGTGATAGAGAGCTCATCGACATCACCCGCACTGCCATGATCGATTTCTTTAAAAAGTCGCACGCCAATGTCTATCGACTGATTCGTAGAAGCAGAAATATCGATTTGAGCAGGCAAACCGATTCGAAATACCACCATGCCATTCTCATCGACGCCGTCATAGCTGTTGTCACCATTATTACGCCATAAAACATCCAGCCCGTTGCTCGTAATGGCGTTGCCAGAGCTATCAAGCACCTGGCTAGACCCTGTGATGGCGAGACCGATATCCACTAAGTCATCTTGTGCTGCGGTGATCAAAATACTGGCAGTATCTGAGTTACTTTCCGTTGTTGTCGATTTTTCTGGAAGCTCTGTCACTGTCAACGTTGAAGCTGTCAGTATTGCATTACCAGAATCAGACACACTTACATCGAGCGTCAATTTCGCTTCATCACCGTCTGAATCTCTCGCGGTCACAACAAAAGGGATTTCCAGTGGGTCGCTGGTATTATCAAGATTCTTTTGCAGAACAAAGGTATAAGGTACTTCTCCTCCTACAGCAGCACTGGGTTGTGAAAAACCAATTTGAAACACAGGCACTCTGTTATTACTTTCATCCAAGATGCTGCCGGTAAGAATCGCCCCTGTTGCATCAATGGTATAGGTGATAAGTTGACCATCGCTCCAAACCTGAGGCTGATCCGCAATATCAAAAAATAGTGACGCATTGAGGGAGATATTGGTATCCAGGTCATCTGCGCCAAGCTCCACGCTAAATCGCCCCATATCAACAGCCGGATTAGAAGCGAGCTCGGCTTCTGATACCGATGCGTTAGATATACTGGTCAGAATAGGATCAGAGCCATCAGCGATGATTAACGTAAACTCACCTTGCTCGAGCTCTGTGCCATCGGTATCTTTACCACCAATAAGCAGAGGCAGTTTTAACAAATCGTTCTTGTTGGGCTGATTAAGCGGCCGTTCTTGTACAATCGTCAACTTACCTGTCACAGAGGTCACATCCGACGGTGTCACCTGCCCCGACAAGCTCAGAGTAAACACTGTGGTGCCATTAACAGATGCCGTCACGGTATTGCCAGCATCATTAAGCTGGTATGTGAGAGGAACCAGACTCGCACCGCTGGTTAGCCCTAAACTATCGAGCTCGTTAAGTGTAGAAGTGGAGAAATAGAGACTGTCTGGATCGGGATTGTCAGACCCTGGTGATACTAAGAAGGTGGTTTCAAACGTTTGTGGACTTTGACTGCTGTCGGGCTCGGTATATTGATAGTTGCTTGATTCGATACTCCCGGCCTCGCCATCATCGATAAATATGGTCGCGGTTCCTTGCCCAAAATCATTCTCTTGATCACCTGCGACATAGTCAAAGCTAACGGTCTGTCTTCCAGCAGAGTTATCTAGATTTCGGTTGGCCGAAAAGTTGTAGTGACCATTAGCAAATAGGCTCAGCTCGCCTTCGGGTAGAGAAATCAAAGTAGGCGTGCTACCTGACACTGAGTATTCCGTGCCATCGATAATCACCCTAGAAACAATCAATGGGCCATCAAGGTCAATATCATTGTTCAGCACATTGCCAGACTTTACTTCGCCTTCGGTCATGAAGGCAAAATCATCAAAAATAAGCGGTTCAATATCAGCAATGTTGATGGGTAAGTGCCCGATAACAACTTCTGTGGTGCCATCAGCATCGGTTTGCGTACCCTGAATGAGAAGTGCCGTCTGTATCGAGTTTAGCTCTGGAGATTGGTCGATAACTTGCTTAAACGCCACATCAACTTGATCGCCGCTCAAACTTGCTTCAAAGACCACTTCACCATCGCTCCGAGTCCCAGTAACTCGATAATCAGATACCGAAACCGTGATTGAAAGGCCGTTAGATGTCAGCTCATCAACCAGCGACTGATCAGCAAAGAACACAAATTCAGCATCTTGAATTCTGACATCAGACTCTTTCTCTTGATTGCCTAAAATACCAATCACTGTGTCACTGAACGCCAGCGACTCAGGTAATACTATTGTAGGCATATCATCTATGGCAGAGTTACCTATCGCATTGGTAACGTTGGCGTCCAGAGTCCACTCAGCGGATAGATCCAAGCTAGAAACGTCTATATCACTGACTAGCCAGTCGCCGTTGGCATCCACGGCACTTTGAAATTCAAGTGTAGAGACACCATCACTGACGACGACAGTAACAGGAAGTCCTTCTTCAACAAGACTGGTTGTGCCTTGCAAGCTGGTTAATATGCCGCCGCGAAACGCGAGAATATTGAACCCTTGCAACGTATCGATATCGATAAACGGCTTGACGGTATTGATCAAAGACGTGTCTGTTGCCGTTGCAGGATTTCCTGCAATATCTGTTGTCGTCGCGGTGACAGATAGCTCACCATCTTCAAACCTTGATAAATCAACGTCTGGTATTGCCCAGCCGCCATTGACCACTGTTGTGGCGAGAGTTATCGGGTCACCTTGGTTTCCTGAAATAGTGATAGTAACACTTTGACCGTCTTCAACATTCGTCACTGTTCCCGACAATGTGGTGCCCGATATTTCAACTTCATTCACAATGCCGTCGACATCTTCAAACTGCACTGTGATTTCAGCTTGTGTGTCTTTGACAATGGTATCCGTGGCGACAGTCGGATTTCCGGCGATGTCTATAGTAGAGGCTTCAACCGTGAGAACGCCATCAGACAGCCCAGACACATCAAGATTGGATATGCTCCAAAGGCCAGATTCGGTCACAGACGCTGTTCCTGTAACCGTGCCACCAAGTTCATCCGTCACCACCCAATTGATGGTTTGCCCAGCTTCTACAAATTCAGTCGTGCCCGTGAATGCAGTATTGGGAGATTCCAGGGCATTGATAAACGAATCACCAAAGCCATTCCAATCTACGTTAATGTCCGCTTGCGTGTCTTTTAGCGTGTTATCGGTCGCTGTTGCAGTATTTCCAGCAAGATCTTGTGTGCTTGCTACGACCGACAACTCTCCTTCCGCAAAGCCTGATAGATCAATTGGCGATATTGACCAGTTCTCACCTTGCACTATGACAGATAGGTCTATTGAGTCACCATTACTATTGAAAACAGTAACGCTGATGGTCTGACCGTCTTCCACATTTGTTACCGTGCCAGACAAAGCTGTAATCGGTGCTTCGAACTGATTTAATACTCCGTCGACATCATCAAACTGTACTGTTATCGAAGCTTGCGTGTCTTTGACAATCGTATCAGTGGCGACCGCTGGGTTCCCTGCGACATCAATAGTGGAAGCGTCGACTGTAAGGACACCATCAGCAAGCCCTGCTACATCCAGGTCAGAGATACTCCAGAGACCCGCTTCCGTCACCAAAGCGGTTCCAGTAACTGTGTCACCTAGTTGATCGGTGACCACCCAACTGATGGTTTGTCCTGACTCTACAAACTCAGTGCTGCCAGTAAATGCAGTAATGGGAGACTCCACAGCATTAATGTAATCATCACCAAAGCCATTCCAATCAACCGAGATATTCGCCAACGTATCTTTAGTAATTGTATCGGTTGCAGTGGCTGGGTTTCCCGCTTTATCTTGAGTTGAAACCTCCACTCTGAGCACTCCGTCAGCGAGCCCCGAGACATCAAAGTTGGAAATACTCCATAGACCCGACTCTGTCGCAGATGAAACGCCAGTTATAGTGGTACCCAGTTCGTCAGTAACTACCCAATTGATGCTTTGACCCGGTTCTACAAATTCAGTACTACCGGTAAAAACGGCCGTGGTAGACTCGGCTGCATTTATAAATTCATCGTCAAAGCCATTCCAATCTACGTTAATGTTTGCTTGCGTATCTTTAATCGTATCATCGAATGCTGTTGCCCTATTTCCCGCAATGTCTTGCGTGCTTGCAACTACCGATAGTTCGCCCTCTGCAAAGTCAGACAAGTCAATTGACGATATTGACCAGTTAGTCCCTTGAATTGTTGTAGATAGATTTGATGAGTTACCAAGACTATCTGAGATCATGACGTTAATTATCTGACCATCTTCGACATTAGCAACGGTTCCAGAGACCGAAATGGCAGGCGACTCAAATTGATTAAATACGCCATCAACATCCTCAAACTGCACTGTGATTTCAGCTTGCGTGTCTTTGACAATGGTATCTGCCGCCGAAGCAGGGTTGCCCGCGATATCTAGGGTTGTTGCTTCGACGTTGAGTACGCCATCAGAAAGTCTAATGACATCAAGATTGGATATGCTCCAAAGGCCAGATTCGGTCACAGACGCTGTTCCTGTTACCGTGCCACCAAGTTCATCCGTCACCACCCAATTGATGGTTTGCCCGGGTTCTACAAACTCAGTGCTGCCAGTAAATGCTGCGTTGGGTGATTCAGCCGCATTAACAAAATCATCTCCAAACCCGTCCAACTCAACGCTAATAGTGGCTAGCGTGTCTTTAATCGTCGTATCTTGAGCGGTAATGCTGTTACCAAAATCATCAGAAATAATGGCATCAACTGTCAAAGGGCCTTCAACTAGAGAAGAAAGATCAACATCAGACACCGAATAGGCTTGATTGCTTGTGATGGATTGCAACTGAATGGTATTGCCATCCTGGTCGGTAACCGTGATAAACACAACACGCCCATCACGTACATCCGTTGCTGTGCCTTGGATAACGACACTAGGGACTTCAAACTGGTTTTCATAGCCGTCACCGCCGTCTAGGATGTCGACCGTTAATTTAGCTTGATCCGATAGGATATCCAGTGAGGCTTGCTCTGGGTTTCGCTCTTCGTCTTGCTCCGAGCTTGGCCGCGTATCAAACCCAGCGCGCGCTATTGTCTCATCTAGCGTGGCTTTAATTGAAACGACAAACCCGGCACTATCGCTACTCTCCCCAGAGCTGAGGTCAACTTGACCCTGCTGGTTGGTGATGTTACTTGTAAGGTCGTTAAGCGTTTCGGACAGTGCTTTTTCAATTGCGCTAATTTGCTCTGAGGATAGCGAGCCTTCATCACCCAGCTCAACAATGGGTTGATTAACGATTTGGATCCCTTCCAACAATGGCTCATCGGGCGCAACACGCTCCCATGTCCCATTGGGGAACACCTTCCAAACCACATCACCCATCTGAACATAAAGCACTGGCACCATCTTTGGTCTCCGCTCGATACTAAGTGTTTCATATAAAGATAGTATTTACAGAACGGAGCGTTGTGAAAAATGCCATTTAAATAGCAGAAAAATCCCGCCGTTTTCAACGTGAGACAAAACGTGAGACAAAAAGCACTCAATCCGCAACAATTAAAATCGATTCGAGTGCCCTTAATGATTACTTGGTTTGATGCCCAGTTTTCTTCGCAAACTTTTGCATCGCCTCAGCAAACGTAGTGGTTCCACCTTTAGCTTGAACTTGCATTACCTTATATCCCAGTTCTTCCAACGCTCGGCGTTCGGCCAAAACCGCTTTGTCATCTTGCTGACTGCCTTTGGCTGGCTGATGAATGTAACAGCCTTCTAGTGGCCCGTCTTCGACAAGTTGGTGGTGTTTCAGTGTATTAATATCAAAATTCATAGACCGTCTTTCTACTTAGATAAATAGCATTTTTTCATAAGGTTACATACGCTTTAAAGGCTTAACCACACTATCCAGCCCTTCAATCTTTAGCGCTAGGCAGAGTTTCAATAAATCACCCAACTCGCCATTGGGGAAGCCTTTTTTATCGAACCAAAGCAAATACTCTTCCGGTAGGTCAATCAGCACTCGCCCGGCGTACTTACCAAAAGGCATTTGCATACGGGCGAGTTTTATTAAGTTTTCTTTCTGAAGCATGTCTGTTTCCGTTTTCTCTTGGCGTAATCGTCTCTATAAAAAAGGCCTAGCCGTAAAAAATAGCCAGCCAAATCGTGACGGCATCAGGAGAGGTGGATTTAACACGGTGTTTAATGTGCGCAGGAATGTTCACATAGTCACCAACATTAAGCGTCAGCATAGTACCATCTTGATACTCAATAATCCCCTGACCTTGCAACACCATGACCCACTCGCTTTGCTCTTGATCGTACCAGTCTCCGTCTGGGGTAAAATGCCCATCAGAAAGAATGCGCTCTATTCGCAGGTTTTCAGTGGTGAGGAGATCCTCGAATATCTCTTCGGGTAGTTGAGATGGAATTTGCCTGAACATGTTTCCAGCCTGCATGTCTTACTCCTAGCGCATCACTTAGTTCTGTGATGTCAAAATCTGAGATGGAATTGGGACAGTATACTTGAAGCAGAACAAATTCTCATAAACCAAACAGGATGGCTCGCTGCCATGTTCACGCCTTTATCCGACGGATTAAACGGCACAACTCTCATATTTTTGTAAATAAACTAAAAGTTGGAACACTTAATGCAAGACATATCACAGTTTTAGTTTGATAGCCGTCATGTGAAGACGCTAAGTACATTTCAAGGAGAGAAATATGATGTTGGAAACCTTTGTAGAGTCTATCGAAGCTCACACCGCACTGGAAGACATTACCATTCGTTCTGTTTTTGGAGGAAAAGGGGTGCTTTCTGGTGGGATCATGTTTGCACTAATAAAGGGCAACGATATCTACCTTAGGGCAAGCAGTTCAAGTTTGAAGGAAGAGTTTAAGGCACTAGGATGCATTCCCTATGAGTTTAACTGGCGCGCCCATTCTCGTAATTATCCCAGCCTATCGAACTACTACTCACTGCCTGAAACCGTCGCGCATAGTCAAAAGCAAGTGGCGACCCTGTGCGAAGAGGTCTGGAGCGCGGGACTTAAAGAGAAAATACGCAAAGAGACCCCAACGCGAATCAAGGATCTTCCAAACATGCAGTACAAAACCGAGCGTATGCTTCGCAAGGCGGGGATAAATTCTATTGACGAGCTAAGGGAACATGGCCCCGTCAATGCCTTCAAAGCGGTGTGTGTCAGCCAGGAGAAGCACCCAGGCGTTAACCTTCTGTTTTGTCTAGCGGGTGCATTGGAAGGTATACATTGGACTATTCTTCCCGAACCACAGCGTCAAACATTGACCCACCAAGCGGGCTGTGACTACCTAACACATTAACCGATATAAAAAACGCCCTGCTGTTTTCACAGCAGGGCAAACATCAATACAATGTTGGATGTGTGTGGTTAATTGAAGTGGACAGAACAACTAAACACGGAATTCATTAAACCACCCAAACACCTGCGTGAGTAGCGAAGATGTTTATCAAACCGTTTCGAGCTGATGTAAAACCGTGAAGCATTGTTTCCAAATGTGGCTGACAGGGCAAACTTTAGCCAAGTGAGTATTTCTCAATCAAAACCCCCACATTCCATCGCATCATTTTTACGTTAGCGCCTAAGACTAGTTCTTTTGCTCTAATAGACAACCTTAATTCAAATCTTTTCCTTATTCAGCCACAAAATAGCCAGCGCTCAAGTTTTAGACACCAATTCATATAACCATCAATAAGGCCTTCATACTTCCAATATTCACTATGGTTGCCTTATTTTCCCTAGTGACCCAACGCGCAACACACTATAGACTCCGCGCCCAAACTTCTTACATACACCCTATGAGAACAAATCATGAATCAAGTATTCAACTCAGCGCACATGACTAAAACGCTTATGCTAACGATCTGGATCGTAGCTGGCACTGTTATCCTTCAGAAACTAGGTATCCACGACAAGTGGCCTGCTTTCCTAGCGCTTATTTTCTTCTTTGAAGCGAAATTCGACCTATCTAAGCTTAAGAACATCTTTGCTGCGGGTATCGTTGGTATCGCGATGGGTATGTTGATCCCAGCCACACTCGGCGCGCTAGCTCCAGTCGTTGGTGGTGAGAACGCATTTTACATTTACGTTGCGGGCGTAGTACTTGTCACGATCGGCATGGGCCCTATCGCTCACTTTGCATTCAGCTACATCACATTCGCATACGTAGTAATGTGTATTCTTCACAAAGATCACGTTGTTGAGCACGGTTTCTCTTGGATGGCAGTTGCACTTCTTGGTGGTGCTATGTACATCGCTGGCGTGACTGCTATCGCTAAATTTCTTGAAAAGCGTGCCCTAACGGCACAGCAAGCTTAATGACTCCATTAAGCAGCAGCGACTAAGCACAAATAACAAAACCCCGCAAAGCGAACGCAATTGCGGGGTTTTCATATTCATTTAGTTGGTATTAAAGTCTAAAGAACGCGCTCCACTTCACCCGTGGCCAACTCAAAGCCCTCTTCTTCCTCAACCCAACATTCGACCATCTGACCTTCTAATTCGAGCTTGTCACAGTCCTCAAGAACACCAAAACGCCCATTGGTTAGCATTACGACTACATCCATGTCTTTCTCCTGATTTTTGGGTCTGCTTACATACCACCTTAGCTACTCAATCGATCACAATCAACCCTTTAAGACTAAAGTATAATTACCATTATCAACTTTGAGACGCTTTGAATTTTCGCTGATAATTCTGGGACTTACATAATAATATCAACGGGTATTCGCCGCCTTCCGAAGGGCTTAGAGTTCGCGGCGAAACGCCCGGCAATTTGAGTGTCGCAATGACTACACCGACCTGTATCAGTAAGTGCCCAAGTTCCTAACTCATACCAATTCCGGCTCAGTACTTTATGCCCGCAGTTTGGGCAATAGGTGCTGCTGCACTGCTCATTATGGACATTGCCGACATACACATAATTTAACCCATTTCGACGTGCAATATGTCTCGCCATCACAAGCCTGTTTGAAGGTGTTCGAGGCGTTTCCATCATTTTAAAATCAGGGTGAAAAGCGCTGAAATGGAGTGGAACATCACGCCCCAAGTGCTCGACAATCCACTGAGTCATTTGATCGATTTCGCGCTCACTATCATTTTCACCGGGGATCAAGAGCGTCGTCAGTTCAAACCACACGGATGTCTCTTGATGCAAATATTTGAGTGTGTCCAATACAGGCGCGAGCGCTCCACCACAAACCTTTTTGTAGAAACGTTCTGAAAACGCTTTTAGGTCAATATTGGCCGCATCCATTACTGAGAAAAACTGCTCTCTCGGTTTTTCATTGATATACCCAGCAGACACGGCAACGGTGTGGATATTCGCTTCACGACATGCCATCGCGGTTTCTACCGCGTATTCCAAAAAAATCACCGGGTCGTTGTAGGTAAACGCAATACTGTCACAATGATGAGCGTTAGCGGTGTTGGCAATCTGTTGAGGGGTCGCTTGTCGGCTAATGACTCCATTTGGCGAGATTTACTGATGTTCCAATTTTGGCAGAATTTGCATCCCAAATTGCATCCAGCGGTACCAAAAGAGAGTACTGAACTGCAGGATAAAAATGATTGAGTGGTTTTTTTTCAATCGGGTCAATACAAAATCCGCTGGAGCGGCCATAGGTGGTGAGTACAATTTCGCCTTGATGTGCTTGACGTACAAAGCAAGCACCGCGCTTTCCTTCTCTTAACGTGCAGTATCGCGGACATAAAGTACAACGGACACGTCCATCGGGTAACGTCTGCCAATACTTTGTCGGATACATGCTCCCAACGGTTCCCATCTCACACCTTAACCATTACATCGCTATTTCAGCCTGCACCTAGGCTTCACAAAATCTATACTCATTACAGTATAGAAGAGCCCTACAGGGAATATGGAGGCGACATGGAAGTACGACCAACCGCTGTCGCGGGTCGATTTTACTTTGCGGATGCTAATCAGCTGCATCAGCACGTCACGCAGTTGCTATCCCCGTATAACGAAGGTGCAATACTCGACGACAACCAAACATTATCAGGGCTGATTGTTCCTCATGCAGGGTATGTCTTCTCGGGCTCTACTGCCGCTGCGGCTTACAGCCTACTAAAGGATTCGAAAGATCAATTTAAGCGTGTACTCTTAGTGGGTCCGAATCATCGTGTTGCCTTCCGTGGTTGTGCGTTGCCGAAACATTGCAGCTTTTCTACTCCGCTCGGCAATATACCTCTCGACACTCAGGCGATAGAGCAGCTTGTTAACGATCCTAACTGTCACTACAACGATCATGCTCACGCTGAAGAGCACAGTCTCGAGGTGCAACTGCCATTTTTGCAGCGTTGCTTGTCCGATTTCGAGTTGATTCCCTTGTTAACAGGCACAGTCGATCCTATCGATATCGCGCACCTTATCGAACCTTACTGGGACGATACGACGCTCCTTGTCATTAGCTCAGATCTCAGCCATTTCCATCCCTACAAAGAGTGTAATGACATTGATACTAAAAGCTGCCAAAAAATCGAAGCTGGTACACCGCTAACAAGTAAAGAAGCATGTGGCTACCTTGGAATCAATGCAGCAAACACGCTAATAAAACAACAACGATACCAATTGCAACGACTGTCCCGCACCAATTCAGGAGACAGCCCCCATGGCGATAAAAACAGGGTGGTAGGCTATGTCAGCTACGCAATATCAAGATAAAACGCTAACCAATCAGGAACTGTCCAAATTACTCGATATGGTTGAAGTGACCGTGACCTGTTATTTAGCGGAAAAGCCTTTACCTAAGGTGAGACTTGACGATTATCCGAAAGCCATAGCAGAAAAAGGCGCGTGCTTTGTCAGTCTCCATGTCGACGGTCAACTTCAAGGCTGCATTGGAACGACTGTCCCGAAAGTGCCATTAGTTCTTGAGGTGATGCGCAAAGCTTGGGCGAGCTGCTGCCAGGACAAACGGTTTCTACCCTTCAAAAATCGCAGGTAGAGGGTTTGGAGATTGAGGTTTCAGTTCTAACGGAACCTAAACCCCTCGATGTAGCGTCTGAATCCGCGCTCATTACTTATCTCACCAATAACAAATGTGGGCTCACGTTGTCTGACGGCAAAAAAGCCGCGCTTTTTCTTCCTCAGGTTTGGGAGCAACTACCAAGTCCTATTCATTTTCTGCAGCACCTCAAACAAAAAGCAGGCTGGCACCCTACCTATTGGCCAGAAGATATGACGGTAAAAGTATTCGACGTTCAAAAATTGAGCCGTAAGTACCGGAGAATGTAGACGATCTTACTGATTTTCTCGCCGCACTTTCAATCTGTGTGCTATTTAAATCTTTGGTGGTATGATTCGCGCTCACAACAGGAGTTGAGTGAACTTTTTAAACTGGTACAGCGAACAGTGGATGTCGCGGTTGCCACACCATGAGAGTACTTATGTTTGAAGATCTCGTTGTTGTTGTCGATAGATTTGGAAACCCAATTGGAACCGAAGACAAATTAGATGCACACAGAATGGGCTTTCGTCACCTAGCCTTTTCGGTCATGTTGTATCGCTATCGTGATGGTGAACTTGAGTTCCTAATGCAAAAACGTGCGTCAAACAAGTATCACAGCGGTGGACTTTGGAGTAACACCTGCTGCTCTCATCCTAGACCCGACGAAGACATCATTCATGCTTCAAAACGTCGTCTAGACGAAGAGCTCGGTATCCAAGACGCGTTAACATTTACCGATATCGGTACCATTAGTTATCTCGCCAAGTTCGACAATGGCTGACAGAAAACGAGTTGGATCATATTGTGATTGCACAAAGCAACGATGTCACACTTGATATCAACCCCGCGAGGCAGAGACGTGTGAATGGCAAGCGTTCAGTGCGATTGAACAAGCAATGATCGCTCAGCCGCAAGCCTATACCGCTTGGTTTAAACTGGTGTTCAATAAAGTCACGGCTCACCTCAACAACTGATCATTACACATCCGTTATCTAGAGAATCGGCACTAACTCGCGAACTTTAGTGTCGATTCGCTGCTTCAATTTACAATGTAAAACAAGAACAGTATTGGCTTTCAAGAGAAGCCGCGTGCAGCTTTAACCTCGCAAAATGGCAAATAGCTGCTCGCAACGCAATAACCCTTGTATTTGCCCTGTTTGCACCAAATTGAGACATCAACAGAGGCTGAGCACAACAAGCGTGCAACAGATCAAACTCCATCCCTTTTTTGGTGCAATTACCCCATTATCAACTATGCTCTTCATTGATATTCAGTACCTTAGCCTCTGGCGCGTTTCTTGAAAGGTAAAAGATTAGACCTACTCTAATTGCACAATTTCAGGGAGAAATAAGATGCAAGACGTTCTTACCATCGTCCTAGCGGGCGGCATGGGCTCACGGTTAAGCCCCCTAACCGATGACAGAGCCAAGCCAGCAGTACCTTTTGGCGGAAAATATCGGATCATCGACTTCACGCTAACCAACTGTTTGCACTCAGGCCTGCGTCAAATATTGGTTCTGACCCAGTACAAATCCCACTCTTTACACAAACATATCCGAGATGGTTGGTCCATCTTCAACCCAGAACTCAAAGAATACATTACTGTGGTCCCCCACAGATGAGAAAAGGTGGCGCTTGGTACGAAGGGACTGCAGATGCGATTTATCACAATATGTGGCTACTGTCGCGAAGTGAAGCTAAGCATGTCGTGGTGTTATCGGGCGATCATATCTATCGCATGGATTACGAAGCCATGGTTCAAGAGCACAAAGACAGCGGAGCAAAACTCACCGTAGCGTGTATGGACGTGCCTCGAGAAGAGGCGACGGCCTTTGGTGTAATGGCCACCAACGAGCAAAAGCAAGTGACCGACTTTTACGAAAAACCGAGCGATCCTGCCTCCATGCCAGACGATCCAAATCGCTCTTTGGTTTCCATGGGTATCTATGTGTTTGAAATGGAAGCGCTGCAACAAGCATTAGAGCAAGATGCGGAGCTCGATACTTCCAGTCACGACTTTGGTAAAGACATCATCCCTAAGCTTATCGACTCACAAGGCGTCTATGCCTACAACTTTGGAGATGACAAAGGACGTGTCGCACGAGATTGCTACTGGCGCGATGTTGGCACCATCGATTCCTTTTATGAAGCAAACATGGATTTACTAGAACCTGTTCCTCCAATGAACTTGTATCAAGAAAACTGGGGAATTCGCACCTACGAGCCTCAGCTTCCACCAGCACGCACGGTTCCTTCGGCAACGGGTAACGAAGGAATTTTTATTAACTCTATCATCGCCAATGGCGTGGTGAACTCTGGCGGCTCTGTGCACCATTCCATCTTGTCGTCCAATGTTCGTATCAATGATGGTGCGACCATTGCCGATAGCATCTTATTTGGCGATGTCACGGTGGGAGAAGGCTGTCAGTTGGTCAACTGTATCGTCGATAAACACGTCAACATTCCTGATGGCACCGTGATAGGCGTAAATCCAACTGAGGATGCTAAGCGCTTTCATATCTCTGAGAAAGGTATTGTAGTGATCCCTGAGGGTTATATTTTCGAATAGTTAAACCAAACGTTTCTCCTTGAATGCAAACCAACGACAAAACCGAAAATAGCCGCTCTCCCCCGAGCGGCTATTTGTTTTCATTCGTGTTCATTACTCTAGCACACTAGATAACACACACTTTTTCCCAGCTACCATCACTGCCTGGTACCGAGTTCGTCCACCACTTGGCTTTATAAACAACGCCTTGGTAACTCATTTTGTCGCCACCATTGGCGTGACTTGGCTTGCCTTCCCAGTCTAGATTAGGGAAATTCGGGTATTCGTTGACACCTGTTAGGCTACAAGTATCACTGCCACCACCGCCAGTTCCGCCACCGTTACCCCCACCTGCATTCAAATCCGCAAGCGGTAGATTCGGCTGCTCAAAGGCAAAGGCATAGTCAACGCCATTGACGTTTACGGTGTAATTTGCAGGGCCAGAAATCGGTAAGTAGTACACCATATCTAGCTCGTAGGTCGCACCAGCCGCTAGATTCTTCCAGCTTGGTAAACTGAACGCCACTCGATGCATTGGTCCATCAAGGCCACCAATATTGTTGGCTCTCGTGTGACCCGAAGCGATCACCTTCAAACCACCACCCGATTGGTCTTTCGCGTTATCGGGCGCTGAAACAGGGATATCAAACTGGAACTCTGTACCACCAGGAAGATCGCTGCCTGTGTTGTTGGTAAAGGTCACTTTCGGGTTAATTGGATAGTTTTGATCACCGACTTTAAAGCCACTGATTGAAACCGTAATGTCCACCGCTTTTTCAGGCACCGCTCCTGTTGCCACTTTGTTGCCATAGGGCGTCGCACTCAAGAACTTGTCGTACATGGCCTTGGTCATGCTGTTACCCATGTGGTACTCACCATTTCCCGTTGCACACGCACTCTCCGTTAAATCAACCGCACCACGATTACCATTGGCATCAAGAACGTAACAGTTATAGTCCCCCGCTAGCTCCCAAAACATGATGCCACCAATTTCCTTGTCGATGACGTACTGCGCTTTGGTATTAATGGAATCGACATCTTCAGTGGAGAGGAAAACGTTTTTTTCTGCATTCCATAACCAAGGAGCCACAGCAACGCTGTCGTAGTGACGCGTATAGGTACCAACAAACTTATCGGTCGGGTCATTGACAGGGTCTAAGCCATAAGCCGCAGCGTAAGAACCCCAAATGCCTTTTTCCAAGTTTTTAGCATGCCACATCGGGTTTGAGCCTGCACCCATCTCATTACCATTGGCATCTTTGTCATGCCACATGTTATCGATACCCAGTGCGCCATAACCACAATTGTTCTTCTCACCTTCACCCGTGCCTGCTGGACACTCTGATTGATTTGGTAACGGCGCTCTGCCCCACAGACCATTAGTGCCACCGGTCACATTCTTCCAACCGCGCGTATAGTAAGGAACACCAATATTGATTCGACCCGCTGGCATCGAGCCTCGGAAATAATGGTACGCCCAATCCGTGTTCAGATAACCAATCCCACCATACGCGGCAGTGCCATAAACATTCCACATCGCAAGTTCGGAATCTTTACCCGTATCATAGAGCGCGGCGTTGTGACCCACGTGATCGTTCCAAGCACCGTGCAAGTCATAGGTCATGATATTCACGTAATCGAGATACTGATTAACGGACATGGTTTCCATACCACGTAGCAAATAGCCCGATGAAGGCGCTGCGATTGTCAGCATGTAATGCACACCATCTTGCGCACTGGCCGCATCTAGCTTCTCGCGCAGCACCTTCATTAGGACTTCGTAAGACTTCCACAAATGGGGGCGTCTGGATTCGGCAAAGGCCTTATCATCTGGGTTACCTGCTCCAGACATCGAAGTTGGGTATTCGTAATCAATGTCTAAACCATCAAATTGATAGTTTCGCATCATTTCAACGGCAGAGTTGGCAAACGTCTCGATCCCTTGGGTGTTTACAGATCCATCGGCGTTGGTCGTCATCGTATAGAAGCCGCCGTCGGCGATTCGCTTGCCATCTGGACCAAAGTGTCCGCCGGTTTCAGCCCAGCCACCAATGGAAATAAGCGTTTTTACACCGTGTTTCTTTTTGGCCGTTGCTAATGCGCCAAAGTGTCCTTTAAAGCCAAGAGTGGGATCGATTTCCACCCCTGGCCATTCTTTATTAACGGCGACGTTGGTCGGATCGTTGACATCACCAACATTCACCTTGCCATCAGAGCCTATACTGACAAATGCATAGTTAATATGAGTGAGCTGCTCCCAAGGTATGTCATTCACAAGATAGGCAGCCTGAGGATCATCACCAGAACGCCAACTGGTGAAATAACCAATCACTCGTCTTGGGTGATCGGCGCCCATGATCTCCCGCCCCTCTGCATCGTAAATTGTACAGTAGGGGACTTGAACTCCTGGGGTTTGATAGAGACCATCAGGTCGACAGTCTGGCTGCGTAGTAGTGGCAGCTGACATTGGAGAGTAGATCGTCGCAGCGCAAATAGCAGCCAGTAAACTCAGTTTACTGCCAGTACTCACCAGCTCCTTCTGAATAGAATTTTCCATTGGTTTATTTTCCATTAAGCAGTGTTTAACACTTGATACTCGCACCCTACAGACCCATTCATCTAAAGAATGCATAACTAGCGACCGATTGATAAATCACAAATACTTTAGTTACCAAAAAAATAAAGTGGGCAAAAATTGCGCTTATTGAGATTTTTAATAGGATTTATTTAGAAATGTCTCGCAATAATTTGCCACTTAGATGTAAATGACTAGAACTTAATTTGCAGCAATAACCCAATTTTCCGACCGTGCAGAATGTTACAAAACATTTCATTTTCAGCGTTTCTTTCTAGGCAGAAGTACTGTTTTTGACTAATCAAAAAACCAAATCAGATTTTGTCGATCTATTTTCAACAAAATCGTCCTATAATGCTTTTATTACAGTCGGTTACATAGGATGGAAACCATGAAGTTAAAATCGCTTTTGGCGAGTGCTATCGCTGCTAGTTTGTTAGTCGGGTGTGGTGCCAACACAACCCAAGGGGCCGCAGAGGGCGCGGCTGTAGGCGCGGTATCAGCAGGTATGCTGGGGGCGCTAACCGATCTTATTGTCGATGGTG
>NZ_JYJK01000106.1 GCF_003263785.1 Vibrio variabilis
AAGCCAACGTTTGGCACCAAGATCTTAAAGAAACGCTCCAAAACCAACGCCACCGACGCACCCAATGCAGAAGCATTGAACATCCCACTAACTTGCTGCCAAAGATGGCGACACTTAAAGGCAACTCACGGCTCTTGCGCTAAAGCTGACGGCTAAGTGCACCATACTCGAAGTTGAGCAATGCTCCTTCCAAGCAAAAGAAACAGCGCGTACAGGTATTCAATTTGGCACAGAGGAGCAGGTGTAAAGCTTGAACGATGAACACCTACTCCAATGAACTTAACCGAGAAAGCTAACGCCTTGCTAAGTTGCAGCTAACTACCACGACACTCAAGCAAAGCCACCGTAATCACTGAACCCAACCAAACCAAAATCGCCAACTGTTAGCTGTCTGCTTGAGCAATTTGTTAGCTTTTTGCGTGCGATGAAGCCGACGTTTGGCACCAAGATCTTAAGGAAACGCTCTAAAACCAATGCCGCCGACGCACCCAATGCAGAAGCAATGAACCTTCCATTAACTTGCTGCTAAAGATGGCGATACTTAAAGGCAACTCACGGCTCTTGCGCTAAAGCTGACAACCAAGTGCACCATACTCGAAGTTGAGCGATGCTCTTTCCAAACAAAAGAAACAGCACGTACAGGTTTGCAGTTTGGCACTGACGAGCAGGTGTAAAGCTAGGACGATGAACCCCTACTCCAATGAACTTAACCGAGAAAGCTAACGCCTTGCTAAGTTGCAGCTAACTGCAACGACACTCAAGCAAAGCCACGTAATCACTGAACTCAACCAAACCAAAATCGCCAACTGTTAGCTGTCTGCTTGAGCAATTTGTTAGCTTTTTCCGTGCGATGAAGGTGACGTTTGGCACCAAGATTTTAAAGAAACGCTCCAAAGCTGACGCCGTCGATGACCCCAATGCAGAAGCAATGAACCTTCCACCAACTTGTTGCCAAAGATGGCGATACTTAAAGGCAACTCAAGGCTCTTTCGCTAAAGTTGACAACCAAGTCCACCATACTCAAAGTTGAGCGATGCTCTTTCCAAGTAAAAGAAACAGCACGCGCGATTTTGCGATTTGGCACTGACGAGCAGGTGTAAAGCTAGGACGATGAACACCTACTCCAATGAACTTAACCGAGAAAGCTAACGCCTTGCTAAGTTGCAGCTAACTATCAATAGACTCAAGCAAAGCCACCGTAATCACTGAACTCAACCAAACCAAAATCGCCAAACGTTAGCTGTCTGCTTGAGCAATTTGTTAGCTTTTTGCGTGCGATGAAGCCGACGTTTAGCACCAAGATTTCAAAGAAACGCTCCAAAACCATCTCCACCGCCGCACTCAATGCAGAAGCATTGAACCTTCAACTAACTTGCTGCCAAAGATGGCGATACTTAAAGGCAACTCACGGCTCCTGCGCTGAAGCTGACTGCAAAGTGCACCATAATCTAAGTCGATTGACGCCCTTTCCAAGCAAAAGAAACAGCACGCGCGGTTTTGCAATTTGGCACTGACGAGCAGGTGTAAAGCTAGGACGATGAACACCTACTCCAATGAACTTAACCGAGAAAGCTAACGCCTTGCTAAGTGGCAGCTAACTGCCACGACACTCAAGCAAAGCCACCTTAATCACTGAACTCAACCAAACCAAAATCGCCAACTGTTAGCTGTCTGCTTGAGCAATTTGTTAGCTTTTTGCGTGCGATGAAGCCAACGTTTGGCACCAAGATCTTAAAGAAACGCTCCAAAACCAAAGCCGCTGACGCACCAAATGCAGAAGCATTGAACTTTCCACCAACTTGCGGCCTAAGATGGCGATACTAAAAGGCAACTCACGGCTCTTGCACTGAAGCTGACTACAACGTGCACCATATACGAAGTTGATTGATGCCCTTTCCAAGCAAAAGAAACAGCACGCGCGGTTTTACGATTTGGCACTGACGAGCAGGTGTAAAGCTAGTACGCAGAACCCCTACTCCAATGAACTTAACCGAGAAAGC
>NZ_JYJK01000107.1 GCF_003263785.1 Vibrio variabilis
GCCATTTGTGCCATCGTCTGGAAACTGCTTAAAAACCAAGGTAAGAAGCAGACAGAGTTGGAGATCCAAGTGGTATGATCCTGTCCCAATTGAAAGCGCATATTGAAGAAAACCCAGGCGTAAGTCGTCAGGACTTAGCAAAGCAGTTTGCTCTTAGTGAGGATGGTGTGGATGCGATGCTGGCGGTCTGGATTCGAAAAGGAAAGCTTTCAAGGACGGAAGACTGCGATAAGAAAGGGGAGGTGGTACGCGTGAGGTATCATGTGAACCAACAGGATGGTCTCTCGCTGAGCGTAACTATGTAATTGCCAAAAAAGTAGCCTTAAACACAATGCAATCGCAAAAAGCTCCGACACCGTCGGAGCTTTTTATTGGGCGATACTTAAGTAATTCTGAACTATTACGCCTTTTTGAACAGCTCACTATTCAAAAGTTGTGCTTGGATGCGCTCAGCCAAATCTTGCTGCTCGTCATCGCTGCGATACTCACCTTTTGCATTGCCCCATAGTGGTCCAGGCCACGCCAAGTCATCTTTGTACCTTACAATATGGTGAACATGCAGTTGCGGTACCATATTTCCCAGCGCGCCGAAATTGAGTTTGTCTGGCGTAAACAGTGTCTCCAATGCTCGGTTAACTGCTTCCGACTCAATCAGGAATTGTTGCTGTTCTTGCATCGGTAGATGGTGCAGTTCGGTTAGTTCGGCTTTTTTCGGGACTAGGATAACCCAAGGCACGGAGTTGTCGCGGTGCAGTAGCGCCAGACTCAATGGAAATTCACCAAGTAGGGTAGTGTCTTTTTTTAGTTGTGGGTGCAGTTCAAAGCTCATTGCAGTTGCTCACATCAGAAGGGATACAAAAAAGGCGAGCTGCTTTCGCATCTCGCCTTCTATTATGAATGGTAATTCAAAAAATTACATTCTTTCTAGTGTCTCGATACCCAGTAGCTCAAGACCTTGTTTGATAGTCTTCGCAGTTAGGGCCGCAAGACGTAGACGGCTTTGTTTAACCGTTTCGTCTTCTGCAACTAGGATTGGGCACGCTTCGTAGAAGCTAGAGAATTGACCTGCTAGTTCGAATAGGTAGCTACACATGATGTGAGGCTGACCTTCACGAGCCACTGACTCAACCGCTTCTTCAAATTGTAGAAGCTTAGCGACCAGTGCTTTCTCTTTTTCGTCAGTGATCTTGATGTCGCCAGTAAGCTCATCCATAGATACACCCGCTTTCGCAAATACAGACGCAACACGCGTGTATGCGTACTGCATGTATGGTGCTGTGTTACCTTCGAACGCAAGCATGTTGTCCCAGTCGAACACGTAGTCTGTGGTACGGTGCTTAGAAAGGTCTGCGTATTTAACCGCTGCCATCGCAACTGTGTTCGCGATGTTTGCTTTTTCGTCGCTCGCTAGCTCCGGGTTCTTAGATTCGATAAGCGCGTTTGCACGCTCTACTGCTTCATCTAGAAGATCCGCAAGACGAACAGTGCCACCAGCACGAGTCTTAAATGGACGACCATCTTTACCTAGCATCATACCAAACGCATGGTGCTCAAGCGTGGTTGATTCTGGCACGTAGCCTGCTTTGCGAACGATAGTCCATGCTTGCTGAAGGTGCTGGTGCTGACGTGAATCGATGAAGTAAAGTACGCGGTCTGCGCCTAGCTGCTCGTAACGGTACTTAGCACATGCGATATCAGTGGTGGTGTATAGGAAGCCGCCATCGCGTTTTTGGATGATAACGCCCATTGGCTCACCATCTTTGTTTTTGTATTCATCAAGGAATACAACTTGCGCGCCGTCATCTTCAACCGCTAAACCTTTTTCTTGAAGATCTTTTACGATAGCTGGAAGCATGTCGTTGTACATACTCTCGCCCATGACGTCTTCACGAGTGAGTGATACGTTTAGACGGTCGTAGTTGCGCTGGTTTTGAATCATAGTGATATCAACCAGTTTCTTCCACATCTCAGCGCAGAACTCATCACCACTTTGCAGCTTAACGACGTAGTTACGAGCGCGTACTGCGAACTCTTCGTCTTCATCGTACAGCTTTTTAGATTCACGGTAGAAGGCTTCTAGGTCAGAAAGCTCCATTGACACTTCACCAGACTCTTTTTGAACGCGCTCTAGGTTTGCGATAAGCATACCGAATTGAGTACCCCAGTCACCGATGTGGTTTGCACGAACAACCTTGTGGCCAAGGAACTCAAGAGTACGAACAACGGCATCACCGATGATGGTTGAACGCAGGTGACCAACGTGCATTTCTTTAGCAACGTTTGGCGCCGAGTAGTCAGCAACGATGGTTTGTTGCTCTTGTGTCGCGACACCTAGGCGAGCGTCTGCAAGTGCTTCATCAGCTTGCTGAGCTAGAAACTCTTCGCTTAGGAAGATGTTGATAAAACCAGGACCTGCAATTTCAGTTTTGCTAGCAATTCCATCTAGGTCCAAAACGTCCAGAACTTTTTGCGCGAATTCTCGTGGATTAGTACCCAACTTCTTAGCAACGCCCATTACACCGTTTGCTTGGTAGTCACCAAACTGTGGTTTTGCAGATTGGCGAACAGCCGCAGGACTGCCTGCAGGTGCGCCAGCGGCTTCAAGAGCCTGAGATACTTTGTCGTTGATCAGTGCTTGGATATTCACACGCATTTCCTTCAAAACTTGGCTTCAATTCTTGGAATTGACTTTTATCTAGTAAATTGGCGCACATAATAGCAACTTTAGCGCCGCTCACCTAGGGGGAAAGTTTGTATTTTTTCTGATTCTAGCTCAATCCTGCTACTATTTGGCGTTTGATGACCAAAGTGAGCTCGAAAAAATGCAACAAACCCTTTTAGAAAAAGGTCTAGTGCCTTCTGCAATGTTGAATAAAATCGATGATTTTCTGGATAATATTCAGGCTTTATGCAGCCTATTAGCTATCGATTTATCTGCTTATCAAGCTGACCACATTGCTCTGCGTATCAACGATGGTGAGTTAGCAAAAGCTGCGCATCATGCATGGCTAGACTACGGCAAAGTGATCTCTGAGGCGCAAATTAATGGCCGTCCAATTATTGTATTGGAATTCGACAACCCTATTAAAAGTCATGGCTGGTCGATCGAGTGTTTGGAGTTGCCGTACCCTGCCATTGGTAAAACTCACCCGGTTGAGGATTGGGAGCATGTTGAGTTTGTGGTGCCATCAAAGGCTCTGACTGCGGACGCATTATTGCTGGATTTATATACTAAGTTCCCAGAGCTAGAGAATCAGCTGGAGAAAGCAAAAGCGCAAGGTGTAAAAGTGAAATTATCGAGCCCGAAAGGTGAAGGGGAGCGATTGGCCAATCCAACGGTTGCGTTTAAATTCAATAACATCTGCATCAAGCTACATCCACACAGTTTGAAAAATATCGTGGCTTCAGAGCAAGATTAATGGTCTCGCTTAACCTGACAATATTGTGACTAACCACGACATGGTTGGTTGAAATTTACACACGGTAGTGACGTTCTGATACCGATGAGCACGCGTTGGCAAGCTACACTAAATAGACTATTCAGTGTTAAGGAAGCGACGCGTGCTAAAAAGGAATTTTATTCGTTCAATTTTAATCGGCTCAGCCCTGTTGTTGTCTTTTCTATCGAGTAACAGTTATGCCGAGGCGTTTGATTTTGATAACGCCCCTTGCGAGCGCAGCGCCACTCAAACGGTGTCTAATGCTCACTTAGATCTCAACCTTCACTTCTGCAATCAGCTAACGCTTCATAATGGCAAAAAGAGCAAATGGACGGATGAACAAATTGCCGCGTATTTAACCGCAGCCAATCGCTGGCTAGAGGTGATCTCTGCCGTGGATAATCTTGAGCATCACACCATAGACATTAATTTTCATGTGGTTCCGATGGACAACGCCAATGGTATGGCAGGCCCCGAGGCTGAGATTGACGTCAATTGGCGGTTAATTCCCACCGAAGGATCGGTGTTTATTGGTAGCCATACGTATCAGCCCGGGTTTGATCCTGTTGAGTTCAACGCCAATATTCTGCACGAAATGGGTCATGTATTTGGCATTGGTGCCTATTCTATGGACTACACGCGCCGTGATAGCCAGCTTGGGAACCTGTTTATGGTGCGTGATAGTCAAGCCGTCAAACGTTTCAATGAGCAGTACAAAGCCAGTTTCCGTGAACTTCCGATCAGTGATGATGGAGGGCACCTCTATGACTCCAAAGGCAGTGAGGATGAAAAACGCTACGATAAGAATGGCCAGCCTGTGCCGAACATGAGTCAAGAACTCATGGCCAACGGCACCTTAATTGGGCCAGTGACTTTAGGGATGCTGGACGACTTAGGCTATCAGGTTGACTATTCCAAAGGCGATTCTTACTAGCAGCAGATAAAAAAGCTGCTCTCATATTATTGAGAGCGACTTTTTAGAATCAATGACAAGGTCACTCGCTATAAGATAACCGTCTTGTTGCCGTAGACGAATACGTGATCGTTAATCACTTTGTTCAGCGCTTTCGACAATACGTTTTTCTCAACGTCACGACCTGCTTGCGCCATATCGGCTGCGCTAAAGTTGTGATCTACTGGAATCACGTCCTGTTTGATGATCGGCCCTTCGTCTAGGTCATTAGTCACAAAGTGCGCCGTTGCACCAATGATTTTTACGCCGCGGTCATAAGCTTGCTGATAAGGTTTCGCACCAATAAAGGCTGGCAAGAAGCTGTGATGGATGTTGATGATCTTATGGTGATACTTTTCAACGAAGGTCGGCGTAAGTACGCGCATGTATTTGGCAAGTACTAGGTAGTCAGCATCGTATTGGTCGATGGCTTCGAGCATTTTCGCTTCATGCTCTTCGCGGCTAAGTCCTTCGTGAGAGACGCAGTGATATGGGATATCAAACTTCTCGGTTAGACCTTGCAGGATGTCGTAGTTACCAATGACTGCGGCAATGTCCACATCTAGGCTGCCATCAAAGTTCTTCATTAAGATATCACCAAGACAATGGGCTTCTTTAGTTACCAGAATCACAATGCGTTTACGCGATGAGTCAACAAGTTTGCGCTTGGTGCCTTCTGGAAGCGCGTGGTCTAGGTCAGCAAGGAAGGTCTCATCGTTGAAGTAACCTTCTAGCTCAGTGCGCATAAAGAAATGGCCACTAGTATTATCCACAAACTCATTGTTATGGATGATGTTGAGCTGGTGCTTGTAACAGATGTTGGTGATTTTTGAGATCAGTCCAGGCGCATCACTGCAATGCGTGAGAAGGGTTTTCTTTTCCATGATTTACTGCTTCCGTGAAAATATTGTTCTTACCTTATACGAGCGGCTTATTAGCGATTCAAATGCTTGGCGCGAACACAAACATTGAGTTGTTTAGGGCTCATATGAGGATTTAGTTTGGGTGCGATCTATGAAGGTTGTACGCAATATAACCGACATTATTAATCTATTCTGTGTAAGGTTTCAACAAAAGATGTGACCTAAACCGCTTTGTCGTCAGGCGCAATAGGGCATTTTGCTTTTCAAAGCCGATTTTGAACCAGCGCATTTCAGTTTTTGAACTGCAAAGGGTTTGGGTATACTAGGCCAATTGTTTGCAATCAGCGGTGCCAAATGGGTTCACGTACAATCAACAAAGCTTTTGCCTCCGATGGAGCGCTGGGCTCAGTTATTCCGGGTTTTCAGCCTCGTCAGCCTCAGCTTGATATGGCGAACGCCGTCGATCAGGCGATTGAACATCAAACCCAGTTGGTGGTTGAAGCAGGAACGGGTACGGGTAAAACATTTGCTTATTTGGTTCCGGCTCTGCTTAGCGGCAAGAAAACCATCATCAGTACCGGCTCAAAGAATCTTCAAGAGCAGTTGTTCCACCGTGACTTACCCTTGATGGTCGAAGCGCTGGGCTTTCATGGACAAGTATCACTGTTAAAAGGGCGCTCCAACTATTTGTGCCTCGATAGACTGAGTCGCCAAATGGTGGAGAGTCACACCACCGAAACTCAGACCGATTTGCTGTCACAGTTGGTGAAAGTGCGTTCGTGGTCATCGGAAACCAAGTCTGGAGACCTAGGTGAGTGTGACGCCATTGCGGAAGACAGCCCGATCATTCCAACCATTACATCAACCAATGACAATTGCCTAGGCAAAGAGTGCCCAAGCTACGAAGATTGCTTTGTACTCAAAGCAAGGCGACGCGCGCTCGATTCCGACGTTGTGGTGGTGAACCACCATTTGTTTATGGCCGATTTAGCATTAAAGAGACCGGATTTGGCGAGCTTATTCCTGAAGCGGACGTATTCATCTTCGACGAAGCACACCAGATCCCAGACATTGCCAGTCAATACTTCGGTCAGTCCATATCGAGTCGCCAAATTCAGGATTTGTGCAAAGACATCGAGATAGGCTATCGCACCGAAGCCCGTGACATGCGTCAGCTACAAAAAGCGGGAGAGCGCCTATCACAAGCAGCGATGGAGATGCGAATCATCCTAGGTGACACCGGATTTCGAGGCAACTGGCGAGACGCCATTGCATCGCCGAACATCAAGCGAGAAATGGAGCGCTTGATGGACGCACTAGAGTTTGTGATAGAGGTACTAAAGCTGGCATTAGGCCGCAGCCAACTGCTGGATACCGCGTTCGAACGTGCCAATTTAGTCAAGGGGCGCCTAGAGCGTGTCTGCGATGTGACCATCACTGGTTACTCCTATTGGTACGACACCTCCCCGCGCCATTTCAGCCTACATATCACGCCGCTCACTGTCGCTGATAAGTTCCATGAGCAAGTTGAAATGAAAGGCGGTGCCTGGATATTCACCTCGGCAACCCTCGCGGTTTCCGATGACTTTGGACATTTCACGTCACGTCTGGGCTTAGTGCCTAAGCAGCAGTTTTCTCTGCCAAGTCCGTTTGATTACCCCGAGCAAGCAAGGCTGTGTGTGCCGCGTTACCTACCTGAGCCAAACAGTCCGGGACTGGCTAATAAGTTGGTGAGCATGCTAGCCCCCGTGATTGAGCAAAACCAAGGGCGATGTTTCTTTTTGTGTACTTCGCACAGCATGATGCGCGAGTTAGGGGAGAAGTTTCGCGAAACCTTGTCACTGCCCGTCCTACTTCAGGGCGAGACCAGCAAGCAAAAAACGTTGGCAGAGTTTATGGAGCTTGGTAACGCGCTGCTGGTGGCAACAGGGGCGTTTTGGGAAGGAATAGATGTTAGAGGTGACACCTTGAGCTGTGTTATCATCGATAAATTACCGTTTACCGCACCCGATGATCCCTTGCTTAAAGCTCGGATCGAAGATTGTAAACTGCAGGGCGGTGATCCGTTCCAGCAGGTTCAAATACCTGATGCGGTGATTACCCTGAAACAGGGCGTGGGGCGCTTGATTCGTGATCAGAAAGACCGAGGGGCGCTCATCATATGCGATAACCGTTTGGTGACGCGCGAGTATGGTGCGACCTTCTTATCCAGTTTACCGCCGATCCCACGCACTCGTGATCTTGGTGTAATAAAACAGTTTTTAGCTCAGGACATGGCGCCTGAAGCGACAGAAGAACAAATTGAGAAATAAATGACTTACAAAATACTCGCGATCGATACCGCAACCGAAAATTGCTCAGTGGCTTTGCTGGTGGGTGACACCACATACTCACGCAGTGAGCTGGCTCCGCGCGACCACACTAAAAAAGTGCTACCAATGGTAGATGAGCTGCTTAAAGAAGCAGGTTTGACACTGGCTGAACTGGATGCGTTGGCTTTTGCGCGTGGTCCAGGTAGTTTCACTGGCGTGCGTATCTGTATTGGTATCGCGCAAGGTTTGGGCTTTGGTGCGGATTTGCCGATGATTGGGATTTCGACGCTCAAAGCGATGGCGCAAGGCGCGTATCGTGTTGACGGCGCAACAACGGTTGCAAGTGCAATTGATGCTCGTATGAATGAGGTGTATTGGGGACGCTTTGAGCGTCTTGAGTCTGGTGACTGGCAGGATGTGGATCAAGAGCAAGTTGTCCCGCCGAGCGTGTTAGCTCAGAACCTAGTGAAAGATGAGCACACGTGGGCAACAGCTGGCACAGGCTGGGAAGCATACGCGGACACGCTATCTACGCTTGCTATCGACACTCAAGCCTCACAGGTTCAGTTCCCAGAAGCGCAAGATATCGCTTATCTTGCTCAGTTTGAGCTGGCACAAGGCAATACTGTTCCTGCTGAAGAAGCCAGCCCTGTGTATCTGCGTGATACTGTCGCTTGGAAAAAGCTGCCGGGCAGAGAGTAATCAAGGAGAGGGCTAGCTGGTAAATCGCTAGCCCGACTAGACTATGGTTTCGATAAACGGCTTACCTTTCATACCCAACCAACGTAAGACACAAAAAGCCAATGCAAAAAAGGCAGTGTCGAAAGCCTCCACGTCTCAATCTTCGCAACCCACAAGCCAATCTACTCAGGTTACCAAAGTCGCTCAAGCTGTGGCGCACTCGGTCAAACACTTATCCGACGCTGACATGGCTAAGGCTCAGGTTCAGTACGATCTTCCCGAAGGCCGTTCGAAAAAGGCATTGGAAGAGTATATGAATGTCATGAATCGAGCTAAGCGCGAGGAACTCCAGCAGTTGCTTGGTGTCGATATCTATATATGATAATAAGAGTTATTTGCTTTAACTAGAGTATCCTATTTATGAAAACACTTCTGAAACTCAGCAGTATCTTGGCATTAAGTGCCATTTTGAGTGCATGTGGCAGCCTTCCCGATACCTTGGCGACTACTAATGACAATGTAGTGGCGACCTATCAAGGTGTATTGGATACCAGTGATAACACTGAGGTTCGCTTGGGCGGTGTTATTGATACGGTAAAAAATCTTGCCGATAGAACGCGTATCGAGGTGGTCAACCTTCCCATTGATAAGTACGGAAAACCTGACATCAGTGAAGAGCCTAATGGCCGCTTTATCGCTTATGTCGACGGTTTTGTCGACCCGATTACTTATGCTCAAGGGCGTCTAGTCACAGTCGGTGGCCATAAAGAAGGGCTGGAGCGCGGAAAAATTGGCGAATATGAAGGTGATTTCCCGGTTATTAAGGCGTATGGCAATTACTTGTGGCGCGTTGAAGAGCGCTTGATCATCAATCGAGACTTTGGCGGCTATAGCTCTTGTTGGGGCTACTACTGTGACGGCTTCTACTATCATGGCGGACCGAGCACCGGCAGAGTCATCAAAGAGGTGAAGTAGGATTGGACTCTAGCTTCAAAGAACAGTCGGTCAAGATAGATGACAGAACGGTTGCCTATCTTGAGCGTCCAGCAAAAACAACGGCCGCAAAGACGGTCGTTTTTATTCATGGCTGGATGGATAATGCCGCCAGCTTCCACGCACTGTTTCCATTTATTGAACAGTATGCTCCCGACTGGCGAGTCATCGCGATTGATTTGCCCGGTCATGGTCACTCGAGCCACAAGAGCGAGCATCACTTTTATAATTTCCATGACTACGTTGACGATCTTCACCGCATGTTGGTTAAACTTCACGCGGTTGATGTCTGCCTGGTGGGTCATTCACTTGGTGCATTGATTGCGAGTTGCTATAGTGCAGCCTTTCCAGAAAAAGTGTCCTGTTTAGTTCAAATCGAAGCGCATATCCCACTTTCGGAATCACCGCAGCTGAGCCCTGAACGGTTAAGAAAAGGCATTGAAAGCCGAGAGCGCTGGCGCAATAAAACAGCCAAATCCATCCCTTCAAAGCAAGATGCGATTGCGATGCGTAAACGCGCGACCAAACTCCCAACTGAAGCGGTACTACCGATTGTCGAGCGCGATCTCCGACAATTGGGAGATAAGTGGGTCTGGCGACATGACAGTAAGCTCAAATGCGAGTCGGTCTATCGTATGAGTGAGCCGCAAGCCTTGGCAATTATGGAAGCCATCTCGGTGCCTCATCTGATCATACTTGGTCAGCGTGGGTACGCGTATTTGCAGCGTCCAGAGTGTTTGCAGCCGCTTCGCAACGCACAGATTGAGATGGTAGAGGGCGATCACCATTGCCATTTGGAATCACCAGAGCAGGTATTTGAACTAATACTTGGACGAGTTAACAAAAATTAAACAAGTGTTTGAGTCTTTCGTGCGCTAACTGGTCTGCTGTGTTGTAATAGCAGGAATAATAAAACATTCATAGTCCCATAAAGTGTTAACAATATTTTAAAACAACACTGAAAATCTGCCTATGAAACGAAAGAGTGACCTTACACGCAAGGAGTAGAATTGTGGATAAACCTTGGCTTTCTCGATACCCAAGCGATGTGCCTGAGCAAATCAATCCAGATCAGTACCCCTCTCTAGTTGAAATGTTCGAACAGTCGATTCACAAATATGCAGACCAACCTGCGTTTGTGAACATGGGTTCGGTTATGACATTCCGTAAGCTGGAAGAGCGTAGCCGAGCGTTTGCAGCGTACTTACAAAATGAGCTAAAACTGCAAAAAGGCGATCGCGTTGCGATCATGATGCCAAACTTGCTGCAATACCAATCGCGCTATTTGGTGTGCTGCGTGCTGGCTTATCGCCGTGAACGTGAACCCTCTCTACACGCCGCGTGAGCTTGAGCACCAATTGAATGATGCCGATGCTAAAGCCATCGTTATCGTTTCAAACTTTGCCAATACGCTTGAACAAGTCGTTGATAAAACGCCAATCAAGCACGTAGTACTGACAAGCCTTGGCCAAATGCTGCCAACTGCGAAGGGGACGATTGTCGACTTCGTCGTTAAGTACGTAAAAGGCATGGTGCCTAAGTATGACCTACCAGGTGCGATTTCATTTAAGAAAGCGTTGAGTAAAGGTCGCCGTTTGCAATACGTGAAGCCGTTTATGACGGGTGACGATATTGCCTTCTTGCAATACACCGGTGGTACTACTGGTGTTGCAAAAGGGGCGATTCTCACACACCGCAACATGATTGCGAACGTGATGCAGGCGAAGGTATGTACGCGCCTGTATTGAACGAAGGTCGTGAGCTGGTGGTGACCGCATTGCCGCTGTACCACGTGTTCGCACTGACGGTGAACTGCTTGCTGTTTATTGAAATGGGTGGACAAAACCTGCTGATCACCAACCCGCGTGATATCCCAGGCTTTGTAAAAGAGCTACAAAAATACCCATTCACTGCGATTACCGGTGTAAACACCCTATTTAACGCACTCATCAACAATGAAGATTTCCATGAGCTCGACTTCCGCGGCCTAAGGCTGGCTGTGGGCGGTGGTATGGCAGTGCAACGCGCTGTTGCAGAGCAGTGGAAAAAGACCACGGGCTGTTTCCTATTGGAAGGTTATGGTCTCACCGAGTGTTCTCCATTGGTGGCAGCGTACCCGCACGATCTCACAGAATACAACGGTTCGATTGGCTTACCTGTACCATCAACGGAAGTGCGCATTGTCGATGAAGACGGCAACCCAGTCGAAGGTGATGGCAAAGGAGAACTGCAGGTTCGCGGTCCTCAAGTCATGCAAGGCTACTGGCAGCGTGCTGAAGCGACGAAAGAAGTGATCAACCAAGAGGGGTGGTTGTCGACAGGCGATATCGTTGAGTTTGATAATGACGGCTTCTTGCACATCGTTGACCGCAAGAAAGACATGATTTTGGTTTCAGGCTTTAACGTCTATCCAAATGAAATCGAAGATGTTGTGGCGCTGAATGACAAGGTACTAGAAGTCGCTGCGATTGGTGAGGCGAACGAAGCCTCTGGCGAGATCGTTAAGATCTTCGTGGTTAAGAAGGACAACTCACTAACCAAAGAAGAGATCATCGAACACTGTCGTCAGCATCTAACAGGTTATAAGATCCCGAAACGTGTTGAATTTAGGGATGATCTACCTAAGACCAACGTCGGTAAGATCTTGCGCCGCGTATTGCGTGAAGAAAACGACGCAAAACTGCTCAAGACCTCAGAGAAGACAGTTTAAGTTAACGTTTGATTACAATCAGTGCTAAAATGCCAGCCCGCAAAGCTGGCATTTTTTATGAAGAGAGATTGAGTGGAATACCAAATAGTAACAGAGTTTGCCGAGCTAGAGTCGGTATGCAGCAAGGCTCGTGAATCCGATGTCGTGATGTTGGACACCGAGTTTGTGCGCATTCGTACTTACTACCCTAAGCTGGGTTTGATTCAGCTTTATGATGGTGAACAGCTGTCTCTTATCGACCCACTTACAATCAGTGACTTCACCCCGTTCATTGAGCTTCTCAAAGATACTTCAGTATTGAAGGTGTTGCACGCTTGTGGTGAAGACCTTGAAGTGTTTGCCAACAGCTTCAATTGCATGCCTTACCCTATGGTAGATACACAAATCATGGCCGCATTTCTTGGTCATGGCTTGTCGACAGGCTTCGCAGCCTTAGTGCAAGAGTATCTGGATGTTGAGCTTGATAAGAGTGAATCTCGCGCCGACTGGGTTGCACGTCCACTAACTGATAAGCAGCTCGACTACGCGGCAGCCGATGTTTATTACCTATGGCCGCTTTACTTTAAGCTGTTTGCAAAAGTGGAAGCCAAAGAGTGGTGGGAAGCGGCGCAGCAAGAATCGGATCTGTTGATGCAAAAGCGCGGCAGAACGCCTAATCCTGAGAATGCCTACCTAGATATCAAAGGAGCTTGGCAGCTTAAACGTAAACAGCTTGCAGTGTTAAAACCATTGGCGACTTGGCGTTTTAATGAAGCGTTAAAGCGTGATTTGGCCTTGAACTTTATCATCAAAGAGCAAGAGCTGTGGACGGTTGCCCGTCATGGCTTGAAAAAGCCAAAGCAAATGGAGCAAGAGGGCATTGACCCTAGAGCGATCCGTCGTCACGGTGAGCGTATCGCTGCCATCGTAAAACGTGCTCAGCAAACACCTGAAGAAGATTTCCCAGAGAAAATCGAACGTCTCATGGATTTTCCAGGCTACAAACAAGTCTTTAAGACATTGAAAGACGAAGTGAAAAAGGCTGCTCAGCACAGCGGTTTAGCGACCGAGTTTTTAGCGTCTAAAAAGCAGCTAAATCAGTATCTATCTTGGGTTTGGAAGCATCAGCGCGATCCTGCCAAGCTGCCGGATGTGATGCAAGGTTGGCGATTAGAACTGTTTGGTCGTCAGCTCGACCAAGTGATGGACGCTTAATCACGCACCCAAGCTTACAGCGCTACTGACAACAAAAAGGCTCGCCATTGCGAGCCTTTTCAGCATTTACTTTTCGTCTTCTGGAAGCTGCACGTTGAGCTCGAGAACCGAAATGTCATCGTCTTTGTGTTCGAACGACAGATCCACCATAGATGGGTCAACGTCGACGTACTTAGCGATCACTTTAAGGATATCTTCCTTTAATTGCGGTAAGTAAGACGGAGAAGGCGAGCCTTCACTGCGTCTCTCTGCAACGATGATTTGCAAACGTTCTTTCGCTAGGTTTGCTGAGGTCTTCTTCTGCGGGCGGAAAAACTCAAGTAAAGACATCGCTTACCCCCGAATAGACGTTTGAAGATACCTTTCTTCTGCTCTGTTAAGAAGCGGAAGTCGACTTGCTCACCTAGTAGACGGTCAACGGTGTCTGAATACGCCATACCCGCATCAGACTCGTCATCAAAAATGACTGGCACACCTTTGTTTGAGGCATTCAGTACCGCTTGGCTCTCAGGAATAACGCCAAGCAGTGAAATGTGTAGGATCTCTTCCACATCTTCAACCGACAGCATTTCGCCTTGTGTTACGCGTGCCGGGTTGTAGCGAGTGAGCAGTAGATGCTGCTTAACCGGCTCTTTGCCTTCTTCTGCACGGCGCGATTTTGAGTCAAGAATGCCAAGGATACGGTCTGAATCGCGAACCGAAGAGACTTCTGGGTTAGTAGTGACAATTGCTTCATCAGCGAAGTACAGCGCCATTAGAGCACCTTGTTCAATACCCGCAGGTGAGTCACAAATTACGAAGTCGAAACCCATTTCATCTAGGTCGTCTAGCACGCGGCGCACGCCTTCTTTGGTTAGAGCGTCTTTGTCACGAGTTTGTGAGGCAGGCAGAATGAATAGGTTGTCTGTGCGCTTATCTTTAATCAGTGCTTGGTTTAGCGTTGCTTCACCATTGATGACGTTAACAAAGTCATACACCACACGACGCTCACAACCCATGATTAGGTCGAGGTTACGTAAGCCGATGTCGAAGTCGATTACTGCCGTTTTTTTGCCTTTGAGCGCAAGACCCGATGCGATAGCCGCGCTCGAAGTTGTCTTACCTACGCCGCCTTTACCCGACGTTACCACAATAATGCGTGCCATTTATTGTATTCCTTAAAATTCTAAATCGTGAGGATCTCGAAATCGAGTTGGTCGTCGGTCATCCCGAACAGCACCTTTTTACCCCAATATTCACGTTCAATCTGATCGCTGAGCCAGTAGTTCCCTGCTATGGAGACTAGTTCAGCTTGTAAGTCGTTGCAGAGAATTTTTGCATCGCGTGAGCCACTTGCCCCTGCGATAGCTCTGCCTCTTAATGTGCCATGGATATGAATAGTGCCGTCAGCAATAACTTCGGCGCCCGCACTCACATGGCTTAATATGACAAGGTCACTATTTTTGGCATAGATTTGTTGCCCAGAACGAACTGGGTTGCGAACAATTTTGGTTGGTTCCATTTTGGCGGGGGCTTGAGAAGGTGCTTTACTGGCCGTCATGACTGCAAACCCTGCCTCTGAAGCGAGGTTTTGCAGGCGTTTGTCCTGGCAGCCAGTAATGCCAACTGGAATCATACCTATCTCTTCGACACCCAGTTTGAGGTCGATAAAGTTAATATCGCCTTCGACTTGGCTAACATTGATCACGACGGGAGCCGAAGCGAAAAATGTCGGGGCTTGAGAGACTTTTTGCTGTAAAAATTGAACTGCTTTGGAAACATCGTTGTCAGAAAGATGCAACACCGATAAGGTGAAGCTACTGCCTTTCAGATCTGGGGATTGAGACATTGATGATCAAATCCTTGTGCCATTGACATTGCTTTTGATTAGGTTTGCCAATGTAACCGTATCTAGAGGTCACTTGGGAATATTCATGTTATATTTCAACACTAGATACAGCAAGCTATCTTGCTCTCAAATGGATAATTAACTCTCAATTTTCCATAAACTAACTCAATTATTTCTTCGACTTGAGAAGATAGGCAACCACAAGAGATACAACCATGCTTTGTTCAATCTATAAAAGCACTAAAAAAGACGGGGCATACCTGTATATTGCTAAGAAAGACGACTTTACACCAGTACCAGACGCGCTCATGGAGATGTTTGGCCGACCTCAGTTTGTGATGGTTGTGAACCTCGCTGGTCGCAAGTTGGCCTTGGTGGACGTGGAGAAAGTAAAAGCCTCGATCAACGAGGAGGGCTTTTTCTTACAATTGCCACCACCGCCAGAAAACTTGCTAGATAAATATAAAGAGCAGAAAGCTCAACAGAAGTAATCCGAATGCTCAGGGGAGGGCACGGTGAAAACGATATTGTCAGTGATACTAGGAGCAAGCCTAGCCACAAGCGCAGCAGCGCAACAAAAGGAATCCTTCGAGGAGTATGTCGCAGGCCTCAAGCAAGAAGCACGTGCCAAAGGGATTTCAGAGCAAATCTTAACAGAAGCCTTTGCTGGAGTTGAATACAAGCCCAGAGCGGTCAAAGCTGACCGCAACCAGCCCGAGAAAAAGCTCACTTTGGATGAGTACATTCCAAGAGCGGTGCCAGACTGGAAAGTCAAACAGGCAAAAGAGCTGCACGATAAGCACTACGCTGAGCTAAAACGTATCGGCGATGAGTATGGCGTCCAGCCGCGATTTATTGTGGCGCTGTGGGGGTGGAAAGTAACTTTGGCCGCTTCACGGGGAATTACCGCGTCATTGATGCGCTGTCGACCATGGCTTACGAAGGGCGACGCGAAGCCTTCTTCCGCAGTGAAGCCCTTGCCGCTCTGACCATTCTAGAGCAAGGTCATATTGCACCAGAGGACATGAAAGGGTCTTGGGCTGGAGCAATGGGTCAAAGTCAGTTTATGCCAAGTTCTTTCTTAAACTTTGCAGCCGACGGTAACGGCGATGGTAAGAAAGACATTTGGGACTCAGAAGCGGACGTATTTGCTTCGACCGCGAACTATCTCGCGCAATCTGGCTGGATGATAAGTACACTTGGGGTCGTCAAGTCAAAGTGCCAACAGGTTTTTCTCCAGAGCTGCAAGGTCGTGAGTCTGAAAAAGGCAAGCTACTGCAAGAGTGGAGTGAGTTAGGTGTCACTAGATACGATGGTCGTCCGTTGCCAAAGTTGGATGACGATATCAAAGCGTGGCTCATTATGCCCGATGATGAAAATGGTCGTGTTTACTTGGTGTACAACAACTACAACGTACTCATGAAGTGGAATCGCTCGTATTATTTTGCTCTAGCGGTGAGTCACTTAGCTGATCGAATTGCGATGAAGTAGTGGTGGTTGAAGGCGTTCTTCAAGTGATAGCGCTGACCTAATAATCTACAGAAAAGGGCTCAACGTACTCAGGCCGCGTACGTTGAGCCCTTTATTTATCTTAGCCAGTCACTTTTTCTAAGAAACTTGCCAACTCATCCACTGCCTGTTTATTAGCAGATTGAACCGTGACTTCAGTGCCTTTCACCAACTGCAGTGTTTGCAGTTTAAATAAGTTTTTGGCAGTGGCGGTTTTCCCTTTTGATACTATTTCGACATCTTCAGCGTACTGCTTTGCTTGTTTAACAAACTGTGCTGCAGGTCTGGTGTGTAGGCCACTTTCCGCTGTAATTACGGCATTTTTCTTATACATAGCGTTGTCCCCTCGTTAGTCGACGAATATCTCTGTCTCTGTTTGTACCTAACGTCAGGTACGAATACTGTGACAAAGAGGCAAACTTGCCAATACAAGGGCAAAGTGTAGGGAAAAATGAGAGGGAGTTAACGTTATATGATTGATTTTTAGAGGGAAATGTCGTGCAACAAGCTAGAGGGTAACAGTAAGGGAGCGAACTCCCTTACTTGATGGATTACTTTTTAGCTGTGTGGAACTGCTCACAGGCAATCATAGTGTTCTCAATCAGGCTGGCTACTGTCATAGGACCAACGCCGCCAGGAACCGGAGTAATGAAACTTGCGTTGTCTTTGGCAACGTCGTATTCGACATCACCCACTAGGGTGCCATTTTCTAGACGGTTGATACCCACATCGACGACTACCGCCCCTTTTTTGATCCAGTGGCCTGGAACAAAGTTTGGCTTACCAACAGCCACCACCACCACGTCCGCTTGACGCACGTGACTCTCTAGGTCTTTCGTGAATCGGTGACAGGTTGTCGTTGTACAACCAGCTAGTAGCAGCTCTAGTGTCATTGGGCGACCAACAATATTAGATGCACCCACAATCACCGCGTGCTTACCACGAAGTTGAATGTTGTAACGATCAAGGAGAGTGATAATGCCTTTTGGCGTGCACGAGCGTAACTTAGGAATGCGCTGCGCTAGACGACCGACGTTGTATGGATGGAAGCCATCAACATCTTTTTCTGGGATGATGCGCTCAAGAACGTGAGTCGTATCGATACCTGCAGGAAGCGGCAATTGCACCAAGATACCATCAACCTCAGGGTCATTGTTCAGCTCATCAACTAGGCTTAATAGCTCTTCTTCGGTTGCGCTAGCTGGCAAGTCGTAAGACTTAGATACAAAGCCTACTTCTTCACACGCGCGGCGTTTGCTGCCCACATAAACCTGCGAGGCTGGGTCTTCACCCACTAAAACAACGGCTAACCCCGGCGCTCGAAGTCCTGCGTCCGTTCTCGCTTTAACACGAGCGGCGACTTCTGAGCGTACAGTTTGAGAAATGAGTTTCCCATCAATGTTTTGAGCAGACATAATTTTTCCTTGAGAAAGTTAATTGACTGTTATTTTTGTGTGCATTGTCCCAGAAATCTATTTCAAAAGCTACAACGCAAACGTTTGCATTGGTGTGTTTTTCGTCTTTTGCTGATGTGTTGACTTTTTTTTGGGCGTTTAAACCGCTCAAAGCAATAAAGCCATTGATTTACCTCTCCTAACTCGTATAATCCTTTCCCTATAGCGCGCCCTTAGCTCAGCTGGATAGAGCACGTCCCTTCTAAGGATGTGGTCGTAGGTTCGAATCCTACAGGGCGTGCCATTCTTTCCCTCGACACAGTCCTAGATTCAAATCTAGCGAGGACTGTGCCATGAAAAATGTGAATCCCTTCACGAACAATCCCAACAGATACTTTACTACAAGCGATAGTGCTTACCCTTTTCGATTTTCAAAATAGCTGTCATCCGTAGGCCATTACGGCTTTCTTATAGTGTTTAACTGATTGAAAGAAATAGACTAAGTTGCGTGAACTTGTTTTCTCACGCGCTAAAAGAGCTCCCCTTTTTTTAAGAGGCTCTCTTAGCGATTTTGAATGGTATGCCATTGAGATAGTGGCAAAGATGAGTGTGTTTAATGGCGAAGCGACAGGTTATTGTTTCACCGCTGTTGACCACATCACCGCGGTATCATTGAAGATGATGCCGCTAAGGTATACGTCGCTTTGATAGGTGACGGTCGTCATCATTCCTTCGTAAGCGCCATTAAAGCTATCATCCGCACAGTTCGATGCTTCTGCTCCTAAAACGTTAAAGTAATAGCGATTGTACCTAAGCGTGCCATTCACAATACAAGAGCCATTGATCTCAAAACTGCCGTCAATGGCAATGCGCCAGGTTGTCCCATCGACAAGGTTAGTATGTGTTCCAACTAGGCTGGCTAGGTTCATCGAATCTGAAACTTTGGCTAACGAGTAAGCTACCATTTGGTCGTTAACATCGCCGTAGATGTATATGCCGTTTTCGGACACTTCGCCTGTGACCGCAATTGTGTCATTGACTAAGTAGTCTCCGGTGTTGCTTACTTGCGTTATACCTTTGGTTTTCGCCAGATTGCCCTCAAACTCTCCAGTGTGAGTGAGTAAGATTTCGTTTGCACTGAAGTCTCCAACCACAATAGGGTGGGTCTCTCGCTCTGAGTCCACAACGGTGATAACAAAGTCTTGTTCATTGAAATAGACACTATTTCCGGTGAAAGGCTCTGGCTCTGGCTCTGGCTTAGGAACCGGCACGTCAGGAGGAAAGTAATCTTCGACCTCGCTGCTTTCATGCCCACAGCCTAGTAAGAGGCTTGTACAAAATGTCGAAACAATAAGCGCTTTCTTCATTGTACTCTTCGTCCTTAATTACTAATGGGAGAATTAGAAGTTATAGCGAGCACCGCCATAAATACCGCTCACACCAAATTCTATTCCCTCAATATCAGAGGCTTCGGTAAATCTATAGCCAATTACCAAGTCGACTCCAGAGTCAAAGGCATAACCGCCCTCAACACCGAGTTGGTAGGCCGTTCCTGAGTTCGTTTCACTGGTGGAATTATGCGAGAGTTTCATTTCCATTTGCCCGACACCTATAACGGCAGCAGCAAACGCACCCGTACTTAATGTGTATTTAGGACGAAGGTTAACGCCATAGAACGAGCCGCTTGATTGGAACTTATTGTCATCAATATTAAAATCAGCTTCACCAATGGTGCGATACTCCGCCTCAACACCTAGGTCGAACATGGGGGTGATGGTGAAGTTATAACCAGCGAGCGCGCCTAAACCCACTTCGTTTGTTTCATCAAAGGAGGCGCCTTGGGTCTCAAGTGCGGTCTTATTTCCTAGAGCAAGATCAGCACCAATGTATACTCCACTGGCTGACGCAACACCACACACTCCAAATATTATTGGAGCAACCACTACATGTATTTTTTTCATTTTTATTCCTTATAAACAACAACTCATCAGCATGCTATACAATAGGGTGAATAACAGCAAATGGCATAAGTGTATTCATGTGTCTGATGAGATCTCGATCAACATAGGTGGGGCGTAAGGCTATGAATTTATATACTTTCTTGTTGCCTTTAAACGTTGTACTACTTGTTCTTGAGGGCTTCGAATACCAACTTGCACTTAGACAACCATCAAATGATTTAGCAGAATGCTCAAACAAAAAAAGAGCGGAAAGCTTTATGCTTACCGCTCTTAATCACTGTTTTCTAAGTTTAAAAGTCTGGCTCTTGTGAGTAGAAGACTAATGAATTAAGAGAGCCCACGTCGTCGGCAAAGCCACAAGTAGCTGCCGTGATGCTGTATGGATTAAGATGGCTGTTTCGCTTATCGCGCCAAGAGAAGCGGCAGCCTTCTTTGAACAGCCTTGCAATTTAGCAGTGGGTCATTTTTACATCGGCGCTGACAACTAAAAGCTTTATGGCTCTAACAAGAATATAATGCTGTATAATAATCGCTCAATTCACAAGGTTTGGTTTTCTGTTTGAATTACGCAGCAAAGCCACACTATGGCTCAATACCTTAGAGTGTAATGACACGATGTATGAGAATAATAAGATTTGAGCTAAGCTTGAGGTGTTGAAATATAGAAGATGGAAAATATCTTCAAGCATGGTTGGTCATGAGAAATTTGTGCGACAAACCCTCTTGTCTTAGTTTTTCTCTATTTTTGATGTTCAATATTAAATTAAACCTAAGTGTAATAATTACCCCAGAAATCATTCGTCATGTGAATAAGTATTTGGTGGGTATGTTTTATTTTTATATGTTCAAAGTGGAATTATCTGAAATAGATATAATTCGACTTCTTTACTGATGTTCTATAAAATGCTTTACGGATTTATATAAGATCTCAAAGGGATTGAATGTTGTCAATAAGTGAAGGTTGAAGCTATGTGTGGGGGTAAATGTTAATTTTAATATTTATTTTCTTATAGTGGCTTTAATAGTTTTAACTTAGTATTAAGGGAAGTAAAGAAGTGAAGAAGGCGCTAATATTTATCGCAGTTGCACTAACAGGATGTAGTGCAACAAACGTCGAATCGCCAAACGGTTATACTCTGGATAGTTTGAAGGGCCTTCATATGGAAGGTTTAATGGGATACCTAGAAAAAACATCTAGCGGTGATTATGAGTTTACAAAGTTCACATTCAATTGGGCTAAAGCGGATAGTGACGAACCTTGGGTAAAGCTCGCAACGCTAGAGCCCAATTTTTCAACCGATCCACATGATTGTGGGACTAGGGGCTTATTAGGTAAGGTTGGAGATGATGATCATAAATATTGTGATACAGACAATTACGCTCAGATATTTAGGTCTACCGAAATATCAACAGGTGATGTGTTCCAATCAACTGTCGGCAATGCTGCATATATTGCTTTTTCCTTTGGCCTTGGTGCACTATCAGCGGGTGGTTACTACACTAGTAGTTTCGATGAGGATGCGTATAGCCAAGCAGTTGAACAAGCAGCCAAAAGGCTGGAGCGGTCTAGCTTTATTGAAGAGTTAAGTGAAGCGAAAGATTATAAAAAAAATACTAATGTTAAGCTTCGTAATGAATTGAAGAACCGCAAGCAACACCTTGAAGAATCCTTGAAAATCCGCGTAAATGACAAAAGTGGGTTATACGGAAGTCAAGTTCCATCAAGATTTGTGCAGGTGATGGAGTCTAAATCAAAGAGAGTAAATTTTGATTACCAAGTATTTTCTTCACCCCTAGATCTTAAGGATTCAGTAACTAACCAATATGCTGAGCTTCGAGATACTTATAAGCATTATCTTCATTGTAATGAAAGCTTAAAAGATTGGAACTTCAAAGTAGATGGGTGTGATGTAAGTTACGCCTTATCAGGAGATGATTATAAAAAGGGTTTTACTGTTGAGTATACAATCAACTCCAAGAAAAGGGGCTACATTGCTTATCCGTTCGAATTATCTGACGAAGTAATTTCAATGAAGACTGATGGTCATAGAGCATTGAAGATATCGAATAACTCAGACAAATATGTTGTTGTAGATTCGCTTGCTTTTTATGTGGACAGAAAAGTAGACCACAAGTCGAATGTAAGTATAGAGCTGCCACCGAGGGTGGAAAAAAATGTAAGCTCTATGTTGAATGATACCGTTGGCTATCTTAGCTTACGTAACTTTACAGAATTAGACCTTCGTAAAAAGCGAGATATTGGAGCAGCCCTTAGATACAAATTTGTTGATACGGGTAAAGATAAGACGTTATATCAAACTAAACTTATCGACTCGAAAATGTATTTACAATAGACCTTCGTTGACTTGAACTGATTATGATCGGGTGGATGCCTATCTTTACCTAGCTCAATTCCTCTTCCAAACGAGTACCAACCTAAGGTTCGGAATCACCCTTGTCCTGTTTGGAGTATTCCGTACTTATCGGTTAGGTTATTTGAAGAGTGAGCTTGCCATAGGCGTCACCTTTTCTGTCGTGTGAAGAGGTGAATTTAACTCTCAATAACATTGTGCATCAATCTTAAGCTCTATAGAATGCGCGGGTCTTCATCTTGATAAAGAGAACTCGTGATGTCTTTTTCTAACCTCGCTTAAGCCAACCTATTCTTGATGCAGTAGCGTCGCTTGGCTATCAAAAGCCAACCACGATTCAAACCAAAGCAATTCCGATTGTCCTAAAAGGTGAAAACCTGATTGCAGCGGCACAAACGGGTACCGGTAAAACGGCGAGTTTTGTGCTGCCTATTTTAGAGAAGCTAAGCCAAAGCGAAACCCAGCGAAAGAAGCGTGCTCGCGCGATCATCTTAACGCCGACTCGTGAACTGGCACTGCAGGTAAACCAAAGCATTGAAGCTTACGCGCAGCATCTGCCTTTAAAGTCGATGGCGATGTTTGGTGGTGTGGATTACGCACCGCAAAAACAAGCGCTGATTGATGGCGTTGATATTGTCGTTGCCACTCCTGGCCGCTTGATTGATTTGTACGGTCAGCGCGCGATTCATTTTGATGAGCTCGAAGTACTGGTGTTAGATGAAGCCGATAAGATGCTTGATATGGGCTTTATTGAAGCCATCAACAAAATCATCGCACGCGTACCAGAAGATGCACAAAATCTGCTGTTTTCGGCAACGCTCTCAAACCCTGTTCGAGAGTTAGCAAAATCGGCGATCCGCGATCCTGAAGAGATCTCGATTACCAAACACAGCGCGTCAAAGAGCAACATCAAGCAGTGGATTGTCACGGTCGATAAAGACATGAAATCTTCGCTGCTTAGTCACATGCTACAAACGAATGACTGGAAGCAAGCGCTGATTTTCATCGAGACGAAGCACGGCGCTGCAAAGTTAGTTAGCCAGCTTGAAAAGCGTGGCATTGTCGCCGAAGCGTTTCACAGTGGTCGTAACCAGAAGGTGCGTCAGCAGTTGATTGAGTCGTTTAAAGCTGGCGAAATCCAGTACCTAGTCGCAACAGGCGTTGCGCGCGTGGTATCGATATTGAAAACCTACCTGTGGTTATTAACTATGACCTACCATACCCTGCCGATGAATATGTGCATCGCATCGGTCGTACAGGTCGTGCTGAAGCGGTGGGTGAGGCGGTATCCTTGGTCTCTAAAGACAACTTCAAGAACCTTTGCATGATTGAGAGTCGTTTAGGCCATTTGCTAGAACGCGTAGAGATTGAAGGCTTTACCCCAAGAAAACCGGTGCCAATCTCGATTTTGAATTACGTGCCAAAGCACAAACGCGAAGCAAGAGATTGATGAGAAAAATGCCCCTGATTTGTGTCAGGGGCATTTTTTATTCGGCTTTTTCAATCAGCTCTTTCAATCAGCTCTTTCAATCAGTAACGTAATGCCATCCACATCGATGACTTTGACCAACGTCCCTGAGGGGAGGGCTTTGTCACTGTAGGCTGACCAAGAGGTATCACCTAGCTTGATGCGGCATTTACCGCGATTGATGTCTTCTTCAAGTATGGTGGTTTGTCCAAGCAATTGCTTGTCTTTTTGGTTTAGGTCACGCTGCTGATCGGAGTGTTTGTCGACCTTATGTTGTTTGCGCCACCAAAGCCAGGTAAGGGCGAGAGAGAACACACCAAAGCTCACCCATTGAAGCTGCCAACTAATGGGCACAAACGCCAATACAATGCCAACCAGCATTGCTGAGATGCCGAGCCACAACATATACCCAGCCGTGCCAAGCAGCTCGCCGCAAAGCAGCAGTAAACCTAGGGCTAACCAGTGCCAATAGTTAACTTGGCTGAGTAATTCAATCACGCTTTATCCTCATTGTTGCTTGCTTTCGATTGGTTGAACATTTCCGCAATACCGGCAACAGAGCCCATTAGTCCAGTGGCTTCAAGAGGTAGCATGATGATCTTACCATTTTCAGCCTGACCAATCGTTTTCAGCGCTTCAGTATAACCTTGTGCGATGAAGTAGTTCACCGCTTGCATATCACCTTGTGCAATGGCCGTTGATACCATCTCGGTTGCTTTGGCCTCTGCTTCAGCGGCACGCTCACGCGCTTCTGCTTGAAGTATAGCAGCCTGCTTGTCACCCTCAGCTTTGAGGATTTCGGCTTGCTTTTGACCTTCCGCACGCAGAATTTCAGCCTGACGGACACCTTCTGCCTCTAGAATCTCTGCACGTTTATTACGCTCAGCTTTCATTTGTGCATTCATTGCAGCAGTTAAGTCAGCTGGTGGCTGAACATCACGGATTTCAATACGAGTGACTTTTACGCCCCAAGGGTTGGTGGCTTCATCGACGATAGACAGCAGCTTGGTATTGATGGAGTCACGCTGGCTGAGCATTTCATCCAACTCCATAGAGCCAAGTACGGTACGCATGTTGGTCAGTGTGAGGTTACGAATTGCATGTTCAAGGTCGTTAACCTCATAAGCGGCTTTTGCTGCATCGACCACTTGTACAAAACAAACCGCATCAATAACCACGTTGGCGTTGTCGCGTGAAATGACCTCTTGCGGTGGGATATCCAGAACGCGTTCCATCATATTTACCTTGTTACCGACACTATCGATAAAAGGAATGATGAGGTTCAGACCTGGTTTGAGTGTGTGGGTGTAGCGTCCAAATCGCTCTACTGTCCAGTTGTTGCCTTGTGGAACGGTTTTTACCCCTGCGACGATAAAGACAACAGCAACAAGAATAAACCCGCCAATAGTGATCATTGCATCAATAGCCATGACAATTTCCCTGTATTAAAAATGTACATATTCTCAATAGTATACAGTTTAGTTGAGACATTTATGTGTAATGAAGTGTATTTTTTCGATGGGTAATTATTAGTTGTATCAGTAACTTATACGGCAGGCTAATAGATGTTGTTCACACGAATGTGAAAAAAGGGACGCAAAGATCCCTTTTATGAATCACAGAATGTCTTGCGACTAGTACAGCAAAGAATACAGCTGACGGCGATATTTCGCAGCAATTGGGTTGCCTTGACCGAGTGCCGATAAAATATCCATAAATGACTTTTTCAAATCGCCATCAAGGGCATTTAGGTTGCGGCTTAGCGGTGTCCACATAAGTTCAAGCGCGTCTTCATCACGGTTTACTTGGTGATATTGAAGCGCCAGTTCAGCCACGAGCTTAAGATCTTCTGGGTTTGCTTTCAGCGCGGCTTCCAGTGATTGAATCTCTGGGCTGTCTGCCGCTTGTTTGTGCAGCTCAAGTTTCGCAATCAAGCTTTTATAGAAGTTGTCTTTGTACTCCATTGGGATGGTATTAAGGACAGCTTCTGCTACATCAAACTGATTGGTTTCCAGTAGACACTGCGCAAGCGCGAGTTTGATTTCGCCTTTTTGCTTGTACTCGTCTGATAGGCTGTTAAGTAACTCAATTGCGGATTCGTATTCACCTTGCTGAGACAGCTCTAGTGCTTTGCGTGCATTTAGCTCATCTTCACTTGGTAGGTGCTTAGCCAGCATGGCTTTCACTGCTTCGATAGGCTGAGGACCGCCTAGCCGTCAACAGGTTGGCCATTAACAAACAGAGCAATGGTGGGCAGCGCTTGAACGCCAAACTGACCAGCGATAGCCTGCTGCTCTTCACAGTTGAGCAGTGCTAGGGAGAAGGCTCCGGCGTATTGCTCCGTCAGCGCTCGAAGTGATGGGATGATTTGCGCGCTTTCATCACTCATTGGTGCCCAAAAATGGATGAGCACAGGGGAAGTCTTTTGAGCTTTCCAATACTTGCAGAAGGTTTTGTTCGTTTAACTCCACAATGGTCGCAGGTTGCATTGAGTGTTCCTTGTAGGTGATGTCTATCTTTCTTAATTCAAGATTGGTATCAGTGACCGAAAATTCAAGGTTATGCGCTGAGAAAGGGGAAGATTAGATGCCAAAACGCCGCACTATAAAGCGCGGCGTTAATGGATTCCAGAACGGCAGCAAGCAAAGGTGTCTAGAACATTACGAAGTAAGCTAGTGTAACCCCCACAGCTAACCAGTTAAGCTGATTTAGCGTCATTTTCGTTGTAATCCACGTGAATGCTGTGAGTTAGATATTGCTCTGGCATTTTGTCTTAAGGTAACGATACCTGAAGATGTGATGCGCAGTGTGGTTTCACCACGGTGGTTAATATAACGTTTAATTGTGACACTAAAATTACAAGTGACCGTTTTTTATGCAGCCTTTCGCAGAATAGGATCTAACCACTTGCTAGGAAGGATCCGTTTTAGTATGGCGAACACTTTGGTTGGCGTAGTCACACGATAGCGCAGTTTTGGTGACTGAGATCAAGCGCATGCAGCAAGGGCGGTACGCAAGATTCTGGTGGTAGCACAAATTGGTTACCAGAGGCCTCGGCAGATAGGCGGGTAAGCTGCTGTTCGTATTGCGCTCGATGCGGGCTTGATTCAACGTTAATCCATTGTAAAAACGCACGCTTAGCATTGGCTCTAAATTGGGTTTCGATAGGACCAGGCTCAATCAGTGAAATGTGTATACCGGTTTGGTACAGCTCTAGACGTAATGTATCTGTCCAGCCTTCAAGGGCAAACTTAGAGGCGTTGTACGCACCACGATACTTCATTGCAGCAAATCCAAGCACTGAGCTGTTTTGTATGATGCGGCCTTCACCTTGCGCACGCATGATTGGGAGAATTTGCTTAGTGAGTTCATGCCAGCCAAAAACGTTGGCTTCAAACTGCGCTCTTAGCGCGTCGGTTGGCAGATCTTCTAATGCACCTGGTTGGCCGTAAGCGCCGTTGTTAAACAGGCCATAGAGTCGTCCTTCAGTCAGGGCAAGGGTTTTTTGAACGGCCAGTTTAATGCTTTTGGGATCGGCAAGATCAAGCTGTATGCAGGTCAATCCTTCTTGTTGAAGTCGTGTTACATCCGCTTCTTGGCGGCATGACGCGATGACTTGGTATCCTTGTTTTTGAAGTGCATGCGCGGCGACATAACCGATGCCGCTAGAACATCCTGTGATGAGTACTGACTTGGCCATTACTTAACTAACCCTATGATTTATTTTCAACTACCTTACCGAGACTTCATAGGGAGTAGCAAGTATTACCGTGCATTAGTGATGATGTTTTTTAAGGCGGTATCGATATGAGGGAAAGAGAACTTAAATCCCATCTCGGTGAGCTTCTTGGGCTTGGCTCGAACGCTGTCTAACAGCAAACATGAAGACTCACCCATTGCGAGTTTCAATGCCCACTTTGGCGTCATCAAGAAGTGTGGTCGTCCCAGTGTGCTTGCTAGTGTTTTACTGAACGTTGCGTTAGAGACGGCGTGAGGTGCACAGAGATTGTAAGGGCCGACGGATGATCGGTCTCAAGCAAGAAAACAATCCCACGCACCATATCCAGTAGATGGATCCACGGCATGTATTGTGCACCATCACCGATAGGGCCGCCAACACCCAGTTTGTATGGCAGTATCATTTTTGCCAAGCGCCGCCGCCATCACCGAGTACCACACCGGTTCTTAGTATGCACACGCGAGTATGATCCGATTGCGCACGCATAGCGATCTGCTCCCAACGATCACACACCGTATGAGCGAAGTTGTCGTGGTGTACTTTCAAGCTTTCATCAAAAGGGTGATCTTGTTGATCGCCATAGTAGCCCACCGCCGATCCGCTGATGAAGGTTGATGGCGGTTTAGTACTGGCATGGATCAACTCAACAATCTTTTCTGTTACTTTCCAGCGGCTGTCGCAGATACGCTGCTTTTGCGCCGCACTCCAACGTTTGTCGGCGATAGGCTCTCCAGCTAAGTTAATGACGGCGTCAAACTCGTTGAGGTCGCTATAAGTATTGAGGGATTCAATGTAGTCAATGTTGCCAAGGTCTGTGTGATTGAGGATACGTTTAGCTGCGGCAACGTCGCGGGTAAGCAGCGTCACAGTGTGTGTAGTGAGGTGCTTGAGTAGCTCACGTCCGATAAAGCCGGTCCCGCCGGTTAATAACAGCTTCATTCTCTCTCCTCTAAAAGTCGCTCTCTGCTACTAAGACACGCGTCGTCGCGGGCATTTGGGTTTAAATATAGCAATGAATCAGGGAATTAACTAACCCAACTGCAACGGATGTTTATATGTAGCACAGCCGCTTTGGTTCACAAAAACGGCACTCTTTTCGTGGCAGCATCGACAGTGTCATATATGTCACACTTTCTTACACTTTTCTTTGCCATCATTATATTAGTGAAGGCTGGATAAGGGAGGTGTCCATGCAAGGTTTGAAATCACTCCTTGGCGCTATGATAAATAGCTTTAAGGATCTTATGCCCATCGTCCTTGTCGTTTTGTTCTTTCAGCTCGTTGTTCTTCAAGAGCCTCTCCCTAATGTTCTCTCGATTCTATTCGGCTTACTGCTGGTTGTACTTGGTCTGACTTTCTTTGTCTTTGGTCTTGAAATGGGACTGTTTCCGATTGGCGAAACCATGGCGCAATCATTCGCCCGCAAAGGAAGCGTGTTTTGGCTCATGGTGTTTTCTTTCTGCTTAGGATTTGGCACGACGATAGCGGAGCCTGCATTAACCGCAGTGTCAGCGGAAGCCGCAGAGGTGGCTGCGGAGGGCGGGATTATCCCAATGACCGAAGACTCAATGCAAAGCTATGCCGATGGACTGCGACTTTCTGTGGCGATTTCTGTTGGGCTAGCATCGTACTTGGCGTGCTGAGGATACTTAAAGGTTGGCCTATTCATGTGTTGATTATTGGCGGTTATATTGGCGTCGTGGTGTTAACTTGGTTTGCTCCAGAATACATTATCGGCGTTGCCTATGACTCGGGAGGGGTTACGACCTCAACCATAACCGTCCCCTTAGTTACGGCGCTTGGGGTGGGGCTGGCAAGCACGATTAAAGGCCGTAATCCCATGTTGGATGGCTTTGGACTGATCGCCTTTGCGTCCTTGTTACCCATGATGTTTGTGATGGTTTATGGGATGGTGATGGTATGAGCTTTGTTTGGGAGTTTTTACACACCTTACTCATGACCATTCGCGATGTCACACCAATCATGGTCATTATCTTTGGTTTTCAATTTGCCATTCTCAAGAAGCCTATCGCCAATCCGGTAAAAGTCATGATTGGCTTTGGTTATGTCATAGTTGGTCTTAGCTTGTTTTTGGTCGGCCTAGAGCTTGCGCTGTTTCCACTGGGTGAAACCATGGCAATGCAGCTCACGGCACCAGACTTTCTCAATCAAGTGCGTATTACCTTAGGCGGTACTCTCGAGTGGATAGATTACTACTGGGTTTTCTTGTTCGCGTTTTGTATCGGGTTTAGTACGACCATTGCAGAGCCTTCACTGCTTGCTGTGGCGATCAAAGCGAACCAAGTGTCTGCAGGGGCAATATCGGTGAATGGTCTTAGAATTGCCGTTGCCCTTGGCGTGGCGGTTGGCATTGCTCTAGGCAGCTATCGTATTGTTGTCGGCGATCCTATTCATTATTACATCATTGCCGGTTACATATTGGTGGTGATCCAAACCTATTACGCGCCGAAATTTATTGTCCCACTTGCTTATGATTCTGGTGGGGTGACAACGTCAACGGTAACGGTACCGCTGGTGACGGCGCTTGGCCTTGGCTTAGCATCAACGGTCCCTGGCAGAAATCCAATGATAGATGGCTTTGGTCTCATTGCTTTTGCCAGCCTATTTCCGATTATCTCAGTAATGGCGTATGCCCAGCTTACTCAATATTTAACGGCGCGTTCTTCTGTCGATCATCGCTCTACAGACGAGCAGGACGCCAACCATCATCTTACTTCTAAGGAGAAGAACAATGCGCTTTAAACTGATCCTTGCGTTTGTAGAAGATAGCAAGACAGAGCAAGTGTTGGATGCGGCTCGTGACGCGGGCGCGACCGGTGCAACAGTGATTAACAATGCGAGAGGTGAAGGCCTCAATAAGAAGCAAACCTTTTTTGGTCTGACCTTAGAGGTGCAAAAAGATGTGGTGTTGTTTGTGGTCGAAGAGCATTTATCTCGCCACATATTAGAGACGATTAGCCAAGTGGGGGAGTTTGACCAGACGTCGGGACAAGGGATAGCCGTGCAAATAGATATAGAAGATGCAGTGGGTGTCGCTCATCAAGTAGAGACATTGACTAAAGTTGTGGAGGACGAACTATGAGTCAGCAGAAAAGGGTAAGCGTACGCGATGTGATGGCCAACACTTATGTGATGGTCGATGGACTAAAGACGGTACACGATGGGATTGTGCTGGCGAAAGAGCACCGAGTGAAAGCGCTGGTGGTTGAAAAGCGCAGTGATGACGATGAATTTGGTATTGTGCTCATGAACGACATCGCCAAAAAGGTGTTGGCGCGCAACCGCTCTCCGCAGCGTACGAATATCTATGAAATCATGACTAAACCTGCTTTGTGCGTTGATCCGAATATGAATGTGAAGTATTGCGCGCGATTGTTTGAGCGATTTGGGATCAGCCGAGCACCAGTGATTGAAGATGGGCGAGTGATTGGTATGGTTAGTTACAATAACATTGTTGTGAACGGGATGCTCGGGCTCGATTAGCTCTGCAGCGTGTTGGTAAGTTCGATACAATAGCCACAAAGAAAGTGTTGGAGAAAAATCAATGAAACTGTTCTTTGCGTCGGACTTACACGGCAGTCAAGAAGCCACCGAGAGAGTGCTAGAGCGTTACCGCCAGTCAGGGGCTGAACATCTGGTGATTTTGGGGGATGTTCTCAATCATGGTCCAAGAAACCCAGTCCCAGGCAGTTATAACCCTCCGAAGGTCGCAGAGCTTCTTAATGCGCACAAGCAAGAGATCATTGCAGTTCGTGGCAACTGTGACAGTGAAGTGGATCAGATGCTGCTCGAGTTTCCGATGATGAGCGATTACGCCTGGGTGATGTTGCCGACCGGGCAGCGTCTATTTCTAACCCATGGCCACTTGTACAACAGTGATAAGCGTCCGCCACTCAAGCATGGCGATGTCATTGCCCATGGTCATACTCATATTCCCGTTGCCGAGTGGCAAGGTGAGCAGATCATCTTTAATCCAGGGTCGATAACGTTCCCGCGCAATGAGTTTGCGGCGAGCTTTGGTCTGCTGGAAGAGAATAGACTTAGTGTTCAAACCTTTGATGGTGAAGTGCTGGCCTCTATAGAGTTGTAACCCGCTTCATTATCAAGATGAAACGCTAAACAGCAGGCATAAAAAAACGCAGCGATTAAGCTGCGTTTTTTCTACTTCGAGATAACTAATTACTTAGTTACACGTAGTACAGGTGTTTCGCCAACAGTCACGGCACCAGCAAGCTTGTTAAGCTCTTTGATTTCGTCCATGTTAGAGATAACTACAGGCGTTAGCGTTGATTTCGCTTTCTCTTCTAGAAGAGCTAGATCGAATTCAATGATAGTGTCGCCAGCTTTAACAGTTTGGCCTTCTTCAGCGATACGCTTGAAGCCTTCGCCTTTCAGTTCAACTGTGTCGATACCGAAGTGAACAAATAGCTCGATGCCGTCGTCAGATTCGATTGAGAACGCGTGGTTCGTTTCGAAGATCTTACCGATAGTACCGTTTACAGGAGCTACCATCTTGTCACCAGCTGGCTTGATTGCAATACCGTCACCAACGATTTTCTCAGCGAATACTACGTCTGGCACATCTTCGATGTTTACGATTTCACCAGATAGAGGTGCGATAATTTCGATTGCACCAGTGTCAGCGCTGTCGTCAGATACTAGCTTCTTCAGTTTGTCAAACAGACCCATGTCGTGCTCCTAAAGGTTTGATTTTAATCTAGTCAATTATATTAGCAGTTTGTCTTTTCTGCGATAAATTTTTCGACGTGCGCTTCAATTTCTGCTGCAGTCGCCATTTGTAGCGCTTCATCAGCCATTGCTTTCACTTCAGAGAAGTTAGCGTTGCGGATTACTTTCTTAACCTTAGGAATTGAAATACCGCTCATACTAAACTCATCTAGGCCCATACCTAATAGAAGTAGAGTCGCACGCTCGTCGCCAGCAAGCTCACCACACATACCAGTCCACTTACCTTCTTTGTGAGAAGCGTCGATCACTTGCTTGATTACTGTTAGTACAGCAGGTGATAGTGGGTTATATAGGTGAGAAATCAGCTCATTACCACGGTCTACAGCTAGAGTATACTGAGTTAGGTCGTTTGTACCAATACTAAAGAATGAAACTTCTTTCGCAAGGTGGTGAGCGATAGCTGCTGCAGCAGGAGTTTCAACCATGACACCGATTTCGATGTTTTCGTCGAATGCTAGACCTTCAGCGCGAAGTTCTGCTTTGTACTCTTCGATAGCGGCTTTCAGCTCACGGATCTCTTCAACAGAAATGATCATCGGGAACATGATGCGTAGCTTACCGTGTGCAGATGCACGTAGGATACCACGTAGCTGATCACGAAGGATTTCACGACGATCCAAGCTGATACGTACTGCACGCCAGCCAAGGAACGGGTTCATTTCTTCAGGTAGGTCTAGGTATGGTAGATCTTTATCACCACCGATATCCATAGTACGGATGATTACCGCGTGACCGTGCATTGCTTCCGCAACTTCTTTGTAAGCTTGGTACTGTTCTTCTTCAGTTGGAAGAGCAGTGCGGTCCATGAATAGGAATTCTGTACGATACAGACCAACACCTTCGCCGCCGTTGCGGTTGATGCCATCACAGTCTTTCACTGTACCGATGTTACCGCAAACTTCTACACGGTGGCCGTCTAGAGTTTCTGCAGGTAGGTCTTTAAGTTTTGCTAGTTCCTCTTTTTCAGCAAGGAACGCTTCACGTACCGCTTGAGCTTCTTCAATTTCAGCTTGAGTTGGGTTCACAATGATCTTGTTGTTCATTGCATCAAGAACCAGCATGTCGCCGTTGTTCACTTTCTTAGTGATGTCGTTAGTACCAACAATCGCAGGAAGTTCTAGTGAACGTGCCATGATAGAAGTGTGCGAAGTACGACCGCCGATGTCACAAGCAAAACCAAGTACGTAGTCTAGGTTGATTTGCGCTGTTTCAGATGGCGTTAGGTCGTAAGCCACTAGGATAACTTCTTCATCGATGTCACCTAGTGAAACGATGTTGATGCCTAGTGCGTTCTTAACGAAACGAGTACCGATATCACGGATATCAGTTGCACGTTCTTTTAGGTATTCGTCATCTAGAGATTCTAGTGCAGTTGCTTGCTCTTCGATTACTGTGTGAATCGCATTGTCTGCAGATAGTTTGTCTTTCTTGATGAGTGCTAGGATTTCTTCTTCTAGCTCTTCATCTTCAAGAAGCATGATATGGCCTTCGAAGATAGCCTCTTTCTCTTCACCAAAAGTTTCAAGCGCTTTTTGCTTAACAACTTCTAGCTGTTGAGCTGACTTGTTGCGAGCGTCAAAGAAACGCGCAACTTCTGCTTCAACTTGGTCATCTGAAATAGTAGACGTGTTTAGAACAATTTCGTCTTCTTGAAGTAGTAGTGCTTTACCGATAGCAATACCAGGAGATGCTAGGATGCCTGAAATCATAGCTTTACCTTTATATGGTCTAGTGTATCAAAGATTGGATGGTTTTTTAGCCACTTATAATATGTAGCTGATAGCCCGAGCCATTTCCAATAAAGCCATTCTGTTTTCACAAAATGGCTTTAAGGAGAACTGGGTTCTTAGTGAAGCTCAGGGATTAGAGCTACTAGGTGGTCAACTGCTTGTTGAGCTTGTGGGCCTTCAGCAGCGATAGTGATAGTAGTGCCTTTAACTAGACCAAGAGTTTGTAGTTTGAATAGCTTTTCGCGCTAGCGCTTTTGCCGTTAGTAGTCACAGTGATGTCAGCGTCAAATGCTTTTGCTTCTTTAACGAACTGAGCAGCCGGACGAGTGTGAAGGCCGTTTTCTGCTGTGATTTCTACTTGCTTCTCGTACATTTTTTATACCCCAATTGATTTATTTTATGTTTAGTTTCTAGACCAAACCAAGCTTATCGTTATGTATTACGCTTCGCCATTGGACGAAAGTCATAATCGCTAAGAATTGTATTGGACTAGAATTGTAGGACATGATTGCAGTCTTCGCTGTATGCATGTTCTACGAAATTCGGTATTCAGCCTATTTATTTTTAAGCTTAAAATAAAACTGTCCTGATATTACCAAAGGCTGACAGAGATTCAACAAAAAAGCCCCTTAAAGGGGCTTTTTTCGTGTAAAAATTGATTTGGCTACATATTACTGCTGAATCTCTTTGTCAGTAAATATACCCGCGAACAATGCTGAACTTAGGTAACGTTCACCTGAACTTGGTAGTACAGTTACGATGGTTTTTCCTTTAAATTCAGGTAGTTCTGCTAGTCTGTTAGCTGCTACAACCGCTGCGCCAGAAGAAATACCAGCAAGGATACCTTCTTCTTCCATTAGGCGACGTGCCATTTCGATTGCTTCTTCAGAGGTTACCTGCTCAACGCGGTCTAGGAGCTCAAGATCCAAGTTTTCTGGAATAAAGCCTGCGCCGATGCCTTGGATTTTGTGCGGTGCTGGTTGGATCTCTTCACCTGCTAGCGCTTGAGTGATCACTGGTGACTCTGCTGGTTCTACTGCAACAGAAACGATAGCTTTACCTTTCTCACCTTTAATGTAGCGGCTAGTACCTGTGATAGTACCACCAGTACCAACACCCGCTACGAATACGTCTACTTCGCCGTCTGTGGCATCCCAGATCTCTGGACCCGTTGTTTTCTCGTGGATTGCAGGGTTTGCAGGGTTGTTGAATTGTTGAAGTAGTAGGTACTTCTCTGGGTTAGAAGCAACAATTTCTTCTGCTTTAGCAATCGCACCTTTCATGCCTTTTGCCGCTTCCGTTAGCTCAAGGTTTGCGCCTAGTGCTTTAAGAAGTTTGCGACGCTCAAGACTCATAGACTCTGGCATCGTTAGCGTTAGCTTGTAGCCACGAGCTGCTGCAACGAAAGCAAGTGCGATACCTGTGTTACCACTGGTTGGCTCAACAAGTTCTACGCCCGCTTTTAGACGACCGTCTTTTTCTGCTTCCCAGATCATGTTAGCACCGATACGGCACTTAACGCTGAAGCTAGGGTTACGCGCTTCTACTTTGGCAAGAACGTTGCCGTTGCTTACTTTGTTTAGGCGAACTAGAGGGGTGTTACCAATCGTCAGGGAGTTATCTTCGTAAATCTTGCTCATTCTATGTTCCTTCATTCAACCGTGGTGGTTATTGATTACCTGATAAGAATATGACTTTGTTTGGCAACGTAAAAGAACCAAATAGTTATATATTATGGAAGAAAGTTTATCGGCAGGCGTTTGAAGCGCTGTAGGAATGGTGGAAAGTCCCTTAGTGGCTAAGCGCCAGCGCGGCAAGCCACTAAGGTCTGGGGCTAAGATTTACGACGCAAAGCGCCAAAACCAAGACACAGTGCTACCCAAATATAAAGTGGCCAGCTGCCAACTTCGCGGTACCAGGTTGTACCATCCGTTGGCGTAACGTCTGTGCGCAGAACCGCGGTTTCAAACTGAGGAACCTCGGCAATGATGTCACCTTTATGATCGGTGACCGCTGTTACGCCATTGTTGGTTGAGCGGATCAATGGCAAACCGAGCTCCAATGCTCGCATACGGGCAATTTCCATATGTTGCAAAGGACCGATTGAGCGACCAAACCAAGCATCATTGGATAGAGTGAGCAGATAGTCAGTGTCGTTAGTCACGTTTTGTCTAACTTGCCCCCAAAGATGATCTCGTAACATAGAGCGGGCGCGAGATGCATACCATTGGCCACAATGTTTGGTTGTACATAAGCGCCGCGACTGAATGACGACATCGGCAAGTTAAAGAACGGTGCGATGGGTCTTAGAATGTCGCCAAAAGGTACAAACTCGCCAAACGGTAGTAAGTGATGTTTGTGGTAACGCTCATCCAGATCCATTTCGTAATCACCATAAGGCGTTTGGCCGACGACTAAGATGCTGTTGTAGTATTCTCCAGAATCCGTTCTGTTGATAACGCCTGTAATCACCGCAGAGTTGTTCATCTTAGCGGCGGAATCTAAGTTGCTCAAAAATGAAGGCAACTCGAATTCCATTGCAGGGATCGCGGCTTCTGGCCAGATGATAATATCCGCATCCCAGTTTTCTCGACTGAGATCGGTGTACTTCATAATGGTTGGCCAGCGATGATTAGGAAGCCACTTTTGCGCTTGGTCGACATTACCTTGAATCAGCGCGACGGACTTTGGTTTTTTTGAGGAGCGGGCGTCACCCAATCATAGTTTCGAAGGCCAAAGCCCGTGGCTAACACCACCATAGGTATGAGTAGCAACTGCCATTGTTTGGTAACGGTAAGGTAAGTAAAACTGCCCGCCATGATGATAAGAAGCAGTGTAATGAGCTCGACGCCGCCGATAGGTGCAAAATTGCCAAGGGGAGAATCGATTTGGCTGTAACCCAGCCATAGCCATGGGAACCCGGTCATCACCCAGCCGCGAGCCCAATCAAATATGAGCCACAATGCGGGAGCCGCGACAAAATAGCGGGTTTTACTCTCCGATGGGAAAAAGCGATTAAGCGACCATGCAAAGAGCGCAGAATAGATAGATAGATAGCCGACAAGCAACGCCATCAGAAATAGGCTGGCTATTTTGGGCATACCACCAAAGGTATCAATGCTGACGTGAACCCAACTGATCCCGGTAGCAAATTGACCAAGCCCCCACGCGTAACCTGTCCAAAGTGCGCTTTTGCTGCTTCGGCCACGGATAAGTAGCATAAGAAGGAATGGGCTGACAATGGCAAGAGGCCAAAGCTGATACGGTGCAAAGGCAAGAGTTGTGCTTGCGCCAACAAAAGCGGCCCAATGGGCCGCAGTAGTCGAAGACTTTTCTTCATTTATGATTTTCTCACTTACTCGGTGAGCTCAAGGTTGAGGTCGGTGTTTACTCTTCAACGCTTGAAGCGGTTTCTTGGTCCGGAATAGTCACTTGGACTTGAACCACACGACGGTTATCCGCCGCTGTCACCTTAAAGTTGTAATTTTCTATTTCAACCACTTCACCGCGAGTCGGTAAGTGACCAAATGCAGTCATGACTAAGCCACCAACGGTATCCACTTCTTCATCACTAAAGGTAGAGCCGAACGTATCGTTAAACTCTTCAATTGTGGTGAGCGCTTTCACAGCAAATGTGTGCTTACTCAGTTTTCTGATATCTAGCTCATCATCGTCATCGAACTCATCTTCGATTTCACCAACGATTTCTTCAAGAATATCTTCGATGGTCACCAGACCCGATACTCCGCCGAATTCGTCAACAACAATGGCCATGTGATAACGCTCTTCACGGAACTCTTTCAGCAGGCGGTCTACACGCTTACTTTCCGGAACCACTACAGCAGGGCGGATCACTTCTTCAATATCAAATGGGCGCTGTCAGAGCCCAAGTAACGGAGGAGGTCCTTAGCTAAGAGT
>NZ_JYJK01000108.1 GCF_003263785.1 Vibrio variabilis
ATTTAACCACGAGTGAGAAAACTAGTGTGCTAACGCCTTGTTAAGTAGCAGCTAACTACCACTACACTCAAACAAAACCACCGTAATCACTAAACTCAACCAAACCAAAATCGCCAAACGTTAGCTGTCTGCTTGAACAATTTGTTATGTTTCTAACCGCCCCGTGTACAGAACAAAATCTAGCGTCACGAGACGTTTATCATGTTTGCTCCCCCAAACGTCAGACAGTTTCTGGTATGCGCTTTTTAGGAAACCATCACCTAAATCGTCGACACATCTGCGCGTTGCTGAAAAACGTTTGAATGAAACTTATGAACTCATCGAGTGACCAATCCACTTGCATCTTAATGTCAGGAACGTCCAACTGCTTGAAAGGAAAATCAACATCTTTGTAATGATCCCAAAGCAAACGATTTTGAGCTGCCCAATAAGGCTCAATTTTCTTGAGAATTGTAGCCTCAAAAATTTGGTCAATTTCAGGAGATATGCTCGGCCAGGTGTACCCCCAAGCCGCAAAGACACCTTGTGGTTTCAAAACCCTATGCACCTCAGGCCAAAATGCATCGAACTCAAACCAATGTAAGGCCTGAGCCACACACACAAGATCGAAAGTATTGTCGGTAAAAGGCGTTTTCTCTGACTTAGTTACTAAGTATTCGACGTTACCAACAGACTTAGCGTTCTCTATTTGTTGTTCACTAACATCTGTGGCGATTACATTATCGAAATGAACCGCTAGACTTTCAGCTGCCTGTCCATTACCACACGCACAATCCCAAGCATTTGATTTTGATGGAGTTATCGACAGCAAGTATTGATATAGCTCACTAGGATAGCTTGGTCTAGCCTCTTCATAAAGGTCTGATTTAACGCTGAATAGTGTATGTAAGTTCAATACTTCCCCCTTGAAACATAACGCTTTGCTAAGTTGCAGCTAACGACCACAACACTCAAGCAAAGCCACCGTAATCACTGAACTCAACCAAACCAAAATCGCCAACTGTTAGCTGTCTGCTTGAGCAATTTGTTAGCTTTTTGCGTGCGATGAAGCCAACGTTTTGGCACCAAGATCT
>NZ_JYJK01000109.1 GCF_003263785.1 Vibrio variabilis
TCAGCTTCAGCTACAGCGATGTCGATGGCGATACGGTCACCGCAAACGGAAAAATCCGCCCCAAGCCATGGTGCGATAGTCATCAACGGCACGGACATCGTCTACACGCCAACGGCAACTACAACGGTAACGACAGCTTCACCATTACCTTGACCGATGGCAGCGGCTACACGGTGGATAAAACGATCACCGTGACGGTCTCAAGCGTGAACGATGAGCCGAGCATCACGGTGGCGTCGACCCTCACCACTGATGAAGACAACAACCAGACGCTCAGCTTCAGCTACAGTGATGTGGATGGCGATACGGTGACAGCAACGGAGAAATCCGCA
>NZ_JYJK01000110.1 GCF_003263785.1 Vibrio variabilis
AACTACAGGCTAGCGTCTATCGCCGCTTCGCCTGAGATTATATTCCCGATGCGCCGCAAGCCTATTACTAACAATGCCTCCGATAACAACGCTCCGGCCGACCCACCGACCCATAATTCACATCGGCCTCAAGCTCTCCAGTACCAACCAAGAACTCCAAATAACGCCTCGCCGTCGTTCGGCTCGCACCAATGCTATCCCCTGCCTCATCCGCAGTAAAACGGCTATCTTGCTTAAACAAACCACGAATTTTCTCCAAGGTAACACCATCAATGCCTTTCGGCAGGCGTACCTCAGAATTGCTCTCCGCACTGTTGTTCTGCTGCATCATTTCATCAACGAGGGATTGATTAAGATCGTCAGCGTGATGAAGTTGTTCGGTGCGTTTTTGGTACTTCTTAAGCGCCGCTTCCAACCTTGGGAACATGACCGGTTTTAGCAGATAGTCAATCACGCCCCCTCGCATCGCATGTTGCAGGGTCTCGACATCTCTCGCAGCGGTAATCAGAATCACATCGCACTCTTGGTTAAGACTGCGAATATGACCAAGTATCTCAATCCCAGTACCATCAGGTAGATACACATCCAGCATCACCAAATCAGGCTCCAGTACTTCAAGCTGCATCTCTGCTTCGAGCTTTGAGGTAGCAATACCTACGACCTCAAAGCCGCCAATCTGCTCCAAATAGCGGCGATGAAGTTCAGCGATCTTGAGATCGTCTTCTATTATCATGACTCGAGTGAAGTCATTCATACTAATCCATCCTTCGGAATGTATACGGTAACACGGGTTCCCATGGTGTCGTTGTCTATCATCTCTAACTGCCCTTGGTAACGCTCAGTCAGTTGCTTCACCAAAAACAAGCCAACGCCGCGATTTTGGGCTGATTTACTTGAAACGCCTCGGGTGGTTAAGGCATCAACATCAAGGTGCTGTGGCAGCCCACACCCCTGTCGATAACCTCTAGAATGACTTCGTTGCCAAAATCACTGACTGATACGTCGACTGTTGAGCGCTCTGGTCGTTGGTTCGGGGTTTGTTTGATAGCAGATAAGCTTGCCTCAAACGCGTTGTCGATCAAATTACCCAATATGGTCACCAGATCGTCAGCATTGATGCTGTCATCCAAAGGTTCTAATCGAGATTCTTCATCAACAGTCAACGTTAAACCTAGCTCACGAGCTCGCTCGGTTTTGCCCAACAACATTCCCGCTATTAGAGGGTCTTTGACTGTTTCTCTTAAAAACTCAATGAGGGATTGATAGTGCGCAGTTTCTTGTCCAATTAGGTTTTGTACCGCGTCTACCTCACCCATTTGTACAAGACCACTAATCGTATTCAGTTTGTTGCGATGTTCATGAGTTTGAGAGCGCAGCATCTCTGCATAAGCTTTGGTTTGCGACAGTTGGTCAGTCAGCTCACTAATTTCATCACGGCGACGGAAACTAGAAACGGCACCAACCACCTTATTATCAACAACAATTGGGCTTCGATTGGCCACGATACGCTGCTGATTGAGATAGAGTTCTATATCGTGATCCGCCTCTTGACTATCAATCAAAGACTGAAGATCAGAATTAGGGAGTGCTTTGCTCAGCGGTTGGTTAATCACCTTCCCTTTTTCCAGCCCTAAGATGTCACAAGCACTGGTGTTAATAGAACGCAGCACACCGTGACTATCGATACTGATGACTCCTTCTTTGATGGTACTCATCGTCACATCGAGCTCACCATACAAGCGGCCTATCTCTTCGGGTTCAAAGCCAAGGATGGCTTTTTGAAAACGTCTTGAAATGAAGTACGAAACAATCGCATTGGCTATAAGCACCAATACCGCCATTCCTAATAAGAACAACAAGTAAGGCTCAATGCGATCTTGCAGTCTATCTAACAAATAACCGACAGAAACCACACCAATAATATTTCCGTCTTGATCAAAGACAGCCGCTTTGCCGCGAACGGATTTGCCTAGCGAGCCTTCTGCGAAGGACACATACGACTGACCGTGAACCAGAGCCTGGTCGTTGTCGCCCCCTTTCATAGGCAAGCCAATACGCTCATCCACCGGGTGTATAAGACGGATACCTTGCTTGTCGCCAATCACAATAAACGCCGCACCGATCATTTCAGTGAGACCACGATAGCGATCTTGCATAAGCGACGCTGTATCGTACTCAATCATGTGGATAACAGCAGAAGACTGAGCAAGAAATGTCGCCACGCCTTTGGCCTTCAAGCCGACTTCCAGCTCTTGAGATTGTTTGATATAGCTGAAGCCTGCGAGCGTTAAGACAAGCAACTGCAACAATCCCGACACTGTCATGATGATCAGCATTCGGTATCGAAAACTTATCTGATTCCATTTCATTTAGACACTCCCCCAAACGCCAATGTAACAGTATTGCAACATGCGAGCATCCACACCGAAAGCGATCTGTGAACTGCTCAACTGTTTTGACCTGGTTATCATTGTGTTGTCTATTTTTACATCAGTTTACACACTCGTTATGTTGCAATCGTGTTCATTCTGTAACCTGACTAAGATCACACCATTTTTAGGTTAAATTTAGAACTCTTGACTACCACTTTCGTATAGTATGAAACGTGCCCCAGTACAAAACAGAAGAGCAAGCATGTCTTATTGCCCACGACTTTACTCATACTGGTTGGCGCAACAACAAAAACAATAAGCAATGAAGCAGTAGTACCCGTAACTAATAGCAATATTAGGTATCTGATAAGGGAATGATTATGGAACGTGACTGTTTTGGAATTTGCCTTGATAAGGCTTTGCTGTCGCAACACCGACGAGCCACCTTTACTCACGTAAGGGCTTATCAAACCACAACCTCTTTGGAAGACGATTTGGAACAAGACGTTGTCGTCTCGTTCTCATCGCCTCAAATGTCAGGCAACGAAGTACTTAAGGTGCTGAAACAATCAAAACACTTGTTGTGGCGAGCGGGCTATCTTTGTCCTTCTCATGACTAGTGTAATAACGAGCATCTAAAGGTAACTAACAACAATAGCTAGGTAAAAAGCAGCATCTCCCCGGATGTTGCTTTTTTTTCGCCCCTTTAGAACACATCAATAAATTCGGAAAAACAAACACATACATGCGTAATTTTCGCCACAGCATCTATAGTTAAGTTATTGCACACCATTTTATTAGAGCATATACTCTAGAAAGATTTTATAAACACCTGTTTGGAGCATTCATGAAGATCAAGTCCCTGCCATTGGCCATGGGCGTTTTACTAGGATCGCTTTCATTTAGTACCGTAGCCGCAGAGGTTTCTTTTGATGAAGCATGGCAATTGCTTCAGCAGAACAATAACTCCTTGGCCGCACAACGTGCTAACGTGGAGCGCTACGGACACCTAAAAGACGCATCAAAAAGCTTGAACCTACCTAAAGTCACTGTAGGTGCCAATTACACTCGACTTGACCAAGACGTCACGCTAAACGGCCAGCAGTTTGCCGAAAGTTTGAGTGGCCTTCCGGATCTCTCTGCGATTGGTGCCGTACCCGGCTTAGGCCAAATCGCGAATGCACTTGGAGGCGTCACCTCAACACTTGAAAACAAAGACATCTTTAGCTCCTCGATTCGAGCAGTGTGGCCAATCTTCACTGGTGGTCGTATTACCGCAGCGCAGACCGCGGCAGAGGGTAAGCAAGATGAAGCTCGCAGCCAATTGGCAATGGAAGTCCAAGCGCGATATGAAGATCTCAGCAAATACTATTTCAGTGTCATCTTGGCCAAAAATGTCGTCGATACACGTATGGCGGTTGAAAAAGGGCTGACTAAGCATCGCGACTTTGCCCTCAAAATGGAAGAACAAGGGCAGATCGCCCGAGTTGAGCGCCTGCAAGCAGAAGCTTCATTGGATAAAGCGGTCGTTGAACGTAAAAAAGCCGAACATAGCCTGAACATTGCTCAAGCGGCATTAACTCAAGTACTTGGCCAAATCGAGAAAGTCGAACCCCGTGACGAACTTTTCATTAACCGAACTTTACCGCCACTGGATGCATTTATCGATCAAACCCTTGATACCTACCCTGGCCTTGCGATTCTTGATGCTAAAGAAAAACAAGCCAGCAGCTTAATCAAAGCTGAAAAAGGTAAATACTACCCGGAAGTCTATGCGTACGGTGACTACAGTCTTTATCACGGTGACTCTTTAACTAGCCAGCTTAAGCCCGATTGGTTAGTTGGTATTGGCGTCAGCGTACCGCTACTGGAAAACTCTGGTCGTAGCGAACAGATGAAAGCAGCTGGCAGCGCCGTCTCTCAAGTTCAATTTTTACGTAAGCAAGCGCGCCAAGATTTGAGCGTGTTAGTTGAAAAAACCTATCTTGAAGCGCAGCAAGCCCTCGACGAAGTTCAAGGACTAAATTCCAGTATCAAACTGGCGCAAGAGAATCTGAAGCTGCGTCAAAAAGCCTTCTCCCAAGGGCTAGGCCGCTCTCTCGATGTGGTTGACGCTGAACTCTACCTGGCCAGTATCAAAACTCAACAAGACGCAGCGAGTTTTCAATATCTGCTGTCTTTAAACAAACTGCTCGCGCTTTCTAGCGAGATGAACAATTTCTCCAGCTACAAATACAACGCTATCACCCTGCCCAACTACGATCTGAGGATGCATCATGAACAAGGTAAAACCCACTTTAGTTACACTAGGCGCCGTTGCCGTTATTGGTTGGGTTGGCTATAAGTTTTTCGATGCTTACCAAGCACCAGCAATGCATATTCAAGGCCAAATTGAGTCACAGCAATACAGCATTTCGTCAAAAGTACCTGGTCGGATCGATGACGTACTCGTCCGAAAAGGTGACAATGTCACTGAAGGTCAGCTCATCTTCACTATCCACAGCCCGGAAATTGAAGCCAAGCTAGAACAAGCGGTTGCTGGCGAAAAAGCCGCAGGCGCGCTCGCGAAAGAAGCTGAAATTGGCGCGAGACAACAACAAATTAAAGCCGCAGAAGACCAATGGCGTAAAGCCAAGGCCGCTGCTTCGCTGATGGAAAAGACCTACCTTCGTGTTAACAACCTTTATAAAGATGGCGTTGTGGCCGAGCAAAAGCGTGATGAAGCGCTAACCCAATGGCAAGCAGCGAAATACACTGAAAGCGCAGCGTTTCAAATGTTCCAGATGACCAAAGAAGGTGCACGAGACGAAACCAAACTTGCAGCGGCAGAAAAAGCACGTATGGCCGCTGGTGCGGTTGCGGAAGTTGAAGCGTATGCTGCCGATACTCAAATCCATTCTTGGTTTGACGGTGAAGTGTCGCAAGTGCTCCTACATAGCGGTGAGCTTGCCCCGCAAGGTTTCCCTGTCGTAACCGTTATCGATACCAAAGATACTTGGGCTGTGCTTAATGTTCGTGAAGATGCGCTAAGCCAATTTGAAAAAGGCAGCGAGTTTGACGCTTACGTCCCTGCTCTAGACGATACAATCACTTTTAAAGTCACTCACGTGGCAGTGATGGGCGACTTTGCAACTTGGCGTTCTACCGATGCCACGCAAGGGTTTGACCTTCGTACGTTTGAAGTAGAAGCTCGCCCAGTGGATGAGGCTCCGCTCCGAATGGGCATGAGCTTGGTTGTGGAACTGTAGGAACGACTATGCCACAAGAATCATCCCATACTTCAGCTAAAACCCTAGAGCAGACTCATGCTCTAGGGAAGATAGCCACAAGACGAAAGTTGGTGAAAAGCCACTTTCGGAGTCAGTGGCATCTACTTAGGCACGACAAATGGTTATTGTCGTGCCTGACTTGGCTGCCCATCGTATTGTGTCTATCCATCTACTGGATATTCTCTCAAGGGATAGCACATAGCCTTCCTATTGGCGTTGTCGACCTTAGCAAAGTACATTGTCACAAAAACTGGTTCGTAATTATGATGCGACGTCGATGCTAAGCGTCGATCATCAGTACAGCGACATAGGGCAAGCTAAGACAGCAATGATAGACGGCGATATCTACGCCATTTTGTACATCCCCCATGGCTTTGATAAATCGGTAATGAAATCTATGCCGCCGCAAGTGACGCTGTTTTATAACAGCCAATATATCTTGGTTGGTAGACTGATTAACTCCGCTGCCCTGCAGGCGCAAGGGACATTCAACGCACAGGTAGAAGTGGTTAAGGCACTTGCCAAAGGCAATACCACTGGCGCCGCTGCAGTGGGTAAAGCGGTTTCAGTAAGAACCCAAATCACGCCACTGTTTAATAAAGGCACGAACTACGCTCAGTTCTTAGTGACGGCAATTGTGCCAGCGATTTGGCAAATCGCTATCGTCTCGTTTACGGTATTAGTGCTCAGTGCCAATTACCGAGTCGCAGGAATCCAACCTTGGCTTGGCGAAACCAAACTGGTTCGTCACCTTGCAGCAACACTGATGCCCTACTTTGTTTGGTTCTCTTTGCTTGGGTTTGCCTTTTTGATTTGGTTCTATGACATCATTGGCTGGCCTATGGAAGGAAGCTGGATGGTGCTGATCATCGCGCAATTGGTCACAACGATTGCTTGTATGATCATGGGCGCGCTTTTCTTTTTCCTTACCTGTGATGCGGCACGAGCAATGAGCTTTGCGGGTGCGTTTACAGCACCGAGTTTTGCTTTTATGGGTATCACTTTCCCTGCCACTGATATGAGCCCACTGGCACTGTTCTGGCGTGAGCTCTTACCGATTAGTCACTATATTGAGGTTCAAGTAAGCCAAGCAAGTTACGGCGTACACGCGGCTCAATCATTGGTGCATCTGGCTCCAATGTTGGGCTACGCGCTCCCACTGGCGCTTACCGTGTTACTGATCAAAAAGCATCTCAGTAAGGAGTTGTCAGCATGACATTACTGGATCACATCAAGCTCGAGCTTCGCGCCATTTTAACCAATCCAGTCGTAGTATTAACTGTATTCGGCGGCGTGATTTTTTACTCGTTTCTATACCCACTTCCCTACAGCCACCAAACGCCGCGGGAGCAGCCTATCTCGGTGGTCAACCTCGATCAAAGTCAAACCAGCTTCCAACTTGAGAGAATGGTAGACGCCACTCCGAACGTCCATGTTGTCCAGCGTGACTTTACGATTGAAGCCGCTAAACAGGCCTTTCTAAAAGGTGAAATTACCGGCTTTTTGGTGATACCCGAGCACTTCTACAAGGATTTGATGTTAGGTAAAAGCCCCGTGCTGGCATACGCTGGCGACGCCTCACTCTTCCTAGTTTACGGAACGGTTGTTGAAGGTTTGGCACAAGCCGGTGGTACGCTAGCCGCAAAAGCCAAGGTTTCCAAACTGCTTATTGATGGTGTGCCGCTCGAGCTGGCTAGTGAGCAGTATTCTGCAACCAAACTGAATACTAAGCCGACATTCAACCCTCGTATGGGGTATGTGGATTACGTCGTGCCCGCGGTATTTGTTCTGATCCTTCAACAAACATTGGCGATGGCATCAGGTTTAGTTGGCGGTACTCAGCGCAAGGTAAAGGATACTGGAGCTTACGCCCAGTATTGAGCGTCGTCGCAGTCCGAACTTTAGTGCTCACTGCTATCTATTACTTACTCGGTATGTTTTATTTCGGTGCCAGCTTCGATATGTACGGTATCAGTAAGCTCGCCAACCCGTTTGAAATGCTGACATTGATGCTACCGTTCTTTTTGACCTCATGCTTTATTGGCATTTTTCTTGGAGCCATCACTCCAAGGAGAGAGTTAGTTACCGTGCTAGTACTCATTAGCTCAATGCCTCTTATCTTCTCTGCAGGCTTTATATGGCCAGTAGAAATGTTACCTGCACCGATGCAGTGGTTTGCGGCAGTATTCCCTACTCAGGCTGCGATCAGTGGCTTTTTGAAGCTCAATCAAATGGGTGCGGAATGGTATCAGATTCGCGAACATTGGAATCATTTATGGCTACTTACGGCCGTTTGGGGCGCACTCGCTACTTACTGCTTTAGTAAGTATCGTAGCCAACCTGCTGGGTAAGCTAGGACACTACAAAAAACAAAGGGGTCAGCGCACTAAGCACTGACCCCTTTTTGATTGTTATAGCTTATTGGTTTAGAAGCCTAGCTACGCGCCAATTCTACTTTTTCTTCTTTCTCACCCGCAGCTGGGTCATTGAACTTCTCAAGATCCAATGCACCTTCTGACTTAGCAACGATACAAGTTACTGCACTGTCACCAGTGATGTTGACAGCAGTACGAATCATATCAAGTAGACGGTCAACACCCATGATTAGTGCGATACCTTCAAGCGGCAGACCGACTTGGTTGAGTACCATAGCTAGCATGATAAGACCGACGCCAGGGACACCCGCAGTACCGATCGATGCTAACGTTGCTGTTAGAATCACAGTTAGGTAATCACCCATAGTTAGGTCGATGTTGAACGCCTGAGCAATAAATGCAGTCGCAACACCTTGCATGATAGCCGTACCATCCATGTTGATGGTCGCACCAAGAGGAATGGTGAAAGACGATACTTTATTGTCTACACCCAAACGGTTTTGCGCAGTTTCCATCGTAACTGGGATGGTTGCGTTTGATGATGCGGTCGAGAACGCAAACATTACCGCATCTTCCATCTTCTTAAGGAAGGTGATTGGGCTTAGTCCAGTGAAAGACTTAAGCATCACGCTGTAGGTAACTAGGCCGTGCAGCAATAGCGTCGCTGTAAGCACTAGGAAGTACTCAGCTAGGTTTAAGATGGCACCCAAGCCAAGACCTGTGAACAATTTTGCCATTAGGAAGAACACACCGTATGGGGCGATATTCATCAATAGCGCAACAAGCTTCATGATAACGTCATTCAGATCGCGGAATGTCGCAGCAATGCGCTCACCTGGCTCACCTGCTGCACTGATCGCGATACCGAATAGCACGGCAAACACGATAACTTGAAGGGTCTTACCTTCAGCCATTGCGCTGATTGGGTTCGTTGGGAACATATCGATGATGACTTGACCCAGCGATGGCGCTTCTGTCGCCGCAAATGAACTTGCTGCAGTTAGGTCAGCACCCGCACCTGGCTGGAATACTGTGCCCATAGTCAGTGCCAGTGTAATGGCAACTGCTGTGGTAGCGACGTAGAATAGAACTGTCTTACCACCTAAACGGCCTAGAGTGGTGACATCTTTAAGAGAGCTGGTGCCGCATACAAGCGATACGAAAACCAGTGGAACAACGAGCATTTTCAAGCTGGCGATAAAGACTTGACCACCAACCTCAAAAAGGCCGTTTACAATGTAAGCGTCTACAAATCCGTTCTCAGCAAATAGACCTCGAATAGCGAAGCCCGTCAAAATACCTGCAACCATACCGATAATCACACGACTCGTCAGTGACATTGGTTTCTTGGCATTAGTCATAATTACTCCTTTTTTTTATATTGCTTGTTGATGGAGACATCAAAAGCCGGAGCAGATTAGCAGTACCCTTTAGGCGATTAGAATCACAAATTTGTTTTCCGATCACACGGCGTGACACAGATCACCAAACTTGTTATCAACCAAAAGCCAAAACCAACATAAACGCTACAAACTGGCCACAAAGTAAATTAAAATCCAACGTATATTAACCTATTGAGCATTATATTCTTTTCATCTTCAGATAAGTTTTATTTATAACCAAAGATTATGTCAAAATTGAATGTCAGCCAAGACAAAAAGGCCAGCATTAAATGCTGGCTTGGTAACTATATAGACATTTATACTATTGTGTCTTTATCGACTCTAACTTGATATCAAAGATAACCGCAGTTTCCGCTGGAACCGTCGGATGAGCGTCTTCTTGGTACGCAAGATGTGCGGGTACATATAGACGCCAGGTCGCTCCAACTGGCATTTCTTTAAGTGCGACAATCCACGCAACCGGCGCTTGATGCAGCATGACACTCATTGGCTCAGGAAGATGAGCTGACCCATCCACCTGCTGGCCATTCAAAAGCCAGGTTTTATGGCGAATAAGGAACTCGCTGCTAGGATCAGACTCTTGTCGTTCCCCACCCTCGTCAATGATCTCAATTTGGATGCCAGAGCTGTGAGTCGTCACTTGTTCACGGGCGGCATTACGCTCAAAAAATGTTGCTTCAAACTGTTGTTTTTGCTCAAGATGCTCAGCTTGCGCACGTTTGCGCTGCTCTTCCATTTCCTTTTTCAGCGCTTCCGCTTCATTTGGGTCGAAAGGCCATGGCTTTTGCATAAACGCTTCCATGATCGCTTCTTGAATGATCTTGATGTTCATCTTTGGAAATGATTTTTGAGCAAGCTCTTTAGCAATTTCTCGGCCGTAGATATAGCTTACTTTTTGTTCTAGTGTTTCGATTTCCATAACAACCTCTTGGATTCTGGTTATGGGTTTATCATACGTATCAACCTAGAAAAGAAAAGTATGTTACGGATACTCGAACTCATCAGAAAAAGCTAAGGGCCGCTGTGGACCCTTAGTAATTTATGCAGTTTGAGATTCCGACGTGTCTGACTCGGTCTGCTCATTCGCATCGATAGGCTCAATAATGGGCAGGGTTTGAGCAACGTACTTACCCGGAGCTGCACCCAATACCGGATAATCTTCGTTACCCACCGGGAATGGTTCAACTTGTTCTTCTGGAATGTATTGACCAAGCCATTCATTCCAATGTAACCACCAAGACCCTTTGTGATGATCAGCGTTGTTAATCCACTCTTCCGCTGACTCATCCAGCGTTGAGTTTGTCCAAAAGCCATACTTCTCTTTTTCTGGATGATTAACGATGCCAGCGATATGCCCTGATTCACCGAGCACAAAGGTCTTATTGCCACCCATTTTCAAAGCACCGCGATATGTGCCTTGCCACAGAGCAATATGATCTTCTTTTGTGGAGATGAAATAGCTTGGAATACGAATCTTATCCAAATCAATCCAAACGCCGCCAATTTTAACCCCTTTATCAGCAATCAACTTGTTCTCTAAGTACAGTTGACGTAGTAAGAAGTTATGCGTCGCTGCCGCAACGTTCGTACTATCACTGTTCCAGTACAACAAATCAAAGTCGACAGGGCTATTACCCTTGAGATAGTTATCAACGTAGTAGTTCCAGTACAAGCTGTTTTCACGCAGCAGACTGAAGGTCACACTCAAAGAGCGGCCATCCATGTAACCCAAAGAATTGTTCTGAAGTTCTATCGCACGAATAATAGTATCGTTGATGTAGGCACCGACTTCACCAGGCTGGCTGAAGTCTAGTAACGTCGTAAAGAAAGACGCTGATACAATGCGCTTCTTCATACGTTTAGCAGCGTAGTAAGCCACGGTTGACGCCAACACAGTGCCACCAATACAGTAACCCGCCGCATTGATCTGATCTTTACCTGTAATCGACTCAATCGCCGTTACTGCTTTGACTACCCCTTCCGTCACATAGTCGCCAAATTCGACTTTAGCTTGTGAAGGACCTGGGTTTCGCCAAGACATCATAAATACCGAATGACCTTGCTCAAGCAGCCATTTCACCATCGAGTTCTTCTCACGAAGATCAAGGATGTAGTACTTATTGATAAACGGTGGAACGATCAAAAGCGGAGTCGCATTCACCTTTTCAGTCAACGGACGGTATTGGATGAGCTCAAACAACTCATTTTTAAATACCACATCCCCTGCTGTGTTCGCGACATGCTCACCAATCTGGAACGCTTCTGTATTCGTCATGCGAATTTTCAGTACATCCGCGCTCGCCTCCATGTCTTCCTGAAACTGCTGCAAACCCGCGAGCAAGTTTTCACCATTTTGCTCAAGCGTGAGTTTTAAAAGCTCAGGGTTAGTTGCGATAAAGTTGGTTGGCGATAGTGCGTTTAAGGTTTGACGAGAGAAAAATGTGAGACGTTCCTTGATTTTCTCGTCCACACCTTCAACCGAATTGATGGTATCAAGGTACGTTTTACTGAACAAAACGTAAGACTGTTTGATGAAGTTGTAAAACGCTTCTTCTTTCCACGCGTCGTCTTGAAATCGACGATCGCCTTTTTCAACGTCAACAACTTGTTCTTTGCTAGATTGCAGCGCCACACGCTGCCATATTTCGAGTTGCTGCATCCACCACTTGGTTTGCATATCCAACATAGCGGCGGGTTGCTTGGATGCCTTGTTCATAAACTCTGCAGTGTCCTCAGCATTGAGTTCTTGCATCGCTTTTGTCAGAGGGCTATTAACGGCTGCCTTGCCTTGCTCGAAGTCTTTCCACCATTGCTGGTTGCTCTCCTGCAGTTTCACAAGGTAGTCCGAAAAGAAGTTTTGGAACATAGCTAAAACCCTTTTCTTGGAAACAAAAAAGGTTGCGGGAACGAGTGCCCCCGCAACCCTCTATATATAGGTACTGAATCTACCTAAAACTGATTTTAAGCAGGTGTGCTCGCCTTAACAGCTTCAGTAGTGATAGCTTCTAGGTCTTCTTTAAACTCTTTTGCTACTTGCTGAAGCTTGTTGCTGTCATCCATCATTTGTTGTGATAGACGAGACATCGTGCTCAGCTGTTGGCTGTTGAAAACCGCTAGAGATGAAACATCTTTGATCTCTGTTGCTGCTTTCATTTGGCTCACACCCAACTCGCTGTATGCGCGCATAGCATTCAGTTGAAGTTCAGTCAGTGTTTCAACATTTTTCGTCATGAGCTTGTTGAACTTCACGTATGGTTCAAACGTTTTTTCAGACTGCTCGTTGATCACTTTGAAAATATCCGTGTACATAATCATTTCTCCTAAGAAATAAACATTCCAGTTTCTAAATCAAATCTATCCCAGTAAATTGGGCTTCCGACAACACAATTAACAGCGCTTAACAACGACTGCAGTTCCCATGCCACCACCAATACATAGAGAGGCGACACCTAGATCTTTATTTTCTCTTAGCATCTCGTGAATCAACGTCACGATGATGCGGTTACCTGACGCACCCAAAGGGTGCCCTAGAGCAATCGCGCCCCATTTGGGTTTGCGCGTTGCAAAATTGACTCAGCTGATACGCCATGCTCGGAGGCCAAATTACGAATAACACCAAGGGCTTGTGCCGCAAATGCTTCGTTGAGCTCAAACACATTGACATCAGAAATCGTCAGCTCAGCTTTGGCTAATGCTTCTGTCACCGCTTTTACTGGCCCCAATCCCATCACCTGAGGATCCAGACCCGTCTGAGCACTTGCCACCAACTCGCAAAGTGGTGTTAAACCCAAACGATTGACCGCAGATTCAGAGGCTACAATCAAAGCACTTGCACCATCATTGATCCCTGATGCATTACCAGCGGTCACTGATCCTTCACGGTCAAATGCAGGCCTTAGCTTAGCGAGACCTTCCATGGTTGCGTCTACTTTTGGATATTCGTCTGTAGCAAACTCAACCACGTTACGACGTACTTTGACTTCTACAGGACAATCTCTTGCTCAAACTTACCCGCTTCGATAGCTGCGACTGCTTTTTGCTGACTGCTTAGCGCATAAGCGTCCTGATCATCGCGTGATATATCGACTTGCTTTGCAATGTTCTCTGCCGTCACACCCATATGATAAGCATTGAAAACATCCGTCAAACCATCCGAAACCAATAGGTCTTTTGCTGTCATGTCACCCATTTTATGACCGCTGCGCGCTATCGCTGGCATAGCAAATGGAATTTGCGACATCACTTCAACGCCTGCTGCTACAACGATCTCAGCTTCACCCGCTTTAATATGAGAGGCCGCGTCCATCAAGGTTTTCATGCCGCTACCACACACCATATTTAGTGTGTATGCTGGCACCTCTGCTGGAATGCCGGCTTTAATTGACGCTTGGCGGCCAATACCCATACCTTGATTTGCACTAACAACATTACCAACAATAACTTCATCAATTTCTTCAACGGGAATGACTGTCGACTCAAGAGCGCCTTTAATTGCCGCTGCCGCTAAGTCACCTGCTGAAATATTTTTAAGGGTACCGCCAAAACTACCAATTGCAGTTCGTTTTGCTGCAACTATAAATACTTTTTCCATTGTTATCCCTTATTAGCTTTACGCCATGTATAAGCCGCCATTGATAGCGATTGTTTCACCTGTAATATAACCTGCTTCTTCACTTGCCAAATAAGCAACTGATGCGGCAATTTCTTCTGGTTTAGCTAGACGCTTTAAAGGAATGGTACTTTTAATTGAGTCCAATACTTCTTCACGCATAGCTTCAACCATAGGAGTACCTGTATAACCAGGCGCGACAACATTCGCGGTCACGCCAGAACGCGCACCTTCCGCCGCCAGAGCTTTAGTAAAACCAATCATGCCCGCTTTCGCTGCCGCATAGTTGGTTTGACCAAACTGGCCTTTTTGTCCGTTGACCGATGAAATGTTAATGACTCGACCATTGCCTTTTTCGCACATGGCCGCAAACAGAGGTTGGGTAACGTTGAACACGCTATTTAGGTTGGTATTGATGACATCAAACCAGCTGTCTGAAGTCATTTTCTTGAACTGGCCGTCGCGAGTAATACCAGCATTGTTTACAACAAGGTCAAAAGTACCTTCTTCTTGTTGCAGCAATCCTAGCTTTTCCTTGCACTCTTCCGTGTTCGTCACATCGAGTTCGAACAAACGAACCTGATCTTCTGTAAAGCCTTTTTCATCAAACCAGCGCTTAGCACATTCGTAATTCCCTGTGCTGTACGTTGCAATGAGACGATAGTCTTGTTGGACAAGTTTCGAAGAGATAGCAGAACCAATTCCGCCTTTTGATCCCGTAATTATTGCGAGCTTTTTCATTGGTGACTCCATTCCTAGCAACTAGCTTTATTAGCTATTTTATTAAAATTAAAATAAGACGACCTAGTACGCTTTTTTACTTAGCTGACTTTTATTATTGAAATTACACAGCTTTTATTACGTTTTAAGTTTTAAATATAAATTTAAAGGAATCTTAATATTTCACCATCGAATATTTAGGTAACGAGCCATAAAGTTGATCACTATCACAAATGAACATGTAATCAACAACAAACAATGTAAACAAACATTAAAATCATCAACAACAATATAACTCACTGAATTAACGAACTAATTTATGCAAGTGGCATTTTTATCAATAAATAAGACCAATAGACTACGCACTAAAAAAGTGCAATCACTTGTAAATTAAGTATCAACATAATAACGTATTTTCAAAAGCTAACTGTCGAGCATTATTATTAAGTCTCTGAAATTCAACACTATAAAAATAGAGTTAAGAGCTCAACATTTTACATAGTTGCAACAAGTGGTTACATAATAGAAACACTTGCCCTATAACATGGCGCGATAAGTCTCATTATGGGGCTTTGCAAAATAACGTGAGCAAATTCACCCACTAAAGGAAAGGTTAATTTGAGCGGAAAGTTTAGAGGATAGTCGCAAATCCAGAGATGTACAGTTTACGGCTATCTACAACTTCAAAGCAGATAGCCTATTTTCAGGTGAACCAAATCTAGTATTAGTTGTGTCTGCTTGTCACTATACGTCCAACAAGCGCATTTGAGCTTGATTAAGTCTCAGTGCTGTTTGCGGTAGTAGCCATTTCTTTTGATCTTGTTGTTGAATGCCGTCACCAGAAACATACAAACCGTGTAGCACACGTCTCCTAGTACCGATATGGTTTATTGTTCCTCCATGCCATGTATGAGCATTGAAAATCATTATGCTGCCTGCAGGACACTCCAAGTACACCTCTTGCGGGTGAGGAGCTTCGGTATCTTCAAGCACATCTTCAGGCAACTCTGGTCGTAGATGCGTTCCAGGGATGATACGCGGCGCACCATTGTCTTTGCATAAATCATCGAGTGCCCATATCGAATTCACCAAGTGAACTTTAGGAAAGTCGGGACGAGGCTTCTTCCAGTCACCGTGCAATGGCTGAAGCCCACCGCCTGGATGCGCTTCTCTGCCATTAAGACTCGACAGCTTAAATTCTCCTTTGAATATGTGCTGGCATGCATCGAGTACTAAAGGGTGTGACCAAATTTTCTCCCAAACCGTGCCTTTGTTAATCAAGTTGGCAATTCGAGTCACAGTCTCTTCTTGGTGGTGTTCTATTGCTAGATTCTCACCCTCTTTCTCAACAAGGTAGTCGAACTTATCTCTCAACTCTTGGAGCCACTCAGGATCAATCACATCGTGAATAACCGTAAATCCATGGGTATCGAGTTCGTCGTATTGGCGTGGCGTGAGGCCTTGTGTGGAGTAAAGTCCATGTAAGGTAGATTGATGAGGCATTATTATTATCCTTTCTTAGGCTGACTTTTCAGTTAACAATCTACTGCGAAATGGAGAAAAATCCTGTAGGGAATTTCTACGATAAACTGGACATTTGTATGATCGTTATATAAATGTGAACCAACTCAAAACCCCAGTTTTCGCCAGTAATGTATAATGTTATCTCCTCAAACGAGTGCACTTTAGCTAGAAGATTGTTATAAAAACATGTTAGACAGAACTTACCTGATTGAAGCCCTCCAACACTACGCCACCAATACGGAACAAATTCGTTCACTGCAGTTTGCTGGCAATCTTCCCAGTCCCCCTCCCCTTGCTTATCAAGTCCACTTTCCTCGCATTGAGATGGTGTTGATTGGTGAGCTGGATATGGATGTCGGTAACAGCGTAGGTAGCGATACTGGAGTGAAACTGCAACAAGGTGATGTTCTCTACCTACCCGCTGAAAGTTGGAACAAACCCAACTGGGACAAACCCGTCGTCACCATGACAGTACTTGTGGGCAAACAAAGTTTTGGTATGAGTTTACTTAGTTGGGATGGCGAGAAGTTCGATTCAGCTATCAAAGAAAATGTCGCAAGGCGTGGGCCACGAACCGGTTCATTCATTCTCCAAGCTGTAGAAGAAATGGCGTGGCATGCACAAGATCAAAACACATTGCAATTGTTAGCAAGTAGCTTGTTCAGTCATATCCATGATCTTATCCATAATCCACCAGAAACACCTTCGAAAAGTAAGGCGCTGTTTGATGCGGTTAGAGATTATCTCGAGCAAAACTACCACGAGCCGCTAACCAGAGAGTCGGTCGCTAAACACTTTTATGTATCACCTAACTACTTATCCCAGCTTTTTCACAAAGAAGGCAATGTAAAGTTCAACGAGTATCTAACTCGCATCCGCCTAGAGCGAGCAAAATACTTATTAAAACAATATGATACAAAAGTAAAAGAGATTGCTCACCGATGCGGATTTAATGATAGCAATTACTTTTGTCGCGTGTTCAAACAACAAACGGACCGCTCCCCTTCGCAGTATCGTGCGCACTACCAAAGTGGAACGGTAGAATAGACTTAAACGTTGATTACCGTGCCAGCTGGCGCTCTTTTCGCGCGCTCAATAGCACTGATGGCGAGTTCAGGATTACGAAGAAAATCAGATATCGACATTTTAATCAGGCGAGAGTTCGCAAAACGCTCTGCGCCTTCGATATTGATGTCAGCAATGATAAATGCCACATCCGCTCTGTCGATCGCTTCCTGTTCTAGCGAGTTTTCTGCGCCAAGTGCACCCTGTGTCTCAACATCAATTTTGTGACCTGCTTTTTTGGCCGATTTTTCTAGCAATTCCGCTGCCATATAGGTATGTGCGACACCACTAATACAAGCCGTAACTCCAACTAAATTCATCGTTTTCCTGAGATATTCCTATAGCAAAAAAGCCTAGTGAGTATAATCTCACTAGGCATCCATGTCTTTGTCTATTCTACGTAAACTTGTTCTCAATCATAATCACAGCAAATCAAGAACGGTTTTTCCTTCACCGTAGGCGTTGTGCCAGTCGCTCATAAAGCCGGCTACGCCAGAATCGGTCAAAGGATGTACCAGAAGTTGGTCAAATACGTCCGGTGCGATGGTCACTGACTGAACACCTGCTTTCGCTACTTCGTGAACTTGCTGAACATTTTTAAACGAGGCGGCTAGCACTTTAGCATCCAAATTATACATATCGATTAAGTGCGCAATTTCAGCGGCAACCTGAGTGCCATCACCACAGATATTATCAAGACGGTTCACATACGGAGCTAAGAACTCCGCCCCTGCCATCGCGGCCATCAACGCTTGTTGCGGCGTTAAGATAGCGGTCGCAGTAATGCGAATGCCTTCGGAACTAATGACTTTCATCGCTTTAATACCCTGTGGCGTTACTGGCACCTTTACGATGATTTCAGGGTCGAGTTTACGAAGGGCTTTGGCTTCTTCAAGCATGACTTCCGCTGTGTCGGCAACCACTTGCGCATGCAGCATGCGCTCTGGACCAATCAGCTCACGTATATCCAAAATAATGTCTCGAAGTGGACGGTTTTCTTTAGCAACAATCGTCGGGTTTGTGGTCACACCAACAATAGGGTATAAATCGACCGCCTTTTTGATTGCTTCTAAGTTAGCGGTATCTAACATATAAATCATGATACATCTCCAATCACTGTAACTAAGTGGCTATATCAGTAGCCAAATTCTTTCAAACACTTGGTAATCGCCGCTTTACTCTCGGTAAAACAAACCCCTTGTGCTGCCAACTTACTGGTATCTAAACGGACATCTCGAATCTTTGGCGCATCGCTTTGGACTAATACCTCAGAGAGACGTGATTCAAGCTTAAGCTCAGTAAGAATATGCTTGGCAATGTCATAGCGGCTTGCCTCGTTATGTGCGCCTGTGTGGTAGGTGCCATAAGGGATTTCAAAGATTTTCGGAAACTGTTCAATAAGCTCATGAACATAGGTCAATCCACGGAACTCATTACCGCGCTCGTGCATCACTTCACCCTTAAATAGCGCTTGGGTGGCATTCCAAACCACATTAGGGTTGATAGTGGTATTGCGCTCAGGCAATCCGAACAGCCAAGTGAATCGAAGTACCCACATTTCTGGCAGTATCGATGCGAGTTCTTTCTCTGCTTCGAGTTTGTTTTGACCATAAACAGTGTCTGGTACTGGCTTCGACTCTTCTGTGTATGGACCTGCTTCAGGGTTACCGTTGAATACCTGTTCAGTCGAGATAAACACCAACTTTGCGCCCACTGCCTTACACGCATTGGCAACATTAATAGCGCCTTGCACATTCACTTTGTGGGCAACATCTGGGTGTTGATTACAAAAATCGGTCACCGCGATAGCCGCTGCATGAATCACAAAGTCCGGTTTAAACTCATCAAACATTGAGCTCACTGCATCAGAGTCGGTAATGTCTAGCTGCGCGACGTCGGTGCCTTTGATATCAAACTCATTGCGATAACGATTGATAAAGCGCGTACCAAAAAAGCCGCCTGCTCCGGTAATTAAAATTCGTTTCTTGCTCATGCCTAGCCTCCTATGACTACTTGGTATCCATGCGCTTCGACATGGCGCTGAATCGCATCTACTTCTTGTTTGGTCGGTACTGGGATCTCTTTCATCGTGTAGTTCATCCCTAACGTTTCATATTTGCTCGAACCATATTGATGAAATGGCAGCAAATGCACTTCTTTTAGTTGATAAGGGGCAATAAAACTCAACACCTTATCAACGTTGATCAGATCCAAGGTAAAACCGGGTATCAAAGGTAAACGGGGAATCACCTTGCATGAGGTTGTCATCAACGCAGAGAAGCTATTCAGTACTTTCTCTAAGTTAATTCCAATTACGGCCTTGGCTCTTTTTTCATCCATCATCTTGAAATCAAAAAGGATTTCGTCACAGTACTCCGCCATTTCCGCAAGCTGCTTACTGTTGCCATGACCTGAGGTCTCGATGGCTGTTTTATAACCTAGCCTCTTTAGCTGCTTGAGCAGCTCTAGCAAAACTTGCCATGAACGAGCACCTCGCCTCCGGATAGCGTCACACCACCACCAGAGGTGTGATAAAACACATCATCTTTGGCGATTTCTGCGAGCAATTGCTCCACGGTGACGTCATAACCGACTTGCTCGAAGGCACCACTTGGGCACTCATCTACATCCTGCTCACATACATCACAGTGCAGACACTTAGACTCGCGACGAATGTTCACCAAGTCTATTGACCGTGATTCTGGATTGGCACACCAAGGACACTTCAATGGACACCCTTTGAAAAACACCACGGTACGTATGCCCTCGCCATCATTGAGTGAGTAGCGTTGAATATTGAATACCCGTGCTGTTAGAGCCTTTGAGTCCATCTCAGAAGAGCGAGGCTCTTCTGAAACAGTGCAACAATCTATGGAGCCGATTTGGCAATCACAGCTCATGGGCGGTTCTTCGAATAATGTCATCTTGAATTTCTTTCGATAATTCAACGAAGAAGGCACTGTAGCCTGCGACTCGCACGACTAGCCCTGCATAGTCTTCCGGTTTTTCCTGAGCTTTGCGTAGCGTTTCTGCGTTTAGTACATTGAACTGGATGTGCTGCAGTTTTAGCTTCATGAAGGCACGCAGGAAGTCACCCAGTTTGGTAATCCCTTGCTCACCTTCTAGTGTGGATGGCGTGAACTTCACGTTCAGCAGACTGCCGTTAGAAAGCAGGTAATTGTCGAGTTTACTCACCGACTTCAACACGGCCGTTGGGCCTTGTTGATCTTTACCCAACATCGGAGACAACCCGCCATCCGCAAGCTGCTCTCCTGCTAGTCGGCCATCAGGTGTCGCTCCGACAACAGCACCAAGCGGAACGTGTGCCGAAACCGTGTATGAACCCGGAGTGAAGTAACCACCGCGAGGGTTCTCGTAAGTCTCGACTTCTTTACAGAACAGACGCAGCAGATCCGCACCCAATGCATCCACTTCATCGATATCGTTGCCGTACTTCTCATAGCGATTCATGAGACGGGCACGCACTTTCTCCCCGTCTTTGCCTTCAAAATTCGACTCAAGTACATCGATAAACTCTGCAAAGCTCATGCGTTTCTCCTCAAACACAAAGCGTTTTAGCGCCATGAGTGAATCTGATAGATTGGCAATACCTATGCCCTGTACACCAGAGAAGTTATAGCGACCGCCACCATAAGTAATGTCTTTGCCATTCTCGATACAGTCGTTGATAAACGATGACAGAAGCGGCACCGGTGCCCAGTCTCGGTGGCCAACATCACAAATGTTTGAGCCTTCCACCATGAGTTTGACGTACTCGCAGATATCGGCTCGGATTTCTGTGAGTAGCGAATCAAATGAGACTTCTTGGTTGTCTTTGTTGCGTTTTAACACCAGCTCCATCACCTTGAGCAGGTTGAACATGGCAATATCATGCAGGCCGTAGGTCTTACCAGGGATAGACAGCTCGACACACCCTACCACCGAGTAGTCACGAGCATCTTCAAGGGAAACACCGCGGTTCAAAAACGCCGGCACCACAACTTCGTCATTAAAGATCTGTGGGATACCAGTGCCTAAACGAATTGTCTCTGCCGTTTTATTCAAGAATGCACGGTCGATAAACTCATTCACACGAACGCCCAAGTTAGGCTGTGGCAACTGAACGCTCTGATACGCATCCAAACAAAGCGATGAAAGCGTGTTAACAGCGCTGCGACCGTTCTCGGTCAAACCACCGAGCAAAATGGTGTAGCCTGTTGGGAAACCCGCGAAGAACTTAGCGCTGCTTGAAGAGCGCAGAAGTACGATATCGTTAGTCTTCACCCATAAGCTTTCTAGCAGCTCTTGCAAAAACGCAGCAGACTCGCCTTTATCCAGTGATGCTTGGTAGTAAGGCATCATGTATTGATCGAATCGGCCTAAAGACAATGAACTCGCGTTCGATTCATACTGCAAAACAATATTCATGTACCAAAACAGTTGGCACGCTTCGTAGAAATCATCGGGCTTTTCAGTAGCCACTTTGGCAGAGATGTCCGCGATGCGGTTAAGCTCTGCGGCGCGCTCTACAGATTCGCACTGCTCTGCCATGTTTCTCGCCAGCGTTTCATAGCGGCGAATATGTCTTGTCGATGCTTCTAAGAGGATCAGTACTGAGCGATAAAACTCGTTGTCAGCATTCACTGTGGCCAGCGTCGACATTTCATCTGTGAGTGCACCAAGACCGTTTCGTAGCAAACGGTCAAAGTCAATAATGATATGGCCTTGGCCTTTGTCGGTTTGGTTAACGCTAAATACTTTTTCAGAGACAGCGTGTTTCACGTTGTCTGGAACTTGTGCGTTGATGAAGTCCTTCATCGAACGTTGTGACCAGTAGCTCAGCAAGGTTTCTTTATAAACCGCCTTGTCCTCATCACTGATATAGAATTTGTCTTGCGGACGCGACTCAAAAATATCCAGTTCTTTGTCTATCCAGTAAGGATCCATTTCTGGAGACACAATGCCCGCACGCGGTTTGATAGTGCGGTTGCCAGCAATAAGCTCATCGTCGCGGATTGAAATAGCCACGTTGTCCATAACATGCGCCGTCGCTTTCGCTCGGCGTATTAGCGTATGCTCACCTTCGGTCTGTTGATGACTTTCGGTATATAAGAGCGCACGCTCTAAGGAAATTTCTCGTTGGGCTTCAAACAGGGCAGACTTTAATCGGGATATTCTCTCGGTGCTCACAATAGGCTCCATATTTTTATTTTTTGGGACAGGCTGATGTCATAACAAAGTCACCTCGGGCGATGTAAAGTGACTGTGGTATGAAGGCTCCCTTTGGTAAAAGGGAGCCAAGGTTCGCTACGCTGTAGCCTTCTCTAGATGGGCAGCGATTTTATCCATCACTGCTGCTGCGCGTTTTACTGCATCACTGACGCCGATTCGCACGATGGTTTTGCCTTGGAAACGCTCTTCATTTTTAATACCGATGTCTTTGGTCAAGATAACGATATCGGCTGCTGCAATTTCCTCTGCTGTTAGCTCATTTTCGATACCAATCGAACCTTGAGTTTCCACTTTGCAGTTCCAACCTTTCGCTTTCGCTGCTGATTCTACTGCTTCTGCTGCCATGTAAGTGTGTGCTACACCAGATGGGCATGCTGTTACTGCTACGATGCTAGTCATAATTCTCACCTTTATTTTAAATTTCTGTTTTTATTGGATTTAGTTTTCAAAGACTCAGAGTTAACCGATAGTGATATCTAGGTCTAAGTCATCAGATTCTTGTTGTTTTGGCTCTTCCACTTTGCGACGCGCCTTTAGGAAGTTCACCATCAATGCTGTTACTAGCGCACCAACTGCCAGTGCAATTAGGAAACCAAAGCGACCTTCAACAACAGGTAGTACAATCAGACCACCCCAAGCTGCGAAACACTCAACACCCAGTACTGCTGCAGTTGCGGCACCTGTTGCGGTACCAATCATGATTGAAGGAAGAACGCGTAGTGGGTCTGCTGCTGCAAATGGAATCGCGCCTTCAGTAATACCCATGGTGCCCATTAGCATGGATGCACGACCTGCTTCTTGCTCGTCTGCACCATACAGTTTTTTGTTTAGGAAAGTCGCTAGACCCATACCAATTGAAGGTGTTGCTACGGCAACGGCACTGATACCCGCTACGTTGTAGATACCTTCACCAACACAAAGGATGACAAACGCATAAGCCACTTTGTTTACAGGACCGCCCATATCGAAAGCAATCATCAGACCCATGATGATAGCCAGTACCACGATGCTTGAGTCTTGCATGCCTTTAAGGAACGCAGTTAGGCCTTCTGTCGCTGCACCGATTGGCTCACCGATACCCCATACGATGGCACCAGCGGTAATAAACGTACCAATGATAGGAATGACGAAGATTGGCATGATCGAGCGAGCAAACGCGGGTACTTTGATTTTCTTGAGGTAGAAGACAACAATACCACCCAGTAAACCGGCGAAAATCGCACCAAAGAAGCCTGTGTTGTACATGTTTGCGCCGATGAAGGCTGCAATCGCTGATGGCGCTAGCGCTGAACGGTCTGCAATGGAGTAACCGATGTAAGCCGCTAGTATTGGAACCATGAGTTGAAAGCCTGCCACGCCGATAAAGAACAGATCGTGCAACCACGTCCCTTCAGCTGGCACCGCGCCTTCACCATAAATCATCACCGAGCAGCAAGTAAGATACCGCCCGCCACGACGAATGGAATCATGTGCGATACACCCGTCATTAGATGTTGTCGCGTGTTTTTTAGAATTGAGATTAAGTCATTCATTGACCTCTCCTTAGAGTACATAAGTATTAAAATTTTTATTAAAAGAAGGTACTTGTTGTATTTATTGGCTCACGTTTCTGATTTCGCTTCTGAGAAACTCTATCTCTACAGCACAGGGTTATAATAGTGAGCAATTGTGCTATTCAGTTAGAGGACAAAACTGCTTTTTACTGGATATTTGTAAGGTTGAATGTGAATATTGATCTTGAGCACACTTTGATGGACTATTTGTTAGATTATTAGGATTAATGTAGCAAGTATTTGTTAAATAAAGACTTATATAGAAACCCACCCTTTAAAAACTCTATAAAAAGAAGATGAAGATCACATATACAACTGCATTTTTGAGCGGTATCACAATTAAATTTCAACCTAACAAATATCCAGTTTTTAGCACTTTTATCCAATAGATGAAGTTGAGCGTTTTGTTAAAGTGGTAGGCATAAACATCAATAACAAATTCGAAACTAAGGAATGAGCCCCTATGAGAAGTTTTACGTTTTCTTGTGAACTGCCAAACGGCGTTCACGCGAGACCAGCGGGTCATGTAGAAACCCTTTGTAATCAATATAACTCCAACATCGAATGGCAAAACGAACGTACCGGCTTATCCGGCAACGCTAAGAGCGTTCTCTCTCTTATTGGTACGGACACCCTACTCGGTGACAAATGTGTGATTACCATTGAAGGCGAAGATGAAGAGATTGCACTAGAAGCACTGCAAAGCTTTATTGCTAATGAGTTCCCGCACTGTGATGCGCCGCTAGAAAAAACTCAAGCCGATGAAGAGCAACAGCCACTGCCGCGTAACCTATCGAATCTCACCGAAGGCGTCGTACGAGCAACATCTGTCAGCTCAGGTGTTGGACGCGGCGTTGTAGTGAAAGTTGGGGCAATCAATTTTGACCAACTCCCTTATATGCCAGAAGTCAAAGCGCTAGAGAATGAGCAACGTGATCTCTCTGCTGGTATCGCACATCTTGCAAAATCTATTGAAATGCAAGCAAAAACCTCTGTCGATACCGAAAGTGAAGTGCTCGCGGCGCACCTGTCTATCTTAAAAGATGACTCTTTTGCTGAACAGCTATCCACCAATCTTGTTGAAGGACGCAGCTGCGCACAAGCGATTGTTGCTACTGCAAAACACTATGCGGAGCAGCTACAAAAGTCGTCTAGCCAATACCTGCGCGAGCGTGAGTTGGATATTCGCGATGTCTGCTTCCAACTGCTACAAGCCATTTATGGTGACGAACATTACACAAACCAGCTGGAATTAACTGAGCCTTCAATTTGTATGGCTGAAGATCTCACACCTAGCCAGTTCTTAGAGTTGGATAAATCACTGTTGAAAGGTTTGGTTTTAACTCATGGCGGAAGCACGTCACATACCGTAATCCTAGCGCGCTCATTTGGCATTCCAACCGTTGTCGGTCTTAAAGACGGAGCGCTGGATCAAGCAATTGGTAATGAAGTGTATCTCGATGCCAACTTAGGCGCGATTGTCACCGACCTGTCTGAGCCAGTCATTCGCTACTATGAACAAGAAAATCGAGTCATTGCAACCGTTCGCGAACGCCAAGCAGCCTTCAAGGACACTCAAGGAATGACCCAAGATGGCAAGAAATTGGAAGTGGCTGCCAATATCGCTCACTCAGTAGAAGCAAAAGCTGCGTTTGAGTCAGGTGCAGAGGCGATTGGTCTGTTCCGCACTGAAATGCTCTATATGGATCGCAAAAGCGCACCAAAAGAAGACGAACTCTACAACATCTTTTGCCAAGCCCTGGACGCAACTTCGGGCCGCGCGATCATCGTGCGCACCATTGATATTGGTGGCGACAAGCCAGTTGATTACCTCAACATTCCAAAAGAGAACAACCCGTTCCTAGGCTATCGTGCGGTTCGTATTTATGAAGAGTTTTTGGAGCTATTTAAAACGCAGCTTCGCGCTATTTTAAGAGCTTCTGCCCATGGTCCACTGAAGATTATGATCCCAATGATTTCCTCGATGGAAGAGATCTTGTGGGTGAAAGACATACTCGCCGAAGTACGCCAAGACCTGCGTAAAGAGCAAGTACCCTTCGATGAGAAAATTCCACTCGGGATCATGATGGAAGTGCCATCGGTGGCGTTTATTATCGACCAGTGCTGTGAAGAAGTAGATTTCTTCTCTATCGGTTCAAACGACCTAACTCAGTACTTGATGGCAGTAGACCGTGACAACGCGAAAGTCACCAAGCACTACAATAGTTTGAATCCAGCATTCTTGAGAACACTTGATCATGTGGTCAACGAAGTACACCGTCATGGTAAATGGATTGGTTTGTGCGGTGAGTTGGGCGCGAAAGGCTCAGTACTACCATTGCTTGTTGGTCTAGGGCTAGATGAAATCAGCATGAGCGCACCAAGTATTGCTGCAACAAAAGAGCGCATTTCTAATCTAGACAGCCGTGAATGTCGCCAACTACTGAATAAAGCAATGCAATGCCGCACACCACTGGAAGTCGAACATCTGCTTGCTCAGTTCCGCATGGCGCAAACAGAAGCACCACTTATTTCTGAAGACTGCATCAAGCTGGACCTCGATCTTCGAAGCAAAGAAGAGGTCATCAAAACCCTTGCTGACAACTTGTTCCTAACCGGCCGCTGCCGCTATCCAAACAAGTTGGCTGATGACCTTTGGGCACGTGAAGATGTGTTCTCTACTGGTCTAGGTTTTGGTTTTGCGATTCCTCACACTAAAAGTGAGCACATTGAACAATCTGCGGTCAGTGTTTGCCGACTCGCCAAGCCTATTCAATGGGGAGATGAAGAAGCGCAGTTCGTCATCATGCTGACGCTGAACAAGCATGCGGCGGGTGACCAACACATGAAGATCTTCTCTAAGCTTGCTCGTAAAATCATGCATGCTGACTTCCGTGATGCGCTGTTCAACGCCAGCTCGAGTACCGAAATTGAACAAAAACTGATGGCGGAGCTAGAACTGTAGTCCCCACAAACATGGTAGTAAGAAGGAACCAAAACCTTCTCACCTCTGACTTGGACTGAGGCTCTAGTTCGGCTCCAAGTTTTGGCGAAGTAACCTCATTCGTGTCCAGTGTTACTTCGCCCTTTTTCGTTTTAAAAAGGCTTAAAATTATGTCAACGATCGATTACCAACCTCTTCTAGACACTCTTATTGAACAAGAGAATCAGCTCCAGTTCCCCTATTTTAACCAACAAACCGCTTGGGATATTGGCTGCGCACTGCGTGCTCGAGCTGAGCAAAAACAGGCCAAAGTCGCGATTGATATCACCATTGGCGAGCAACGGCTGTTTTTCACTGCGCTCGAGGGCGCGACATACAACAACCAAGAATGGGTAAGACGCAAATCAAACGTCACCAAACGGTTTCAACGCAGCTCTTGGTACATGAAGCATTACTTGGAAATGAAAGGGAAAACCATCGCTGAAGCCTCCTTCGTTGACACACAAGATTACAGTCCTTTTGGGGGCTCGTTCCCAGTTCGCATTCAAAATAGCGGTATGATAGGAACGATTACGGTTTCAGGTCTGCCTCAACAAGAAGACCACCAGCTAATCGTCGACGTACTCTCTTCGTATTTAAAATAGGAACACTTATCGTGACTACGCTTTGTTTTAAAGGTCTATTATTCGACCTTGATGGTACCTTGATCGACTCCATTCCTTGTGTCACCCGCACTTGGTCAACCTGGGCTGAATCTAAAGGGTTAGACCCAGACTATGTCATGTCTCGCATCCATGGAAGACCTGCCATTGAATCCATTGCCGAACTGCTTGACGCACCGGTTTCCTCCCCTGAAGTTCAAGCTGAATTTGACTATTTGGAACAGTATGAAGCCACCCACACCGACGGAACCGTCGCACTGCCCGGCGCAATTGATCTTCTAAAGGGTTTGAACGAGCTTGGCATTCCATGGGCAATCGTCACATCCGGCACCCTACCTGTCGCTACCGCGCGCATTAAAACCACGCAACTACCTCAGCCAAAAGTACTGATAACGCCCGAAGTTCTCAAACAAGGTAAACCGCATCCAGAGCCGTATCTACGCGGAGCAGAGGCGCTAGGGCTAGATGCAAAAGACTGTATTTGCTTTGAGGATGCGTCTGCTGGTTTGGAGTCGGGGATTGCTGCAGGATGTATGACGATTGCGGTGTTAAGCCACGCGTCTAGAGAGCAGTTACCTAAAGCTGATAGTTACGTGAACGCTCCGAAAGATGTTGTAGTTCGCCGTGTTGATGGTGGGTTTGAGTTGGATGTTTGATACTTCGCTCAAAATCAGGCGACGCGCAGCGAGCCTTTAGCTCCTCCCCTTTAAAGCGGGGCGCGTAGCCGGGAGGCTGGGAGGGTGCTCTTTATGTTTTAACTCGCTAAAATACAAAAGAAAAAGAACTCAAAAGCACCCCTCTAACTCCCCGGCTACGCGCCCCGTTATTAAGGGGGAGAACACTAGGGGCTCGCTACGCATCGCCGTTTTATTAAACCCTAAACTGCCCCACAACATCATCCAAACTCTGACAACGCTTCTCAAGGCCAACGCAAGCACCTTCCGCACGCTTGATGATCTCGGCCATTTTATGGCTATCCTCAGCAATTTTCTGAATACTTGCGTTTAGCTCACCGCTCACCGATGTTTGTTGCGACGCCGCCGTTGCGATATGCGTGTTCATCTCATTGATGATGCCAACGGAGTTTGATATCTCGCCAAGAGCGGTCGACGCGCTTTGCACCAATGAAATTGTTTTCTCACTGGTTGAACGGCTGGATTCCATTGCATGAACCACAACGTTGGTGCCTTCTTGAAGACGTTCAATCATTGTTTGAATGTCTCCGGTGCTTTCTTGAGTTTTGCTCGCCAAAGAACGAACCTCGTCGGCCACTACCGCGAATCCACGTCCTTGCTCACCAGCCCGTGCAGCTTCAATTGCTGCGTTGAGGGCGAGCAAGTTTGTTTGTTCGGCAATACCACGAATCACATCAAGTACAGAGACAATATTGGTTACATCTTGATTCAAGCGTTGAACACTTTCTTCAGCTGCAGAGATTTCAGTCGCTAGCCCTTGAATAGATGTAACAGTATCACCAATGCCTTGATTAGCAACGGCCGCTTCTTCTGCACTTCTGTCAGTCGCTTGTGCGGCTTCTTGAGCATTCTGACTGACATTCTCACTCGTTACGCGCATTTCATTAATGGCCGTCGCCACCATGTCACTTTCTTGCTGTTGAGATTGAGAAGATGCGGTGATGTCAGACGCTAGCATAATCAACTCTTGAGTTTGCTGTCTTACTTGCGTCGTTGACTCAATCACTTCTGTCACCGTCGCTTGAATTTTGCCCACAAACAGGTTGAATGACTGACCTAGTCGGCCAATTTCATCACCGGAAGTCACATCCACACGACGCGTCAGATCGCCCTCACCTGAGGCAATATCGGCCATTGATTGCTCTAGACGCTGGATTGGACTCACGATCAAACGCGTCACCCAAGCAGCCAATGCCAGTGCAATTACAATCGCCAATAATGTGCCAACTTCAATAGCAAATTCGGCTTCTTTGACTGCTTTATCGCTATCGACGCGAGCTTGATTTTGGAGTCTCTCCATTTCATCAAGAATGACTTTCAAGTCGCTTCGCATCGTCGTGAACAAGTCTACCAATCTGGCTTTATCTTTAGAGAATGCCGCCATGGACTGTTCTGGATCAGCAAACATCGCTTCATAACCTGCAACAAACTGCTTTGTGTTGCTCAGCAGCGTGTCGAGGTATGACTGGAAACGCGAATCAAGAATGCCTTGGTCGATGAGCTGCTGAACAATCTCTACCCTTGGCACCGCGTTGTAAGCGTTATCTTCAAATTCGAATTTTTGCTTATCAAACTCAACAGGATCGCCATTAGCAACTAACATCGCATAGCTTGCGCCCACAACTTGATAGTAGTCACGATAAGCATCTTCTAGAGAGTTCATGACCGGGGTGATGTGGTCGTTGAGCTGATCATTTATTGCGGCTTGCTTGTTAAACAGCAACACGTTGTAAACTGCGAGACCACTGAATATCACCGCCATTAACAGCACGGGCAACAACATTTTTAGCCGTAGGCTGGCATTATCAAACCATTGCATACATTACTCCAATTATTAGACTTAACTTTATTTTTCTTTCTCTGTTATCGCCTAAAAATCGGCACCCTTTAGAACATAGCGTGCCCTATGTTAGATTAGTCGCACTTATTTATGAAAATATAAGGATAATCCGACAACTAACCGTCTGATTTATAAATAGCTCTCAGCGAATGTTTCATTTTCGTTACAGCCCACAATGCGCTAAACTGAAACCTGTTTGCGGTTATTACAAGGATGTTGGGTTATGCCAGACCGTCGTTCAGACACCTCTCAATCCCTACGAAAGATTTTAATATCAGGTGGTTGCGCCATTATGGTGCTGCTCGCAATTTTCTTCTACATCGAGCGCTCATTTGACCAAACTAAACAACAACTCATTGGGCTCCAAAAAGATGTACTAAAAGCGGCGAATTCAATGCTTATGATGCGCCGTCATGAGAAGGACTTTATTGCGCGAGTTGAAAATCAATATGTCGAAAAAATGGAGTCGGAATATCAAAGCATTCTGTCCCAAATTGGACAAATCAATACCGGAGTGATGGAGTCTGAAATCAGCATTGATTACAACGGACAACAAGCACTCGCCAATGTAGATGCGTATACCCAACGATTTTTCAAACTCGGAGAATTAGTGGTCGTCATTCATGGCGCAGACCAAGGAGAAGGTCTGATTGAACATTTTAAAGATAAGGTTCTTACGCTCGAACACGCGCTCATTCGCGCCAATTCAAATAACATCGACCAGATAGCGCTTGTCACCAAAGACCTGATGTACCAGTTCTTCAGCGACCTTGACCCTAACATTTTGCCGCGTATCGACCGCAATCTCACGCAGCTTCAACAAGCGATTACTCAAGAGCAGTTGGGCTTTGAAACCTTCAGCCAATTTCAAGAATTCAAACTCGCATTTTACGCTTTGCAAAGTGCCTATGAAGAGTTTGGCTACACACATCAGCAAGGCGAACTTGGCAAGTTAAGAGCCACCATCCACCAGTTGGAACAATCACTCAATAGCTTGTTTACTGATTTACCGCCATTAATTGCGGCCAAGCTCAGCGACTATGAATCCTATCGCGTCATGTCGGCGCTGGCTTTGGTCGCCGCTATTATTTTGGTCCTTCTTAGTGTTACCCAACGAGTGACTGCACTAGAGAAGCAACTCATCCAAGCGCGCAAGGACGAAGCACAAGCTAGCAGGGCGAAAAGCGCCTTTCTTGCCAATATGTCCCATGAAATTCGCACACCTCTGAACGGCATATTGGGAATGACAGAGATACTTTCTGACACTAAGTTATCCGCTAGCCAAAAGGACTACCTAGAGACGATTAACGCGTCTTCACAAACGCTGTTGATGTTGATTAATGACATTCTCGATCTCTCCAAAATCGAATCAGGGCACCTTGAGATTTGCCCTCACACCACAGCCATCAAGGAAACTATTTATGATACTGCCGCTCTTATAGCCCCCAAAGCGCAGCAAAAGTCACTGGATATCATCATCGACATAGACCCAAACGTGCCTGATTACGTTCAAGCGGATGAACAAAAGGTGCGTCAGACTCTAATGAATCTGGCATCCAACGCCATCAAGTTTACCGACACTGGAAGCATCTCCTTTGCGTTAAAAGCCATTCACTCCAGTGACACTGAGGTCTCTATCGGTTTTAGCGTCAAGGACACTGGCATTGGTATTGACCCAGAAAAACAGCGCCACGTATTTGAAGAGTTCAAGCAAGAAAATTCGGATACGTCTAAACACTATGGGGGAACCGGGCTGGGTCTCGCCATCTGTGCAAAAATGGTTGAGATGATGGGCGGCAAGATTGAGCTTCAATCAAAGAAAGGTTCTGGTAGCCTGTTTGGCTTCACATTGACTTTCCCGCGTGATAACCATGAGGTTAACAGCGAGGAGAGTTTGAGCATCGCCTATATTTCTCAAAAGCCGAGTGCTCTACTGATCAACGATCTACAACGCTTTGGTTGCAACTTAACTCAACTTTCAGATGTAAGCGACGAACTCTTAAACCTCAGCACAAATACTATCGTTATTTCAGATGACGCACACCAGATTGCACAGCTACAAAAAGCCAGTGCCCGTTATCGTTTCGTGTTGCTGCGCGATAATAAACATGGACAAGAAAATTCAGATATCAACGTCGATGGCTACCTAACTGCCCCACTTTTTGGTAACCGGATGATGAACACGCTTCGACAGATTGCGGCTATTTCCCGCGAAAACATGACTTCTAACCACGCTACCAGCAACAACGCTGATGGAACTCACACCCTTGTTACTTCCGCCGCTGAAACCGAGAACACTTCAGAGACTGTTACATCTACAGAAAGTAATGAAGATCTAAACAGACGCCATTTCAAAATATTGGTGGTCGAAGACAATAAAGTGAACCAGCAAATTGTCAGCCTCAATTTGAAGAAGCTCTCCATCGATTTTGTCATTGCTAATAATGGGCAGGAAGCCGTCGATATTTATCAGCATCAACACGACTCGATTGGCCTCATCCTTATGGATTGTATGATGCCTGTACTGGACGGTTTTGAAGCCACTAAAGCTATTCGAGATTATGAAAAGAGTGAGGAAATTAAACAGACTCACATTATCGCACTTACCGCATCAGTGCTGGACGATGACATTAAGCGATGTTACGACAGTGGTATGGATGACTATCTACCCAAGCCTTTCAAGCGCGACATACTCATGGAGAAGCTCGATGCTCGTATTCAAGCTTCCTAAAACTAATTCACGTGCTTAGATATATAAAAAGTAGGCACATTCATTCCAACTAAAAAGGGAGGCGATCATTGCCTCCCTTTTCGTTCACGATAGGCAGCTAGGCACCAATCACGCCACCATCTTTACGTGTAATCATCATTACCGATGAACGCGGTACTGCATTACCACCTTCCGGGAAATGCGAAGGCGCGAGATCTTCACCGGGGTGCTGAACACCGACAAACATGGTTTTGTAATCCGGCGAGAAGGTCAAGCCAGTGATCTCACAAGCAATAGGCCCGGTTAAGAAACGGCGGATTTCGCCTGTCGCTGGATCGCTACACAACATTTGGTTATTACCCATACCTGCAAAGTCACCTTTGTTTGAGTACTTACCATCTGTTTGGATCCACAAACGACCTGATTTATCAAAACCAATGCCGTCTGGGCTGTTAAACATGTTGTCTTTATTGATGTTGTCCGTACCTGCCATCAAGCCAGAGTTGTGGACTTCTGGATTACCTGCAATCACGTAAATGTCCCACTCAAAGGTATCTGACGTGTGATTTCCTGCTGTAGGGTTCCAGCGGACAATATGCCCATAAGGATTTTTTTCACGCGGATTAACCGCGTTGATAGGCTGCGACTCTTTAACACCGCGATATTTGTTGTTGGTAAGTGTACAGAACACTGACTGATTGTCAGGGTGGACGGTTACCCACTCTGGGCGATCCATGGTCGTCGCACCGACTTGCGTTGCAGCCATGCGAGCAAAAATCATTACTGATGCCGCATCAGGAAAGCCATTCTCTGGTGTTAAGCCATTCTTGCCCCAAGTCAGTTCAAGCCACTGACCTTTGCCTTTGAGTTCGCCTTGCGTGCCTTCAAACTTAGCAACATACAACGTGCCCTCTTCCAATAGGTCGCGATTCGATTCTGCACCTTCAATATACTTATTCTTAGATACGAACTTGTAGAGGTGCTCGCCGCGTTCATCATCACCCAGATACACCACCACATGGCCATCACCGTTGATCGTTAGCGCCGCATTTTCATGCTTAAATCGACCTAGCGCACTGCGTTTTTTCGGTGTCGAATTCGGGTTCATCGGATCAATTTCAACAACCCAACCGTGACGATGAGGTTCATTTGGCTCTTTACCCATGTCAAAACGAGCATCGTGTTTGTACCAATCGTAGCCACGGTCTTTCTTGTTTAGCCCATAACGTGCATAGCTTTCACCTAGATCAGAGCCTTTAGTATCGGCAAAGTAACCATTGAAGTTTTCTTCACAAGTCAGGTATGTGCCCCAAGGCGTTTGGCCATTAGCACAGTTGTTGAATGTACCTAGAATCTTCTTGCCTGACTTGTCTGCACTTGTCTTTAGTAAATCATGACCTGCAGCAACGCCTGTCATTTCCATCTCGGTATACGCGGTCACACGTCGGTTAAGACGCCCATCTAGGTTTACTTGCCACTGACCAAAGTTCTTTTTAAGTTCAATGACAGATACGCCGTGCGCGGCTTGCGCTTTACGGGCGTCATCGGCAGTAATGCTTTTACCTTGGTGAGGATACAAATATTCGTTATTGGTGTACTCGTTGTTAACTACCAAAACCGCGCGATCATTATCGATTAAGAAAAATGTCATGCCGTCATTGTTGTCACCAAACTGCATTTCTTGTGCTTTGGAGTCATTGTTCTGACTAAAAGCCGGCGCGCCTTTTTTAATCGCATCTCCCCATGAAATGAGCACGTCCGCTTGGTAACCTTCAGGTACAGTGACAGCATCTGAAGTCGAAATCGGAATAGCATCAAAACCCATCAGCGCAGACGACGCTGGTTTTACACTTGCCACCGCTTGACTTAACGGCGTAGCAGCAAAAAAACCAACGGTGGCAGCCGCTCCAGTCCCTTTTAGAAAACCTCGGCGCGACATCGCTGCATCGACAAACTTATTAAATTCTGGTTCTTGATCGAGTGGACGCTGATCATCGTCGTAATTAAATTGGCTCACGTTGACTTCCTTTTATACTAAACTTCGTAACTGATAAGTTACTGTAATAATTCACGCACAATTGTGATCCCGAGTCATGACAAACGCGTTACATTTCGTTGGCAAATAGATGTCAGTCACTTATTTTTATACCTTAAGCATTCAGTCAACATTCCATATTTATAAGGATAGTTTATGGCGCATCAGCTAAAGCGGCTTGTCCCACTTGTGGCTTTATTTACCTCTCTCTCGGCTTTCGCAAATTCTCAAGCCACAGATGCATTTGCTCCAGAAATCGCCACTGGTTTAAACAAGAAGTCACTCGTCGTCAGTCAAGATTGGATGGTCACCGCCGCGAACCCCACAGCAACCAATGCGGGTGCTAAGGTGCTTGAACAAGGTGGCAACGCTATTGATGCGATGGTCGCCATTCAACTTATGCTCGGACTTGTTGAGCCTCAATCAAGCGGCATTGGCGGCGGGTCTTTCTTGGTGTATTGGGACAGCGAGCAATCCAAGCTAACGACTTATGATGGTCGAGAGACGGCGCCAGCCGCCGTCGATAGTGATCTATTTATTGGCGAAGATGGCAAGCCGATGGGCTTTTTTGACGCCGTCGTTGGAGGGCGTTCTGTAGGCACACCTGGCACCGTAAAACTGCTATGGGACGTGCATCAGAAATACGGTAAGTTAGATTGGAAACAAATTATCGAACCTATCGCAGAACAAGCAGAACAAGGCTTCGTGATTAGTGCTCGACTCGCTAAACTGATAGCAAATGATGTGACCTTCCTTGCTAAACATCCTGATACTGCTCGCTATTTCTTGCAAAGCGACGGCTCACCGAAAACGGAAGGCACGCTACTCAAGAACCCACAATATGCAAAAACTCTGCGACTCATGGCAGCTAAAGGCAGCGATGGCTTCTACAAAGGGCCGGTCGCAGAATCTATGGTCAATGCCGTTAAAAGTCAGTCGGAAACCAACCCTGGGCTATTAACGCTCGACGATCTCACTCGCTATCAAGTTGCTGAGCGCAGCGCAGTCTGTGCACCTTATAAGCAGTTCGATATTTGTGGAATGGGACCACCGAGTAGCGGCGCACTGACACTTGGGCAAATTATGATGCTCACCGAACCACATAAGCTCGATAAACTCGGCAGTGACAACCCGGTGAGTTGGCAAATTATAGCGGACGCTTCAAGGCTCGCCTTTGCTGACCGTGGATTGTACATGGCGGACAGTGATTTTGTTGATGTGCCTTCAGCGGGCTTACTTGATTCCAACTATATGCGCTCACGCAGTGAACTCATTACACCAAACCGTGCACTGGCGTCTGCGACTGCCGGTACTCCCCTTCTGTTAATACAAGCAGCCTTTCGGCCGATCAAAGTCTTGAGCTACCTTCAACGACTCACTTTAATGTGGTCGATAGCGAAGGCAACGTCGTTTCAATGACCTCTTCTATCGAGAATGTATTTGGTTCCCGAGTCATGGCCAGCGGCTTTCTGCTCAACAATGAACTTACCGACTTTTCATTCGTGGCCGAAAGCAACGGCAAACCCGTTGCCAATCGCGTAGAGCCTAACAAACGACCTCGCTCATCTATGGCACCCACTATTGTCATGGAGCAAGGAAAGCCCTACATGGCCATTGGCTCACCGGGTGGGAGTCGCATCATAGGTTATGTCGCTCAAACTCTGATAGCACATTTAGATTGGGGAATGACTATTCAAGAAGCGATAGACCAACCGAGAATGATCAATCGATTTGGTGAAATGGATATTGAAGTCAATACACCGCTGGCTGAGTATGCACAGCAGTTTGAGAAGATGGGCTATAAAGTGAAAGCTCGTGAGCTTAACTCAGGTTTGCACGCGATTAGAATGACTTCAGAGGGACTTGAAGGCGCGGCCGATCCGCGAAGAGAAGGTATCGCAGTCGGGAAATGATGTATTCACCATTACGTTAAGGCGTTAGCAGGCATTCGAACTGAGCTAGATGCAATGCTCTACCATTGACTCGCACTGGTTCAGTTCGTTTCGAGACTCTATTAAAACCGGACTTTTCTAATACTCGTGCCGACGCAGCATTGTCAGTCGCAGCTTTCGCATAGACAAGCTTCACACCGTAATCTTTATGAAGAAGCTGCAGCACTCTAGCAACGGCAAAAGATGCAACGCCTTGCTGTTGGTAATCTTCCCCTACTCGGTAGCCCAGCTCACACTCTCTAGAAGCGCACTCTCCATGGGTGGGTTCCCCTTCAGTCAGTTGGGTCGCATTTATCCGCGCAATAATTTTATCTGATTCAACAACGACAAAAAATAGACTGGTTTCCTGCTCATGTTCGTTAAGTAGTGCTTGCTGAGCATGACAGAACGAAGCGAAATGAGAGTAGCTAGCAGGCCTGGCAGGAACATACTGTTCAAACCACGCTTTGTTTTGTTGTTCAAAGTCGAACAACGCATCAAAATGCTGTGTATTGAGTCGCTCAACATCCATTTCTGCTACCCCACATCCCTATAAGCGCGAATAGCACTTTGGCTTAAATTTTTCTAGCTGGCTTTTTTAACGAACTTAGCGGTGATCATCATCTCACCCGCTCCATCAACTTTACAGTCCAACTGATGGTCTTTGCCATCCACGATACGCCTTACCACCGCTTTGGTACCGATTTTTAACACCAATGAGCTTCCTTTGACTTTCAGATCCTTGGCTAACGTGACACGGTCACCTTCTTCAAGCTTTGTGCCGTTGGCATCTTTGATGTTGAGCTCACTGTCCTCTGCAAGCTCAACAGGGTTCCACTCATGAGCACATTCAGGACAAATCAATTGGTTTTGGTCTTGATAGACATATTCAGACTGGCAATTTGGACAAGGAGGTAACGACATAACTTCATCAATTCTTTAGCAAATAATGCGGGGTATTCTGCCTTATTACCACTTACCTGTCGACCTTAGCCCTTCTATCAAACAACCCAGCAAAGACTGTTCCAACTGCTATTTTCAATAAGAACCGAACCCGCTTCACAATTATCACGTACCAAGCCTGAGAAGACGAACTACACTGAATTCAGCTTCGTACTCTAAATACCCAAGTTAAGCACCATCGTTAGAACAAACAACAAGGAACTACGTTATGATTCAACAAGGTCAATCGTTACCAGCCTCGACGCTGAGCGAACTTACATCCGATGGCATGGTAAACCATGAGGTCGCCACACTCTTTAAAGACAAGAAGGTCGTTTTATTTGCCGTCCCAGGCGCATTTACCCCAACCTGTTCGGAAGCACATTTACCGGGCTTCATTGTTCTAGCTGATAAATTAAAAGATAAAGGCGTGGATTTGATTTGCTGCGTTTCAGTTAATGACGCGTTTGTGATGAAGCATGGGGTGACTCCCAAAATGCCAGTGAACTGATGATGCTCGCTGATGGCGATGGCGCATTCACCAAAGCCATTGGCCTAGATATGGATACCGCTTCGTTTGGTGGAGTTCGCTCTCAGCGCTACGCAATGATCGTAGATAACGGCGTGGTAACCCAACTCAATGTCGAAGCACCAAATCAGTTTGAGGTCAGCACCGCTGAGGCCATTCTAAAAGCGCTTTAATTCTTGCATGCACATGACGGTGAGCCTCTACCAAAGCCTGTTCTACCAGGGGATGCTCACCATCATGGCAATCAAAATACCAGCCGAAAAGCTCGGCCAATGAAACCGGCTACCTTCCGCTTTGTAGTACTCTCGGCGAATCTCTTCTTGAAATGTTTTTGTCGCGAGTGTTTTATCGTAGTTGTTTTGCATAGCCTGCCCTCTTTAGTTTCCCTAGATACAGGCTAAGCGTAAAACCTCAAGTTACATTGAGGTCAACAACTAATTTTCATTCGTTTTTCTTGTTATCACCTTAAGCTGTGGCCAATGCATCAGCCATCGCTTTTCTTCGATTCGTTGCAGAAAAGTGCTTCTGTCTCTTTTGGGATTGTGAGAGATATGGCCAGCTAAAAGAGTTTCAAAACCAAACGCAGCGATACATTCAAACTCATTCTCAGCAAGCTTTTTTATGCCTACTGCCGTCTCTTTCTCAGGCCAGAAACTCATCGCATGTAATGTGCTTGTGTATGGCTCGTCACCGTTTCTTTGGTGCATTAAAGCTTGATTGCGAACTTGCCATTCAAGCTCTGGCATCGCTGTTGAAAGCTGATGCTGGTAATCAAGGTAAGCGTTGGGGTCGGATTCACGTTCGTCAAAATAGACAACGTCGATATCATTGAAGGGCGTTGCGGTAGGCTTATTATGCAAATGATCCCAAACGAGGTTTCTGACAAAGCCTGCTGCGACATAACACTGAGGCAAATTAAGCCTACAAACTTGCTCTAACACCGCCAGTCTTAGCGGGTCTTGCTTAATGAGGTTCAGTATTTGCTGCATTGAATTGCCCTAGCATGTGAAGGAGCGAGCTATTGTTTCACCACAAGTAAAACCCCGCAAGAAGCGAAAGTGCCACTAGAGAGTTTGCTCAACCAACGACTTGAACGACTGTTTTTCACATGTTCACGCATTGTGCTAGCAAAGCCAGCATACAATGTCAGCACGCCACCCACAGCAAACATCGAAAGCACATAGATAGTGGCGCTATCAACTATGGTTAGCGAACTAAGATCTACGAATGCAGGAAGAAACCCCATGTAAAACAAAATGGCTTTTGGGTTGGAAAGCGTCATCACTAAGCCTGTCAACACACTGGAACCTATCCCCTCTGCACCACTTTGCTCAGTATTAGGATTCGAATGCCACACCTTCCATGCCATCCAAATTAGATAAGACGCTCCAATATACTTCAATATTGCAGCGAACTCGCCTAACAGTGAAGCTAATGTCGTTAGCCCAAGTAGCGCCAAACTAATTAAGAGTATGTCCGCAATAATCACACCGACCACCACCAGCACGCCTTGTGCCATGCCACTCGACAAACTCCTAGAGACGACAGCTAAAACACTTGGTCCCGGAATGGCTGCGGAAAGGGCTAAAGCGAAAAATAGAGCGAGTGAAGAAGACGGTGTCATTCATAGCCTTTAGAAGATATCAGACACTTAGGCTTATTATTGAGCCTGGTTGATAACTAGAAGCTTTGGAGCGTTCATTATAGAAATTTACGGTAGATGATGTAGCATCATAAAGTCGCTGTGTCGCTAATGCTGTATCTTTGACCGTATCGACAGCAAACCCCATTCCATCTTGTGCATACTGTCCCGCATAACCAACGTACTTTGACATCTTGTCTTTTGTAATGCTAAGACTATCTGGGTCAGCAAGTTTTTCGACCACATCTGCGGTACGATTTATCGTTTGAGGAGCATAACTTACCACATCATAGACTTTCATTTTTCATCCTTAAAAATGAACCCGTTACTTTATTTCACTAAAACCTGTCGGTAACAATAGCAAACTCAAATATATCAAATAAAGCGCAGTGCCACCAAAGTGATATAGCTCGAAAAACACTCTATTCTGGCATTTCAGGAACAATCATCGGCAAATCAGTACAACCAAAATCTAAACCCATTTGACTCAGTAGGCAGGTAAGCTGCCCTCTATGATGAGTTTGATGGTTAAAGATATGCTGGTAAAACTGAGCGACGGTTCGCTCCATTAGTATGCCTTCTGTCGTGGTGTAGCGAACAAGTCGTTGGCAAGATTCATACGTAAGCTGACGAGTGACATCGATATAAATGTCATCGACAGTGCTTCTTAAAGATTTCAAATGTTCGATATCTTTCACAAAGGTATCGTGGATCGATTTGGATGTAGGGAGATTGGCTAACCTATCCTCCGCGACATCCACACACTGGTTGGCGACCAAGCGTTGTAACATGATCAAATCACCAAACAATATGTGGTTCCAATGCGCCATAATCGATGTAAAGAATGCACCGCGATCTTTATGAAGCTCTTCACTACTCAGAGTTTCGCATACTTTTATCAGTTGCCGATTCATTCGCTGGTTGTACAGCGCTAACACTCTAAAGTTAGCGGCAATGTCCATAGAGCCTCCTTGCTCTTATATAATTCACTGTTGGGTAATCTCTTGCCCCTGGTAGTACTTTACATCGGCAAGCTCCAGCATAGGCAGATCCTCTGGGGTATCGCCATAGGCGTAAATTTTGCCAAATTGCGTGATATCGAGTGACGATTTTAGAAACGTCACCTTACGCTCTTCGCTGCAATCCCCTTGAACATAACGCCCGGTATAGCGAACACCTCTCACCTCTAATTGACTACAGATGAGTTGAACACTCTGTTGTTCACACCAAATCCGGAGATAAGGGTCTAGCGATGCTGAGACGACAATGACCTCATCGCCTTGCTGCTGATGCCAGCGGATCTTCTCGACCATTTCAGGTCTTACTACCTTGTTTAAGTACTCATGATTAAAGTGGTGAGCACTAGCAATCACATCGCTTTCTTTTCGGCGCCAATAGGCAACTTTCGACAAAATGGGTCTGGTTTTACTCGCGGGCAACCAGCCTAGTTTGTAGAGAGCAATCACCGGCCACAGTATACTGAGCCCAATGACAATCCGTGACTTGGAAGATGCGTAAAATAAAAAAGCAGTAAACGTATCCTCAGTGGTAATGGTGCCGTCAAAATCAAATAGTGCTAGATTCGCCACGGCTCACACCAGTCGTTTAGTAAAGTAATGCTTACTGTGATTTGATGGGTAGTTTTCTAACGTCATATGACACCGGTATCCATGCTTTTCATAGAACGCTTTTGCTTGAAAACTAAAGGTATCAAGCAACACCGAGTGACAGCCTACCTCTTTGGCATGGGATTCGACGCGCGATAGCAACTCACTACCAATGCCGGTGCCGCGAATCGAAGAATCAACCCAAAGATATTGAATAGACAACCAATCTCCGATGATTTCTGCGGTGACTCCGGCCTTCTTCTTTCCTTGCTCAGTGACATAAAACGCGACCTTGTCATGACGTACTGTTCCCAAAAAAGGTCGGTTGTGCTCAACTAACCCTTGTCGTATCTCATTAATGTCGGCATCCGTAGGGTCGAGATCGATTTCATAGTTCATAGATGTTCCAATACTTAGTGCTTGAGCCAAGCTGCGAAGATTTCATTTTATCGGGGCGATGTTAATGTCTATTTTTCATGCCCGTGCAGACTCAATCAATGATAACAGCACTCTCAGGGTAAACCTCGAAAATAGAGTCAATAATGATTGGTAAATTGCCCCTCAAAGACTGCGCACCAAAGACCGAACGAGCATGAACCCCTTTATCTCCAAACACTTCGGCCATTAAGTCCGAACAGCCATCTAGGACTTTAGGGTGCTGTTCAAACGTCTCTGTTGCATTAACAAAACCTTGAAGCTTGATCACTCTGGCGACTCTATCAAGACTACCTAGTTCGAGTTTTACCGCTGCCAATATGTCTAGTCCAGTCACCTTAGCAAACTCATATCCTTGCTCAGTCGTATATTCTCGCCCCAGCTTGCCTTTAGGGACATCATTTAGACCTGCTACGGGGCCTTTCCCAGACACATACAAAAGATTTCCGGTACGGACACAGTTACAATAGCTACCCTGAGGATCACTCGCGGTGGGGAGGACGAGTTCAAGTTCTGCCATTCTACTTTCGATAGACATAAGGTCTCCTTTTAGTGCACACGCTACTCTTGTTTTAATCCAGCTCGTTCCACAATCTCGGACTCGAAACCATCAATACTTTGCTGGTTTTTCTTTCGCCAATAATTCTCGATACCCTCAGAGCCAAGTCTATTCGCCCACTTATCCAAGTCATCTCGATCACCCTCATAGTGATAGTACAGGACTGACATACCACACGATGCCTGCACAAGCTCTATATCAAGAATGAAGATTTGCCTATTAGAATGGCTATGAGGAAATAAAGGCGCGTAATCGTTCCACCGCTCATCATTAATGTGAAGCGCTTCTGCTTGCCCGTAAGTTCTCAAAATCAGAGGAGCACCTTCGAATGCACAAAACATCAGCGTCATGCGGTTGTTGAGAAGAACATGAGCGGCAGATTCATTGCCGCTTCCTGTTAAGTTCAGCCAGGCGATCTGCTTGTTATTAATGACTCGTAATGAGTCACCTCCTTTTGGCGACAAGTTTACTGTGCCACTCTCAGCCGCCGTTGCCACAAAATAGATTTTCTGCGACTCGATAAATTCAACGTGCTTTTGTGTTAGCTCACTAAATTTCTTTCCCATAACTCTGAGTTCCCTGTGCCAAACGAATTTTTGTTTTCCCAACCAAACCGATGTCACTATCATGGATGATTCGCTTGAGTTTCTGTATCCAAGCATTCAACCAGTTGAATCAATAAATGTAACCTTTAACAAGACTAAATTTTGAACTGCCTCGGGAAGTTAGCAGAAGATTCAACATGTAATCGAAGACATTACACGTCGAGATAAAACGGGGTGCGATACTCTTCGCTTGGGGAAATTAGCTTCATGGACAATCCTTTTTCTTCGCTATACAAACTACAGTGCGAGTATCGTTAAAAAATTCTAATTTACTCCAATCTGAATAGATCTCTACTAATTCAAGACCAGCCATAGCCAGACAATTACGGATTTCTTCAATACAGCGATATCTTAACTCGATGGTGGTTCTGCGAGTCTCACTATGCTCATAATTACGTTGAATGTCATAAATGACTGTATTTTCGATACTTTCATGTGCTCTTTGAACGCCCATTACCTGAACCTGTTCACCCTCTGACGTTAAGTAACTGTCGCGATAGGTAGAAGAATCGGCTCGACTTAGCCCGCGAAGGCGCGTATCAAACACAAATAAACTCTCTGCTTTCATATGGCAACGAATACTATTCAGCATCGCAAGACAGTCGTCGTCAGTGAGAAACGCTTGAAAGGCATTTCCTGTCATAACGACTAAATCAAAGTCAACGTCCAAAGCAAAATCAGTGGCATCAGCTTGTATAAATTTAATATTCGAGTGAGCCGACTTCAGCCTTGCGTGATCCAGCATAGGTTTGGAGATATCTATACCCACCACACAATCAAGCCAGTTGGACATCTCTATCGCCAAAATTCCGGTCCCACAGCAAACATCTAGAGATGTCTCAAAGTTGAATCGCTCTACTAACGACTTCAAGAATGCCAGCTCTTCATCGTACAATTCACCATATTGGTCATCATACTCAGCACCAGACCAGAACTCACTTTGACTTTGTTTCATTCGCCGCTCCAGAAACCACTTCGGCGTTTTTAGCTCCCATCTTGCTACGCCTTACCCAGCGCACTATCGCAACCACCACAAACGCGAGTAAAAAGATCCAATACAACATTCCAAGCATGCTCTTGGTTACGGTAAACATTGATGCGGTCTCGACCATTAACGGAGTCACATCCTCGTAGCTCGATAGCATCAACCAAATACAGATGTTTTCTAGATAGTCCGCAAGTGCTGAGAGTACAGGCAACATTGCCAACCACTGCCATACGCCGTTGGTAATTCCGCATTTCGTTAGAAGCCAGACAAACAAAAGGTAATAAGTCATCGCAAACATTGCCGGATAGATCATATCCAATGCTAGCTGCGTTAAATAGAATGCACGCCCTTCACCACCCAGTGCGGTCAGCAAGGTCATTGCTTGATCGTAACTGTACCCCATCGGCGACATATCAAATATTGGTAGCCCAGAGGAGTACTCCATTAGTGTGGGTATGGTATACCCCAGCATTAATGCATAGATCAAATTCGTCACGATTAATAGCGCGATTATCTGCCTTCCTGATGGCAATTTTGGTAAAAAACGTATCATGGTTCTTCCTTGTTCACCGTATATCTCGACCCCATTTTGAGGTATCTCATGCGATGTAAATATTCAACCAGTTGATAAGCAAGTTGTAACCATACTAAGTGAGGAACTTTGAAGTGACTCTAGAATAGAGCAAAGATACGCCGTACAAACGATCAGAACTTGGGCAGTACAGACTTTGGTTGGAAGGATTAACACTTCTAGGATTATACGAATCTTGTTTATGACAGAGGCGGCAAGCCATATTGCCGCCTCAAAAAGATCTATGTCGTTATTTCTATAGCGACTATTGAAGTTCTGTCGCTTGATTTTCTACTTTTTTGTTTCCGCACGAGGTACAAGTGAGCACCAGTTCTTGCTCATCGAGTTTTTTAAGTGCCATATCTGTATTTCCGCCTATTAGCAGAGTCTCAACGATGTACTTTTTAACCCCGCCCAGAATGTATTGGGATAGTTATCCTTTGCCTCTTGAAGGTGTTGTTTATGCTGAGTAACTTGACTGCACTTTTTACAATAGCTTTCCATATAGTCCGCCTTTAGTTAATTATCTCGCCAAGGCTAACCAAGTAGAGAAGTTGTGAAAATACTCAATAATAAACTTTATGCAAAAAAGTCCTCACAATGTGAAGTAAGTAGTCAACACTCCAGATATTAACAAGTTTGATATTTATATATGAGAGAAATATTGACTGCTACTTGCTATTTACTTCGGTGATAGCAGGAGTAATAAAAGGCCCCAACAGCATGTTAAGCTGTTTCAAAAAACCTTGATGCTCATCTTTAAAAATCGCTTCTGCTTCTTGAGCGCTATCGGCACTAATGATCAAAGACTGTTCAATAAACCCCTGTTGAATCAACTGACTTGCCTCTTGTTTGTAGGTCTCAGAACTTGTCTCTAAGTAGGTATAACCGCCATCTTTCGTAAAGAACTTAAACTCCATGAATCCTCCCCAAATAGTGTCAATTCAGTACCGACGCTAACAGATAGATTCCAGGATAGGATATGAGTTTCCTCACAATGCGAGTCATCACACATCCGCGACTAAAGTCTTTGTAATAACGGTTTCATTCTCTTTTAGGTAGGCAATATCTGATAGATAGGCAAGATGATGACCGTCGTTGATATTCTCCAGAAAAGCCCGATTACCTTGATTTGCTTCGGTATGCATGAAGTCAACGAGCGCCTGAATTCGGTTCACCATCACCTCGACCAAACACAGTCTCAACTCAACATTTAAGTCATAGGCGTCACAAAACAACTTTGCTCTTTGCATTTGAGTTTGTAGATCACCGAGTGCATCATCGCTATGAGTTTTAAACGGTGCCCAAGTATAAACAGCGTAGGCGATATCCCAAATCCTAGGGCCTGGATGTGCAGTATCAAAATCAAACACCCCGACAACCGAGCTCCCATTTAAGGCAACGTTGTATGGCGCAAAGTCGCCATGGCAAATAACCTCTATGGGCTGAACCGTAGGTAACATCCAACGCATAGTGGTCACGTCTGCCGCTTCAATTAAGCTACTCGATGCATCATGATACGCTCGTAACAGCTCTGCGGCAGATATAAGTGCATGAGAGCCGACGATAGCGCCATCAAGAGGAAAATTGGTCGTTTCGCCCGGGACAAAAGACAAGATTTCATTGTCGTTATCATCAAAACCAAAAGACTTAGGAGCAGCTGAAAACCCGACGCGTTCTAGATGATTCAGTAATGCATGAACCGCTGGCGACCAAGGACCTGCGGGTCTTAATACCTTATCTTCCTTTCGATAAATGGCAGCACCTCTGCCTCCAGATAATTCCTCTATCAAGTTAAATTCTCTCTGTATAAATTTGATGGTTTTTAATATCAACGGCTACTTCGGACAGTACTTGTTAAACATCACACAGCAGGTTAGGACAAAGGCTAAAAATAAACTCACACCCCAAAGACCATGGCTATAAAACGACATCTCACCTTCAGACCATACCCTAAGTCCAATGTTAAACAACTCGCCATTAATACCAAGCACCAATACTGATGCCGCGAAATATCGAAAAAACTCGATTGTGAGCCGTTTCGTTGTTTCTAAATACTTAGCCAAAGTCTATTTCCTTATAGTGGCTATTGGAGTTATGCACTGAAGTTCCTTGAGCAAACTTTTTTTAACTCTTTAAAGTCAGTGCTGCCAAAGTGCGCCACAATTTCGCTTTTTGACATACTTAAAAACGCGAAACTCGTCATTTGGAATGGGGGCACTTTCACTAATTTTCACATAGCCGAGTTTTTCATAAAAATGGTGGTTTCTGTATGACTCGGCGGGTGTCAGCAGTTTGAAGCCAATAGCATTGAGATAGTGCTTTTCCAACTCTGTCATCACCCATGAACCGATTTGCTTGCCTTGAAAGCTCGATGCCACAAACACATACTTAACCTCCACCAGCTCATCACTATCAAGCTCAGCACACAAACCACCGACTAACTGGTTCTGCCATATGATTAGAAAGAAGTTACCAGCCTTGATTTGAGATTCTATCCATTCAATCGATTCTATGTTTGGTGGGTAAGATCCATATTTACGGCTATCTTCTTCAAACGCATCCAATGCGCAGTTTTGCAGGTTCCTAGCATCAACTATGGATGCTGATTTAAGAGTTAAATGATCCACGATCCATTCTCCAATGTTTTTCTACCCCCACTTTCAATACCTAAGGCGCAATTTGCAAAGTCATTGGCACAAATCTTATTCCATTGAATTTCGACTCCGATCCTGTTGCAACAAAACCATGCTTCTCATAGAAACTCATCGCGTTGACCGATGAACGTAGGCTGACTTCTGCCGCATCGGTGCTGCCTAACAAGTGTGACAAAATAAAGTGGCCAACCCCCAGTCCTTGTGATTGTTTAGAAACAAATAGATGTGTTAGATAATTGCCATCTCGTATAGCACCATATCCAACTATCTCCCCTTCGACCAAAACTTTAACGCTATAGTACGAGGACGTATCAAAGGTCGACTCTATGTCACCCAGAACTCGTGTTAGAAATTCGTTCTTTCCTTGTGTATTGAGGAGAGGTAATACATCAATGGTCGCAACCTCTTTGACCAATGCATGTATACTATTTAAATCACCTTTTGAAACAGTGTGCACTTCCATACTGCCGCATGCTCCTCATCTTTATGATATTGTGAAAGCCATAATTTTATGGACTGAATCTGAACTGGAATCAATTTCAACCCACCCCATAGCTTGATAAAACTCTGGAATATCTGTATATGCCAAAATTTGAGATTGTCCCAACACCATCACTTTTTGAGTAGCGAGCTCCACTAGCTTTTTCGCGAGACCTTTTTCACGAAATTTAGGTAAAACATAAAGCGCATTTATCCATATCACCGACTTACGAGACAAAGGGTGTGGATGATGCGTAAAAGCAATGCCTGCGAAAGGCTTATTGTCGGCTACCACAGCCATCGGCTTAGGTAACTGAACACTGTAGTCACCGAAGGAAAAGTCGGGCCACTGCACCTTAAATAGCCCTTCGACTTCAAAGAAATATTTAGAGTCTGGCTTACACTGGACTATGTTCATACCGCCTCTGCTTCGTGCACCTGACCAATTGGAGTGCGTCCTACGATTACCCGTCTTTGATTGGACTTACCACTCATGCTCTTGACCATTCCACGTCCAAAATCGCCCAGTTGAGGCCATAGTTAGCGAATCAATCAGGCTGATAATACCCGCTGCGCTTTCAGTTACAGTAATGTCAGCCTCACTGCCGCCCATGTCTGTTTGTACCCAGCCTGGATGGATCGGACAAACGATAATCCCACGCTCCTTTAACTCAACCGACAACACCTGCATGACTTTGTTGACTGCAGCCTTAGAGCTGCGATAAGCATACATTCCTGTTGACTCACGATTAAGCGAACCCATTTGGCTTGAAATGGTAATGACTCTTGGTCTGGATGACTTCGCCATAAATGGCAGTATCTCACGAGTAACCATTAATGGTGCTACCGTATTTACCGCAAATGTGTCCAACCAATCGGCGGGATCAATCGCCAGCATTGACTGTTCATCTGAACCTATCACACCAGCATTGTTGATCAGCACATCAACCACAACGTCGGAAAGGCTTTCACTAATAGCTTTAACTGAATCTTGCGCTGTGACTTCAAGTTCAAGTAACGACAATTGATCGTATTTGAGCAGCTCAATTAGAGCAGAAGTCGGCTTCCCTCTATGAGTGCCAATAACTCGCCAACCTAAAGCGAGATATTGTTTAGCTAGCTCCAGCCCAATACCACGCGATATTCCAGTAATGAATACGGTTTCCATTGCTTTCAAACCTCTGTTGTTTTTAAATCATGTCGCTGAGATCTAGTTACGCATATACACAAAGTGCTCATCTTGACTAACCACCTTAAAGCCAAATCTCTCATACAAGCTATGTACTTGATTACCTATAAGGTAACAAAGATGAATAGGTTTCGAGCGAGATCGCGCAATACAGGCTTTCATGACGGCGCTTCCAATGCCTATACCTTGATACTCGGGCAACAAGAAGAAACGACCGAAGTAGTAACCATCGCTTCGTACTTCAAATAAGTAACTACCTATCCTTTTCCCATCAAGTTCAATTACTGTTGGCCTAGCCTCGTTCCACTCTTGTTCATGCAATTGACGCTGAAGTGCTTCATCCCAACCAAAGACTCTATACACTGCGTCATACTCTGCGGCTTTCTTGAGTTCAAAAAGAAACTCAAAGTCATCATGAGAGGCCGCTCTCTCTTTGTATTTCATGCGCAAGAAAATTCCTTTGTTTTCGTTTTAAATAATTCTACACGCTACTTTCACTTTCGATAACTCACACCCTCACAACGCCGACTGGGTGAGCCACCTGTTCCGTTGCGATAGACGCATAAAAGATATCACCGACATTGAGCACAGCTGCCTTCTCGACTCTATTCTCTCTATAGAGCATGTCTACCACACCATCTAAGACAACGAACACTTCTTCACCGTCGTTAAAAGTTCGCTATTGCTGCTCTCGCATTACCCAACGAAAGTACGGCCTCTGTCCATCCAAACGTTCCACCTCCGCACCGAGCCTTTTATAGAACTCATGAGCTTTGTCATTGTGGGGACTAGCAGTCCACGAGATGTGAGAAACAGATGATGATATTGCTTGCGTTTTCAAGGCCAACATTAGCTTGTAGCCGTAACCTTTTGATCTTTGATTTTCTACCACTAAAAGGTCATCAAGCCAGATGGAAGGCTCTCCACTAAAAGAAGAATATCGGTAGTGGAATAAGGCAAAACCTAAAACGTCGTTGTCCTGCTCCAATAATAAAGCGTGGGCAAATGGGTAATCACCAAACAAAGTGCGTTCAATTTTCTCAACTGTCGTGGATATTTCACCATTAAAGCCCTTCATAGCACGGTCAAACTCCGCTTTTTGCTCTATAAGGCTCAACAATGTACTTGCGTCACTCTTAATCGCATTCCTTACGGTCACTGTCATCTCCCGACCAATTTGCTAGTATATAACGCTGCCACCTAGCCGAAGCAAAATGCTATACGACTGGTCGTGACAACTTTGAATTAGCCAATCGGACGATCTTGCGTACGGGTTGCAACTGGATCTCTGAAATAATTACAGAAATAAAGCCTGCGATTATCATGGGGATAGCAATTACAATACTAAACCACATTGACCAGCTTGCTTCGACCTGCCCCCATTGGCTGAGTAGCGACGATAGAACTGCAGAAAGCAATAACGTCAAACTCAGAAGTTGAGCCCAAGTATGAGTGGAAATTACAAAAGTATTTGAATACGCACTCTTACGAATAACAGCCTTACCTGTTAATGCACCTATCTTAACCCGAACACTGGAATCACTGCCTGATACTTCATATCCCTGAGCAACTAACTCATCAATTACTTTCTCCACTCACCACTCCTTTTTATCGAGACGCATAATGCCGTGTAAGTGCCTGCTAGCTGTCGGTTTGAACCATGTCTTATGGGCTACTCATATTCTTTGCGCTGGGGTAACTTTAATTTAGGGTTGTACCAACTAGCTTTTTGGGAAACCCATATATGTTCCTTTTCTAGCGATGTAATGTCACTATCAAGTGAGCCCAGCCTGAGTATAATATGTTCGGCTTTCTCTCGTTTAGCATAGATTTGAGTGCCGCAGTTCGAGCAAAAATAGCGAAACTTCCCTTTGGATGACTCAAAGGATTTCAGACTATCAGCACCTAATATAGAGAAATCCTTAGCCTCGACAGCTCCGACGCTAGAGAATGCTGAACCATGTGCTTTTCTGCAGGTCTGACAGTGACAATGTACTATGTCACCAATTTGACCCGAAATTTCATATTTAACTGAACCACACAAACAACTCCCTTTGACCATAATTTTCCTCAATACTCAGATAATACAAAACGCTTTGTTAAGTAGCCGCTAACCATCATGACATTCAACCAGTTGAGTTCACATTTGTAACGTTGGCGAGCAATAAACTTTTAAGTGAGTCGAGATTTATGGTGCAAAGAGGGAAAACTTGATGAAAACCAGAAATTGTAATACGAGTGCTCCACGTCTTGTGAATGGGCACAAACCGGGGACATACTTTTACGCTAACAAAAATGCCATGCGTCGAGTGCCCATCTCGAGTAGCTTGTTAGGCTTTTGCAGAGATGCTCACAACAGTATGTGCCACTATCAAGTGTCTTGATAACCTTGGGCGTAAAAGGAACAATGCAAAGCTTTTGGCGTTAACAGTCAAAACCTTATTTATGTCACGCAGGATACATCTTTAACTTCCTACCGGTGAACTCAAAGCCACACTTTTGATAAAACTCGAACGTTCTATTCCAGCTCTTACTTGGTGGGGCTGTTACATCGATTCGCGACCAACCATAAACATGACTGATTTCAACGAGTTCTTGAATGACAGCTTGACCAATACCTTTTGAACGATGATCTTCGTGAACCCAAAGCTCATTAATTATTCCATATCGTCCATGAGCAAAAATCGAGAAAGACTCACTTAACGTAACGAAAGCTACCACCTCATTATCACACTTCACTTCGTAAGCAAAATGGGTATTGTCAGACAGCTCATCAAAGACTTTTTGAAAACTCATATCACTTGGTATGGAAGAAGTTCCAAATAGCTCACCATAAAGCTTGCCGATATATTTTTTGATTAAGTTGTTATCGGTTATTTCTATTAATTCCATTCATCCCCATGATATACGCCTTGTTATATAGTAACGCGCCACCACCCTATTAAAAAAGCCAACACAATCCCTAAATCAAAGTCGCTAAACGTTAGCAACCTTCTTGAGCAATTTATTATATGCGCACTACTCGCTTCGCCACTTCACTTAATATGTTTAAGTTTAAAGGTTCTCGATACATTTGTTCGAACAAGCTATAAAGATGTTTGTCATACTTCTCCAAGTAATTAAAACTCTTTTTAGAGCCCAAATACCACATACCACGAACATCAAAGTACATCTCCAATAGTTCGTGTTGAAGCCAAGTGCGGCGATAGTTACCATCTAAATTGCCATCACATGCTCGTTCAAGCATTTTGGTGACCCATTGCTGAAGGTGTGCCTTATCTTCTTCAGACATAGCTTCTTTGCCAACGCTAAGTTTTTTTTGAACACGGCGAATAAAATCTTGACCTAAACCATGGGTATCAAGAATTATCCTTCCGTCTCCAAACCTTAACGACTCTTCAGAGACAGTATCGAAAAACGAAGTCGGATAAACCCATAGATCGAGGAAAACCCCATGAAACAACCTAGCATCTTTGACCTCTTGTGAACGATCCCAAATACAAGCAATATCTATATCACTTGTTTCTGTCGCTTCATTTCGAGCGTAAGAACCATACAGAATTATAGTATGGGGGAATACTTACGTTTTAACTCCTTCACCGCCAACTCTAGGATATTGTCCATTCTTTCCTCTAAGCATATAACTCGTTATTAACAAGCAGCTAACTGCCACCTCAATCCAACAAAAACACCTTAATCACTAAACCCAACCAAACTTTTGCTATTTGCTTGAACCAATTGTCAACTATTGATTGCATACCTAAAGCTTTGAGATCTCATCTGAGTAAAATTCAACTAGCAAGCTATCCTCAAGCCAAACCTCATACAAAGGACCACCAAAATGCTTTCTAAAACGATGCTTTAATTGATGTTTCTCTGCTATTGCGACCAACTCATCAACAGACTTATTTGCTTCTAGCATAAAGTGAGATGCTTGAAAGTTTTGGGGTTCGCTTTGCTCTTTATAAGTTGCAGCCAAGTCACCATATACCAGCTTGTAACTAGCTGGAATAAACTCTACTAGCTCATTGTCAATTTCACTCCAAACACACATCCATGCACCAATCATTGTCTTTGACGGAAACGCTTTAGCCTCACCATTAGTAAGCTCTGCCAAAACCAGCGAACTACGTTTCGGTTGAAGTGAGTTAATAGATAAATGTTTTATTTTCATTAATTGCCTCTAAGGTAGCTAACGCCATGTCAAGTAACAGCTAACTGTCAGTGCACTCAAACAAAGCCACCGTAATCACTACACTCAGCCAAACCAAAATCGGCAAACGGCAGCTGTCTGCTTGAAAAATTTGTTATGTATAAGACTCTAGACTATTCGAAATGAACTCCAAATCGGCTCTGAAAAAGTGCCCAGTAGGTATTTCGGGTACACTAAACCAATAAAACTCTTGTTGTCTTTCCGAATCTGTAGCTGTTGGTTCATCACTAATACACGATACCATCACGACGTAATGAATTTCACCTCCATATTCGTTTTGCAAAATATGACTGCCCAATACTTCAAGCCCGATTAATGCTGTCTCTTTCCAGAGTTCACGTATCGCAGCGTCTGTTCCAGATTCGGAGCAATCAACCGCTCCCCCAGGAAACTCAAAAACCATACCTATGTTTTTTCTGAAACGCCTTTGAAGCAGTACCTTTTTGTCCCGAGCAACGACTGCCATAGCTAGATTTTTCAAAAATTAACCCCATGCCACCGTTTACACATAACGCCTTGTTAAGTAGCACTACACTAAAACAAGACCACCGTAGTCACTAGGCTTAATCAAACCAAAATCGCCAACTAATTGCTGTCTGCTTGAACAATTTGTTATGTTCACGGTATCCCTAGAGCTCATCCCAATTACTCAATTGACACCGTTTGAAAGTCCAAAGGTAATACAAACACATTACCACTGAATAAAATAAGCTAACCACCACTGACTCATATAGTGGATGAAATTCAGAAGCTTCTGCTATTAAAGAGCCAAGCAAAAAGATAAGAGGGAAGAAAAATATGAAACACTCAACGAAACGAATACATAGATTATGCCAGAACGGGACATAGAATGGTGGTCTCAACTTGAAACCAGCCTTCCTTACCCATCGGTGCAATGGTGGATTGTAATTCCATTTCCAGATCCGAGCGGCTTCCAGTACACTAAATGCAAGCCCCAACTTTCTTTCATAACTCATATTCGCCCTCCAACACAAAAAGAAGAGTGCGCAACTAGGCACCTATTAACTTTGAGAAACTGAAAAATTTTTGGAAGTGCACATAACGCATTGTTAAGTTGCAGCTAACGACCACAACACTAAAGCAAAGCCACGTAGTCACTGAACTCAACCAAACCAAAATCGCCTACTGTTAGCTGTCTGCTTAAACAATTTGTTATGTGACATTTCTACGCTTGATCTCTTCCTTGAACTTACTCTCACGATACAACCAAATACCCCAGTTAACAAAAAACATTAGACTAGGGAATATCACATAAATTGCAGCCTCCTGCTTAAAATATGCGAAAATACTTACAACATCTGAGGATGGATAATTTAAAAGAGTATGAAAAACTACAAATAAAGCGCTAATTGTTAGTGTTTTTTTTAAAATCCATGTTAGCCCCCCGTGTTTTCTAGCCTTACTCCAATACTCGAAAAGTCGCTCGTTCATATATTACCCTTTAAAGCCCAAAACTGTTTACTCTAGGTGGAGTAGCTACAAATGATTATGGCGCATAACGCATTTTTAAGTAGCAGCTAACTACCACTACACTCAAACAAAGCCACCGTAATCACTAAACTCAATTT
>NZ_JYJK01000111.1 GCF_003263785.1 Vibrio variabilis
CCCTCACTACCGATGAAGACAACAACCAAACGCTCAGCTTCAGCTACAGCGATGTAGATGGCGATACGGTCAGGGCAACCGAGAAATCCGCGCCAAGTCATGGTGAGATCGCGATTAACGGCACGGACATCATCTACACGCCAATAGCCAACTACAACGGCAGTGACAGCTTCACAATTACCTTGACCGATGGCAGCGGCTTCACAGTGGATAAAACCATCACTGTAACGGTCTCCAGCGTGAACGATGAGCCGAGCATCACGGTGGCGTCGACCCTCACTACCGATGAAGACAACAACCAAACGCTCAGCTTCAGCTACAGCGATTTGGATGGCGATACGGTCACCGCAACCGAGAAATCCGCCCCAAGTCATGGTGAGATAGCTATTAACGGCACGGACATCGTCTACACGCCAATGGCTAACTACAACGGTAACGACAGCTTCACCATTACTTTGACCGATGGCAGCGGCTACATGGTGGAC
>NZ_JYJK01000112.1 GCF_003263785.1 Vibrio variabilis
CGATACAGCCATAACAACGAGGTTCCTGAGTTTCGCTTTTAGTTCGCATTTATGTCCAGAAAATCAATAGCTTTCGTCAAATCTCTTTCCAGTGATTTATAAATCGCGACTTACCTCTAAGTTCCCCACTTATCAACGTTACAAATTTAAATTCAACTGGTTGAGTATCGCTTTTACAGTTGTGAAAGTTGCTACTAAGTTGTGCGAGCCAACTGGCGGTAGCGTGCACAAAGGCAAAGACAGTACGGTGAGTCGTGCGCTAACAAATTGCTCAAGCAGACAGCTAACGTTCGGCGATTTTGGCTTGGTTGAGTTCAGTGATTAAGGTGGCTTTGCTTGAGAGTCGTAGTCGTTAGCTGCTACTTAGCAAGGCGTTA
>NZ_JYJK01000113.1 GCF_003263785.1 Vibrio variabilis
CAAGGCGTTAGGCTACTAGGAGTTAATAATGGCGAAAGTTACTAGAGTTCAAGCTGGTCAATACTCCGTCGATGATGGCAGGTTTATCGTTAAAAGTGGGTCTAGTTGGTTAATTTTGAATAGCGCAGGAAAGCATGAATTTGGTCCAGTATCGACACTAAAAGCTGCTAAACAGTACGTTGAAACTGGGACAACGCCAATTGGTCAGCATAACTTGGCGTCAAAACATGGAAGACGTCGAAGTAAAAAAGAGTTCAATGCGTATCTCGCATCTGAAGCGAAGAATGGAAATCCAGAACCAATGATACTGTACATGGTCGTGCTATTTATTGTGTGCTTGGTAATATTTCTCATTCGTGGCTATTAACTGGTCAGGTGCATTTGTCAGCTTCGTAGCCTAACAAATTGTTCAAGCAGACAGCTAACGCTCGGCGATTTTGGTTTGGTTGAGTTAAGTGATTACGGTGGCTTTGTTGGGGTCAATGGTAGTTAGCTGCTACTTAACAAGGCGTTAG
>NZ_JYJK01000114.1 GCF_003263785.1 Vibrio variabilis
TGCAACGGAGAAATCCGCGCCAAGCCATGGTGCGATAGTCATCAACGGCACGGACATCGTCTACACGCCAACCGCCAACTACAACGGTAACGACAGCTTCACCATTACTTTGACCGATGGCAGCGGCTACACGGTGGACAAAACCATCAACGTCACTGTTTCTAGCGTCAATGACGAGCCGAGCATTACGATCGCCTCGACCTTGACTACAGACGAAGACGACAACCAAACGTTGAGCTTCAACTTTAGCGATGTGGATGGCGATACGGTCACGGCCACCGAGAAGTCAGCGCCAAGCCATGGTGCGATAGTCATCAACGGCACGGACATCGTTTACACGCCAACAGCCAACTACAACGGTAGTGACAGCTTCACCATTACCTTGACCGATGGTAGCGGCTTCACGGTGGACAAAACCATCACTGTGACGGTCTCAAGTGTGAACGATGAGCCGAGCATCACGTTAGCGTCGACGCTCACCACCGATGAAGACAACAACCAAACGCTCAGCTTCAGCTACAGCGATGTCGATGGCGATACGGTGACAGCAACCGAGAAGTCAGCG
>NZ_JYJK01000115.1 GCF_003263785.1 Vibrio variabilis
AACTTTAGAGGGACTGTTTGATGGCAGTGCATGAATGCGTATCTTTTATTCTGCTTCGAGGTAGTAAACTGCTACTGGAAAAACGCAGTAACACTAAGGAAACAGACCCGGGACTAATTACCATTCCCGGTGGGCATATTGAGAAGGGTGAAACAAAGATACAAGCACTCGTGAGAGAGCTTGAAGAAGAACTATGTATCGTTCCAATAGACTCTGAGTATTTGTGCTCACTCTACCATCCAACGACTGAGCTCCAATTAATACACTATTTCATTGTGAAGGATTGGAAAGGTGATATATCTGTACAAGAAGCAGATGACGTGGGTTGGTACACAATTACGGGTGCACCAGTTGGCATTGACGCAGATAGAGTTGCTCTTTCGGAGCTGCAAAGAGTGAATAAATACCTATGAGTGCAGTTCTAACAATTTGTTCAAGCAGACAGCTAACCGTTGGCGATTTTGGTTTGAATTGAGTTTAGTGATTACGGTGGCTTTGTTTGAGTGTGGTGGCAGTTAGCTGCTACTTAACAAGGCGTTATGTTTCAACGAGGAAATGATGGAATATCAAGGAAGTTGTCATTGTGGAGAAGTTCAGTTTTCAGTTGAAGCTCCTGAGGTTATTGAGGCCGACTTATGCAATTGCTCAATATGTAAAAAGTCAGGCTTTCTGCATTTGATAGTACCTAACTCAAAGTTTTCTTTGTTGAAGGGACAGGACAGTTTAAGTACTTACACGTTTAATACGAATGTCGCTAAGCACTTTTTCTGTGCCACATGTGGTTGTAAACCTTTCTACATTCCGCGCTCAAACCCCGATGGAGTGGACGTTAATATCAACTGTATCGACACTCCAATTTCAAAGGTTGTGGTATCGGAGTTTGACGGGAGAGAGTGGGAGCAACATGCCTATAAACTCGCCCACAAGAGCAAAGAAACATAACAAATTGTTCAAGCAGACAGCTAACAGTCGGCGATTTTGGTTTGGATTGAGTTTAGTGATTACGGTGGCTTTGTTTGGGTGCAGTGGTAGTTAGCTGCTACTTAA
>NZ_JYJK01000116.1 GCF_003263785.1 Vibrio variabilis
TTTCAGGGCCTTCAAAGACGTCGTCTTGGGTCGTCGCGACGGTGACTTTAAACTCAGTGACCCCTGCTGGTAGAGTGATGTTGCCATCAGTAATGGTGAGAGGCACATCAGACACGCCATCGTTATACGTGGCAGTCAGAGCACCAATATCGCCAGACTCAGCGGTGTAACTGCCATCGGTCGCGGTAGCGAGGTTCAACACCACATCCGCTTCTGCCTCTTTCGACAAATTCACCGTGAACATGGCGCCTGTGCCTTCGTTCACCGATACGGCTGGCGTGATAGACAGT
>NZ_JYJK01000117.1 GCF_003263785.1 Vibrio variabilis
CCTTCGGTGTGACGGTTACTGACAGTAATAACGTGACCACCAATGGCTCCACCACGGGCGTGGGTACCATTCTCGATGATGGCTCTGGTCCAGACCCAGATCCAGACGATGACCGCCCAACGCTTTCTATCACGCCAGCCGTGTCAGTGGACGAAGGCAATGGCGCTATGTTTACAGTGAACTTGTCGAAAGAGACCGAAGCGGATGTGGTGTTGAATCTCGCGACGGCGACCGATGGCAGTTACACCGCTGAGTCTGGCGATATAGGCGCCATGACTGCCACGTATAACGACGGCGTGTCTGATGTGCCTCTCACCATTACTGATGGCAACATCACCTTACCTGCTGGCTTGACTGAGTTTAAAATCACCGTCGCGACGACCCAAGACGACGTCTTCGAAGGCCCAGAGACCTTCGGCGTGACCGTCACTGATAACAACAATGTTACCACCAATGGCTCGGACACGGGCGTGGGTACCATTCTTGATGACGGTACGGGGCCAGACCCAGATCCAGACGATGACCGCCCAGCGCTGTCTATCACGCCAGCGGTGTCAGTGGACGAAGGCACGGGCGCCATGTTCAC
>NZ_JYJK01000118.1 GCF_003263785.1 Vibrio variabilis
GTATGGGTAGTCAAAGTCAGCACGAGTTGATAGGTCGTAGTGCGCATCGAAGTGGATAACGCGAAGAGGACCGTACTTCTCACCTAGTGCACGCATTGTTGGGTATGGGATTGTGTGGTCACCACCGAAAATAAGCGGCGTACAATCTTTTTCAACAACCATGTGGTGAAGAAGCTCAGTGAGCTGCTCAACTTCTGCTTTCAGCTCGAACTGGCCTAGGCTATCCCAGTTACCGTAGTCAGAGATACGACACCATTCGAATGGGATTTCACCGTTGTCACCAACCGTACCCATACCCATTTTACTTAGGTGACGTAGACGCTGTGGTGCGAACTTGTGTGAAGAACCAGTAGGAGAACATTTTTCAATGCCCATACCGTAGATCACAAGGTCAGTGTTATCGAGATCTTGTGAGAATGGCGCTTGGTAGAAACCTAGGTAGTCTTTGTTGATAAAGCTAAGCTGCTCTACACCTTTACCGCCGCCTTGCTCTTTAACGCGAGCTAGGTAAGCCGCAACTTCTGGATCTAGGTTGTCTGCTGCAGAAACGTTTTCCCAGATGTGCTTATATTTCGCTACTTTTTCTGGGTCGATTGCAGGCCACTTTTTGATGTTAGACATGATATTGCCTCTCTACTTGGTTGATGGCTCAATATTAGCGTAACAATTTGGACGCCAACAGTAACAGTAGGTACAGATTACGTTTTAGAAAACGTAAACTACATAAGTTACGTTAGAGCGTTCGGGATACTATCTGTCATACGAAGTACAGTAAATAATGGACTCACTGGAAACACTAATCTGTGATATTCGCCAAGCTCAACCTAGCATGCTCTAACGTCGTGCGAAGGGAATCATCAAGTATCATCACATCAAGTTGCTGTGCAGCGATAGCGTTGATATCTGCCACGCTTTGTTTCGCCTCGCTCCAATACTGCCTAGCCGTTCCCTCTTGGCCTGCGACCTGATAAATCAAAGCAAGCAGAGTCGTCTGAAGCACATTTCCTTCCACGTAGAACAAATCCAGGCTTTGCAGTGCGGCTTCATTGTCTTGTTGACGAATGGCGTTTAACGCTTGGCTTAACTTGAGCCAGATTGGAAAATAATCATCCTTACCCCAAAGGTTGGTTAAAATCTTGATTCCATAGTCAAAATTTCCCGATAAGCACACCAACCAACCCACCGCGCCAATCGTGTAGTGAGAGTTAGGATTGAGCTGAATAATTCGCTCAGCGCAGCCGCTCACTTTCTGCGGATTGTTTGTCAGCAATGCCCACCAAGCTTGAGCCAACATCACTTCACCATCACGCGGGGCATAATCCAACGCTTTCGAGACCAACTTCTCGCAGCGCTCAATCACCTCGTCGTGGTTCATCATGCCAAAGAGTAAGGCGTCACAATAAAGCTGAGCTAACGTAGCCAAGGTTCTCGCATCATTGGCGTATCGACCAGCGACCAACTGTTGATAGAGTGTGATCATATCTTTTAGACGCTCCTGGCTCATTTTGGTCAGGTACTCCAAATAATAGAGACGCGCTTGATAGTCGTTAAGTGAGACCGAGTCTTGCTGCGTAATACGCTGAAATTCATGCATCGATATCACGCCATAGGAAGACGCCATTTTTGTCGCTATGCGTTGCACAACCGCGAGTTGGTCGCCAAGCATATCCTCGCTAGTGACCGTTAAAACAAATCGCTCACTCCAGATTTGCAGACCGTGCTCTGTCTCATTGAGTGCGACAGTAACGCGCAGGGACTCACCGGCACGGCGCACTGATCCAGATACAACGTAGCGGGCACCCAGCTTATCGCGAAATTCACTTAACGACAGTGCCCCCTCCGCCATTTCCTGCACCCGAAGCGGCGATATTACCGCTAGCTGTTCAAATAAACCCAATGCATGGCTGAGCTCCTCTTGCAGCGACAATGTTACTTCATTGCAGATCGGATCTTGCAACGTCATCGCAAAAGGCTGAACCACAAGAGTCGGATAGTTAATACTTGGGATAAGTGGTGAAGGCTCGGCGCTCTCTTTTAGCGCAAACTCTGGCTTGTAACTGCGCTTTGGCAGAGAGATGACGATAAGCTCGTCGTTGTTGCTTTCATAAAAAGCGGCCAGCAGCTTTCGCAATTTCGTTGCCAACATACGAACCATAGGATCCGAGGAAGGGTTAAAGCTCGCTGGCTTTTCAAATAGATCTGTCGCGATGGAATGTTGAGTAAGCAGACTCCCTTGTCCGGCCAGCGTCTGCTCCACAATGTAGCGTAAAAACGCCACCAGTTTAGGCGACGAATAGAACGGCGGGAAGACAACGATCTTCTCTAAGGTGCTCTGGATTTGCTGCTCCGTGATGGGCTTCGGCATAGACTCGGGGCTCGGCATATTGACTCAAACTAAAGTGCTTTGTTTTTACTAGTTTATCACCTAGCGAGGTGTTTCCAAATCTAGCGACCTTAGATAAGGTGTTGTCTGCCCATCAATTAGATGTTCAAAAAAGAGGCCGTTGGCTCCTGCATAGTTCTGAAAAGACTAACTATTGAAGTAAAGACAGACCTTACGCCCATCAACCTCACGTATATCAAACGGGATTTCGTAGATGGCTTCCATGACCTCCTGCTGAACCACTTCATCCACTTTGCCCGATTTGATGACCTTGCCTTTCTTCATCGCTACGATGTTATCCGAGTAGCAAGACGCAAAATTAATGTCGTGAATAACAATCACCACAGCCTTATTGAACGCGTGCGCGAGACGACGAAGCGTGTGCATGATTTCGACTGAGTGTTTGATATCCAGGTTATTTAAAGGCTCATCCAAGAACACGTAGTCGGTATCTTGTGCCACCACCATGGCGATGAACGCCATTTGACGCTGACCGCCACTGAGCTGGTCGAGGTACTTATTTTGGATCTCTTCAATCCCTAAATGACCAAGAGCCTGGTCGATGATCTCATTATCTTCTGCCGTTAGACGGCCACCAGAATGTGGAAAGCGGCCAAAAGACACCAACTCACGAATGGTAAAACGCATATTGATGTTGTTAGATTGACGCAGCACGGCGAGGTGTTTTGCCAGCTCTTTGGTATCCCATTGAGCAAGCAGTTTATCGCCAATCACGACTTCACCTGCATCGCTCTCTGTCAGGCGGCTTGCCATCGATAGAAGCGTACTTTTACCTGCGCCGTTCGGGCCAATAATCGAAGTCACTTCTCCTTTCGGGAAAAGCGCATCGGCATCTTGTACAACGAAGGTTTTGCCGTACTTTTTACTTAGACCTGTTAACTTAATCACTGTTATACCTCTTAATTAATTCTGTTTCTTAGCAATAAGAACAGGAAGTAGGAACCACCAACGAGATTGATGATCACGCTGATCGTCGTTTGGAACGCCAATACTTTTTCAACAAACCACTGGCCTGTAACCAGTAGAAATACCGCCAGTAGACTGCTCGCAATGATGAGGAAACGGTGTTGATAGTGCCCAAAGATTTCACGAGTTAAACTCACCGTGATCAAGCCAAAAAACAGCACAGGCCCCACCAAAGCAGTAGAAATAGCAATCATGATAGTGATGAGTATCATCACACGTTGAGTGAGTTGCTGAGTATTGACACCAAGACTTGTCGCGTTATCTGTCCCCAGCCAAAGCACATCCAGCTTGGGCGCGTAGTAGAACAGAATCGCTAAGCAGAGTGAGAGTGGGATCAGGCTCCAGTAGACCAATTTGGCATTGATGTTGTTGAAGCTCGCGAACATCGAGTTTTGAATACTCGCAAACTCATTAGGGTCGACCAACATGGTCAAAAAGCCAGTCACACTGCTAAACAAACTGCCGCATACAATGCCAATCAGCAATAAAGTGAAGACGTTACTGTCTTTGCGTTTGAAATAGAAATGAAATAGCAGCAGCGAAAAGCCAATCATCACACACGTGGAAAGCAAAAAGTTGCTCATCGCGTGAATCACCCAAAAACTGGTGCTGCCAAGAATGACGACCATCAAGACTTGCACCATCAGATATAAGCTATCAAAGCCCAATATCGATGGCGTTAGAATGCGGTTGTTAGTGATGGTTTGAAACACCAAAGAAGACGCGGAGATCGCAATGGCGGCCAATACAATCGCCAACACCTTTGGAATGCGGCGCGATAAGAAAAATTGGTAGTTGTCGGCCGTCAGTCCCTGCCCCATAAACCAAGCGATAATCGCCACACACCCTGCGATGAGTAGGGAAATTTTCAGTGAATCACGCATTGCGCTTCTCTCTCAACACCAGATAAATAAACACTGCACCACCGAAAACACTGATGATCATCGAGATAGGCATTTCATAAGGGAAAATAATCAAGCGACCTAAAATGTCACAAGCGAGGACGAGTATGACGCCCCAGTAAGCTGTCCAAGGCAAGATCCGCTTCATGTTATCGCCCATAAACAGCGAGACGATATTCGGCACGATTAGGCCAAGGAATGGGATAACGCCAACGATCATCACGACCGTAGAGGAGCTAACTGCAACTAAGATGACGCCAATAAAGACAATCTTCTGATAGTCGAGGCCGATATTCTTAGCGAAGCTTTCACCCACACTCGCGGCACTGAACTGTCGCGCATAGACGTAAGCCAAAAGACATGCAGGTAGTGCTAGATATAAGATCTCGTAGTTACCTTGCAGCACGCTAGCAAAGTTCGCCACTGTCCACGAAGACATGGTTTGCACCAAGTCGTACTTGTAGGCAATGAAGGTAGTGAGCGCAGAGATCACGTTGCCATACATGATGCCGATAAGCGGTACGAGAACGGCGTTCTTAAATTGCAGCCTTTGCAAGAAGCGTACGAAAATCAACGTACCTGCAACGGCGAAAAAGAAGATAGCGCCCAAGTGAACCCATTGGCTAGCACCGCCAAGAAAAATTAGCCCAACCACATAGCCAAGCAGCGCACAATCTATCGTACCCGTCGTCGATGGTGACGCAAAACGGTTCTGAACGATTTGCTGCATGATAAGACCCGCGACACTCAAACCAGCACCAGCAAGAATAATGGCAAGTAATCTAGGAACGCGGCTGACGACATAGATGGAATAGGCATGCTCATCACCACGAAATAGATCGGCCAGTGATACGGAAGCAGCGCCAAGAACGAGAGAGCAGACGGCCAATACTATAAGCAGAGCAGTCGCCAAAATGGTTTTATGAATGGTCATTACAAAAATGGGCTAAAGACAAAACGGAATTAGAAAGGTCTCTGCTAAGCATCAGCAGAGACCTTTAATGAATAACAGACTAGTTCAATGCTTTTTCAATATCGCTGATCATGGTTTGCGTTGCGGTTACACCGCCACCCGAGATATACCATGCGTTTGGATCGATATAGACAATCTTGTTGTTTTTCGCTGCTGGCGTTGAGCCACTAGCGGGTTGTTGAACAGCTCTTTCGCTTTCCCAACGCTGCCACCAATCGCTTGTTCGCGGTCAAGAATGAAGATTACTTCTGGCTGAGCATCGGCAACATATTCAAACGAAATAAGATTACCGTGCGAGCCTTCAATTGGCGCTACTTTTTTGCTGCTGGACTCAGCAAAACCAAAATCATCAAACACAATTGAGAAGCGGCTGCCTTTGTTGAACATCGCTACGTTACTGCCATTGTTCATGAGCATTAGCGCATTTAGTTTTTGCTTCGCGACTTTAGATGATGCATTGTCAAGTTGCTGCTGAGTTTCCGCGATAAGCGCTTCTACTTCGCTTTGCTTGTCAAACAGCTTACCCAACATACGCCAGTTTTTTTGAGCGTCTTGCCAGTACTGACCATTATCAACGTAGAACATGACTGTAGGAGCAATCTGGTTAAGATCATCGTAGACACGAAGCATGCGATTTTCTGCGATGATCACATCAGGCTTTAAGGTAAAGATGGCTTCAAAATCCGGCTCACCAACAGAACCTGTGTTGCCAGTCGTTTGATTGTAGTCAGCGAGATATTCTGGGAGAAGCGAGTGAGGCGCGCCTACAGGTTTCACACCAATACGATCTAACACGTCTAGACTACCATTACCGAGTACTACGACACGCTTTGGTGTGTCATCAAATTCACTGGTGCCTTTAAAGTGCTGAATAGTAACGGCACTGGCTTGAGCGGCCAAAGCTAGACTTGCGGTAAGGGTTAGCGCCAAACGCTTGACGAAACCAAAGGACTGACTCATTCCGATTTCCTTATATACTTTATGGTTATAGTTAACCTGCTCATTATCACTTACAGCAAAATAGGAATCAATATCATTTTCATAATCAATAGTGATTTTATTGTCCTAGCTCAATGTTCCGTTCTTACATCTCTAATGATTACTCACTGGCCGTGCTGAGAATGGGGCAAATTTCTCCAATTCTTGGTCAAATCACTGCTATTGTTTTTACTCCTGCGCGTTTTGTCATACTATGTCGAAAATCATCGACTTATAGACAGCGCAACCCTATGACCACCAAAGCGAAATATTCCGATATCTACCAATCGATCAAGCAGCGCATTTTGAGTGGGCAATACTCCACCACACAGAAGCTACCTGGTGGTAGTGAACTGGCCGATGAGTTCGGCTGTAGTGAACTGACGATAAAAAAAGCACTGGATATACTGGTCACAGAAGGTTTGGTAGTGCGAAAACGAGGCTCAGGATCGTTTGTTAAAAGGCCTTTGGGGAATGCAAGCTACGCGCACTTGCATGGCACTAAAGCCAATGTCCTCGCAAACGGTCAATCCGTTGAAACTAAAGTGCTCGAATTTCAGGTAGTACCGGCCGATGAGCATGTAGCCAAGCGTCTTAACTGTGATGTAGAAGACATGCTCTATAACACCACCCGACTGCGCATTATTGATGGCGTTCCGTCTTCGTTGGAAGAAACCTATATGCCGATCAGTATCATTTTAGGTCTTAAGCGTGAGCATGCAGAGGACTCCATCTATAGCTTCATCACCGACAAACTAGGCCTGAAGATACACAGCTCCACCATGGAAATTACTGTAGTTAAAGCAAGTGAATTTTATGCTAGGGAGTTTGGTATCTCTGAAGGCGAGCCACTCGTCAACGTGGAGCAGGTGGTGTACCTCGATGACGGCGAAATTTTTGAGTATTCGAATGTGAAACATCGCTGGGAGAGCTATAAGTTCGCCACGAACTTCTTTAAGGTTTAACAGCCTTACAGCCACAACACATCACCCGATATATCTTGTCGTTTCTCCATCAATGAAACTAATGCTCTAAAGAAAAACAAGCGCCAAGTGACGATAAGTATCCTTTATCGTCACGGTCATTTTTTTCGTTTTACTCACACCTCCCAAAGCCTCATAGTCGCGGCGAAAACTTCATCAGACCTTTCTTTTCTGTTATTTCCCACGACTAAATTTGGAGGCACCGCGAGTGGAAAACACAACTGATTTCGCAGTAAAAACTGGCTTTAAAGTTCCTGTTATTGCGCTATCACTCTATGCTGTGGCATCAGGCTATCTAATGAGCTTGATCCCGTTGATGCTCAATCAATATGGCATAGATGCAAGCAACGCAAGTTGGCTGGCAAGTGTGTTTTATGCGGGTCTATTAGTGGGCGCTGTGATTATTGAGCCAGCGGTTAAACACGTGGGTCATCGTATTGCATTCATTGCCTGCTTGGCGCTATTTATCGCAACTATCCTTGTATTACCGCTTGCCCCTATTGCTTGGGCATGGCTGGTAGCACGCTTTGTTGCGGGTATTGCCGTTGCTGGCGTATTTGTGATTGTTGAGTCATGGTTACTCGTGGGTGATGAGTCTAGCCGAGCAAAACGCTTAGGTCTTTACATGGGCTCACTATACGGTGGCTCTGCTTTGGGTCAGCTTGGCATCGGTTTCATTGGAATCGAAGGTAGCGTGCCGTTTGTGGTGATTCTGTCTATGCTTAGTGCTGCGATTCTGGTGCTGATGTTTGTCCCAACTCAGCAGCCACAAAGCGCGCATTCAGCCACACTGTCACTCAAGCAAGTGGCGAAGCTGAACCATGCCGCCATTATTGGTTGTATCGTATCGGGTCTGACACTCGGCTCTATCTACGGTTTAATGCCAGTAGAGCTGACACATCGCAATGTGTCACAAACCAACCTAAGCGCATTAATGGCATTAGTCATTCTAGGTGGTATGGCAGTACAAACGATTGTTCCTGCATTAATCAAACTAGCAGGACGCACACCGCTAATGGGTCTATTCTGCCTACTTGGTGTGTTTGGTGTGGGTCTAGTGATTTTGAGCGATGACTTGAGCGTACTTGCCATCAGCCTATTCTTGATTGGTATGGCCACGTTCGCGCTCTACCCAATCGCGATTAACCTTGGCTGTGACAAGCTTGATGAAAGCTTTATTGTGTCAGCGACGCAAGTGATGCTTTTCTGCTACAGCATTGGCTCAGTTGCCGGCCCTGTGATTGCAGACTGGTTTATGAATGGCACACAAGGTTTGATGGCATACTTGTTAGCACCATGATGGCGACTGCGATCTACATGTTTATCGCGAGTATACGTACCAAGAAACACTTGGTCGCGGGAGAATAACAGCAAAAAGGTCACCGTAGTGGTGACCTTTTTGATTTCACTGCAATTTGAATAACGCAGATGCTGTAGGCTACTGCGTCGCACCTTTAGCAAAATTGGCGAGTGCGCCCTCGACTTTACTCAGTACCTCATCGCAGCCTTCTATATGATGTCGTGAAGCAAGGTAGCGGGGACTGTTGTAAAGCAGCCATACCTCGCCTTTTTCATCTTCCATAACTAACGCTTTTTGCGGCAAATCAATCGCGACACTTTGGCTGCATGCCATCAATGGCGATCCGACTTTAGGATTACCGAAGATAACAAGCTCAGTTGGCCTTAGAACCACATCCACCTTTTTCGCAGACTCTGAGTGTTTTACACGATTGAAAACGGTCATCCCCTTACTTTCAAGCAAGCCGACTAGCTTGTTCGCCGTCATCGAAACATCGTGCGCACTTTTCACACGAACCAGCCCATCATCCCCATCAGGCATACTCGCCAGCGCAGTGGCGCTAAAAGCTATCACTAACCCAAGCCCTATCATTACTGATTTCATCACTTCTCCTATCCGTGTTCATCGCACAATGACTTGAGTATAGTGCTTGGTTACACACCCAGCGCTATCGTTTTGTGAATCACTAGGCGTTCAACAAATCCAACATCATGACTGACAACTATCACGGTACCCGAATAGTTATTGATGGCTGAAATCAACTGCTGTTTGGCGTCTAAATCGAGATGGTTATCGGGCTCGTCTAGCAGCAAAATTGAGGCGTTAGATTGGTGCGAGGCAATCAACATCGCGAGTTTCATTTTTTCTCCTCCGCTAAGAGCAGACACGCTTTGATACACCGATTCACGCCGAAAGCCAATACCCGCCAAAAGCGTTCGCGCCTTGGGTATGTTCAAGGCTTCACAGCGATGGCAGACCATATCCAGAATAGAAACCTCAGAATCTAAAAACGAGAAATGCTGATCAAGATAGAAGCACTCGCCATTTACCGTGAGATGTCCACCAAAGCTCGACTGATGGCCACACTCCAACAGGCGCAATAAGGTGGATTTTCCAGAGCCATTAACCCCTTTGAGCCAAACATGCTCCCCGGAAAGTATCTGCTGATTCATTGACTCCGATTCAATAAGTGCATGGCTAAAGTCTTGAAAATGCACCTTCACTCTCCCACCAGACTGAGCCTCACTGGTATACCATTTTTGTGGCTTGAACTGTTCAAGCTGTGATTTCACCTCCTTCAACTTTTGGTCAAGTTCCGCCATTTGGCGCTCATTTTGCGCTTTGACTGCCGAGTTGGCTACTTGTGCGCCTTGCTTTTTACCATCCATTAATATTTTTGGCTGACTGCCTGAAGCCCGCTGTTTCTCTCCTCTGCTAGCGAGCCGCTGGGCGGTGATTTCGCGGCGTTGGGCTCTCTCGACCTTAACTTTCCGAGCTTTCTCCAACGTTTTGGCCATCTTATTGACGGCCGCTATCTTCTCTTCTTTTTGCTTAAGGTAGCCTTGATATCCGCCGCCAAAACAACTGATACCCAGCCTGCTGAGCTCTAAAATGCGATCGGTGTGATTCAAAAAAGTGATGTTATGACTGATCACTAAAATGGGCACAGGACGCTTGACTAGCGCCGCCACCAGCCAATCAATATGCTTTGCATCGAGATGATTGGTAGGCTCATCAAGGATCCAAGCATCGTGCTCTTGGTTAAGCAAACGATAAAGCCTAATGATGGCTCGCTGTCCTCCACTTAAACGCCTCAATTTGGTGCTCACATCTTTGGGGAGTCGCAGTGTCTCCATCAAGTCTGCGAGCGCTTGCTCCAACTGCCAGTCTGAATCTGAAATACGCTCAAACCACTGGCTATCGGTTGCTCCTTGAGAAATCTGGGTAAGCGCTTCGAGCTTGTCTTCAACCCCTAGGTAGGCGGCAATCGAGCAATCAAGATCTTTGGGCGATGCCTCTTGAAGATAAACTCCTACGGACTTAACGCCCCTTCCCACTCAACACTGCCGCTTGTTGGTTGAGATTGCCTGGCCAATATTGAGGCTAAGTGGCTTTTGCCACTGCCATTTTTCCCTACTAGGGCGGTAACACCGCATGGGATCGTGAATGAGAGATCGTTAAACAGGCCTTGCCCATCTGAAAACTGTTTTGATAGTGAAATAGCATGAATAGCAGTCATACATCCTCCTTGGCAGAGCATTAGACGCATGGCAGCACATACAGTAATGTCGTGATAAGTAGTGATGTCTAGACCAGTAGACAAAAATATAGAACGAGCCAACGCCCACTAACTCTGCGATTTCAAAAGTTACTTGTATAAAACGTTCGAAATTGAGTTAGTTGTTCATGTAGGCGTGCGCTCCTAGGGAAGTGATGGGAAGGATTATACACAATTGAGCAAAAGTGGCAGCCTCAAAATCCGAGACTGCCAGCAGGATCGCAAAATACAGCGCTATTGCTCACTAACCAAGTAAGCCTTTGAGAGCCATCGGCTCAGGTGCACCTGGAAAAACTTGCGTCAAAGCAGTGTTATCGGCTCCCATATGCTCCTTCAACACCCCCTTAATCACCTCACGACTATCTGTAGTTGGCGCCAAATCACGCCCTTGATAGCGCTGCGCTTCAGAGAGTCCGGGCCACTCCACAATCACCTCAGATTTCTTCAACGCACCGCCAAGCACAAACATGGCGTTGGCTGTGCCGTGATCGGTACCTTTGGTGCCGTTTTCTGCCACGGTGCGACCAAACTCACTGGCGGCGATAATAACGGTTTTTGACCACTGTTCACCCAGTGCCACTTTGAGAGCAGCAAGTCCTTTATCCAGCTTGGTCAATTGATTGCTCAATCGCCCCTTGGTCGTACCTTGCGCAGAGTGGGTATCCCAACCTCCTAGCTCTAATACAGCAATATTGGGACCGTCAGGTGCCCTCATGAACTCCCCAGCTTGGCTCATCAAACTTGCAAATTGTTTGCTTTGACTGCCACCTGAGGTCATGGACTCTAGCTTCATCGCATCTTCAAAGTTAGCCGATAATGTTTCATCATTTTGGAATAGCTCCGCAAGCAACTCCGCCTGCTGCTGTTTGGCTTTCAGTTTGTGTGGAAACCAGCTACTCACTTTCACATCGCCGCGCACAATGAGCGGCATACCCGCATCGATAGCAATAGCGTGCTGAGACGTTGCTTGAGAGTGCTGCGTTGCCAGATATCGGTTTATCCAACCAATCGGGTCAAACGGATCGGAGGTGCCATTTTCTAGCACTTTTTGACCATCAAAGTGAGAGCGCTGTCGGTAGTTTGTCGCGCTCGCATGCACAAAGGCAGCCTGACCTTGTTGATACCACTGATGAACATTGACTAGTGATGGGTGCAGGCCAAAGCCTTTATCGAGAGGCTTGAGATCGGTTTTCGCCATCGCGATGTTGGGACGCAGCGCATAGTAGTCATCATCAAAAGTTGGCACCACAACGTTCAATCCATCCATAGCGCCACGCAGCGTTATCCAAACCAGTTTGCTAGCAGATTGAGTTGATGCGAACGATAGGTTGGGTAGTAAACCAACCAGAGATGCCGCACCAACGCCTTTAATAAAATCTCGTCTTGTCGTCATCGTCTTTACCTATATTGAAATTGTGGGCTCATCCAAAGCACGACAAGCTTGGATACGGGATCTTGTGCTTTATCAATCGCCGTAAGAACATGCTCATCAACTTCACTGCCATACAGCCTTTGAATCATCTGTATCAGTTTGTCATCGACATTTTGTTGACTGCGCTCCATTTGCCTGACAACCAACTTGGCGGTTTGATCCGCGACTTGCCAGCGCTGCTTTAGCGCCGATGAAGAATTGTAATCGGCATCGCTGTCGGGCCAGCCAGCGGGCGAACCTGACATAAAAGGCTGCTGCCCTAGCAGTCTAAGATGTTGAATCATTTGCCTTGGGTTCGGTTCAAAATCGGCACTGCGAAGCACAGCAAAGTACCACTCTTGGGGCGTGCGAAAGCGTAATTGCTCAGAACTGTTTTTTAATGGTGAGTTAATTAAAGTTAGGTAGACGGGAATGAGCATGCCTTGGTTATCGAGCCAAACTTTGGTCATCTCATCGACTAAAGAAGCGTGCCCAGAGCCATAGAAATGCGCCACCAGCTTACTACATAAATGTCTCGCGGTATTTTCATGGTTCGCAAGGTCGCGCAGACAGGCGGCGGCTTGCTCTTCTCCTGATTGGTCATACACCTGACCAAGCACGTTGATCGCACCCGGCTCATGCATAGCCTCTACAAACTGATAGCCGGGACGCTCTGCCTTGAAGCTGACACTCCAACCAGTGAGACCTTGTGCCAACTCAATCACATCGTTTTGAGAGTAACCGCCATCGACACCTAAAGTATGCAGCTCTAGGATCTCTCGCGCGAGATTCTCATTGAGTCCTTTATTGCGCTTTTGACCCGCCTTGGAGCCAGGACCAATCGAGAGATGATTGTCCAAATAGATCAGCATGGTTGGATGCTTACATACCGCAAGCAACATAGATGGAAAGTCGATACTCCATAGCTCACGTATCACCTCATTTTCGATACCTGCAACAATAGGGCGAACGCGGCGATTATCCGCCGACACAGCAAAGTGATTGCTCCAAAACTGAATCAGGCGCTCTTGGAAGCGAGAGGGGTAGATAAGGTTTGTAGATTGCGAGCCGTGGCCAATGCTTGATAACTTTCTTGGAAGAATGCATTGCTGGATTTGGTGAACAGCTTTTTCTCTTCTTCCGTCATAGACTGTTTGCGGCGACGATTGAGGTCGCCCATATGTGCAAGCAGCTCATTGGTAGTAGGCAGCGACGTGATTGCTTTGTTTACATATGGCTGAGATTTGAGTTGATCATTGAGTGAGGGAGCGAGCTTTGCATCTCCTACCCTTGGACCAAAGCCAAAACGCTGCGAGACAATGTATTGTGCGGACTGTGATTTCTCCATGGCAACCTCAATGACGGGAGCATACAAAAAGCATTGCACATTCACGCCAAATTGCCCAATCACTAACGGCAAAAACAACAACGGCGCTCAAAATTGAGCGCCGTTGTTGATTCACAATTAACGATTACGAACGTTTTGGCTGACGGTAAGTTTTACCCGCAGTCTTGTAAGTATCGCTTTGTTTGATTTCAAACATCACATCAAAGAACCATGCGACAAACTTAATGACGTCGTCACCTTCGTTCATGATGTGCTCAGCGTACTCTTGCTCTTCACCGTTATCATCCACGTCGTTAAACACGTGATAGATGCGCTCTTCACCATCTACGGTTGCCAGTGCGAACTGACCCGTTAGGCTCTCTGCCGCTTCTTTGATTTCTGGGTTTTCAGAGCTTTTCAGCTTGTTCAATGCGTCTGGGAGTGTTTTCAACTCACATAGCTGCATGACCAGCAGCTGAAATTCTAATTGTTGCATGTATTACACCATTGTTATTTGCAAACCAAGTGTTGTTGAAGCCTTAGCACTTAAAAGAGATTGAGATTAAAGCTCGCCAGTTTGGTCTCTTGTTTCTCAAGCATAGCGTCCAGTTCGTCTCGACGCGCGATAAACTGCTTGAGTTCGTTTTTCGGGACAGAGTCTGCCATAGGAATGTTGGCTCGCATAGCATTTACTGGCCTACCACGAGAAATCAACTCGTAATGCAAATGGGGACCGGTCACTCGACCTGTTGCACCAGACAAACCGATTCGGGTACCACGGGTCACTTTCTGCCCTTTCTTCACTAAGATTTTACTTAAGTGAAGATAACGCGTTTTGTATGGCCCACCGTGATCAATTACCACATATTTACCCGCGTATGGGTGGTTGCGAACCATGGCGACAACACCGTCACCCGTCGTATAAACATTGGTACCGGTACGAACGCCAAAGTCCGTACCATTATGCGGAGAAACGCGCCCGGTCACCGGGTGACGTCGGTTTGGATTGAAACCCGAAGTAATGCGGTGGTTTTTCACTGGATAGCGCATAAAGGCACGCTGCAAACTGTCGCCTTTAGCATCATAGTATTGACCATTGGTATGCAGGTAAGCTGAGTACATTGCGCCGCGATTGAAGATCTTAATCGCTTGGATCTCCGAGTTCCCGGTTGGAGTGCCATCGACAAACTGGCTATTTTTGACGACTTCAAAACGGTCACCTGCGCGTAAGTCACGCGTGAAGCTGATCTTATCTTTTAGCAAGGTCACGACTTGGTCGATTTCTCTTGGGTTAAGTCCGAGTTTGTTCGCAGAGGCAGAGAAACTGCCATTGATACTGCCCACCATCGCGACACTTTCCCATTGACCCGGGATAGAAATGTCTTTGAACTCGTAGCTTCCATCATCCAAGCGAGCATAGACGGCTTTCTCCGCGACATTGCGGCTCACCTCTAGCTTACTTAGCGTACCGGTCGCTTCATTTTGCCAAAAGCGCAATCTGTCGCCCGGTCTTAGGGTGTCGAGTACAAGAAAGTTCAAATCGGTTTCCATGACAGACATCATGTCACTGTATGGAAACCCCAATTGGTCAAAGATCTGGCTTAGGCTATCACCAGATTTTACTTTGTAAGCGTATTTAGGTGGCAATTCAGCTTTTGGCGGTTCTTCAGAAAGCACAGCAACAGCTGGAGAATCATTGAGATTAAGCTCAATGGTACCTTTCATATTTGAGTCAGGTAGGCTGTGAAGAAAAGCAAACGCTGCCATAAAAGGCAGTCCAAAAGCGATGCTTGTTTTGAGTTTTCGCGACGAATTCTTAGCCGTGTTTGATCCGTCTGCTGGTTGATTCGATTGCACAATGGTTCCGATGCAGGTCGTAAATAGAGCCAATAGAGTAATCGTTTCCTATTTTAAATGCACCCAAATGTCGGGAAAAGTCAGGTAAAACATGTGATGAGAGTGTAAAAAAGCGACGTTTGTCATCTATTCAGCCTCGCCTATTTTTTAGTCACCACTTCAAAAACTGTCTAACTGCTTGAATTTACTTGAACAGTATCGAACAGCGTCAAAAATGAGTGTTTGCAACCCACAAAATGATGAATCTTGCTATATTCATCATTGCCTTACAGTGGAATTGGTAGCATATCAATGCCTTTAATGACACTTTCTATTCATAACCATCCCCATATGATCGCCTAGATATGATAGAATTGTCAGTTCAGGATTAGATGTAAAACGGATAATTTCATCATAAACCTCTGATTAAAGACTACTTTAATCGAAGGAATTTCGAATTCTAATCAGCAATTCATTAAACATGGAGTTGGTCTTTATATTCGTCCACACGAATATGTAAACCTCATAATTATGAGTTTCAAATCTCAAAAATACAGTATCGATTCAACCGACTATCAAGTCGGCCAAGACAACATCACTAAATGGGGCATGGATGTCCACAACACAGTATTTACCGCGTCTGCGGGTCTATCCATCCTCTTCATCGTCACTCTTCTTGTTCTTTCGCCAGCCGATGCTAAGGCAGCTATCGACGCGGTAAAAGCCGTCGTCCTCTCGAAGTTTGATTTTGTGTTCATGTGGGGAGCGAACATCCTACTGATATTCGCAGTACTCATTGCGTTTTCTCCACTCGGGAAAATTCGTTTAGGTGGCGATGATGCCACAACGGACTATTCAACCTTATCCTGGATCTCAATGCTGTTTGCAGCAGGCATGGGCATTGGCCTTATCTTCTGGGGTGTGGCAGAGCCAACGGCATTCTTTACCAACTGGTTCGGTACGCCGCTCAATGCAGAGCCTTTCACACCAGAAGGTCGTGAAGCCGCACTAGGTGCCACTGTATTCCACTGGGGTCTACATGCTTGGGCGATCTATGGCATGGCCGCACTGTCACTGGCCTACTTTGTGTATAACAAAGGCCTACCTCTCTCTATGCGCTCGGTGTTCTACCCACTGCTGGGTGACAGAGTTTGGGGGCGCATCGGTGATGTCATCGACGTGATGGCGGTACTGGTTATTCTATTTGGTCTTGCAACGTCTCTAGGGCTAGGGGGCTCTCAAGCAGCCAGTGGCATCAGCCATGTGTTCGGCCTAGAAAACAGCTTGATGCTACAGATTGCGATCATCCTGACTATCATGGGTCTGGCGATTGTTTCTGTGGTTCGTGGCATGGATGGCGGCGTTAAGGTGCTGAGTAACCTTAACATGATCATCGCTTCATCTTCCTTGGCTTTATGGGCTTACTGAACTTCACTACTGTGTTTGATTCATTAACGACCTCACTTGTAGGCTATGTGAAAAACATCATTCCACTAAGCCAAACAACTGGCCGCGAAGATACGACCTGGTTACACGGTTGGACTGTGTTCTACTGGGCTTGGTGGGTAGCGTACGCGCCATTCTTCGGTATGTTTGTTGCGCGAATTTCAAAAGGTAGAACCATCCGTGAATTCCTATTCTGCGTCCTAATCATTCCAACACTGGTTACCACAGCCTGGATGTCTTTCTTTGGCGGTATCGCGATTCAGCAAATCATCGACAAAGTCGGCCTACTTGGTATGGAACAAGGGATCTCTGACGTATCACTGAGTCTGTTCTACATGCTAGATGCGTACCCTATCGGCAATATACTTTCAATGATCGCGGTTGCGTTGATTGTGGTGTTCTTTGTGACCACACTCGACTCTGGCTCTATTGTGGTTGATAGCATGACCGCAGGCGGCAAACTTGAACTGCCGATCAAGCAGAAAGTGGTTTGGGCGGTGATCTCCGCGGTAATTGCGACAGTGATGCTGTGGATTGGCGGCACTGAATCCATTCAAGCATTGCAATCCATCACGATTATTGCGGCGCTGCCGTTTACGGTTATTTTGATTTTGGGCTGTGTAAGCCTAGTCAAAGGCCTGTTAACCGAGGTTGATAAGCCTAAAGTCGCTGAAAGACAAGCGCAATAAGAGCTTAGAAGCTAACTGTAGAGTTTGTTAGCGATGTAAAAAGGGGCTCACAGTATCACTGTGAGCCCCTTTTTGTTCATATCGGTTGGTATCGCTGTCGATGACCTAAATCAACCAACGCGCGATTTAGTTAAACCTGTGCCGTATTCACGATACAGTTGTCAGCACCAAACCCATTCGGAACATATTGATCCGCCTGCGCGTCGTTCACCCACTCACTCTCATTAACTAGGTAACGAAACTCAAACTGCGCATCTTTTGGTAGTCGCGTTTTGTATTTAAACGACTTTGTCTTTGCGACTTTCTTCATTGGCACGGGTTGCCAATCAAGAAAATCCGCCATCAGCACAGCACTTTGCACATCGGTTGCATCCAACTCGAACGTGACTTCAACTTCATCTTTAGTTTTAAAAAAACGCTTATTAATCATTGCAAGCTCCATTTGTCTAAAAAATAACAACATCAAAACTTCATGTTATGTAATTAATGTCACATTCTCAAGCAGACATTTGCAACCAATGATTTACCAAACCAATAAAAGCTATCAAACCCATATGAACTCACTCAACAGCCGCTCTAGTACAACCGCTCCAGTTAAAGTCCTTCACTTCACAGATTAGACTGTCGCTTCCGCTGGTACTTCAGCCATAGACTGCGCTTGACCGTGCTTGTTGAAGTTGAGCGTTATAGTATCGTTACTGCGTGTCAGTTCTATGATATCAATGCGATCTCCCGCTAGCTTGGCATCAGACAAAATCACGCGCTGGCGAGCTGAATCCCATTTGAACAGCCCCAGGTAATAGAAAACACCAGAACCCTGATTACTGACGGCAAATGGAATCACCACAGCAGATAAAGACTGGTCGTTATAGATAGACTGCTGATACGCATACAACAAATAGACGCTGCCGCGCTCCATGCCATCATCGTAGCTTCCTGCCGCAACCTGAGTATCTGGGTCAATGTCTGTCAGTAATGAGAATGCGCTGGTCTCAGGCACTTGAATTGTCCAAGGGTTCGGCACTTGAAGACCCAATATGGCTTCAACCACAGGATCGGCTTGTAAGTTTTGCTGTGAAGGGAATTTGGCAAGAATCTCCTCATCAGACAGGGAGAACCGATAGATACCCGCCACTATAACAACGGCGAGCAAACAAAGAGGGATCAATAGAATCAGGGGAACTGGGAGCTTCTTCCTAGGCATTGTTATAATTCTCAATAGCTTATTCAACTATGACAGTTTAGCGCGTTCTTGAAAACGCGGAAAGCATCAATCCCCACTATACTTTGTGCATACTCATACCAACACTCACCATACATTCTATTGCGTATTATTGGTTACTATAGAACCATGTAGTGAATAATTACCCTTTAATGATGAATAGTATTGCCAGCATTCAAAAAAAGGAGTAATCTTGCGCTCAATGCACAAATATGGATGTTTAGTGAATAAATAGGCGCAGGACGTCGCCATTATTAACTAGTTGTAACACGAGAGAAAAATGCAAAATAGTGCTCAATCTATGCCGAAAAGCAGTAAAAAAGGCAACTTCTGGATGTTCTTCATCCCATCGTTAATCGGTCTATTCCTATTTATGGCGCCAATCAGCTACGATGGCGGTCTAACTATCCCTGTTGCAGTACTTGCTAAAGCTTTGCAAGCAGCAGTGGGCGACTTTATTGTTCCGTTGGTCACCGCAATCATTGCAGTGATGGCAGCAGCATCGGTTTTATCACGCATTTTTAAGCCTGCTTTCATTACTAATAATGAATTTTTAAACGGACTATTCAACCCAACACCAATGTGGCTCGCGGTTCGCGTTATCGGTGGTATTGCGGTACTCATGACCTACTTCCAAGTGGGTCCAGAAGCCATTTGGGAAGAAAACACTGGCGGTCTAGTATTGGAAGGCCTTCTACCGACGCTATTTGCCGTGTTCATTTTTGCTGGTCTTCTTCTGCCACTACTTTTGAACTTTGGCCTACTTGAGCTGTTTGGCGCACTACTCAGTAAGATCATGCGTCCAGTGTTCAATCTACCAGGTCGCGGCGCTATTGACTGTATGGCTTCTTGGCTAGGTGATGGTAGTGTGGGTATTCTTCTGACCAGCAAACAGTATGAGAACAAGTTCTACACCATGCGTGAAGCAGCGGTGATTGGTACCACATTCTCTGCCGTATCTATCACATTTAGCTTGGTGGTTATTGCCCAAGTTGAGCTTGAGCACCTGTTCCTACCTTTCTATGGCGCGATTTGTTTAGCGGGTATTGTCGCGGCGATTATTATCCCTCGCCTTCCACCGCTGCGTAACAAAAAAGACCTGTTTATCGATGGGACTAAGCCATCAGCAGACGCGGAAGTGACACCTAAAGGCCACACTACATTTTCATGGGGTTTGGATCTAGCATTACAACGTGCTGGTACAGTGACATCGGCTAAGTCAGTATTCGGCGAAGGCGTTAAGAACGCTGTCGACATGGTATTTGGCGTACTGCCTGTTGTCATGGGTCTAGGTACTGTTGCGCTTGTTATCGCTGAGTACACATCGGTATTTGAAATCCTGGGAACGCCGTTTATCCCTTACCTCGAGTTACTTGGTGTACCAGAAGCCGTAGCGGCGTCAAAAACCATGGTTGTCGGTTTTGCGGATATGTTCATCCCATCGATTCTAGCAGCATCGATTGATAACGAAATGACGCGCTTTGTGATTGCAGCCATGTCGGTTACGCAGCTTATCTACATGTCGGAAGTGGGTGCCCTGCTACTTGGTAGCCGCATCCCAGTGAACATTTTTGAGCTGTTCGCTATCTTTATTCTACGTACGCTTATCACACTGCCTGTGATTGCTGGTGTCGCGCATTTAATCTTCTAAATCGCAGACCACTTTTTCTCTTGATAAGGCTCACCTTTTTAGGTGAGCCTTTTTTTATTCCATAAAAACAAAATGATATATCGTTTACTTTATATAAATATCAATTATCATATGCTCGCGTGTGAATAACTCACAGCAAAGCAGTGGCGTGCTCTTTGCAAAACTCCAGCAAGGAAGTACGTAAAGATAAGACTCATCGGATAATGAGTACTAATGCGAATGAATCGCAGGACATAATAATGAAAAATATCACTAAAGTGGCCGCCATCGTCTTGGCAGCAACCACTCCAACACTATCGAATGCAGCTAACAATATGATCGAAGCGCGCGGCGCCGCCATGGGTAACACTGGCGTAGCCTCCGCTGACTATCTGACTGCAGGCTTATACAACCCAGCGTTAACGGCATCATACAAGGAGAACGACGATGTCGGCCTTCTATTGCCTACCTTGGGCGCTAGCGGTCGCGATGCTGACGAAAGTATTTCTACGCTTGACGATCTTCAATCGTTGATCGACGAGTACGAGAAAAACCCATCAGGCGAACAAGCAAAGCTGATCGAAATCAACCGCCTACTTGACCAACTCGAAGGCAACAAGCCGACAACCGTAAGTGCCAACTTAGGTTTTGCGGTAGCGATTCCATCGAGCTTAGTATCTAGTAATCTCTACGCTCGTGGCTATGCAGAAGCGATTGCAGCGCCTTTGATTGAACCTAACCAAGGTGATGCACCAGATCAAATCAAAGACCGCTACGAGAGCTCTGAAGTGCAAATGCAAGCTTTTGCTAGCGCAGAGTTTGGCTTAGCACTGGGTAAAAATTTCACTATTGCCGATCAAGACGTCTCGTTTGGTATCACACCTAAGTTCCAAAAGCTGCGCACGTATGCTCTCATCGCGAGCGTGCAAGACTTCGATGCTGACAATGCAGAAGATAGCATGGTTGAAAAGAGCGCTTTTAACTTCGATTTGGGCGCAGCATGGCACTACAACAACTGGCGCCTTGGCCTATCGGTTCGTGACCTCATTCAACAAGAGATTGATGTGCAAACCTACGAAGGTACCAAGATTGATACTTACAAGTTAAACCCGATGGCAACCATTGGTTCTGCATACAACGGCGAGTTTGTGACCGTTGCGGTAGATATCGAACTGACCAAGCAAGAGCGCTTTGCTAGCCTTAACGATGAAACTCAGTACCTACGCTTTGGTATCGAGGGCAACGCTTGGGACTGGGCACAGCTTCGTGCAGGTTATGAGGTGGACATGCAAGACAACGCCGACAGTGCCATCACTGCTGGAATTGGTTTGAGTCCATTTGATGTGGTAAGCCTAGATATTGCTGGCAACTACGCGGGTAGCAATCAGTTAGGCGCTTCTGCGAACTTAGCATTTACGTTCTAATCGCTAAGCCGATAGAAAAAAACGGAGCGATGATCGCTCCGTTTCTGTATTTGGCAGTTTTGTTCTAAACGGATTGTCGATTAGAAGAAGTACTTGAAGCGAACACGAACGCCAGTGTCTGCGTTTTCTTCAAACACGTCTTTAGTCACAGTTTGGTCATCAACCTTAGTATGGTAAGCACCTAGGTAGATAGAGAAGTCATCAACTTCTAGCACGTCTGCAAACTCGTAAGACGCATAAACTGTGTCAACTTTCGCTTTACCTTCTGCGTAAGTCTTGATCTTGTTGTTTTCGTATTCGTTCGCTGCGTGGATGTAACCTAGACCAAAGCCTTTGTATAGTGCGTTCACACCAACAGTCATGTTGTCTTCGTCAACTGCATCCATGTAAGCGAAGTTTGCGATAAGATTCCAGTCTGCTGTCGAGTAGTTTGCAGTCACACCGTAACCTTTACGGTCAGAGATATCGATCTCTTCATTACCTTGTCTAACGATTACTGCGTCTTTCACTAAGTTAGCTTCCATAGACGCTGCAATACCAAAGTTACCTGCTTGGTATGCTAAAACTGGACGTAAAAGAACTGAATCTTTATTGTTTTCTACTTCTAGGCCGTGGTAAGTCACATCACCGTTGAATGCATTTTGGCCGAACAGTACAGAGCGGTCACCAATCATAGAAGAAACTTCTAAGTATACGTTGCCAAAGTTCTGGCTGTACATTAGCTGACCATCAGAACCACGACCACGACCTTCTTTCATTTGGTATACGTATGCTGCGCCATCTACATATAGATCGTTAGCCGTATCACCAGAGTACTCAAGGAAGGTATCTTGACCTACAGGGAACATATCGAACGCTTCAAAACGACCCATACGTAGGTTCCAGCCATCTTGCGCGCCAAATGCAAACCATGCATCATCCAAAGCTACGTTGCCGCTGCTCTCCATTAGTGGCTGTACATTTACTTGGAATACATGACCAGACTCGGTGTAACGCTCACCAGCAAATTCAAGGAGGATACGACCAGATTGGTTGAACTGGTTAGAAGTTTCAGAAGAGCCAGAAATAACAGCACCATTTGTGTCACGCTGGTGTCTTTCGATGTTCTCAAAGTTGAAGTCAAATTCAACGTCACCACCGATAGAGAAGTTACCTTGCTCGTTGTCGACGATGCTGATGCCCGCGTTTGCGCCCATAGCAGCAGAAACCAAAACTGCAGCTAGCGATAGCTTAAATGTGTTTTTCATTATTAACCCCAGGGATTGTAATTAACTATTTTTTTTATATTTAAAAGCTTTCTGTTTGTAGCGAATGAGAAGGGATGAACCTAGCGCCTCATTCACACGTCACATCAAACAAAAAACTTGAAATCATTTATCGAATGAACGAGAGCAATTTTGGGCAAATTCATTCACCCCATCAATCCTAATAAGTTAAAAATGCCTACCTAAATCACGCTTTTAGAACTATCAAAAAACCCATAACAATCAATAGTTTATATATAAATAAATATCCATTTAGCTTTAAAAATATTTATTGACTCAATTTATATGAACTTTAATTGAATTAACGGTCTTACAGTGATGCCAGTCACAATTACAGATTAATAAAAACATCAATTAACTGTTTAAATTTCAGGCGCAAGATGTAGCGCAAATGTAACGATTATTCGTTACACCAGAATAGTGGCAATTAACTAGCAACTCGTATACATGCATCTCTATCAAGAAGAACTCGTACCAACACCGCTTGCTGTTAGCTTTTCGGTCGTGCCGTGGTCAGACAAGGCGCATCAAACTGCAAATAAACTTGCTATTAGGCGCATATGGTCTAGGGTAACAATATGAAAGTAATTGAGGAGTGAGTCGCATGAATCAAACGTTGGAGCAGGATATTGTTGACGCCATTCATCATTTAGACACTAACCAGCTGAGAGACGTCAAATCGTTTGTCGAACGCTTATCGAGCGAGAAACGAGTTGAAGACTTGGTCACTGAAGAAGAGCTGGTTATGCTCCTCAAGGTCAGCGCGAGTAAGCAGCGCCGTTAGAGCACGTATTCACCTCGCTCTCCAAAATAAACAAAGGCCAGCATTTGCCGGCCTTTGTTATTGATATCGAAAGCACGAGAGCAAGGCTACTGATACTGAAGTCCCTTCAGGTAATAGATGCTCCCCTCTACTCCCGTTAGCAGAAGTTGATTAAACTGCGCCACAAACAAGCGTGACGTAAAGACCGTTTCCCCATCATCACAGAAGATTTCAATACTCGAATGATCGACAAACACTCTGATTCGGCTTTGAGTGCTCAGGCGCTTAGCAAAACGCACCGTACCAAACTCTGCTGCGTGTACCTCTGTCACATCGGTTCGATCCAAAATCCACTCATCTTCATTGCCTGAGAACACCATTTTGTCACCGCTATCATTGGCAAGTTCTAGGCAGAAGTTGCTTTCAACGGATAGCTCTAGCTCAAATGCACGACTACTCAGCCTGTTGCTTGCTGTTAACGGTTGAGTGGTGTGTCTTAGTGCCTTAAGCTCATCGAGCGGTTGCTGAATCAATCTATTGCCGCGAATCGTCACTTCTCTTGGTAGCGTTAACATGTGAGCCCAATAATTTTTATCCGTTGGGTATTCACTTTTAGAGTTCCCTAGCCAGCCGATAAGAATTCGCCTCCCTTTCGGGTCTAGATACGTTTGCGGGGCATAGAAATCAAAACCCTTATCCAGTTCAAAGTAGCCTTGGTTTTCAAACACACGCTTTTCGGTATCGATAGGTTTGCCCACAATGTAGACCACGGAAAAGACGTTCTTTAAGTCGTACTTACTCTCAGAAGACACGCCTTGAGGCGAGAAGATAAACACTCCCTTATCATCTTGTTCATAATAGTTTGGGCATTCCCACATGAACCCAAAGTTGTCGAGGCCGATATCGACATTACCTAGATATTGATAGCTATCGATAGAAGGGCCGCCATAAATTGCCAGCTTTCCCTCATGCTGATGGCTTTCAGCGCCAATCAACATGTAGTAGTCATCACCACGCCGCAATGTGACAGGGTCACGCATGTTATGGGTGTAGTACTCTGCGTTGAAATCGACCACTACCCCTTTTTTCTCGACATTGCCCTGTTTATCCATGACCGCCAATATCTGTGTCGGATGACCTGATTCTGGCTCAGGTACATAGTGCGCGGTATAAAGAAGGTTTAAGTGATCATCTTCAACAACGGCCACACCGGTATGACAACCGTGTTGGTCATAATCTTGATCTGGATACAGCGCGACACCTCGATCGGTAAAATGCACAAAATCTTTCGTCGACACGTGATACCAATGCTTCAAACCATGCACAGGACCAAGCGGGAACCACTGATAAAAGATATGGTGCTCACCGTTGAAGTAGCACAGACCGTTCGGGTCATTCACCAGGCCATGCTTTGGCGCAATGTGATAGCTTGGATAATAAGGATCTTGTTTGGTGAGCTTCGCAATATGCTGCAAATACTCATCCGACACTTCGTCTAGCCTAACCATTCGGTTTTGACGGTTCGAAAAATCCATAACGACTCTCTTTAAAACTCAAAATAAAAAAATCCCCTCATGTGACTCGCTCATCCATGAGGGGATAAAAATCAATGTATTAGTTTGTTTCTTTGTAGAACAGTTTCGTCATAGCGAAGGCAACCAAGGCTGCAACCAGCATAACAACAACATACATGCCTAGACCGCCACCCAAGTACAGCAACATACCTGGAAGCATTGTTGCACCTGTACCTGCTGAGCCAATACCCGCAATCGCACCGATACAGCCACCAATCGCACCACCCACACAGCCGTACAAGAAAGGCTTAACGCGAGGTAGAGTTACCGCAAACATTGCCGGCTCTGTAATACCAAATAATGCAGGTAGCGCTGCACCAAACATGCCCGACTTTTTCACCTTACTGGTTTGCATGGTCATCACCGCCATCGCCGCGCCAAACTGACCAGCAATCGCAGCGGTGCCTAGTGGGTTGATGTAGTCAAAACCTGTCTCTGTCACCATAGCAATTGTGATAGGAACAATAGTGTGGTGCATGCCTGTCACGGCCATAAACTGAATCGCGCCACCGTATATTAGGCCACCAATACCGTATGGAATTTGTAAGAAGTAAACCACGATATCGGTAATGAACTTTTCAATGCCCAGCAGTAATGGGCCAACAAATACTAGGCCTGCGATAAGTGAAACCAGTAAGGTAATGAAAGGCGTTAAAATCAGATCCAATACTTCCGGCACATATTTGCGCGATGTTTTTTCCACCATCGCCGCAAACCAACCCATAAATACCGCAGGTAGAATCGAGCTTTGTAGGCCAGTAACCGCAATTTCAAAACCAAAGAATGGGATCATCAGCGCTTCTGCGTTGCCAAATGCTACATCCCACTTATTTGCAAGTTGCGGTGCCACCAGCATTAATCCGAGCACAATACCCAATACCGGGTTGCCGCCAAACACGCGCATTGCAGACCAAGTGACCAAAACAGGGATAAAGATAAAGGCAGTATCGGTCAATACCTGAGAAAGTGTCGTCAACTGAGGAGAAAGCTCAACCCCAAAACCGCTAACGATCAGTCCACGCAGTCCCATGAGCAATCCCGTTGCAACGAGTGCAGGGATAATCGCAACGAAGATGTCTGAGAAAGTTCGAGTAACGCGTTGAAACGTGCTACCAGATTCTTCCTTCTTAGGCGCCGCGCTTGTATCTACTTCACCATTTCCAGTGAGTTCAGCAAACACTTTACCCACAAAGCCGGTACCTAGAATGACCTGATGTTGGCCATTCTTGAAGAAGTAACCGTGAACACCCTCAGTTTCACCGAGCTGTTCTGCGTTAACTTTTGAGTCGTCTTTAGTAACGACACGAAGACGTGTTGCACAGTGCGTCAACTGTTCGATGTTGCCTTCACCACCTAGCAAGTCCATAACTTGCGATGCGACAACTTTAGCATTTCTTGCCATGTTTTCGTTCTCTCCTAAGAGCACAAAATAGTAACCTGTATTCAACGTGTATTAATGTAATACAGGTAAAATACAGGATAAACCTTTTTGTCGTATTGGACGTGAGAAACGTGCTTGTCATCACAATCAATAATAGATAGAGGGCATATAAAAAAACCACCTTATCAAAAGGTGGTTTCATGGATCTTTGCGAAGACTAAAGCCTAGCGACTATCTCAAAGTCATAAACGCTCGACTTATAGTAGACAATGGAGTACTCATACGGCTCAGTCTCACTGCGATAGTTGATCGATTCGTTGATCAAAATCGGCTCGAGCGCTTCAACAGACAACTTGTCTTGAACGAGCTTACTCGGCAATGACGGCTTGATCTTTTGATGCGTTTTCACCATCTCGATCCCTTGCTCTTTTAAGTAGGCAAACTTAGATCCAGACAACACCTCTTCACTCAGCTCAGGCAATAGTGCAACTGGAATATAGAAATCTTCATAAGACACCACATCGCCATTAACCACACGCAAACGGCCGCATCGATACAATTCAGAACCCGGATCAACCAGCAGCTTTTCGGCCAACGCTTCATCGGCCACTGTCTTTTCAAAATGGACAACTTGGTTGCTCGCTTCTAAGCCTGCGCCTTGCAGCTCCTGTGCAAAGCCCGCCATACCCAAAAAATCATGTTTGAGTTTTTGAACCGCAACATAAGTCCCCTTCCCTTTTTCAGAAACGGTATAGCCAATATCGGCCAACTGACCAAGTGCTTTGCGGACAGTCACACGGCTCACACCCAAACTGTCTACTAACTGACTCTCAGAGGGCAACTTGGAACCTTGTGGGTATAGCCCATCATCAATACGTTGTTTGAGCGTATCGGCGATCTGTATATAGAGAGGTTGTAGTGATTTTGAGTCCATGTAGCGCTAGCGTCTCCGATTGTGAATGTAAGCAGGAATGCTCATCTTGCTTTTATAGTCCTTATTAGACAGCGTCTTTTGCAAACAATCAAACGTCTTCACCGCCAACTGTTGGCAATCTTGCTCGATAGAGTCGATTTGTAGCGGCAAACAATCGAGAACGGAATAGTTATCAAAGGTAGCAATTCGCATCGGCTGCTGAGCAGCCGTCGCCATCAGGTTCTGCTCATTGAGATACCTAAGCACGCCCTCTAATAAAGAGTAAGAACCTGTAAACAGTGCTGCTGGAAGCCGGCCAAGATGCTCAACACAGCTTTGCATCATCTCATAACCACTTTGAGGCTGATAATCTTGGTTAAAGACAAGCTCAGGTTGCAGCGACAGCCCACCGTCTTGAATGGCATCGACGAAGCCTTGATAACGCTCTCGGCTAGGAGACAAAGAGAGCTGTCCGCCGATAAACGCACATTCAGACACATCTTTAACCAATGCAGACACAATAGTTTTAGTCGAGTCATACGCATTCGTCGTGATTTCACTATGGTGCTCCGACTCCAACTCTCGGTCGAAAAACACCACTGGGATATCCTTGATATGGATTGTATAGTAATCATCACTCGCTAGACATGAAGCCACCATCATGCCATCGACTTGGCGTTCAACAAGGTTCGCCACCGCCTTTTTCTCCTGCAAAGGATCGTCATCGGTAGAAGCAATTAAAAGTTGATAACCCGCGTTTAAGCACAGCTGTTCCAATGCTTTCGCAATCGTAGCGAAACCCATGTTGGTAAGATCTGGGATCACCAAGCCAAAAGTTTGCGTCTTTTTCGACTTGAGCGCTCTGGCATAAACACTGGGCGAATAGTTATGCTCCTCAACGACACGCAGCACGCGTGCCACCGTCTCTTTATTAATGCGGTGTTTTTCTGCATGTCCATTCAACACAAAACTGACGGTCGATTTAGAGACCTCTGCCAATTGTGCAATATCGGCCAATGTTAGCTTTTTGCTCATCGCGTTCTACTTATGCTTCCTGCTTGTTGCGTCTTATATAGAGAAGATCTTCACTGCGGATCACGATCGTGCTTGAGATCACAATTTTTAGCGCCGCTATCATGGTGTCTATTAAAACACATTTTCTTTGCTAAATCGATTTAGTAAACTCAAAACAAATCGATTAGTACAGGAAATTTGTTATGAGTAAGGTTTGGGTAACTGGCGATGCCGTTGTAGATTTGATTCCTGATACGGACACGACGTATCTAAAATGTCCCGGCGGTGCTCCTGCAAACGTCGCTGTTGCGATCGCCCGACTCGGTGGTGAAACCGGATTTTTTGGCCGTGTCGGTCAAGACCCGTTAGGACGCTTCATGAAGCAAACATTAAGCTCAGAAAACGTGAATACTGACTTCATGCTACTAGATGACGCCCAGCGCACGTCAACGGTGATCGTTGATCTTGATGAATCAGGCGAACGCAGCTTCACGTTTATGGTTAAGCCAAGTGCAGACCAATTTATGCAAGTGGGCGATATTCCTGAGTTTAGCGCAGGCGAGTGGCTACACGTTTGCTCTATCGCTCTTGCTAATGAGCCAAGCCGCAGCGCGACGCTAGAAGCGATGAAACGCATTAAGCAAGCTGGCGGCTTTGTCAGTTTCGATCCAAACCTTCGCGACGAAGTATGGGGCGACCAAAGCCTTATCAAGCCTGTGTGCCAGCAAGCCATTGCTCTGGCCGACGTGGTTAAGTTCTCAGACGATGAACTGATGTTCCTAACTGAAACCGACAACCTTGACGCTGGTATTGCAGCACTTGGTGAATACAACAATACACTTGTGCTCATTACTCAAGGCGCAAAAGGCGCATTGGTTATTCGTGACAATGAGCAACAGCTCATTGCCGGCACACCAGTCAAGCCAGTTGATACCACAGGTGCAGGCGATGCTTTTGTGGGCGGCCTATTGACTCGTTTATCTAAAACAACAGATTGGATCAATGATGAGACCATCGTTGATGCGGTTCGCTGGGCAAACGGCTGCGGCGCTTTAGCGACAACGCAAAAAGGCGCGATGACCGCACTACCAAGTGAACAAGCTCTTATCGATTACATTCAGTAGTCTTATGCCCCTTGCTGCGGTAAGGGGCGACTTCTTGCCTGTTATACCCTACCCCTTCTCGAACAAGCGTTATCGTCACGATAAACAACCTAAATTGAAGCATGCTATCTATTTCTTTATAAAGCGCCCTCCCTGTTTCTAACAACGATGGTGCATCATGCAAACACTGATCGACAATCTGACCCAACATGGCTATTACGTTTGGGATGACTTTCTCTCTGCCGAGCAAGTTTCAGCTCTCAAAGAGTGCTTACCTGAAGAGTGGAACAAAGCGCGTATTGGTCGTAATGATGATGTGATGCGTGAAAGTACCATTCGCAGTGACAAGATCTGTTGGCTATCCCCCGATCTTGGCGATCCGGTAGGACAATTTCTTAGCAAGATGGAAATCATTCGCCAAACGGCTAACCAAAACTTTTTCTTGGGGCTATTTGAGTATGAAGCGCATTTCGCCAAATATGAGAAAGGCGATTTCTACCAAAAGCATCTGGACTGTTTCCGTGGCAATGAGAACCGTCGCCTGACCACCGTGTTTTACATGAATGACGAGTGGACAGACGAAGACGGTGGCGACCTGGTGGTTTACGATCTGGATGACAATGAAATCACTCGCATCAAACCTAAGTCCGGCCGTTTGTTTGTGTTCTTCTCAGAAATGTTCCCGCACGAAGTTCTGCCAACTCAGCGCGAGCGCTTTAGTATTGCTGGTTGGTTCCGAATTAACGGCGTAAAAGACAATGTTCTAGATATCGCTCGTTAACTTTATGTAATGAGGCCTCTCAAAGGCCTCTTTATTTACTATCCCAAGTTCAGACCAAATGGTTCACTCATACTTTCTTAAAACCCGATTCTGATTACTGCACCTCACCTCACTTTAAAGTGCCTATTCATTCAGCAGAACTGCAAGAATAGCAGTTTAAAATATCAATAAATATCCTTTTTAAACAACAACTTAATCAATAGACACCCAGTAGCACATAAAATTCATCGCTACAGATTAAAGCTGTTTTTTTTGATACCTATCGCAAGCATTGGCACAAATCTCATGAAATGCACTTAAATGCATATTTTCTTTACGCGTTCCTCATCCGTTTTGACTAGCTTGAATTTCGTACGCGAGCTGCACTGCTGTTTGCAAGCGCTCGCATCGTCAGCCAGCACTGTGCTGACGTTATTCAATAATTCGATAACTTTTGAATGGAACACAATATGTTAAAGACATTTTTGACCTTTTCTATCGCATCCGTTTTTGCGATCAACTCAAGCTATACCCTAGCTGAACAAAACCTTGCTACTCCAGAGTTACAACAAAATGAGGTATTGGCACCGCTAGTCACAGCGTCAGCAGACACTGCGCTGAGCGATCAATACATTGTGGTACTCAAGCAGCCTATGACGCTAAGCAATGATCCTATTGCGTTACAACAGTTCACAGAGCAAACCGTTTCCGGCCTAGCTACACAGCATTCATTTGAGATAGAAAAAGTCTTCAATCGCTCGCTAAGTGGCTTTGTTGCGACACTCTCCGCCGAACAATTGTTTGAACTGCGTAGCGATCAACAAGTCGAGTTCATCGAGCAGAACCAGGTCATTACACTGGATCCGATATTCTCAACCAACGCTAATCAAAGCAACGCTATCTGGGGACTCGATCGTATCGATCAGCGCGACCGCCCACTAAACAGTAACTACAGTTACAACTATGATGGTAGCGGTGTGACCGCATACGTTATCGATACAGGTGTCACTAATACTCACCCTGAGTTTGGTGGCCGCTCAAGCTCTGGTTACGATTTTGTCGACAATGACAGTGACGCTACCGACTGTAACGGCCATGGTACTCACGTTGCTGGCACCATTGGTGGAGCGCAATATGGTGTAGCTAAAAACGTCAATATCGTAGGTGTTCGCGTGCTTAGCTGTACCGGTTCTGGTACCACCGCTGGCGTTATCAGTGGCGTAGACTGGGTGGCGACAAACGCATCTGGCCTTCGGTTGCCAACATGAGTTTAGGGGGTGGTGTATCTACCGCACTTGATCGCGCTGTTGCTAGTGCCGTGCAATCAGGGGTGAGTTTTATGCTCGCAGCAGGTAATAATAATGCCAATGCTTGTAACTCATCCCCTGCTCGAGAGTCTAGTGGCGTCACCGTGGGCTCTACCACCAGCAGTGATGCACGTTCAAGCTTCTCCAACTGGGGCAGTTGTGTCGATGTATTTGCGCCGGGCTCAAGCATTAAATCAGCTTGGTATGACGGTAGCTACAAGACCATTAGTGGCACTTCGATGGCAACGCCGCATGTCGCTGGCGTTGCAGCTCTGTATTTGCAAGAGAACGGGGCACTCTCACCCGCTCAAGTGGCCGCTAAAATCAGTGAACGTGCGAGCGTCAACAAGATAAGCGATACCAAGGGGACAGTGAACAAGCTGGTCTACAGCCTCACCGACAACGGCTGTGGCAACGATTGTGGTGGCCAAACACCGGATGGCGAACTAAAGAACGCGACACCCGTTAGCAACATTTCCGGCGCTCGCGGCGAGCAAAAGCAATATTACATTGATGTCACTGCTGGGCAGCGTTTGAGCGTGACTATTTCTGCTGGCTCTGGCGATGCCGATTTGTACTTACGTTATGGCTCGGCACCAACACTCAGCAGCTGGGAATGTCGTCCATATCGCTATGGCAACCAAGAAACTTGTACTGTTACGAGCACTAAAAATGGTCGCTACCACATTATGCTCAATGGCTACACCAGCTTTAGCGGAGTCACGCTAGAAGCGCGTTATTAACTCAAGTTCTTTAGCTAACCAATAAGTGATGAAAAACGCCAGCCTTTAAGGTTGGCGTAATTGTATTAATCTGCGTTAGGCCGAACTTTGAACTCTAGGACTTTCGGCACACAAACATCAATGCAGCGCCCACAACTGATGCAGTCCTGACTCATGACTCGCTTATCGCCCGACTTTAGTGGCTGTCTAAGTACATCTGGCTCTGGGCAAACGTGATAACAGTCCATACACTTAGTGCACGCTTCACGGTGAGTGGCTTTTATACGTATTGGGCTCTTACGGCCAATTACCCCATACGTTGCTCCAAGCGGACAAAGATGCCCACACCAACCATGTTCGACCAGCACTAAATCCAACAAGAACACTAATGCAATAAGGATCCAACCGGCGCCCATCCCAAATACTAATCCACGGTGCAGTGTCGCGACAGGATCCACCCACGCCCAGAGCAGCGATCCCGATACTGCACTGCCAAGTAAGATCACAGGGATCAACCAATAACGTAATGTTGGAGACCACTTAAAGCTAGTTTTGAGATTCAGCTTGCGGCGCAGCATGCCGCCATATCCGTGACGATATTTAATGGACACACCCAAGCGCAAAACGCGCGAGGAGCGAGCAACGCATAAAAAATCACAACGATAGTGACACCAATTAAGGCATTCACCTCTGGCCAATGTCCAGTCGCTAAGGTTTGTAGAACCAATAGAGGGTCACTCAGCGGGACAGTACCTAGCAGCATGCTAGACGACAAGTTGCCCTGTAAAATGCCCCACGTAGGCCCCATCATAAACAGACCAACGATAGAGAGCTGACACAACCTACGTAGAATCAGAAATCGATGAGAACGCCACCAGCCAAGTTCACGGATAGCGTCATTACCAGCATCTTTAGCGAGATTCTTAGCCATTATTTTCTCCCATCATTGATGCGGATATGCTCGGTTGGCGCAATTTCCGGTGTTTTGGGGAAGTTCCCGTCTCGCAGTTCAACCTGCTCTTCCCAGCCAAGCTGATAATGATCCCCATGTAACCCTTAGCGAGCTCAATCGGAACCACTTTGATTACAGGTACTTCCGTCACGCAGGCTTGCTCACATTTACCACAGCCCGTGCAAGCATCAGAGTGTACGGTAGGTATGAACATCGCATGATAACCGGTGCGCTGGTTACGGATTGGCTCAAGCGTGATCGCTTTATCAATAAGAGGACAAACGCGATAACACACATCACAGCGAAGCCCTTGCCAGTTGAGGCACTCCTCATGGTCAATCAGCACCGCGAGCCCCATTCGCGAGTCATCAATGTTGGTCAGCGCATGGTCTAGAGCACCACTTGGGCAAGCGACAACACAAGGTATGTCTTCACACATCTCGCAAGGAATATCACGAGCGGTAAAATATGGCGTTCCAGAAGCAACGGGAGAGAGCAATGTGGCGAGTTTCAGCGTGTCATAAGGACAAGCCTGAACGCAAAGACCACAGCGTAAACACGCTTGGTCAAACTGATTGCCTTCCAATGCACCAGGCGGACGAATAGGCACGCCACCACTGGTTTTGGCTTGTCCTTGTTTGGATTGAAGTCCTAATACGGTCGCGGCTGCGCCGACACCGACCGCGGTTCGAGCGGCGTCGCGAAGAAATCGACGTCGACTCTGTGAAGTTTTCTCTCGTGACATATACTCCGCCTTATCAGTGATGAATAAATGGCATAAGGCTATCCCATAAAATTAATGGGAATTCTGTCATTTGGAATAGTGCTTTGTGGTTATACCTAACCCCGCTTGATTTCGGTCAAGAAAGGCTAGTTATTCAGATCACATTAAGACACTTTGGGTGTGTAAAATGTCCTAGACCACAGAAAGTGACAATGTCACCAAAGTAAGTTAGCACTGACATCCTAATACAAAGTATAGCGTATTGAACGTCGCAAAAAGGCCATGTCAATTAAGAAGGAAAAGCGCCTCAATAGAGGCTTGAGGCGCCATAGAATTGTGTTGAGTTAAGCCGTTTTCACCGCTTTAGTCGACGGCTTCACTTGATTAACACCTGATGCCGATGCAGGTTGCGGTGAACTTTTGGATGCAGGAGATGCTGGATTGGCCTCTTTCTTAGCCTGGCTAGTTAAAGTGACCACTTCTTTCTCAGGAAGCTCTGCGGTTTCACCAAAGAATTTACCACCCGGTTCAATGCTTAGATTGTTGCTCCACACTTTGCCTTTGACACGACCATTTGCCAAAATTTGGATCTGCTCAGCGTGACAATCGCCTTCCAGTATGCCATTAACAATCAATTGTTTAGCAAATACCTCGCCTTTTACTCGACCCGATTCAGCCACGACCATCACGCCTTCAATGTGCAACTGACCTTCCACGACACCGTCGACTTGGATGTCATTTTCTAGTTTGAGTTTTCCGCTAATAACACAGCCTTTGGCGATGAGAGTTGAAGCTGCTGAGCGACTCTTTGTTCCACTGTTTTTACTAAAGATTCCCATCGTATTGCTCGCTCCTTTTTAAAGATATCTTCGAAATCGTTTACGCCCCACTCCACGAATGGCTTAGGGTCAAGTGCTCGCCCAACAAAGCGAACTTCATAATGCAAATGCGGACCCGATGACAGGCCACTATTACCAGAAATGGCAATGAGCTCTCCCTTACGAACAAACTGTCCCGGGCGGACTTTAAAGCCCTTTAAGTGAGAGTATGAACTGGAGAAACCAAACGAATGCTGCAATCTAAGAAAGTTACCCGACCCTTTCTTACTGCGTCTTGTCACTTCAACCACGCCATCCGCTGGTGCGTAAATTTTTGTACCAGTATTGACCGCAAAGTCCATACCACGGTGCATTTTTAGCTTGCCCGTCACCGGGTGCTTTCGTTTACCAAACTGCGACGAGATGCGCTCTTTACCCACAGGAGAACCACTTGGGATCTGGTTGAGCATCGTCATGCGCACACTTGAGTGGATCGCCGCCACATCAAGTCTTGAATCCAAGTCGATATTTTCTGGTGAGTCAGCGACGCCCAATACCTTTTCCAAATCGGCTAGGCGCTCTGAGACTAAACTAATTCGCTCTTCACGCTCGGAGAGATCTTGTTGCAATGTCTGTTTAAGATCTTGCAAATTAGCCAACTCATCCCCAAGCGTTTGTGATTCACTGGCAAGCTCCGCCTGCTTTAACTCCGCGTAATCCACCACCTGATACAAATGCTGAATAAGCAGCACGGCGCCTAGCACTGACACCAACCCGATCCCCGCCAAGCTCTTTAAGCTGCGACGCATCGATTTACTGAGCTGCCAATGAGAGGAGCCATTAATCGTTGAAATTGAGATTGTGAGTTGATCTTTCATGATAGTGCAGTGTTCCATAGCGCAGTGGCGGTCTTTGCCTTGTCCTGATTGATAATCTACGAAATCCCTATATCAGGTACTAGTCAGAAGCGGCAAAAGAGTGTCAATACGTGATGTGGTTTCAGACAATTTAGAAAAAACTATATTACGTTTAACAACCAGTTAAAAACATCCGCAACAAATTCTTCTACCTATGTCGTAGTAAAATTCACAATCGCTGGAGTTGTGTTCATAATGGCATTGTAGATTATCGAAAATACCATCAATTCCGAGGCTTATATTGAAAATTGCACACATAGGCTGGGTGATATTGCCCAAAAAGCCTACCTACCATTCACCACGTCACAGCCCGATATCCAACCAATATTTTGTACTCGCGATGCAAGTACTCTTAATGCACTCGCTCAGCAATATCGCGTAGCAGAGACGACCACTCGTTACCAAGCCCTACTCAATTTTCAACCGGATGCGGTCATGATACACGCGGCAACATCGATTCATCCTGAAATCGCGCGTTACTTCCTAGAGCATGGAATCGCGACCTTTGTTGATAAACCATTGGCGGATAGTTACCAAGAGTGTGAAGCGCTGTATCAGTTAGCGGAGCAGAAACAAGTCCCGCTCTATATCGGCTTCAACCGACGCCATTTGCCGCTTATTCAAGAACATAGCCTGTCTGATATCGCTTCACTGCGCTCACTGCGTTGGGAAAAACATCGTCACGCCTTACCCGGCGAAGCGAAAACATTCTTATTTGACGACTTTATTCACCCACTGGATAGCATCAACATACATGGTGACATCGACTTTGAAGATATCGATATTCACTATCAAAAGGATGGCGAAAAACTGGCGAGAATCGACATCAAATGGCAGCAACATGGTGCCCTTTTCGAAGCTTCAATGAATCGTCAGTTTGGCATGACCCAAGAAGTGATTAGTAGTTGTCATCAAGACCGAGCCTATCGATTCGATTCATTTGTCAATGGCGAGTGCTACCAAGATAATTGCACCACTCAGATTCAGCTTAAAGACTGGACGCCAATGCTCGCGAGCAAAGGGTTTCACGGCATGTTTGAGCAGTGGAAGCAAGTGGTGGCGACTGGAAAGATGGACACAAAATTAATCGAAAGAAATCTATCCAGTCATCGAATTGCTCAAAAGCTACTTGACTTCATAACTTGATGAAATTCAGCTAGAAAATAACCAGCACCCTTCTAATATTGATAGTAGATCTCCATTAGAAGGGTTAGATATGAAACGTTCGTTGCTCGTCATTATTCCACTAGTCTTAGCGCTCCTTGGCTGCCAAAACGATGACAACGGCAAGGCATTAGGCACACTGGAAAGAGACCGTATTTCTTTTTCTTCCACGGCCAATGAGATCATTCGTGAGCTTCCTGTAAGAGAGGGAACCCGCGTTAAAACCGGTGATGTACTCGTCCGTCTTGATACTAAACGTCAAGAAGCTGTGCTGGCACATGCTATTGCCGAAGAAGCTAAAGCGAGTGCTTACTTGCTGCGCCTAACCAATGGTGAGAGACCGGAAGACATTGCTGCCGCAAAAGCACAAGTCGATATGGCAGAAGCGAAACTGACCGAAGCTCAAAAAAACTATTCCCGCGCCTCTGAGCTAGTGCGAAAAAAACTCGCCAGCCAATCGCAAAAAGACCAAGCGGTCGCCAGCCGTGATACTGCCAGAGCCGAGCTAAACTCTGCCAAAGAGGAGTTTTCCAAACTCACCGCAGGCTCTAGACCCGAAGACATTACTCAAGCAGAAGCCGCGCTTGCCGCCGCTAAAGCCGATGTCGCTTTGCAAACTCAACAGCTTGATGAGTTAACGATTACCGCCACTCGAGATGGCATCTTAGATAGCCTTCCATACAACCTAGGTGAGCGTGTTTCCGTTGGCGCATTTGTTGCCGTGGTGCTTGCAGACCGTATTCCTTATGCCCGAGTCTATGTGCCTTCTTCGGTTCGGGTAAAGTTTGTTCCTGGACTACAAGTTAATGTTCACGTAGACGGTCTCGATGAGGTGCTGGCTGGCACCGTGCGCTGGGTGGCTGCCGACCCTTCGTTCACGCCCTACTATGCCCTCACAGAAGACGAACGCTCTCGACTTATGTATTTAGCCGAAATTGACCTTCCAGAGAGTGCAGAAAGCCTGCCGACTGGCGTACCCGCTCAAGTTGACTTGCAAGGGCTAAAATAAATGACAGACATTGCAGTAACAGCGACTAACCTAGTCAAAAAGTTTGGTGAATTTACCGCCATCAATGGAATTAACCTATCTGTACCCAAAGGCAGTATCTACGGCTTTTTAGGGCCAAACGGATGCGGAAAATCCACGACAATTCGCATGCTCACAGGTTTGCTAAAACCCACCGAAGGCGAGGTCAACGTGCTCGGCTTACCGATCCCAGAACAATCTGAAGCACTCCGGCTCAAAATTGGCTATATGACGCAAAAATTCTCTCTCTATGATGATTTAACCGTTCTCGAAAACCTTCAGTTTATAGGCCAAATATTTGGCTTAGATAGAGCGTTACTGAAACAACGAATCGCCGAGCAAATGACCATCTATGGGCTCACTGATCTCCAGAAACAGCGTGTCGGCGGCATGAGTGGCGGGCAGAAGCAACGGCTTTCGCTCGCCTGTGCCACCATGCATCGTCCCGAATTGCTGTTTTTAGATGAGCCCACTTCCGCCGTTGATCCTGAGAATCGTCGCGACTTTTGGGAACAGCTGTTTGATCTTAGTGATCAGGCACCACAATACTGGTCACCACTCACTACATGGATGAAGCAGAGCGCTGTCATCGCCTAGCCATTATGGAGTCCGGCGAGATGCGCGCCGATGGCGAACCGGAAACCCTAATGAACAACATGGGTGTCAACATCATTGAAGTAAAAGCGCAGAACCTTAGAGCATTAAAAGAGCGCCTCATCGCATGCCCAGAAGTACGCTCCGCCGCTCAGCTTGGTATTCGACTGCGTGTACTCATCTACCAGAGAGTTACCGACCCTATTAAGTGGCTCATTAACACATTTCCCGAGCTTGAAAACTGCGAACTCACACCTGCGAGACCTAGCCTTGAAGATGTCTTTGTCTCTGTCACAGGAGAAGGTCGACAATGAAAAGTTTCACTCGCATGAGCGCCATTATGGTGAAAGAGATCCGCCAACTTTCACGTGATCGCATCACCTTTGGGATGGTGATTATGATCCCACTCATTCAACTGATTCTGTTTGGTTTTGCCATGAACACAGACGTGCGCAATATTCCCGTCGCTATCGTGGATAAAAGTGAATCGGCGCCTGGCCGAGTGATTGTTGAAGCCGTAAAAGTCACTCAAGTGGTGAATGTCAAAGCTCAATACGCCACTGTTAAGGAAGCAGAAACGGCGATAAGAGAAGGCGTCGTGCGCGCCGCATTAATACTACCAACCAATCTAACTCAGCGTATCACACACCAAGAAACACTTGGCAGTGGCTTGTGGATGGCTCTGATACCATGGTAAGTGCAGCCTTGCTCTCCCTACAAACGATGCCGATTGCGGAATTTGCCATTGCAGGGTATCAACCCAACCAAACCAAAACCTTTGAAGCAACCTTGCTGTATAACCCGAGTCAACGTTCTGCGGTCAACATCGTGCCAGGCTACTCGGGGTGATATTGACCATGACCATGATCCTGTTTACCAGCGCAGCCATCGTGCGCGAACGAGAGCGGGGCAACTTAGAGCTACTTATCACCACGCCAATCCATTCGCTTGAGCTGATGATTGGCAAAATCGTGCCCTATATCTTCATCGGTCTTATCCAAATTTTCATTATTCTAGGCTTAGGCTACCTCATTTTCAGCGTTCCTATTAATGGACAAATCAGCCAAATATTACTCGGTAGCTTGCTGTTTATTGCCGCTAGCCTCACCTTGGGTTTGGTGATTTCAACCATCGCTCAGACCCAGCTCCAAGCGATGCAAATGACGGTGTTTATTTTGCTTCCCTCAATTCTACTGTCTGGTTTTATGTTCCCCTACGAAGCCATGCCCAATGCCGCCCAGTGGATTGCAGAAGCTCTACCAGCCACTCACTTTATGCGCATGATTCGAGGGATTATTTTACGCGGTGCTGATTTAGCAGACGTATGGCGAGATACACTTTGGCTTGCCGGGTTTACCTTCATCGGTATTGTTGTGGCTGCGCTAAGATTTAAGAAGAACTTGGACTGACCGAGCCACTCATGTCGGTCATCCAACCATTACAACAAATTTGCAAGGAAGCACCATGGTTTCGAATAAACAAAATAGCAAGAAGTTCGATCTCAACTTGTTGCGTGTGTTTGTATCGACCTATGAAACCCAGTCTGTCACCAAATCGGCTGAAGAATTGGATTTAACACAATCGTCAGTCAGTAACGCACTTTCGAGGCTAAAAGGTGCACTTGGCAGTGAACTGTTTACCCGAACGGGACGAGGAATTAAACCGACACGATTTGCGGTCGACTTATACGAGCACATACACGAGCATATGTTGGGAATCGATAAGGTTATGGAAGGGTTAGACAGTTTCGATCCACTTACTAGCCGACGAAGCTTTGTGATTTATTGCCATGAAGCAGCGTTACTACGACTTCAAAAACAGCTCCATGTTCTAGAAAAGTACCCTGGCATCTCTTTAATCCTAAAGGAGCTACCGCCCAATGATGCGCGTATTTATGAGGACTTAAGGCTGGAAAAAGTCGATCTTGTCATTGACGTCGCCCCACCTGACGGACGCGTTTTCCAGTCACAGCTATTGCACAGTGATGGTCTGGTCTGCATTGCAAGTCAGCACCATCCTCGACTCAAAAATGGCCAAATGACCAAACAAGTCTACATGGAGGAAAGCCATGCGCTTCTGAACATTCGCCGCGATAATCTCACTTTTGTTGAGTGGTTAGTCAGCGATGTTTTACCTCCTAGACGCCCCCACAGCCAACATTCATCCCTACTCGGTATGTTGCCTGCTATTTCTCAATCCCAAGCGATTGCGACCGTCCCAGAGACGTTATTTGAGGAATATGGTGAGATGTTCCATTTACAATCACTGCCGTTCCCTTTTGAGACTAAAACCTTTGACACATACATGGTTTGGCCGAGCAAAATGGCACGTAATTCAGCATTAACTTGGGTGCAGCAGCTGGTGAAGTCGCTATTGGAAAAGCGTCATGCGTAACAAATAAATTGCAATTAGATTAGCCAAAAATAGAAAAACGCCGCTCAATGCTTGAGCAGCGTTTCGATATTCAATTCGTTCTCTCTGATTACATCAGATTAGAAGTTGAACGTTACACCCACACGAACGCGGTTTTCAGTTTTCACTTCCGCGTTTTGGCTTACGTAAGTCTTGTCTAGGATTTGGTAATCTAGGTAAGGTGCCCACGTGTCGAAACCAGTGTATTTCACTTGGAATGTGTGTTCCCACTTGCTGTCTGCACGAGAAAGATCGCTGTTGATCTTACCGCCATTGTTTTGCGCGATGTAAGCTGGGTTATATTCTAGGTTGAAATCAGAAACGTTGTAACCAACCCATGCATCAACTTGGTTTGTGTTCTCTTTACCGTCAGTTGCCGCTTGGAAACGGTAACGAGCTGCGGTGTAGAAGTTACCTGTTGCGTAAGTCGCTTTTAGGTAAGGACGGTATTCAGAATGGCTAGTACCGTTCCAATATACGAAACCAGGAGTTAGGGTTACGTTGTCGTTGATTGCGTAGTTGTAGTTTAGTTCAGTCTCGAACGCGGCTACTTTGTGGTCATCTTGACTGAAGAAGTTCTTGTCGTGACCTTGAGTACCCTCTAGGTGGATTTCCCAGTCTTCAGCAAAGCCCATGCCCGCGCGAACACGGCTTTCATAAGTTTTTGCTTCTGTGTTGTACGCACCACGAACGTCAACGTAGTTTGCGCTTGCTGGAAGTGCTACTGCAGCAACAAGTGCCGCTGCTAATGTCATTTTAAAAGTTTTCATTAAAAGCTCCGTATAGAACAGGAATGCCAAAAATGGCACGGATTTAATGTGCGAACGACAAGGCCACTGCCAAGCATCCTTGAAAGTCACACCGAAACTGAGCTCAGAATATTTTTTTGAACATTGTTTTTGTCATGGAAGTGTCAGGGGCATACATTGAGTGATACCGATCACACGAACATCACCCAAAAATCCATCTCAATGCACATTAAGGAAAGAAAAAGGCTACATATGTGAAACAGAATCTCACATATGACTACTTAATATCATTAGCGATAAGTATAAAAACAAATTTGATTGGATTATATCGCTCTAGGAATAGTGAGTATCATAACTGGAGTAGTTGTATGAGTTTGCCGCGTCTTCTGAAGCGTCCTCAACATTTGAAGAGCTATTGCTCTCAATCTCGCTGGACGTTGCCTCTGGCGGTACTTGGTGTTGAGTTGTCGCGGCCGTTTCCTCTTCGCTATCCCGCACTAAGCCAAATAAAGGTAAGTCCCGTTTGTAGAGTTTATTGAGGGCACGAATCAACGAGTGTTTGACTACCGGTCCAAACTGCAATTTTTTCAAAACAGGCTTGGCGAGTGACTGCAGCCCAACCACGGAATCAACGCCCAACGTACTGCCTACCGCATCACGTGCCGATTTAGCGGGCTCATAGCCATATAAGCGGACATAAATAGCCAAATATAGGCAATAGCTGCCCCATTTGGTTTTACATCACGCCACGCTTCGCCGGCAAAATACATGGCTTCAACATTGCCTTTTTCTGCAGCACGTTCAAGCCAGTAGCAAGCGCGCTGACTGTCTTGCTCAACACCCACCCCATTTAAGAAGTTGAGCCCAAGCTTAGTCATGCCCTCTTCACTTTGTTTGTCCGCAGCTTTCTCAAACCACTGAGTGGATTGCTTTGGCGATGGTATTGGGTTCTCAGGAGAAATGCTCCAATCGCCCATAAACAGAATCGCTTCAAGATTGCCTTCTTCAGCTACCTCTTGAATTTTGGCGACGCCTCTTGGGATATTGCGCTCAACCCCTTGACCAAATATTTGCGCTTTCGCAGCTTCAAATTTAGCGTGCACGTCACCTTCGGCACCAGCGATACACAATCGCCAATAATTAGCTTGTTCACGAAGGACAAGATCTTCACGTTTTTTGTCACTAAGTCGCACAATGCCATACATAGAGGTGATATTGTCGAGCTCTGCACCTTTGTGATACCAATACAGCGCTTCGTTAGGTTTGGTTCTCTCGGCCTCTTTGGCGAGATAAAGAATGGTTGGCACATGACCCGTCTCCGCCTTAAAGACGCGATCTTGCCTCTCTTGCTGACGCGCTTTTTCCATCGCCCGACGATAGGCGGCTTCGCGCGCAAGACGTTCTTCCTCCATGCGCTTCTTGCGCAGTGAAAGGGAGAACATCCAGACGAACACCAGCAACAGTGACAAGCTGGTAGCGCCAATAGCAATGGTAAGTGTCGACATAATTGAGCGGCTTTTGTGGTAACGGTTACTCTCTATAGTAACGGCTGATTGCGCCAACAATTAAGTGCGATTGTCGATCAACACCACGCTTTTACACTAATCGGTCAATTATTCTTCCTTTTTACTGGGAAGCAGACGCATTCACCGCTTTGTTGAAGGCCTCGCGCGCACCTTCCACCCCTAAAGACTCTGCCTCTTCAAGTAAACTTACTGCTTTTTTTAGCTGGTTGTTATCAACGGCATGGGTGATCGCTTGACGGTAAAACTCACTCGATTCTTGAGTTGCTTTTACCGGAATGATCTTGCTCTGAGTGACTTGTTCATCAGTTGGTGTTGGATTGGGCTGTGACTTACGGCCATCAATAGCAATAATAACCTCACCTTGATCACTAAAAGGCACCTGAATATCTTTCACCTCAGGCAAGTAGTTGCCCCTGGCTTTGGCATCAAGCTTTGCTGGATGGGTTACCGTCACGCTGCGAGTCGCCGCTTCTGGCTTGGTATACACCACCAGCATGAGCTTTGAGGATGTACTTGGCACAGCAAATGTGAAGTTTAGAGCTAATCGATTTCCCAAATGAAAACGTGCAGGCAGATACTCAAACTCATTCAAATCATATTGCTCAACGACGCTGCCATCATCACGGATAACGGCCACATAAGGAGCAAAGGCAGAAGAAGATATCAGGCTAGTGATTGTAATATCGAGCAGCCCAGAAGTAAGGGGCAGTGAGACAACAGCAACCGGACTCTCGACGCCGTCTATGATATAGCGCTGGCTATTCTCATCAATTCGAAACGTCTGTTCACTTGGTGCTTTCATGGCCAGCACGTTCAGGCTAGCGGGATCGAAAACCGTTGCCTGAGCGCGAAGCGGCGCTTGCTCGACAACATCAGTGCTTTGACATCCAGCGAGTAACAAGCAGCTACTAATCAGGGTCGTCGATAGTTTGATCATGTTCGTCTCCAAAAATGGGCGAAGTCACCTTCGCCCTGCGTCTATTAAGTTAATGAGTAAAACGTTAGAACCACGCTTCTACTTGTACGCCTACAAGGAACTCGTTTTTCTTTGATTTGTCCGCAAGCTGTGCGCTGTCCGAACGATCATTTAAGTAGGTGCCGTATACGCGAATTTCAGGACGAGCAAAGAAGCCTTCACCCATAGAGAAAGCTTGCGCAACCGTCAACTTGCTGCCTTTTTTGTTACCGTAGTTGCTGTAGTTCTCAACGTATGTACCCGCTTCAAATACCGTACGAACTGTGTCAGTCCATTGGTACATTGGGCGAATGACCGCAGAGAACAAATCATGGTCCGTCTTCGCGCGGTTAGTCGCTGAGATAGCCGCATCTGTTGAGCGAGCAGCAAGCAGTTGGTGACCCATTTCCCACTTTTCACCAAGCTAATCACACCCCAGTTTAACAATCGAACACCTTGTGCGTCGTTGTTGGCGCCATCGCGACGATCGAAGTTACCGCCGTTACCTAGGTCAGCCATTTGTGCGCCGTATGCGCTGTTACCGTATTGAACAACCGTCTGGTTGAAGCCAGCATCCATATTCTGGTGAAGAATAGCGGTAACCAATGCACCATCGTCTGCTTGTACGTTGGTATTACCCGAGGCAGTGCCTGTAGAGAAGTTGTATGCACCGGCTACTTCAAGTGTTGCGTCTTCCCAAAGACCGATGTTCGCCAAACGTACGTCGGCGATATAGCCTTTGACTTCATCTTCTTTGTATTTGTCTTGCTGTTCCCAGCTACCTTCTGCTCCTGGGTTAGTACCTGGTTTTTGTACCCACTGTTTGCCATCAAGCGTCTTTTGCTTTGAGCTACTGTCTTCAACCAACGCAAGCGACAGTTTTTGATTACCAACAGAGATGTTCTCGATACCACCACCGGTACCAGACGTGTTCAAGAAGTAGAAGTCCGTGATATGTACATCACGACGTTGGTAGTAGCGTTTACCGGCCCATACGGTCGCTTCTTTATCTGAACTGAACAGACCCGTTGCCTGAACATTGTATTGTGCGACGTTGAAGTCACCATCTTGCCAACCATTGGTGCCGCTGTTGCCTGAAGCAATCATCGATTCCACGCGCCACGTTTGTTCGCCCGTTTTTAGATCTTTACCAAAACCGAACTCTGAGTAGTTGTCGTTCTCGTTACCTAGACGACCCACTTTTTGCTTTTCGTAGTTGGCATCACCCGTTCCGTTTGAGCTAAGCGCAGTGCCCGCACGAAAATAACCAAAATAATCCACAGCGAAAGACGGCGCAGCAACAAGTGCAGTAGAAACAGCTGCAGCGACTAAACATAATTTTTTCATTATTAACTCCGATTTTTATCGTTATATTTCTCAATCGACATTCAAAAAGGCAGCAGAATGTAGGATGTGGTGAGAAAGTTGTCGGAGAGGAGAATAATGATGTGAATTTTGATGGAATAGGGGCTGTTATTGATAATAGTGGCAGTACTTCCAAGCACCTCCCCTTATTCATCGATAGTAGTTGGCTACGGTTTTGGAACTTTTCGTTTCACTGCGGAATGAAATTTGACGTTGAGCACGGAAAATCCGGAATGACGCAAGTAAAAAATGACCAAAGTCACACTTTCTTGGCAAAACAGCACTTGAGTAACAAATACCAGCTATTTGAACAATGTCACTTTTTGAGGTTAATTGGATGTGAACCTGAGGGCGGTATGTTAGAGGAGAAAAATATAAACCCCGAAAACATTGAAGGATAAATTACCTCAAAGCATTTTCAGGGCTAATAATAACGATTTTGTGAATGTGCTATTTTGCATTAATTGCTTTAACGAAGATCTCTTGAGCACCTTCAATGTCTAGTGCTTTAGCTTCATCGAGTAGGCTAAGAGCCTTTGGAATGTTTCCATCGACAACTGCCTTTTCAATTGCGGTATGGTAATACTGCTGTGTTTCAGGTTGAATCTTAACCGGAGCTGCAACCTTATCATTTGACACGGCTACTGCTGTACCAGTCGCTACTACTGCTGAAGCAGTTTGTTCGCTTGATGTCTTTGTCACTCTTGAACCGAGACTCAGCGTTTGAACCTCAAGATGAAGTTCACCGGTATAGCTATATGTAAATTTAGGATCGGTGACGATTGGTCGCGGCTCGCCACTCTCTTCTGCTCGAATTCGGGCTGGATGCGGGACAGTAATGGTCTTTCCAATCAAGCTCGGATCGGTATATACCACCATATAAGGCAGCTCTTGTGCATCGATTTCAAACTCATGCATGTATCGGTTTGCGTCGAACATATCCGAGTATTGCACTTTAAAATCAGCTAAGGGGATAGTCCGAGACACCTGATAGTCTTTATCCAGTAACTGAACTACAGGGGCAAGAACTTGTTTTTTGAGCATTTTACTGCTTAACGTAACTTTTACCTTGCCGGAACGAGGAGAGAACTCAAAAGCATTGAAGAAACTCTTACCCGTTTGAAAGTTCCATACTGGCGAGGTTTCATCGATTGAAAAACCGACATCTTCTGTTTTTTCTAGGCTAATCCAAGCAAAATCTTTCTTACTCACGCAGCAAACACTTTCTTTATCCATAAGCGAAGCTGACACGGTGGGTTCTACGCCACTATTACTCGCACACCCTACCACACTAAGTCCAAGTACTAGCGCTAAAATATTTTTATTCATAATATTCCACCATTTAAGAGAAAGAAGGCAGTCCTAGGACTGCCTTTGTTTAGATTACTCAGTTATCCAGTTTGACTAATGTCATTAGAACCAGATTTCAGCTTCTACACCAACGCGAGTCTCTGAACTGTCAGATGCACCGTTACTCCATTTGTAGTTGCTGTCACTTGATGACATGTACGATACATATGGTTTAACTTGAGGACGACCCCAGTAATCAGCATTAACCGTAAATACTGGTGCTAGAGTAGCAGAGTAGAAACTAGTGTTCTTGTCTTCACGACCCCATGCAGGTGAACCAGGGTTACCAGCATCATCACCTAGTGCCTCAACAGCGTATGTCAACGTTGCTTCTAGACGGAAGTTTTCGTTGATTTTGTATGATGGCGTCGCACCAACAATTAGACGAGAAAGACCATCTTTAGAACCCCAAACTTGGTCTGTTTCAGAGTTTGAAAGATTCCAATATGTTACTTCAGTACCCAACTGAACATTGTCAGTAATGTTTGCAACACCGTAAGACGTAAAGAAGATAGATTGATCGTCTTTCTGCCAGTTACCACTCCATTGACCGAAGTTAACACCACGGTTAGCCGCTACGCCTTTACCGTAAGTAATTGCAGAAGTTGTCCAACCATCAAAACCATAGTAGTCACGAGAGTAAGTAACTGCTAGGCCGTAACCGTCTTTTGCCGTGTTGTCAGCGTCAACATTCGCACGAGTCATGATTTTTGCGTCGAAGTCAAAACGACCGCCCAGAGCTTCAACACCGTAGAAGTATAGGTCTACAGAAGTCATCGTTGTACTACGTTGCTTGTCGTCAAGGCCATTGTTCTTACAGCTTGTGTTACCAGTGTTTGGATCAAAACAGCTACCTTCACCTGAGTCTGCCGACATTACAGCAATACCCATGTCGTTGTACTGAACACCACCACCTACACCAGAAGATTGTTTCCAGAACTCTTTTGTGATGATACCAGCTTGACGGTTCAGATAACGCTTACCCGTCCAGATGCTCATGCCTTCTGCGAAATAAGAAAGATCACCTAGTTCAACATATGCTTCTTTAAACTCAAGTTGACCTGTTTCTAGGTGGCCTTCGTTACCAGAAGATGAACCGTAGAAACCACGGCCATTGCCGCCTTCATTGTTACCGTATTCTGTTTTCAGTACATATTTAGACCAAGCACCGTTATCGTAGTTGTTGCCTTTGGTCACTGTAAATTCAACTTGGTTTGGGTTACCAGAGAACGGTGCACCTGCTGCACGGTAGTCACGACGGTGCTCCCAAGTTTCGTTTAGAGCTAGAGACTGCCCTACGTTATATAGTAGGTGACCGTAACCATTTACTTGCCAACCTTCTTGTACTTTATCTTCAGCCATTACCACGCCTGAAGCCAATGCGCCCACCACTGCAGCAGCAATTACACTTACTTTTTTCATTTAGAAAACTCCGTTTAACTTATTGTTATATTCAATTTTTCCTAAAACGCTTCGGAGGCAGTGCCGAAACGTTTTAGTCTTGAAATATCGGTTAGGGTCCCGAGTTGATTGAACAATTGCAGATTAACGAAGTCGTGTGATGGAAGCGTCCTCCACCCTATAGATAGTTAAGGGGGATGAGAAAGGAGTAGAAAAATAACCGTACGGCGTTTTTTTAGGGGAGATCACAATTCAAGGGGGAGTAGCATAGATGGGAGTAATGTTTTGACGCGCACAATATGCTTTGCATCACTATTTTTAACTTTTAGGTAAGGAAACTGAAATTAAATTACATTTAAAATTCTGTGATCTTCGCTTGACCTAAAGTTTACAAAGCTATTAACTAGTGAAAGTAAGATTAATGTCATTCACGAACAAATAGAAAAAATCTCTATGACGCAACATCAATCTAGCCCTTATCCGCTGGGTGCAACACTGGATGAAGCCGGTTGTAACTTTGCTATTCACGCACCCGATTGTGAGGCTATTTATCTCGCTCTCTATGATGACAACAACAAACAAGAGTTGTTCCCACTTTTTAACAATTATGCCGGAATCAAGCATATTCACCTTAGCGGCATAAAAGCCGGGCAACGTTATGGCTTTGTCATAGAATCGTGCGAAGAACGTCAGTACATAGCCGATCCCTACGCAAAAGCATTAGACAAAGCACTGCATTATGTCCCACCGTTTTCAGCCGAAAAAAGTTTCGAACTGCCAACTTGCGTGGTCGTCGATGATACCTTTGACTGGCAACAAGTAACATCACCCAACATTCCCCGTGAAGAAATGGTGTTGTTTGAAACGCATGTCAAAGGGATTTCTAAGCTCAACCCGCAAGTGCCAACTTCAGAGCGTGGCACCTATCTTGGATTGGTCAGTGATGCCATGCTTGCTTTCTACAAAGAGCAGAACATCAACACTCTTCAGCTACTGCCGATTGCCGCTTGTATGCACGAGCCTCACCTTCTACAAATGGATAAGGTGAACTATTGGGGCTACAACCCTTATGTGTTTATGGCACCCGATCCACGCTATGCCCGCCAAGATGCAGTAGAAGAGCTCAAAACCACCATTCGTGAGCTGCACAGAGCAGGAATCGAAGTGATTCTTGATGTGGTTTACAACCACACTGCTGAAGGTGGCGATCAAGGTCCGGTCTTTAACTTAAAAGCCTTGGACTCCAAGTTCTACCTTCGTCATGGCGAGTACTTCGCGAACTACACTGGTTGTGGCAACACAGTCGACCTCAACTACCAGCCAGCTCTCAACTTAGTCATGGATACGCTTCGTTATTGGGTACAAGAGTTCAAAGTCGATGGGTTCCGCTTCGATTTGGCGGCAACATTGGGTCGAAATGGCGATCACTTTAATCGTGAAGCCGCCTTTTTCCGCGCAGTGGCGCAGGATCCAATCCTCAAGATGACCAAATTGATTGCCGAGCCTTGGGATATCGGACCAAACGGCTATCAAGTCGGAAACTTCCCATTTGGTTGGAATGAATGTAATGACCGCTTGCGTGATATCACGCGTAGCTTCTGGCGTGGCGATCAAGGTTACTTAAAAGAGTTCGCAACTCGTATCATGGGCTCTCGCGATTTGTATAGCGCTGCCCATTGGCCATATAAGCTAACCGTTAACTACATCACCTACCACGATGCTTCACCATGCAAGATCTTGTCTCGTACAAACATAAGCATAATGAAGCCAATGGTGAAAACAACCGTGACGGCCATGGTGACAATCGCTCAAACAACTATGGTGTAGAAGGCGCTACTGACAACCCTGTTGTACTCGCGACTCGTGAGAAGCAAAAGCGCAACTTCATGGCGACTTTGCTGTTTTCGTTTGGTATCCCGCACATTCTTACCGCAGATGTGCTCTCTCATACCCAGCAAGGCAACAACAACGCCTACTGCCAAGACAACGAAATAAGCTGGCTCAATTGGGAAACCAGTGAAGCTAAACAGCATTTCAAACAATGGCTAGCGGAGATGCTGCTGCACGCCAAGAGTATATGGTGCCGTTCATCCGCGCCTTCAGCGGTGAAAAGCGCAACGACAACCGCATCTTTTGGAGTCGCGTCGATGGCAAATTAATGAGCATGGAAGATTGGAACCGACTAAGCAGTGTCGCTCTGCACATCGGTATTGGTGAAGATGGAGACGAACTGGTCTACCTCATCAACCAAACCAAAGCTCCGGCTCGTTTCTCTCTGCCGAATGACCGCAATCAAGTTTGGAAAACCATCTGTGATACCCATATTTCAGATGCCGAAGTCGGTCATGCTGAAGGTGAAATCTTGCAAGCGCCTATGTCGATGGCGATTTTGCATTACTCCGCTCAGCCTTAACTGACAGACCTATCATTTATTGATTGCAAATCACCCATAAAGAGCTCACTTGTTGAGCTCTTTTTTATTGGAATTGATCTCAGTTATTGATAGCAAAATTAATGCTTCAAAAGCTATCTATAATCAGTGATAGTAATGATGTAGTGTTCAATTTGTTTTATATGTTATGTCGTTACCTAAGCTGTTGCTCCGCCTGTTTAAACCGCTCACTTTTGTGTTAATTGCGGTACTTATTTACCTCTCCTATCAGCACTATCTGCGTTCTCAATCGCTGGCTAAATCTCAATCTCAAGATAATGTAAAAGTGGCGACGGCCTTAATCTGGTCGCAGATAGAAGCGACTTTTGCAAAGGTAGATCTGTTGCAACAACAAGTCGGCACCGCTAACTTTGCGCCTCTTGCCAATCAAATGCTCGCCAACAGTTATTTATATAAAAGCGTTGCAGTCTATGACCGACAAGCGGATCAATACGCAAATTTTAATGATGACCGGCTCACTGCGAACAGCAAACGTAATATTGAGTGGCATACTTTTGATGGGTTCACCAGACAATACGCCGTCTCAACGCTTTATCAAAAATCCGATGGGATTTGGGTGTTTGCCATCAAGCAGGTTCAGCATCACAATCCAATCGAAGTGTGGTTTGAAGTGGATGTTCAGCACACCACGCAATATCTATCGAACCTAAAAACATTAAATAACGGCTATGTTTTTGTCATTGACAGCATGACGGGGAAATTGGTATTTCATCCCAACCCAAACCGCATTGGTACCTCTTCGATTAGCTATCAAGGTGGGCTAAAGGAGCAGATTGAGGCCGGGAGAACACGTGGCAGCTATGACTACTTTTATAATGGCGAGCTAAAGAAAAGCGTTTTCGATGCGCGAAACCCAATAGGTTGGGTCGTCGTATCCGGCACCAGCCAAACCGATATCCTGTTTACGTCTTACCAGATTTCTCTAACGGCCATCGTCGTATTCGCGCTGCTGTTTTTAGTGATATCGGTTAACTACATCACTTTCCAGCTTAATCAAGGGCTGTCTCAACTGACTCTAGCGACAAACATGGCAGCCTTTAAGCAAGACTTGAAACATATCTTTGATCGCTTTACCTACCACGGTGGCGTTCAATTTTGCTTATTCGATGAATCGGCAAACCAGTTCCATACTATCGATTATCATGCAATACCAAAGCCAGCTATCAACTCGACAAGTTACCGGCGTACTTTAAGTCCCGTGGCATAAACTACCTTTACAGCAACGAGTACGATCCCCTAGCAAAGCAACTGCAGATCAACGGACGACATTACGCCCTTCCCCTCTATCACCACGATAACTTGATAGGGATTATTTATGTCAAAAGTGTTTTCTACGCCTTTGAAGGACTCATGCGCGCTATCCGTGACTTTTCTGAAGTGGCGTTGGCGAACCTATTGCTAAGCAAACAAGTGGCGATGAACGATCCTCTTACTGGTCTAGAAAACGAGCATCATTTGCGCCAAGAACTGACGAGGGCGAGCGATAGTGAGTCACTGTTTTATGCGGTGGTTGATGTATGTGGCTTAACCGCGATCAATGACCGTTATGGCAGCGCCATTGGTGATAAAGCGATCAAACATGTTGCTAACGTTGTAAGAAGAAGCTTCCCGAAACCGCAATCGCGCTGTCTGGCACGCACCAACAATGGTCATTTTGGTCTACTGTTTAGTGCCAATGACCCAGAAGATGCGCAAAAGCAACTCGAGTGGTTAAGGCAGCTTGTCGAAAAAAGCCCATTGGTTGATGTTCAAGATGACATCGTCAATACCGTTTCTATCGGAGCGACACCCATAGAGGGTTCGGCTGACGGCACCCTTAGTCGCGGACTAAAAAATCTTCAGCAAGCAAAGCTTCAAGGGCGAAACTTAGTCTATCTGTATCCAAACGAGCTTAGAGCTTAAATCCATCAGCCACAAAAAAACCTCGCGGTTGAAACGCGAGGTTTTTCTTCTGAGTCAGTGGCCTAAGCTTTACGCTTAAAAAACGCCAAGCATTTCACAAAGATACTTAGCCGCAGGCCCCAGGCGAGTATTTGACTTCCAAAGGACATCGGCAGAGTTGAGCATTTCATAGCGTTGGAACTCAGGTCTAAAGTCGATCAAGGTACCCATGGCTTGCTTTTCGACGATGTAGTCTCTAGGCACGATAGCCCAACCAATACCCTGCTCTACCAGCTTAATCACATCTTCTTGATCATCGGCTTGCCAGATATCTTGTGAGAATGCACCTTGAGCCTTGAGTACTTTATTCAGCATCATACTGCGACAAACGATCTGCCTCTCACCAATCAAGGTTTCATTGCTGACTTGCTGCATATCGGCAAAAATGGAATCTGGGCTGCAGATACACACCCACTCAATATTCGCAATGGAGATAAAGTCCACGCCTTCTGGCACCGCATCCGCCGCTAAGTTAAAACCGAGTTCCACGTCATCGTTAATAATAGCGTTAGTCAGATGGTGAGCGCTCAAACGTGATACATCCACTTGAGTGAAAGGAAAGCGCTGCGACATTTTCTCAATCGCCGAGTCCAGCAAAGAGAATGGCAACAATGGGTCGATGGCAATTTTCAGCGTATCTTCGACGCTGTCCACACTGGCTTTGGAATAATTGCGGATCCGCTCAGCTTGTCGCAACAACACTTTCGCTTGTGCTAACATGCGCTCACCTTGCGGGGTCAGCTTAGGATATTTTGTGCTTCTATCGAAAAGCGTAATGCCTAAATCGAGCTCAAGGTTATTCACTCCAATACTCACGGAGCTTTGACTCTTACCAAGATGCCTCGCGGCCGCAGAAAATGAACCTTGCTCTGCCGCAGCGACGAATGCCACTAGCTGTTCAATATTCAGCATACTCAACCCTTTGATTAATTAATTAATAGGCGTACCATCGTAAAACAATAGCACATAAATTGCACCCAAATATAAGCATCGCAAATACTTGCAACCCACTCATTCACAATGATTATTTGCAAGTATCAGAATGGCGATTAGTACGCAGTTAGAACGCTTCTCCAAATCGAATATAGAAGCTGGTGTTACCCATTTTCGATACTGCAGCATCAACACCTACAGTAAATCGCTCTTTGGCATTAAGTAAATACCTGACACCAATACCTGCTGACGGGATCACTTCTGACTTCACTGAGTTTGCAAATTGGCGGTCTTCGTTGCGCACTACTGCGGCGCCAGCAAAAGCGACACCGCTCCACAATGTAGAAAACTTGTGGCGATATTCGACTTCAGCCTGGTAGACTGAGCTGCCTCGATACTTGTTCCAGTCCGCACCACGTAAATCAGGCGTCACAAACTCATACTCCGGCGCATCACCCAGCATTTCCTTGCCAATCACTCGATACGCTAAGACATCGTCACCAATGGGGAAATACTGACTCACCTCAGCATCTAAACGATGGAATGGCTTTCCTGTGCGTTTATCTTTTGAATAATGAAGTGTGCTCAGATCGACATTGAGGCCTTCTGTTGCCCCCATCATGTTATCTCGTGAGTCATAGGTCATGAGAAAACCGATGGCGTGGTTGCTGCCACTCATTTCTTGTTCAAACGCCTTCTTAATCGCAGGATCGGTTTTTTCGTTGAGCTCTGCATTGCCGCCGCTCCACAGCCCTTGCACACCGAAATACAAATCATCGACAATTTGCTTGCGAACTTCACCGTAGACGAAATTGGAATAGGACGCGTATTGGGCGGCTTTCGGAAGCTGAGCACCGATACGCCCCGTGTATTTAAGATTCAGACTGAAGTGTCCCGCATAGAATCCTGCACGCCAGGCATCATGGGCGAACACGTGCTCGTGACCAATGATGGCCATACCACTGTCTGAATCTGTGTATTGACCATAGAACATACTGGTCGATGGATTGGTCGCACCTTCTTCACGATCGTGAATATACATCGCGTTTACGCCTAGGCCTACGCCTAGCGCATCATCGGTAATTGGAACAGGGAAAGCAGCAAATTTTCTATCCGGAAGCGCTTCTGATGCTTCTTCGGCTTTTGTTGGTTCTTCAGGATCGGCTAACGCTGATTTGGCTTGAGGCTTCTGCTGTTCGGTGGCAGGTGAATCTTGTGCCATGACAGGAGAAGTCGAACACAGCGCGGCCAAGATCAACGACAAAGGGCGTTTTGACATCTTCAAATGAAATCTCTTTAAGTACAATAGGATTGACTACAATCGCACTGAGATTCCATTCATTTAACCCATCTCTTTACGGGGTCATTCAGTGCTCGTTGAGCGATTCTCGCTTGAGGGGCGATGCTACTAGATTCAATTTTCATCGCCAAGCTAATCTATTCGATTTACGTATAGTAACCATTAGCAGCCAAGCGATTTAGATGGACGTTGCATTGTTCGGTTTCGTTAACTATTTTCATCGCCTTCCAGCTAGGTCACCTGTTGCATTTGAGGGGATATTGGTTTCCTTCATTTGGTTAAATTGATTTATATTCACAACATAAACAGTGAACTAGCGATTTATATAAACTAAAAACACAATAAAGCACCGAATAAACCACACCAATGTCAGTTTTTAACGAAATTCAGCCAACCCGTGCATCACAAGATTGCAAAGTGTCGCTAACCTAGGCAAGCTAAACACCGAAAACTGAGCTAACCTCAACGTAAACAGCTTGAGTTCGCTTGAACACATCATGATTCACATATTCTGCTAGGGAAATAATAATGAAAGCATCCAATCTGATTGCTGCTGCGCTACTCGTCGGTTGTAGTAGCCTTGCGATGGCTGACGTGACCATCAAAATACCTGACAATGTTGATCTTCTTTCTGTCAATGCAGGTGACCCAATCACAGACTCAAGCGGATTTTTCTCATCTGGCGAAACAGCTACGCTCCCTGATGGCGTCAATCAAATCGTGTTTAAATATGAACCTTTCTTTGATGTGAATCGCGACGAAAGAAAAGTGATTGCTAGCAAAGCCATCATCGCGCGCTTTGAAGCAACAGATGCTGAATTGACCCTCAATGTCCCAACGTATCGAGATGCACGCCAAGCGCAGAAAAACATCGATAACCTAGAGTGGTCACTCACCGATAAGAACGGCCAAGTTGTCCCTGTCGTTGAAGACAAACTGATCAAAGATGGTATGCAAATCGGTCGCGACTACAACCGCGAAGCTGATGATTACAATCGCAAAGGTGGTGTGGCTGCTCTGACGGTTGCAACAACAGCAGCGGTTGCGACAACGACCGCAGCCGCCGCTACAGCGGCAGCAACAACTGCGGCACAACCAACCACGCTACCAGCAACCGCTCCTGCCGCTGGC
>NZ_JYJK01000119.1 GCF_003263785.1 Vibrio variabilis
CAACAACGGCAATGTGGTTGCCGGTGTGCCAGGCGCGCTGAGTAATCAGCCGCCAGCCGATGCGTCGATCCCGACCGATGTGGCGCAAATGAAAGATGGCTCTGTGATGGGGCAAGGTTCGGTACACAAAGAAGCCACGCGCAACTTTGAACTCGATACCACCATCAGTCATGAGCGCAAGCAAACTGGAGTGGTTAACCGCCAAACGGTTGCGGTTGCGATTAAAAACCGCGCGAAAGTCAACCCTGACACCGGTGAAGTGACTTACGAGCCGCGCTCTGAAAGTGAGCTAGCGGCGCTGCGTCAAATACTTGTGGGCGCAGTAGGCTTTAATGAAAATCGAGGCGACTTATTGAATGTTCTTAGTATGACCTTCGAAGAGCCAGCCGCTGAGCTTCTGCCTGATGTGCCAATTTGGGAACATCCAAACTTCAATGATTGGATACGCTGGTTCGCGAGTGCACTGGTGATCGTGGTTGTTGTGATGGTGCTTATCCGTCCAGCGATGAAGAAACTGCTCAACCCAGCAGCGGCTGAAGAAGACGAGCAGCTATATGGCCCCGACGGTCTGCCGCTCGGCGCGGATGGTGAAACCAGCTTGATTGGCACCGATATCGACGGCAGTGAGCTGTTTGAATTTAGCTCCGGCATTGATTTGCCAAACCTACATAAAGATGAAGATGTGTTGAAAGCGGTGCGTGCACTGGTGGCTAACGAACCTGAACTGGCTGCGCAAGTAGTGAAAAACTGGATGGCTGAAAACTAATGGCAAACGATATTGTAGCGGCCAACGGTGGCCAAATAGCAGAGACTAGCGTCGATATTGCCTCTATTGGCGGCGATGAAAAGGCAGCGATTTTGCTGCTGAGTCTGAATGAGTCTGACGCGGCGAGTATTATTCGCCACCTTGAGCCTAAGCAGGTTCAACGTGTGGGTAGTGCAATGGCGAAAGCAACCGACCTAAGCCAAGATAAAGTCGGCGTGGTTCACCGCGCTTTTTTGGAAGACATTCAGAAATACACCAACATCGGTATGGGCAGCGAAGACTTTATGCGCAATGCGCTGGTGGCTGCTCTTGGTGAAGACAAAGCCAACAACCTGGTTGACCAAATCTTGCTGGGTACTGGTTCAAAAGGTCTCGATTCATTGAAGTGGATGGATCCACGCCAAGTGGCAAGTATCATCCACAACGAACACCCACAGATCCAAACCATTGTGCTTTCTTATTTAGAGGCAGACCAATCCGCCGAAATCTTGTCACAGTTCCCTGAACGTGTTCG
>NZ_JYJK01000120.1 GCF_003263785.1 Vibrio variabilis
TCCAAGAGTTCATGGCTCAATAAACAGCCTTAAGCCTCGCTCTGCGAGGCTTAATTTTTCCCTTTACATGAAAAGCACTCAGTTCGCTTTTCGATTAAAAGAAGAAGTACGCTATGAAAGGTATTATTTCTATTCAATCACACGTCGTTTATGGACGTGCTGGAAACAGCTCTGCTGTATTCCCACTACAAAGACTTGGCTTTGAAGTTTGGCCAATCCATACGGTTCAGTTCTCAAACCATACACAATACCAACAAGGTTGGACTGGATACGCATTTCACCCGAGTATCATCGGGGAGCTTACACTTGGTTTGAACAAAATTGGTGCTCTCAAAGACTGTGAAGCGATTTTGTCTGGTTACATGGGCAGCGCAGCGCAGGCACATGAAGTATTAAAACTTGTAAACAAAGTAAAGAAAGAAAATCCAAATGCACTCTACGTTTGCGATCCAGTCATGGGTGATTCAGAAAAAGGCTGCATCTTAGATCCGGAAATTACTGACGAGCTAGTTACGCATCTTATGCCTGCAGCAGATGTGATTATTCCAAATCAATTTGAGCTCACTCAGTTCACCGGGATCGAGATAACCTCTCTCGGAGACGCGGTAAAAGCTTGCAAAAAAGCACTCACAATGGGGCCGAAGGTTGTATTGGTGAAACACTTGCACGGCATATCAAATAACATCTTTACCATGATGCTAGCGACTGAAGGCCATTGCTACATGGTTCAGCGTCCTTTCCTGGATTTTGAACGAGAGCCTGTTGGTGTTGGTGACTTAATTTCCGCGCTATTTACGGCTGGCCTTCTCAGCGAGCTTTCACCGGTTAAAGCGTTTGAACATGCAAACAACGCTTGTTATGGCGTACTTCGTGAGACCCACCGACGTGACGAGTGGGAACTTCAAACTGTGGCCGCTCAACAAAGCCTTGTCGATCCAAAAGATCGCTTCTGTGCAACTCAACTAGCGTAAGGAAAAGCTCATGAAGAGTGTCATTATTACAGCGGCATTGCTTTGCTTGAGCAGTGCCGCTAGCGAGAACGTAGAGAGTGGACAATCTAACTCTCTGGGCTCCGACATGTTGGGCTCAACCGCTAAAGGCGCGGCATTGGGTGCCGCTGGCGGTGCAATTTCAGGTGGAAGCGGCACTAAGGGGGCTCAAGTAGGTGCCGGAATTGGCTTGATTGGGGGCGCATTAAAACACGGCGCGGAAAAGAGACATCAAGCAGAAGAATATCAGGTGCAGAAAGACCAAGTTGTCCGTCATTGTATGCAAGGCCGTGGCTACTACGTACTAAACTGATTCGGTTCTTGTAGGATTGGGTCCTTCAAACGCGATTGTGGATATTCAGCTCAAAAAGATATTATCTCTTCGTCAAGGCGTAATGCTCCTTGGTACTGTAATTGAACTCAAAAGGATTAACATGGCGTTTGGGGCAACCCAGCTTTGGGAAGGGATTCCCAATTTTTTTCTACTCTTCCACTAACCCTTTATACATCACAAAGCTATCAACATAACCCAGGCGGCTGTGTTTATAGGCTCTAGGAATCGTCCCCACGATATCAAAGCCAAGACTTTTCCAAAGCGCTACTGCGATAGTATTTGTCGATACAACACTGTTGAACTGCATCGCTTCAAATCCGAGTTTTATAGCGATCTGTTGGGAGTACTCGCACATTAAACGTGCAATCCCCTTCCCTCTGGCACTCTCAGAAACCATATAACCACAGTTACAAATATGACGGCTTGGTCCCGCAGCATTTGCTTTGATGTAAAACGAGCCTAATATCTCTTCGTCTTTTAGATAAACGAATGTTTTAAGTGGCGCTTTACACCAAACATCAAATGACTGATCTAATGTCATGTTTGGCTCAAAAGCGTAGGTTTCCTGAGCCGCTATAACCTCAGAAAACGTAGGCCAAAACGCGTCGAAATCGTCTTTCGTCATTTCACGAAACATGAGTTGTTCCTTAAGTTGTTAGAAACGATTAATCAAACTCGCGCAAGGTGGTTTAAAGGCGACCAACCCATAGCACCTTTGTCATCTGATTTTTCGCACCAAATCCAACCATTAAGTTCAAACTCAGCAATCAGTATTTCACCCACTGCTAATCTATGCTCAACAGCAAGGTAATCACTTTTGACGATCGCGGTATCAGCATCTATCGTGAGTATCTGTTTAGGTACCCACCCCTTCTTACCTTCACTGCGACAAAGAACCCAGTTTGGCCAATCGCCTTGCGGATCAGATTCTTCAACGACAGTAAGTCGCTCTCCCTGTACAACGACAATCGGATGCTCGGGTATATCTGTGTAATGCTTTACCACTTTGTACTGCATATATAGACTTGCTCTTGCTTTAGATATGTTTAACGGAATTAAGAAACAACGTAGGCCAACAAATCAACAACCTGTTCAGGCGTCGTTGCCCATGCTTGTGCAGCGCCATCAACCTCTTTTAGGGCATGTACTAGGTTTGCATCGTGGAGAGTAATGTAGGGTTTGCCGAGCGCCGCACAGTAACCAGCATCAAAAGCCGCATTCCACTGTTTATACTTATCGCCAAAACGAATAATTGCGACATCGCAAGCTTTGATAGCCGTTTGAATTCGAATTGCGTTTACTTTTGCAGACTTGTGGTCGCGCCAAAAACTGTTGAGACTCAGCGCCTAAACCATCGCCCGCAGCATCGCTTGATTCGTGATCGGTGTTAGCAGACGTAAAGCTAATATTAAGGCCTTTCGCTTTGCAGCCCTCGATGATCTGCTCTCGCCAATCGGTGTGAATTTCACCTGATAGATAGACTTTCAACACGCACTCCTTTAACACATTGATTTTTAAAACAGTCTACTCTCAACAAACCTACAGAGCAATGGGGGTTACTTACAGAAAGTATCGATGTAAAGGGCTTCTACTTTATCTCTTGCCCACTGGGTTCGGCGTAAAAATTTAAGAGAGGACTTAATAGACGGATTGTTGTAAAAACAGTTGATCTGGATTTCCGCATCCAAGCCTTCCCAACCGTAATGTTCTTGAAGGCGCACTAAGATTTTTTCTAGTGTTAAACCGTGTAGTGGGTTGTTTGGCTGCTCTTGACTCATGTTCTCTACCTAAATTAATTTAACGGGCGGCAGTGTACCAGAATACACGTCCGCCCACTGCAGATTAATTACGAAGCGCCTGAATCGCTTCGCTGATGGAGTTGAACTGTATCTTAGTCAGGCAGACTTGGGCTAATGAAAATTCATGAGCTCGTACCAGCTCTGTAATATCCTCAAGCGTCAAAGCGTGCTGCTGTGCGACAAAGGTAACGCTAGGGCTAGAATCCTCTTCCATCCTAAACGCGCGCCCGACAGAATCAATCACTATGTCTTCGTCACTAGCAATTAGCGACTCCAACTCTTTGGTTAACTCGGTTTCGGAAGCAAGAAATATCAACTCGTCGTCGCCTTCGAGTTTGAGCAGGCATGGCCATTGAATCATAGCGGTTTCTATAGGGGGTTTAGTATTGTGACTACGAATCACAATTATCTGTGTTTGTATTGAGTAGGACAATACCCTCTGGTGACGTTGCCACTTCTTAATTTCGCGTGTTTAGTCGCCCTTCCAGAAACACGAGCCCGCCATAACTTGAAACTGTTCTTCTTGAGTCGGGTGCGCATAAAACGTATCAACTCAGATTCGTTCATTCCATACTGCAACCGGATAGCCTCGAAAGGGGTTCTATCCTCCCAAGCCATCTCGATTATTCTAGACTCCACCTCTTGCGACACTTCCATCCATTACTCTCCATTAAACGCAAAAACTGTACTACGTCGAGATGGCTTTGAAAGTTCAGGCAACGTTGATCCGTCACCCTCGTTTCCACACTCACCTCATGCCCCAACTGAGCCAAGAACGAGCGCATAAAGTCAGTCCGTTTTTCAGCCTCGTGTTTTGCTGAATCTGTTTGCATCATAGACACTGACGTTTAGATGCATACCAACCTGCAAACAACGTACTATTCCAATGGCCCCAAGGGCATCAAGTCGGTCTGCATCCTGTACTGATTTGGCTTTCAAAGTTTGTGGAGCAATATTGGCGCTAAAGCTATGGGCAACACTACAGTGGTGTATGGCTGGGAGATATTTAGAAGCAAGGAGTTTGAGGTGAACAAAAGGACATCCTTTTCCTTTAGTTTCATGAAGTTTGGGTAACGAGTTAATCTACCAAGTAGTATCCAATCAGGTCTTGGTCTTCAAGTCCCTGCAGGCGACCTTCTTGAAGTAGAAGATCATCGCCGCCTTTCGTCATTCGGTCCCAATCATTTATTGGATTTTCAGCTCCGCTTCCGTCGATAACCCAAACATTGTCCAGACCTTTTTGGTACTGCTCTTTTTCAAACAGCTCGTCGCTAAACCAAACTCGTGACATCTTGCTCATCATTGCTTCATCGCTATCAGACACACTAAACGTCGTCCCATCTGAGCGAACAGCCTTGTTAAAAACGAAAGGGAGTTCAGAACCAAAACATGGTGTACCGAAACTACAGCTCAGCGATTTAACCACCTGGATAAGATCCGTTTCCTTCTCGTTAAACAAGTTGCCTTTTGGCAATGAGTTAAAACTGCCACGGTAGTTGAACTCATACATAGTCGCCTGAATTTGAGAATCTTGCGCAGCAGCAACCTTATTACGAATAGGGCCTGCAAACATCATATCGTTTGTCATTTGGTTGAACTGCTTCATATTGTCGAGCGCGCCACTAAGCTCTTGCTCTGAGTTCGCCACGTAATCCTCAAGGCCAAGTAGAGTCTTTGTTTCATCTGTATTACCAAGACCGTAAAACAAAGTAGTGACCGCCTCATAAGCGGTTTCTGGTAAAAGATTGATAATTTCGCTCAAGTCGAGTTGAGTGTTTACATCATTTGCATCGATAGTCGCCAGTTCTGCTTGCAACAACGCAACGTTTTCCTCTTCTTTAAGCCAGCTAGCGATAGCTTCTGCTGTTTGCGCTGCATCATCTTGAACCAATAACTCTGGATCATTATTCATGATCAAATCCACTACCATTGGGATTAAGAAGGTAATATCCGCTAATGCGCCGAAAGTTCGGTCATCTGCCGCGTTGAAGCCAGCAACCGTTGGTACCGTTAGTTCGGTATCAAAAGGTTGAGATTTAAAATGGTAGCCTTCTTGCACGTATTTTAAACGATACTCAATATAGGGTGCGAACGGCATTAGCGATGAAATTGGCGTCTCATTTGAGCTAATTGGGTTTATTGTACCTGCACTGCTCAACACCCAATCGACAACCTTAGATGTGGCTTTAGACATGGATTGTTGCTTATCCATAATCTCCTTCAACGACATATTTTCCATCTCGGTTACCGTCGCGAAAGACTTTGCATTGCTGCTGCTTTTATACTCAAAACCGTATGGGTTGCTTTGCATGATTGCGCGCTGGAAGTATTTTTCGGCGACAAAATCTTCACTACTAGCTTGCTGCAAGATACCAATGGACATAGCGCCTGCGCCCTGCCCCATGAGAGTTACCTTCCCTGCATCACCACCAAATTTTTCGATATTATCGTGAACCCACTCTAATGCTCGTTTTTGGTCACCAATACCAAAGTTGCCACCTTTGCGATCATCAGTGTAAGTCGAACCAAGTAAACCTAAACGGTAATTAAATGTGACTGCAATAAAAGGCTGTCCGTCGAGTTGTCCTTGAGCGACTACGTTGTCACCGTGAATGTGCGGATCCGAGCCAGCGCCGTTTTCAAAGTTTCCACCATGAATGAACACGTATACAGGTACTTGTTGATCAGCATCTAGGTTACTAGGACGCCAAATATTAAGATTTAGGCATTCTTCGGATTGACGAATGTCGGTTAACGCCGTTTGCGGACATACAGCGCCAAACTCTGTGGCATAACCATCTTCTAGAGCAACCGTTTCACTGTGATTGAAGCGAGTCGCTTCCGCATAAGGGATACCCTTAAAGCTTTCAATACGAACCTTTTGCTCTGTGCCGCCAGTGTCGAGTACCACAACCGATTCACTGGTACCAACTAATGTAACGTCACCAATTTCCGTTTCAACTGGGTAACTCAGACCCGGTTTAAGCGGCTCAGGCTCACTGGGTTTCGTGCTTGAGGTATTGCTGCCACCACAGGCAGCAAGCGCTAAGGGAATAGCTAAAGAGATTGCGGTACGAACAGACTTATTCATGATTGACCTTACTCAACGTGTTTTTAGTAGTTAATAAACGAGGGCTACGTCACATCACCCTCTTTAAGTTTGGTCATTTTATGAGCTGATTTTAAATTACGTGAATCGCGTTTGAAGGACACAATCATCACCTCTTTTCCATGCAGATAAATCTATCTAACGAGTTCTTCCCTAAGCTCCTTGGCAATTTCAGCAATGCGTTTTTCTTCAACATTAAAATCACTGAGTAACTCTCGCCCCTTACTAATGGTACTTTCGATATAAACTGAGCTCGCATGCTTTACACCCAGCTCACCCAAGTATCGTTCATCTTGCTTTGAGTTTGTCCTGGCGTAGATTTCTAGTGCTTTATAGCGGCACAATGCTCGAGCTATCTTCCTTAATCTCACAGACTCCGTCACTGAAATAAATGACGCTTGAGCAAACTTCAGCCCCGACCGCTGTTGTGTTTTTATCGAAAGAATGTCCCCAAAGTGAGCATTGAGATTCAGCGCTTTAGAACGACTGACGCGGTCATAATCCAGATCATAACCGACATAACTGATACCCGCTTTTTCAGCCATCATACAAACAAGCCTGCCAACCTCATCTAAACCCACTACAACGAGTTCGCTACGCGATGAACCGTCTTCAAGTCGTTGTTCTTGCTGAGTAATGAGGGCGTCACAAATTCTCTTTCCGAACTCGTACAACCAAGGTGTCGCTATCATGCTCAAACTAATCACAACAAAACCAATTGAGACCGTTTGTGGAGACAAAAGCTCAAACGCTTGAGCGACGCCAAACAGTACAAACGCAAACTCACCAACTTGAGCAAGGGCGAACGCCGTTTTGGTTGCCACTAATTTGCCTTTGCGATCTATGATTGTGAGCCCAAAGAAAACCAAGAATTTAACTAGGATGGTCATGACCAGCAGCCCCAAAATCAGGACGGGGTGACCGGTGATGATATTTGGATCAATCGACATGCTACCGCCAAGAAGAACAGAGACATTAAAATGCCTTTAATTGGCGCGACGACCTCCTCCAGTATGTGTTTGAACTCCGAATCGGAGAGCAACATACCCAGCAAGAAGACGCCCAAGGTTTCAGATAGTCCCGCTTGCTGTGAACAGAGAACTGTCAACAGGATGGCACTTGCAAGCATCAGTACAAAGGCTTCTTTGCTTCGCAGTTTTGCACTCCATACAAGTAACTTGGGCAACACAAACCTGGCCAACAACACAATCAGGGTTATGACGCTACAAAGACCAAACTTTTTTCGAGTAACCCCACCTGATCTTCGACTTTGCTATGAGCAAGAATGGGAATGATCCCCATCACCAAAACAATACTCATATCCTGCCCCATTAGATTGGCAAAAATGTTCTTCCCATGGGAGGTTCCCAGTTCGTGCTTGTCGGCGAGCATACTGACCACAACCGCAGTCGAAGATTGGGCAAGGATCAAACCAAGAACCAATCCCACTTCCCAAGAAACAGCAAATAGGCTCGCGATAATAGTAAAGCATGCGCCCGTTAGCGCGACTTGGCCCATTCCCTGCAGCAAAAGCGTTTTGCGCATACTCCAGAGCTGCTTTGGTCGCATCTCAAGACCCAGAGTAAATAGAAACAACACAACACCAAAATCTGCTATGGATTGAAGCGTTTCGACATTATTAGAAGCGACTAAGCCCGGTGTGTTGGGGCCTAAAATTGCTCCGGCAATAATAAAGCCTACTACTGAGCCGACGTTAAGACGGACACACAGTGCAACGCAGCAACCAATGATCAGAAACGCCATGGCCGCGGTCATTAAGAAGCTGTTCATGTCCATCGTTTAGAACCCCGTACCAACTTGGAAGTAAGCTGTGCCTTGATCCTCACTGAAGCCACATCGACACCTACGTGAATGCCGTAACGGCGCGCAATCTGATAGCGAAAGCCAACGCCATAGGCATCGACCGTATCTTCAAACAGCTCACTGTGTTCCTCTGCGGTTGAACCAACGCCATAAAAGGCGTTGATAGTCCAACGATGGTTCAAATGCCACATCGCCTGAGCTTGTAACGTACTCACTTCATCGCCCTGATACTTATAAGCCGCTACACCTCGCATATTGATATAGGGTCTTGCCAAAGGTGGTAGATAACTTTCGTCGGTGTTGAGAGAGCTGTATGAACCAGCAAACGCCAAAGTTAAATGCTTATTTACTGGCAGGTATTGATAGGCATCGACCTCAAATGTCGCGTAATCAAAATCGCTGCCTAAAGCAGAATCGTAAACCAAATATTCTGCAACGACAGACGAGCCTTGAGTCGGGAAAAATAGGTTATTTCTGGTGTCGTATTCCGCCACCACTCCCAATGCCGAGAGTGAACTATCGAATTTCGCACCGAGATTGGAGAAATCAAAGTTTTGATCATTTACCGCTAGTGAGAGTGAATCAATGGCTGTGCTGAAGCTCGAATAGGTTTGCGACACACCTAAAAACAGGTCACTGTTTGGGATTCGAAACGATACTCGCTGCTTCATTAAAAAACCTTCACTCTCGGTTCCTGCCCCAAGAGTTCCCGAATAAGGTTCGATAAAGCCGGGTAAACCCTCTCCTTGAAATCGCTTATAAACATCTATGTTAGCGTGGCCGTACCCAGCACCACCGATATAACGGATGCTGTCTTCATTCCAAGTATGTCGATGACCAATAAGCGCCATCCATGTGCCGTTGTCAGTGTAGGCACCGCCAGCCACAGTAATCGCTGGTGCGAGCAGTTGAGCGCCTCCATCAAGTGATGTTAGTGCGTGCTGCTTGCGTTTTGCACGCTCCTCATCTGATTCATGAAGAAACATGCCCAACATTCCACCACCCACACCAATTGCGGGTTCGGTAATGACAATAGGAACAGGCAAAAAACCATAGGCATTGTTCGCTAGGTAATCACCCATGTCTAAGTATCCGTCTTGTGGATCAATCATTGCACCACTAAAAGGACTCGCAAAAATGGAAAATGCAAATAGTGCCGCTGTCGAAGAGTGTGTGTTGAATTTAATCATGGGGAAGATCGCCGATTAAAAAAGACCCGACTAATACCGCTCAAACTGTTCCCGTTTGGTATTAATCGAGCCAAAATTGAAATGTTGTTATTTTTGGTTCGTTAAGGTGCTTCTGTTACCCACAAGGTTTCACCTTGTGCTTTGCGGTAGCCATAGTTGTAAAGGTTGTTCATGTACTCAGCATCAAACATCTTTTTACCCTTTTTATGAGCTTTAAACGACGTATCCACATAAGTAAACGCTATGTCATAGTCGTTCCTTTCGCTCATATAGAGCATGCGATACATGTCTCCGCGGGTTTGCTGCAGTGTTAAGTTGCTAAGACTGCGCGACAACAGATCCATGCCCTTGTCTTTTACTTGCTTATAACCCGGCTCAAGCGTACCGTTTCGAATAACATGTACTTGAGGTGCCTGTTCCAAACCCATCGCTTCACTCAACTTGCCGTAGTCAAAGTTTGATGGGTCGAAAAACATTTGGAACGTGAGACCACCGTCAACATGCAATTCCTCAAGCGTTTTGCCTTCGTATTCAACGTTAATGAACTGTGGCGGAAATACTCCCGGGATCGAGGCACTGGCAGCTAATATTTGGTGGATTAGCTGCGTTTTATTTGGTAGTTCACTGGCTGCTATTTCACCTAAGTTCCAAGTAATTTGCTTGCCTGAATCAAAATGAGTCGTACCGATGAATAAGCGCTTACCTAAGCGATGCTGCTCTGAAATTTTTGCAATCATCTCATCGCTGTAAGTGGTTTCCATGAGCTCAAGCAGGCTTTTACCGTTAGTAAAAGCATCTTTAAAGATCGTATTCAGGAAGTTCTTTTTACCCAGAACTTCTCGATCGTCTAGGCTCAACATAACGTCGCGAAGTTTGTGTATATCCTCACCACCGGTGAAAACAAACGGGGCAATAAGCGCACCGGCACTTACTCCGGTTACAATCGAGTAGTCTGGAAGCTTTCCTGCATCATAAAGACCATTGACTACACCAGCGCCAAAGGCGCCATTGGCGCCTCCACCAGATAGGGCAAGAATGCTCATTCTGTCGCCATTTACGGTAATCGCAGTAGGCTGATATTGGTTTTCTAATAAAAACTCTGGACCTTCGTTACCCCAAAATCGGTAAGGTTCTTCGCCTTTGAATTGCTCTGAGTGTTGAAGGTTAACTTCTGCGTAATTTTCTTTTGTTACTCGGTCTTCCAAAGCATGTTGTGATGAACAAGCGCTCAAAACCAGTGCCATAAGCACAATCGAATATTTTTTCGTTGTCATTGCGATATCTCTTAAATAAACGTAGGTCCAAGCTCGATTAGAAACGGTAACCGAGGTTAACTGTGAATGAGTTACGGGTTTCACCTTTGTTATAAAGGAAAGTCATGTTGTAGTGTTTACCAATTTGCTTGTTAAAACCGACCATGTAAGCCCATTTGTTTAGGTTCACACCTACGTCATATTCAAGACTCGTATCCCACCCCAACGCAGGGCCCAAGTCTCCAGTCATACTTGGTTTAAGAGCTTGGTATTCCGCACCAACAAAGAACTGTGCACGCCAGTCAGCAAACTGATACCCCAGCATTGGCTGTGCGGTGACAATGCCATCCCCCAATCTGCGGTTGAGCCTTTGAGACGAGTCTTTGAGTAAGTTGCGGTAACTGAGGCAAATAGTTGCTTGTACCCCATACTCAACGTCGTACCTACACCAATCAAGTCATACTGAAGTTTGACCGGTACGCTAAAGTTGATTGGGTCGAGACCAATTGGCCCAATAATATTGATTGGTTGTGTTTGTGCATCGACCATTGCATCTACGTCGATTTGACCGACATAACCAAACACGTTCCAAAACGGTAAGATGTTTACATCGCCACGCACGGTATAAGACTCAGCTGTCACGTGAGCAATCGTATTCTCTGGATCAACAATGCCTTCTAATTGCAAACCACCAATGTTGAAATCAGTGAAGTTGAAATCCATGTCCTGACGTCGATATGACGCTGAGATACCAAATGGCAGCGGGACATCAATACCTTGACGACGAACCATGTCAGCCATCAGCGGAAATGTTCTATCTAGCTTTACATATTCTTCTCGCATGCGAGGGTCTGACACTTCTGACAGTAACGGCTCGTCCTGAACAACGGCGCCTAGGTCTTCGTCGTAATAAACGACCGGTGTCAGTTCGATTTCCAAGTTAAGATCTTTCTTCTTTTTCTTACCTTCAGCGGTAATGATCTTTTTGTTGACCACAACTCGACCGTTCGGCAGATTGTCGAAGAATGTCATTTGCTTATATGTCTCAATCGCGTAATCGCCCTGATTAAACGGGGAGTTATTTGTCACAATAAGTGACACAGGCTGACCATCAGACAGCAATAATTTTCCGCGCATAAAACGAAAATAAGCAATATCTTGTGGAAGAGTGTACTTTGAGTAATTAAACTCAATCTCAAGATCACCATTATCTAGCTCTGTGACAACCACCGAGTTTTTATCGTACATTTCTGCATATTGACGGAGCTTGTATTCGGCCTTAGTGATGTTCTCAATATTTTCAATAAGATCGGTATTCTCATCGACCTTAGAAGGGTCATATTTAATACGCAGGTCGATGTTGCCTTTCGTATCTGTCGTTTGAACCAAATACACTTCATTATCGACACTTACCCCATCAAGTGTCTCGGTTTTACGCGCATGTTCAACAACATGGTCGCCTTGAAGCATTGAACTAATCGCCAGCTTTGGAAGGTATTTTGGCACCCCGTACTGTTCTAAAATATCGACTTCGCTATTATCAATTGTTGTTGGTTGCTCTTTAGCAAAGGCATTGGTTGTAATAGCAAGAGGCAGTAATAACATCGCAGTCGCGCGAGATAGTGTTTTCAGCTTTAGCATTTTGAATAACCTAGTTCGGCGGGTCCAAGTCTATAAACCGTCGCCAGTATTCAGATTGCGTGTGTAACTCCTTGTAATCACGGGAACGTTTGAGAAGCTCAATGCCAGAGGCACAAAAAGATAACGAAAATGCGTGCTAAGTTTTCTGGGGTTGCTGTCTCAACGAGGAGAATTATTAACCAGTTTTGAAAAACCAATTAATCGCGTTTGAAGGACCCAATCCTCACACCTATACTGAAACAAACCATTACAATGTTATCGGTAATTTACCCATCTCTTCTCTTAATTGAGATGCTAGGCTTCTCCGGCACAACTACTATATTGAGACGTATATGAACTTCAGCATTGAACAGCTACAGAGTTTTGTTGCGGTGTACGAACAAGGATCGTTCAGTAAAGCTGCGCAAGCACTCGACAAACACAGAACGACAATTGGACAAGTAATCAGCAATTTAGAGGATGAGTTGGCAGTAGAACTCTTTGAAAGAGTGGGAAGAACTGCGCAACCGACTGAAGATGCAACTCTACTTTATCGGTATGCAAAGCAGGTCATTGAACAGGCTCGCTCATTCGATAAGCTTGCGCTTAGTTTGTCATTTGGTGAGCTTGAATCAATCACCATAGCCTACACGAGTTTTTTACCTCCTAAAGCGCTCAGTGCCGTTAGAAAGAAACTTCAAGAATTACATCCTTCTATGAAGGTCAACATGATCATCCGTAATAGAGAAACTATTCGTGAAGGGATTATCAACGACACCATTCAGTTTGGTCTAGTGAATGTGGATAGTAGAAATGTTATTGGCAGTTTTGACTCAACCCTTGTTAACAATATTTCATTCGGTCTTTTTGCGTCTAAGAGCCATGAAATTCACTCTATACCAAAAGAACAAAGGTGGGGAACGCTTAAATCAAGTAAACAAATTGTTCTTAGGGGAATGATTGAAGATAAAATGGAGGACAAGATTGTTCTTTCTTCCGATTGTGAAGCGGTTGATCAGCTTACTTTAGCGATACAGCTTGTCAAAGACGGTGTCGGCTGGGGCCTCCTCCCTAGACTGGTCACCTACACGGATTTCGATCCTGGCGATATAGTTGAAATTGAGATTCTGTCGTTCATGAGCATTTTAGGGTGCCGATGGCCGTATGGTCACCGCACTCAAAACACTTAAGAACCATACATTCTGAGATTGTCAGTGCTTTGGTTTCCTACGTCGAAGTAGTAAACAAAAATGCACTCAAGCTTCAAGACATTTCAGACTAATACACAAAAAGATGATCGAAAAGCCCTCTGCCACTTGCTGAGGGTTCCATCCTTCAAACGCGATTAAACGTTTCAAATCCCTACCGTTAATATCCTCTCCAACGAAACAACACACCCTTTCGAGAGGAACACATGAAAAAACTACTTATTCCTGCAATGATCGCTGCCGTTTCTGCTACTGCATTTGCTCAGCCACACCATAGCCACAAAACGAACCTAGATATTATTAACGAAGAAATGAGCCACCTAGAGCAAGTAGACAACACTGTCGATATGTATGTCGTTACCGATGAAACACCAAACTTTGAGTACATCACATATACAGGCACACTTGAGCAAGACTTTAAAGAGCGCTTCATTTCAAGTAAAGAAGCACAAGAAATGGGCTTGCAGCAAGTTAAAAAGTTCCATGTTTACAGTGCTATGAATGCAAACCAGCTATCAAAAAACATTGTTAAACATATTGAACGTGATGAGCCGAAATACTTCTCTGTCGACTTTTACCAAAATGTCATCGGTAATTCAGACATGGTTGAGTACGTGGCGAAAGTTATCGAGTACAAATAATCACAACATATAGCCCTGTTAATTCAGGGCTATCAATCCCCAAATGAACACACAACTTTATACAAAACTCTTCGTTTTTTTGGCGATTGTATTTCCGTTGTCTGGCTATGCTGCTAGTGATTCAGCATGGCGAATCCAGGCGCCTTTAGTGAACTGGTACATCAAAGACGAGCTTAGATATTGCACTTATCAAACCAACGAGGTTCGATTTTTTATCGTTCAGCGTAAAGGCGAATCCTGTGCTTTAGAAGCTACAGCTGATGTCGAACCGCCTAAGCAAGTAAAAAAGCCGTCATTAAATGTGCCGAGAAGGTGGAAAGACATCCAATAATTCATCGACTGTTGAATGGATTCAACCTTAGCAAAGGTATTGAACCATGCCATTTTTTAACTCAAAACTCGCGGTTGTCAGTCTAACCTTGCTTGCTCTTGCCGGGTGCGCTACCCCACAACCTAAAGTCCCAGAACAATTTCAGAATGAATGGGAATTTAAAACCGTAAAAGGTAATGTCGCTCTCATCGAAAGTGCCCCAGAAGCAATTGCAAGGCGTATTGACTTAGTTCGTAATGCGAAGGCTCGTATAGACATCGAGTATTTCTCTTGGAACAAAGATACGACTGGCCTGCTATTTCTGAACGAGCTCCTGCTTGCGGCGGATCGCGGCGTAAAGGTGCGCATCATTTTGGACGATCTACTTGTCTTCAATGAAACATGGTTAGCATCAGCTGCAACCCACAACAACCTCGACATCCAAATTTTTAATGCGTTTAACACCCGCAAAGCGGGCTGGTTGACTCGAGCGTTCGATTTTCAGAAGCATCAAAAAAGCCTGGATCACCGTTTGCATGAGAAGTACATGAACATAGACGGAGAAACCTTAATACTTGGCGGAAGAAATATTGGTGATGACTACTTTAGCTATAAGCCAAAGAATAACTTCTTTGATTTAGACATATTGGTTCAAGGTGATGTTGCTGAGGATTTCGAAAGAAATTTCACAGAGCATTGGATTGCTTCATACACATCAGATATCGAATATCTAATCGATACTAAGGACAAGCAACCTTTAGCCTCGTTCAAACGCACCTTTGAAAATATTACAAAGAAAAAGCAAGATGTCATTGCTGACATCGAAACAAGAGTTAGCGCATTGCAAGAGCCAAACTATGTGGCAGCTAAGCTGACTCCCATTTTCGACTCAGCAGAAAAACTAGATGATTCAATGCCTTATTTTCGTCATCGTATCGAGCATTTCGTTTATCGCTATCCAAGTGCAAAGCAGAAACTGGTGATTTCCACACCATACATGTTACCCAATGAAGATGGCTTTAAAGTCGTAGACGACTTTGTTAACCATGGTGCTGACATCACATTGGTCACTAACTCTATGGCTTCAAACGACTCAGGCTTTGTTCCAGCCTATTATCAAAAACATAGAGAAGAGCTGCTTGATAAAGGGGTAAATATCTACGAATACGATACCCATGCGATACACTTGAAAAACGTAAATACTCGTAAAGGGCACTACCATAACAAGGCGTTTATTCTCGACAACCAACTGAGCTATATCGGGTCTTCAAACTTCGACCCTCGCTCAGACTTTTTGAACTTAGAGTTTGGAGTCATGATCGAAAGTGAAGAGTTTGCGCGGCAGTTAGAGCACTACCTCCTTGGAGACAAGAGCTTGTATTGGAAAGTCGAGAAAAATAGCCAAGGCAAATTGGAATGGACTCGCGGGAATCAACTGAAAACCAAAGACCCTAATTATAGTGGTTCAAGCAAAGTTTTTGACAAGCTTTACCGAGCCATCAATATCGAAAATGAACTCTAGTAAACGCGCTAGGCTATCCTAGCGCGCCCTTCAATGGCATCACTCTAAGTATTTGGAGGCATTGTTATACGCCTCAATCTCAATTGGCGATTCTCGATAACCAAATATCTTCAACTGCAAAAAGTATTCGCGGGTAATACCTTCTAGGCCAAGCTCCTCTGATTGACGCACATGGATTAATTCATGGGACAGTAACAGCTTATCACCCTTTGCTGCATGCTTAATGTAAATACCATAGCCATACGTCATCCCAACTAAGTATGGCGAATCTAGCCCTAATCGCTCCATTTGAAACTTTAGAGATTCATTTTGGGGCATGGGCAGTTCATCAACATACAATACCCTAACCTTCTCGGGATGCTTTATACCCACACGCTGGGCAATGTCCATATACTGCGGCAATAATGGCACACCATTTTCTAGCGCACGCCTTTCGTTATTCTTAACAAACTCCAGTGCCAACGGCATATATGGGTCAATTTGATCTGTGATGTATTGCGGTGGGTTTTGATGCAGCTCGTGATTGTCTTTACAACCAACTAGACCAGTCAAAAGTAATGGGATAAAGAGTACCGTTGTATACTTAAGCAATGAAAACCTACCTTAACAGATTGAAAAAAAGCCATATTTAAGTCAAACAACGCTACCACACCTGTTTGAATAGCCGAAAAGGTTGGTCTGTTTCTATACTGTCTCTCGCAATTTTGGCATAAAAAAACGCGCTAGCTTCACTAGCGCGTTTTTCATCAATATTCGTTTAACCTTGAACTGGGCGTAACATAAACCAGTAAGGGAAGTTTTCGCTCTTAGAAAGGACTTCAAAACCACGTCGTTCAAACGTCTTCACGACCTTTTCACTTGAGGCAACGACGTAAGTTGGCTTGCCCGCCGCATCGGCTTGATCAGTGACCGTTTTAATCAGTGCACTTGCTAAACCTTTGCCGCCTGCTTTCGGAGAGACACCCAAGCCCCATAGCCAGTAACAATCTTGCATTGGTGGTACAGCAAGCATTTGTTCACACACTTCTTTAGCAATTTCGATTCGGTTAGAGCCCATCATGCGAGTAACAATAGATAACACTTCCATTTTCTGCATGACATCAGGTTGATGAGTGCCTGGCGGGCGCATGATAACGCAGCCATCTCTTTCAGGTGTTGTGTAAACTTCACCACCAGCAAGTCCCCATTCACCCACTGCCCAACGCCAGTAACAATCATGGGCAAAGTCTGCCACTTCATCTTGGCGCAGTGCGGCTTGCATTGCTTCGTTATCTGCGTAGGCATCTAAGAACATGGCACACAGATCAGACACGGCAGTGTAGTCGGCTTTAATAATTTGTAATTCAGACATGCTACTTCCTCTTGGCTAATATGGGTTAGCAAGTACAACTTTCCGCTTGCTAGTCTTGAATTGTCACCCGTTTAGGTTACTTACGTGTAAAACACTTTGTCAATCATCCGATGATGCATTTGACCACTCGCTAACCAAATCACAACACTCTTTCAATATTAGCCAATGCCCTACCTTTTGTTACTAAATGTATCGCAAAGGAATTATGGATAATCATTTGCAGCAACAAGCAGCATTTCCAATTTAACAAGCCGCCTTTGTATCTGTACCTAAGAACGTTTGAGGAAAATTGCCACGACAGCCGCTATCGCAAGAGCAAAACAATAGTAAGAATTTGAGATGATATCTAATGGCGATAAGTTAAATACCGAGCCTAGCAATAGTACCTGAGCACCGTACGGAAGCAGCCCTTGGATTACACAAGAGTAGATATCTAGAAGACTTGCCGAACGCTTTGGCGCGACTTGATACTCATCGGCCAACTCTTTAGCCACACTGCCCGACACAATAATCGCCACGGTGTTGTTCGCCGTACAGAAGTTGACCATTGAAACCAAACCAGCGATACCAAACTCACTTGCTCTTCGGCTTGACGTTTTATCATGGGTCGAGCCAAAAGTTCGAATAGCTCGACTCACTAGCTTAGTTAAAAATGCCAATCCACCTTGCTGGCGCATCAGCTCACTCAAACCGCCAATTAGCATCGATAACAGGAAGATTTCCTGCATATTACCAAAACCAGTGTAAATATCTTGGCCGAGTGTCGTTAGACTGTAGTCATCAACAGAGAGCAAACTCACTCCACCAGCAAGCAAAATACCGACAGTCAACACAACGAACACATTCAAACCCGATACCGCAAGAACAAGAATGGCCAAATAAGGCATTACTTTCAGCCACTCAATATCGCCAGTTTCAGGTAAAGTCGTCGCCGAACTATTGAAAGCAAAAATAAGCATCGCAACTAACGCAGCGGGAATCGCGATTTTGACGTTCTCTTTAAACTTGTCTCTCATGTGACACCCTTGAGAGCGCGTCGCTGCAATAGTGGTATCCGAGATAATCGACAAGTTGTCGCCAAACATCGCACCGCTAAGCACTACACCCGCCGTCAACGGAATGCTCATTCCCGCTGATTGGGCGATTCCAAGAGCAACCGGAGCAACAGCTGCGATTGTTCCCATTGACGTACCCATTGCGGTGGCAATAAAGGCAGAAATAAGAAAAATACCTGGCAAAATCAGACTGGTTGGGATGGCCGAAAGGCCAAGATTTACCGTTGCATCTACGCCGCCCGAGGCTTTAGCGACCGCAGCAAAAGCACCAGCCAACAAATAGATCATGCACATTGCAACGATGTCTTGATGGCCAACACCACGTAAAAACTGCTCAATAGCACGGTTAAGCTTCTCTTTACTCAGCAAGACTGCTAATACCACAGCTGGAAGCGCTGCAATCGGTGCTGGTAGCTGATAGAAAGCAAATTCAACCCCTTGCCAAGATAGGTAGCTACCTACTCCAATAAAAAGAGCTAAAAAAAATGCAAGAGGTAACAGAGCTACGCCAGAAGCTTGAACTGATTGAGAGGTTTTATGTTGTGTAGACATACTGAAAGTCGCGTCGATGACAGAAAGGCGAGCAGACTAATCTCAACCAATAGACTTGTCAACGTCTAGACGTCCAAATGTCCAAGAATTAATTACAAAACGAAATGAGTTGCACATAAGTAATTAGAGCGCTGTGGAATAGTGGTCATAGTGTTCAAGCCAAGCGATCGCCTCATTCATTGGCATCGCTTTGGCATAATAGAACCCCTGTGCAACCTTTATGCCGTACTCTCTCGCGAAAGCCTGCTGCTGTACTGTTTCTACCCCTTCAATCACAATATCAAAGCTGAGCTCCTTGGACAGTAAAGTGATAGCTTTAATGATCGCTCGTGTTTCGGGCTTATTGGCTGCCTCTTTAGTGAAGGAGCTATCTATTTTAACGGTCGAGAATGGGAAGTTTTTCAATAAATCTAGCGAGGCATTACCAGTGCCAAAATCGTCCAACTGCAACGAAAAGCCCATTTCTTTGAGTCGGTCTAGAGAAAGCAGTGTTTCCTGTTTATTTCGAATTATCGCGGTTTCGGTCAGTTCGAGTGGAAAGCGGCTCGCACTCAGTCCTGTTTCAAGTACCCTGCGTTTCAAAAATGGAATAAAGTGCTCATGTTCAAGTTGTACAGCAGAGATATTGATCGACACAGTATGATTGAAACCGTTGCTCTCCAACCTACGTTGAAACTCTATGCATTTTTCAAACACAAACTCGCCAACCCTTATAATATCGACGGTTCTTTCAAGCATTGGAACAAAGACAGCCGGACTCACGTAACTGCCATCACTTTGTTTCCAACGTAGCAGAGCCTCAAATCCCGTCACATTCAAAGTACTAACTTCCACTTGAGGCTGAAACCAGACTTCGAAACTGCCCTGCTCAACCGCCCTGCGAAGTTTATGATATAAACTGAATTTACGTCGCTCGCCTCACCAATATCAACCGTGAAACGCTGAATGCCTGATGTACTCACCGGGTTGCGCTTAGCAAAATACATTGCAGTATCTGCGCAGGAAAGTAGCGACTTGATCTCTACACCATCATCTGGGAAACGTGCTATCCCTATCGAGCAATCAATTCTAAGCTGGGTAGACTCAAAGGTCACTGGAAGACGAATTACGGCTTGTAGCTTTTGCGCGAACAATAGCGCCTCTTGCTCACTGTCGGTGAAATGTAGAATTGCAAACTCGTCGCCCCCTAAACGAGCAATGCTGTCCCTCTCATCAGACAGTTGCAAAATAGCAGCACTCACCGTTTTTAATAATGTATCACCGGCTAAGTGGCCTAAATTGTCATTCACAGACTTAAAGTTATCAATATCAAGGAAAAACAAAAATGCACTGCGATTACTGTTATCAAGAAGTACTTTAAAACGCTCAAAAAAGCTCAATCGATTAGGAAGACCAGTAAGAAAGTCGGTTCGAGCTAGGGATACAGCGTTATCTTCTGCCTCTTTACGCATCTCTACCTCTGCAACGAGCGCTTTTTTACTCACGGTGGTCACTTGGAGCTCCCGGTACATCTCTTCTAGGCCTTGAAACAGTTCATGCCATTCTCGAATACGGGAGTATTTGGAGTGGTTAGAGTCATAATGAGCGTAATCTTGGCCGATTTTCTTCATTTCATGTCGCACAGTTTTAAGCGGCACGATCAACGCCGTATACAGCACAATCAAAACAACGAGTGAAAGAAACGTGGTACTGCCCACCGCCACGGTTTGATACCAAGATAGTCTCGATAACTCGAGCGTCGCGAGTTGTCTCGCCTCTTCACTCAAGTTATGCAGTTGGGTAATCAGATTCTGACTATAAGTGTTCAAATTGATGGTAATCCACTGAATGTCCTTATCTATCGTTGCTTCGCTCAATCGCTCAAATTGCATTCGAATCCGTGAAATATCAGTAGACAGACGCTTGGCCAACATCTTCTCTTCTAGTTGAGTGATGTTGAGTAATTGACCCGCTTGCTTCTCAATCTTGTCGAGGGTATCTGACCACTGCGTTAAAGAGTCAGAACGACGATAGAGATTATAATCAGCAACAATGACGTTCAAACGTGATGCTTGTTGACTGATTTCAAAAGCCTGCTCATCCAACGACAGTACGTCATCTCTCACCGCGTTTTGCTTTTGGGATAGGTAGGCCGTGGTCAGCATGAAAGCAGCAACCAAAGTAACAAACAGGGTTAAGATTTGCTTAATACTCGTTTTCATAGTCTAAAATCGTCTGTCTAAGCGGCGCGGCATCACGAAGCGGTTTTGGTCTTAATAGGCTTTTCGTATCAGTCGTTGAGTCTGCCGACAGACCATGCGACTGCAACCACACAAACTCTCGATCAAACAACGCGATGAGAGGCTGGTAAAGTGACACCGATAACACGCTGTCTGCGAGAAGCTTTTGCACTTGTTTGGCATCAGCGTTAAAGCTGTCCATCAGCACTTGCTTGGCATAATCAGGCTGCTCTTCAAGGACAGACTCTGCGTCAATCATCGCAAGCAGCAATCGCGATACGTCTTCATCGGAAAGGCGTCGATGCGCCAGCATCAATTCATATTGAAGGAACGTACCGGGAAAATACTTCACAAAGCCAGTCTGATTTGTTTGAGAAATAAGCTCTGAAACAAAGGGCTCTCGAATCGTTATATAGTCGCATTCACCCTCAATGAGGTGACGATTGAGTTCAGAGACGGGCACAAATTTAAAGATGACATTTTGCGCACCACTTCGCTCCGCCAAAGCTTGTCCAAAAAAGTGCAGCGCTGATACATACTGCGTACAAAGCACCTTATTTTCGAGATCCGCGAGGCTCGAAAATGGTTGCAGGCTTGCAATAGCATTGGAGTTATCTGAATCAAAGACTGTTGCTACTACCCGATAATCCGGTAGTAAGTTTTGACGTGCGAGATAGGCAATATCCGCGGCGAATATGACGTCGGCATCGATTTCACCATCAATCACTGAACGCAGCGCTAATGTTCCACTGGGTCTAGGTTCGATTGTCAGGTTAAGATTTTGCTTTTCAAACCTTTCTGCAGCATGAGCGAGATACAACAAACTGGCACCGGGCTGAAGACCCGTTACCACGGTGACATCTTTAGGTAGAGATTGCGTCGTTTCCTTCTCACCACAGCCCAAAAGCAGTGTGGCGCACAACATCATAATCGGCACACGTCCCATGTAATGTACCTCGCCTTTTTTCTTTTAATATAGTAAACAATTGGCCGTATTGTATATTTCCTTCAGAAGTACAAAAGAATGCGCAATTAGGCAGCAACAATATCTTAAAAATGGATTGTTGATTGCCATGCTTTGGCAGCGGTGGTCTAATATGGACTCAACGGAAAGCCTGATTGTAAAGGCTCTCTCTCAGAATAAAGGAAGCATGCCCCATGTCTCAGCACCAACCCACTTTTTTCTTCTTCGATTACGAAACTTGGGGGTGAGCCCGGCGAAAGACAGGCCTTGTCAATTCGCTGGGGTAAGAACGGATGCAGACTTTAATATCATTGGCGAGCCTTTGGTCATTTATTGCCAACCACCCGCCGATTACCTTCCTTCACCAGAAGCCGCGCTCATTACCGGAATTACACCTCAGCTATGCCAAGAAAAAGGGCTCTCGGAGCCTGAGTTCATCGCCAAGATTCATGAACAATTAGCGACTCCAAATACCACCAGTCTGGGCTATAATAGCATTCGCTTTGACGATGAAGTGACTCGATACACTTGCTACCGCAATTTCATCGATCCTTATGCTTGGAGCTGGCAAAACGGAAACTCTCGTTGGGATCTACTCGATGTCATGAGAGCGTGTCACGCACTGCGCCCAGAGGGTATTGAGTGGCCAGAAAATGAAGAAGGATTTACCAGCTTCAAATTGGAGCACCTTTCTGTTGCCAACGGTATTGAGCACGAAAACGCGCACGATGCGATGGCCGATGTCATCGCTACTATTGAGCTCGCGAAAAAAGTTAAAGCGGCTCAGCCTAAGCTGTTTGATTATTTTTATTCAATGCGCCAAAAGCGCAAATTGAACGAGTTGGTTGATATCGTCAATATGACGCCACTCATGCACGTCTCAGGAATGCTCGGGAAAGAGTGCCAATACACCAGTTGGGTCGTACCTATTGCTTGGCATCCTACCAATCAAAACGCAGTTATTGTCGCGGATTTAGCGAAAGATCCTCAGCCTTTGCTCGGTCTTGATGTTGAAGCGCTGCACCAAAGGCTCTACACCAAGCGAGATGAACTCGGTCAAGATGAGCTCCCGGTGCCACTCAAGCTTATTCATTTAAACAAGTGCCCAATTCTAGCGCCGGCCAAAACACTCACTGCCGAAAATGCAGCGAACATTGGTATTGATCGCGAACAGTGCTTAAAAAATCTTGCGCTTATTAAGCAGCACCCAGAAGTTCGTGAGAAGTTGATCGGCCTCTACAGCATTGAACGTGAATATGCAGAAGACAATGATGTCGATACTCAACTCTACAGTGGTTTCTTCACTCCTGCGGATAAAAGTGCGATGGATATTATTCGCGAGACAGATCCGAATAATCTGTCTGCATTAGACATTAGTTTTAGTGATCCTAGAATTGAGCCTCTGCTATTCCGATATCGCGCGCGCCATTTCGCTTGGACGCTTGATGAGTCAGAGCAGGCAAGGTGGGCAAATCATTGTCGTGAGTTTTTCGAAAGTCGTATTGAAGACTACATGCTAAATATGGAAAACTTAGTTCACGAACATGAGTCTGACGAGAAAAAGCTCGCCATACTAAAATCCGTCTACCGCTACGTGGAGCGTCTCGTTTCTTAACACCTCCATCCACGTAGTCGAAGGCAGCCTAATTATTCTATGTTTAGGCTGCCCACTGTATGAACACTCTATTTTTTACTAAGAGGAAGCCATGCTAAAAACCGTGCTTCGCTATGTAGCCTCTTTTGCCATTATTTTTGTTTCACTTTGGTTAGGTAACGCCCTTCAAAGCCTACTCGACGTATCCATTCCCGGAAGTGTGTTTGGCATGTTGCTTTTATTTGCCGGCCTCGCCAGCGGCGTGATTCCGGTTCGCTTAGTGCAACCCGGAGCTCATGTGTTTATTCGCTATATGATTTTGCTTTTTGTGCCGATAAGTGTTGGCCTGATGAATCACTTCGATATGCTAGTAAGCAACGCGCTCCCTATTCTAGCTAGCGCAGTGGGCGGCTCTTTGATTGTGTTGATTGTGCTTTCGGTATTCCTTGATCGATTTTTAAAGAAGGGAGACAAATAATATGTGGCTTCCTGTCACCGTTATCGTGTTTTTTATTGCGCGTTTTATCGCCATAAAAGCGAAGAATCCCATTTTCAATCCGCTTTTACTTAGCATCGCAATGTTGATACCTCTGCTACTGGTACTAAATATACCATTTGATACCTATTACGCAGACAACGAGTGGATCAGCTACTTGCTTCAACCTGCGGTTGTTGCCCTAGCCTATCCCTTGTATGAGCAACTTCCTCAGATACGCCAAAACTGGCGCATCATTGCCCTTGCCTGCGGTGTGGGAAGCATCGCGTCTATGTTTACCGCATCGATTATCGCCGTATTGCTGGGTGCAGACATGGAGCTTATTGCTAGCTTACTCGGTAAGTCTGTAACTACTCCTATTGCGATGGAGGTTTCTAGTCATCTCGGTGGAGAGCCTGCGATTGCAGCCATCCTTGTGTTACTTGTAGGCCTATTCGGTGCCATTATGGCCTATCCAATTTACCAACTATTAGGCGTCACCCACCCGATAGCAAAAGGTCTCACCATGGGAACGGTATCTCACGCCTTAGGCACTGCAACGAGCGCCGAAAAAGATCCTCGCGACGCCGCGTTTAGCTCCTTGGCACTGGTCATTTGCGGCGTCATTACCTCCGTGCTTGCACCCTCTATGTTCGCCTTTTCAATTTGGTTGAGCCATTGGCTTCACTAATACCTATCGCGGGTTGCCAAATCTAGCAGCCCGCTCTTTGTGTGACGTCACTCTTATATTGCAATATTTACAATTGTTGCAGCCACACATGTGATCAGCATCACCTTTATATCCTCAAAACTTGCTTAGAATGTAAAAAAACACTTAATCACATAGGAAACCGCATGACTGATCGTTTTGATTCTGCGTTGGCCGACACTCCAGAGCATATTGCTACCTTTTTAAAGCCTATTTTAACGGCTCCAGATTTCGATGCGACTTTATCCAAAGAGCAGTTTGAAAAGCTCCAGGCTTTGTCTGGTCTTGACGATAGCGAGCTTCGTGTCGCCCTTTTACCTTTTGCAGCAGCGTATTCCTATGCGCCGATTTCAGAGTTTTTTGTTGGTGCGATCGTTCGTGGATTGTCCGGACGCCTGTATTTTGGTGCCAACATGGAAATCATTGGAGCTCAACTTGGTCAAACCGTCCATGCTGAGCAGTCCGCTATCAGCCATGCTTGGATGAAAGGTGAAACTGGTCTGAAGGACATCACCATCAACTACAGTCCTTGCGGCCATTGTCGTCAGTTCATGAATGAGCTTACTACCGCCGATTCTTTGGTTGTACAATTGCCTCAACGTGATGAAATGACGTTACAAGAGTACCTACCAGAATCGTTCGGTCCTAAAGATTTAGGCATTACCGATGCACTAATGAGCCTAAACAACACGGGCTATCAACCGAAGAGACAGACACATTGGTTCTCGCAGCTGTTGATGCGCTTAATCAAAGCCACTCACCATATACTAAGAACCTTAGCGGCGTTGCTATTAGCACCAAAGACGGCAATACCTACAAAGGTGCTTATGCGGAAAATGCAGCATTTAACCCTAGCCTTCCTCCGCTTCAAGTTGCTTTCATGCAACTATTACTTGCAGGGCAGTCGTTCCAAGATATTCAACTCGTAGCGCTTGCAGAGATGGCCTCCGGTAAAATTAGCCACCTAGCTGACACACAAGCGACGCTTGAAGCGATCGACCCTGATATTCCATTAGAATATGTCGCTCTTTAGCCAACTGTTCTATTGAACGAAATCAGCTTTATTGAACAAAATCATAGCTTCGCCCTATCGCGAGGCTATTTTTTTAACGATTCAAATATCTCAATTTATTTTCCACGCAAACGTTTGCTTTTTGAAGATAATCCAGTATGATCCTCGGCAATTCTTCCTCATGAACGTCAAGGATTTTATATGTTTGGTACAGCAACTCGTGAAAACGCTACACGTGTACTACTGTTGGGCTCTGGTGAACTGGGTAAAGAGGTCGCCATCGAATGTCAGCGACTTGGTTTAGAAGTCATCGCCTGTGATCGCTACAAAGATGCACCAGCAATGCAAGTGGCTCACCGTAGCTATGTACTTGATATGTTGGATGGGGAAGCACTCGAAGCCATCATCGAAAAAGAAAAGCCAAGCTATGTGGTTCCTGAAATCGAAGCCATCGCAACGGACAAGTTAGTAGAGCTAGAAAGCAAAGGGCTCAATGTTGTCCCTACTGCAAATGCGACCAAACTCACCATGAACCGTGAAGGGATCCGACGCCTTGCAGCAGAAGAACTGGGGTTGAATACCTCCCCTTACCAGTTTGCAGACAACTATGACGATTTTAAAGCGGCGGTTGAACATGTGGGTGTTCCTTGTGTCGTTAAGCCGGTAATGAGCTCTTCGGGCAAAGGTCAAAGTGTTATCAAAACCGAAGCGGACATCGAGAAAGCGTGGACATACGCTCAGGAAGGCGGTCGCACTGGCGCTGGACGTGTCATCGTCGAAGGTTTCATCGACTTTGATTACGAGATCACTTTACTGACAGTACGCGCGGTTGATGGCGTTCACTTCTGTGCGCCAATTGGCCATCGCCAGGAAGATGGCGACTACCGCGAATCTTGGCAGCCGCAGGTAATGACCGAGAATGCACGTAAAGCGGCGGAGTACACGGCTGAACAAGTGGTCAACGCACTTGGTGGTTACGGTATTTTTGGTGTCGAGCTGTTCGTTAAGGGTGACAAAGTCATTTTCAATGAAGTGTCGCCACGCCCTCACGACACGGGATTGGTCACACTGATCTCTCAAGAAATGTCAGAGTTTGCTCTTCATGTTCGTGCGTTTACTGGTATGCCGGTCAACAGCATAGCGCAATATGGCCCAGCTGCCTCGGCCGTGATTCTTGGTCAAGGTACTTCGAACAACATTCGTTTTGAAGGTCTTGATGAAGTGCTAGCGCTACCACAAACTCAAGTTCGCCTGTTCGGTAAACCCGATATCGACGGTCGTCGCCGTTTAGGTGTGGTACTGACTAAACGTAAATCGCTCGAAACAGCGGTAGATGAAGCAGTGAACTGCGCGAAGAAAGTAAAAGTCATTTACTAAGTTCACGCGTTCTCTTAACGCACAAGAGCAGGCTCTGGAATGATTCAGAGCCTGCTTTTTATTATCGCCTCAGCACATTGATGCTAACGTGACTCAGACCAAACAGCAAACTCGTTGCCACTCGGCTCAGTAAAATGGAAGCGACAACCGCCGGGAAAGTCAAAGATTTCGCGAATAATCACACCTTGGTTGGCCTCAACCTTTTTGTATGTTGCCTCTATGTTGGCACTGTAGAAGACCAGCAATGCCCCGCCATTCGCTGCGGTTGAACATAAGTCCGCACGATAGAACCCACCATTCAAACCTTGATTTTCAAACGCTGTATAGTCATCGCCATAATCCTGAAAAGACCAGTCAAATACAGCAGTAAAGAAACGCTTTGTTTTGTCTAAATCACTGGCCGCAAATTCAACGTAGTCCAGTTTTACTTGCTCACTCATTTCAGCTCCATTGTTTGAGTCATCAATTACCATCCATAGTAAAAGATCTATCTCTTGAGGTTTGTGAGAAGATAGGCATTTATCTCAAACCTGCTACTGATCAGCTATGCACTAAGATTACGTAACAGGAGGTTGAGGCAGACAAATGTTCATTCGCACCCCAGGGAGTCAGACTTACCGTGCGCACTAAAGAGCTTTCGCTTTCGATGAAATTAATCGCCAAGTCATCATTAACGCTTTTTGTTGCAATGATGACAGGGTGTTTTAGCGATACACCGAATGAGCGCTTTCTTGATTACCAGGAGCGCATTGCCAACATTCAGCAAAGCGAACTCATCGCTGCCCCGGTTCTTGAGCTGGTCGAGCTTCCCGCAAAGCGTCAGCTTACCAAAGAAATACCACGTACGACTCTGGGTTTAGTGGACAGCTATCAGCTAAGAAAATGCAATCTATTTGGCTTAATTGCAGAACGCAACTCAGTGCTTGGCAAAGTTCAAGATCAGTTTAGAAACTTCGACTACCAACTGCAGCTTATTGATGGACTTGAGCGCTGCTTAACCTCAAACCAAATTGAGCCAGAGCTTAAAGAAAGTCTGCAGACAATCTTGGATGTGAAGTACCAGCACTTACCTGACTACTTTTTTAATCTTATTTACACCAGTGATGCCATGCGGCTGCAACTTAGTGGTTCGGATTGGATTGTGAAGCGAGATGCCAGCAGTGCATTACAAATTAGAGAACCATTAGAGGCTTTCAATGCTGTTGCCAAATTCATTGCTACCAGTGAACGAGGAACGCTTTCGCGCCCGCCACTACTGACTGACTATCAAGAAATACTTGAAAAACAGAACGTGATTGGGCGTTTGGCTTTTTCTTTGGAAGCGAGTGAGAGATGGTTACAAACGGTCACAGAGCAACTAAATCAATATGACAATAGCATTCCTTGTGGTAAAAACCGCGACATGTCGCGCTTTAACTATCTGGTCAACGTCTTCAACAACGTCTTTGTCAAAGAGGTGCAACCCTACCTCTCTTACCTCGATTCTGAATATCAGGCATTGTCGGCTCAAACCCTGTTTGTATCAGCACTGCTCCAGACCAGGGATGACAACGGCTACGACCTAGAGGCAAGGCATCTCGCATTCAAACAAGCAAATCGGGCACATGTCGACTACTGGAAAGGTCTTTTTAAACGCTGTGGTCGCGACTTGTCTTCAGTGGTGAGTCGATAGCAGCCTAATCTTTGTTATTCCCTCTCTCGTACGCGATGGTATCGAGCAAAGCGCGGAATGCCATTTTCAGTCCACCCATTGTGCCTAAACGTCACCGTCTTACCGATTGCTGGAGGGTTGGCTCTCTCTTCGTCGGTAAAACCCGTTCCGATATAGAGTCGAACTCCACCTTTTATCTCCACCAGCAATGCCCCCATCATGCCATCGTACTTTCCTTTTCCTGGCTTATATCCAACGACAATCCCTTCCGTATCTTGAACGGTTTTTACTTTAATTAAGCTATTGTTACGTCCAGGGTGATAAATTTCATGACGCTTTTTGAGCATTAAGCCTTCAGCGTCATCGTGGGTCACTTGTGTAAGTAAGGCTTGTAGTTCTTTGTGCGTCTCTACAACTTTTTGTTCAACACACTGAATGTGTGTGTATGGCAGCGAATCACAATAGTTTTTTAGGTAACCGTATCGCTGTTCAAATGAACCTAAATGACCGGGCGCATCAAACAGCATAAAAGTAATCGCTTGCCATTGTGATGAATCGGGCACTTTATCAAGTACTGTTTTTTGTACTTTTTCAAAGCCTCCTCTTCCTGCCCATAGCTCCCCTTCAATCGTTATCTCAGGTAGATCTTTAACGAACCATTTGGGAGCATTTAAAATGCGACCGGAGCGTGTGACCAACTCCTTCCCGGTCCAAACTGCTCGAATTCCGTCGAGTTTTTCACTGACATAATAGCTTGCAAGGTCGATATCCTGATGGTACTCCAAGGCGTTAGTGACGTTAGGGGCTTGATCGAGAAATTGAATTCCGTGCGCGTCCACTTTTGCCGCTAGTGCAGCAAAAACAACGAGTGTCGATACTTTTTCCATCGGCTTATACACGTTGACTGTCTCTCCATTCTTCTATGTAAAATGGCATTGAATTAGATGTTAGCGACAGTCTAGAAGTTTGGCGTAAATGAGATACTTACGGCGATAGGAATTACGAGTTAGGTGTGAAGAAGATTCGCAGAGAAACGTATCAATTGCATTAAGATTTGATGCAGCCCGTATTTGCTAGGAAAGCACTTCCTCTTGCTTGTTGTTAGACATAGTAAAAAGCAAAAGGAAGCGACCTTCGGATTATTGGATACCCAGTTCAGTTTTCAAAGTCGCAATGTGGTTAAGATCCATATTGTGTACTTTGAGCATCTGTTCGATCTGACTTAGCGATGCGGTTGCAGAATCATATCGTTCACAAGAGTCTGATTTTGCATCCCATGACGTGCCCTCAAGGTACAAGTCACAGTCTTGTTTTAGCCTTTCCAAGTTCGGCGTAATTTGAGCACGTTCTTGTTCAAGCTTAGCGACTTCGGCCTTGAGCTCAGCCTCGCGCTTAAACAGCTCTTGAGACTGTTCAAACATCGAGCTTTGAATGTCATTTTTACGAACCAGTTGGGTGTTTTCTTTTTCTTGTTTTACCAATTGCTGCTTTTTGCTCGACAACTGGTTTTGCAAATCGGTTTTGTCCTGTTCGAGCTTAGAAATTTGCGCCTCAAGAGCGGCAACTTGTTCTTGATGTTCCGCAACCTTCTCCTCTACCGCTTTACGAAGCTTAAGCTGCGCTTGCGACTCTGCCATTGATAGTTGCTCGGTCAATGTTTGCTCATGGTCTTCGGTTTGAGTCACGGTTTGTTGATAGCGAGATTCCAGTTCAGCGTAGCGCTGCTGCCAATCATTTTGAGTCACAGAGGCGCCAATCAGACCACCTGTTGCAATACCAAGCACCGCTGCTATCCCTATATAGAGCCTAGCTCGATTGTCTTTCTGCTCAATGACAACCACGTCATCATTCTCGGCTTGTTGGTTTTGTTGTTGCTTATCCACACCTACTCCTGGGAGTGACCATTACTATCGTATTAATTCTGAAATCACCAGCGTCGTCACGTAGATCGCAAACGCTGATAAGGCAGTGACTATGACCACTTTCTGAACCTTTTCATTAGTCCGATAGCGAAACAGCATAAAGGCAAGCACGACAAGAAAAGCGATCGCTAACAGTCGAGTCATATACATCTCCTTGTATTAGGGGAAGTCCCGAAAGCCAGATAAAACGACCTTTATGCTCACTGCACAAAGCGCCACTCTACCTCACTTCAACGAGTCTTACGTCAGAAACACTTCAAATATACCAAATGGTTGACTTTGCTACCCTATTTGCTCAAATAAAATTGTAAATTTCTTCATGACATCGCTATTTAAATACGCTACGATTGCGCTCACAGATTATCTAGTATCTAGATATTTGTTCCGATGAAGACTGCAGGAGAGTGGTAATTAACCAATTTTTAACGTTTGGTTAAAACTACCCGCCGAAGAAGTAAATCTTTCAGGTGCTTTATTCTGAGAAATCAGAACTTATCAATTGATAAGGATAAAGTGAGGACTGTAGTTGGAGGAACCTCTGGAGAGAACCGCGCTACTTGCTGGTAGAACGCGGTCGCCGAAGGAGCAAGCTCATTTCTAAAATGAGTGAAACTCTCAGGCAAAAGGACAGAGGAGAGAATAGCAACATTGAAACACTCAATTCAGTAACTGGCGCTATGCCAGTGTTTAGCGATACGAGTAGTCCGGTTCGATCATGCCATGCTTGATTGAGCGTACTGCCCTTTCTCTCTTCTCCTTAAGTTTTGTTTTATTAAGGGGAAATCATGAACAATCTTCAATCTACACTGCAAACTATTGACTCATTCGTTTGGGGACCACCACTGCTTATTTTATTGGTTGGTACCGGCGTCTACTTCACGTTTAAATTGGGTCTTTTACAGTTTCGCCACCTTCCAACTGCATTAAAGCTTATCTTTGCCAAAGACAAGTCTGGTCAGGGCGACGTGTCTAGCTTCGCGGCACTTTGCACCGCACTATCGGCCACAATCGGTACGGGTAATATCGTCGGTGTTGCAACGGCCATTAAACTTGGTGGTCCCGGCGCACTATTTTGGATGTGGCTGGCGGCTCTATTTGGAATGGCAACCAAATACGCGGAATGTTTGCTTGCCGTTAAATACCGTAAAGTGGACGACAAAGGCCAAATGCTCGGCGGTCCTATGTACTACCTTCGTGATGGTGTCGGCTCCAAGTTTCTCGCAACCATGTTCGCAGTATTTGCCCTAGGTGTAGCGTGCTTTGGTATCGGTACTTTTCCGCAAGTGAATGCCATTCTGGATGCCAGCAAGATCTCCTTTGGCGTATCACGTGAGCTTTCAGCAGCCGTACTCACACTGTTAGTCGCGTTCGTTACCCTAGGTGGTATTCAGTCAATTGCCAAAGTAGCAGGTAAGGTTGTACCAACCATGGCGGTATTCTATGTGCTGGCATGTCTTAGCGTTATCATCATGAACGCTGATAAGCTTGTGGATGCGGTACAACTTGTTGTTGTTTCAGCATTTAGTAGCACAGCAGCAACGGGTGGTTTTGTCGGCGCGAGCATCATGCTAGCGATCCAATCCGGTATCGCACGTGGCGTATTCTCTAACGAAAGTGGTCTTGGTAGTGCACCAATGGCAGCAGCAGCAGCGAAAACTGACAGCTGCGTACGTCAAGGGCTTATCTCGATGACGGGTACCTTTATCGATACCATCATCATTTGTACCATGACGGGTCTTGCACTTATTCTCACTGGCGCATGGCAAAGTGACTTTGCTGGCGCAGCAATGACAACACACGCGTTTGCGACCGGTCTTAACGCTGAGTACTTTGGCCCAATGCTGGTATCAATTGGTCTCATGTTCTTTGCCTTCACAACGATTCTTGGCTGGAACTATTACGGTGAGCGCTGTGTGGTATTCCTGATGGGCACGAAAGCCGTGCTGCCTTATAAAATCATCTTCGTAGGTTTGGTCGCCTCTGGCGCATTCCTGCATCTCGATATGATTTGGATCATCGCAGATATCGTTAATGGTTTGATGGCCATACCTAACCTGATTGGTTTGGTGCTTCTTCGCGGTGTTGTCATCGAAGAAACCAAGCTTTACTTTGCCGCGCAGTCTCGTACAAGCAAAGTTACTGCAACGGCATAATGTCGTTAGATTGATCAAAAAAGGTCTGAATAATCAGACCTTTTTTTACATAAACATAATGTCGCAATGCCATCTAATGCCGCATCAACGGCGCCGTTTAACTGCACGGCTACACTCGACATAAACGCCGAACAAGCCGCAATCAAAGCGATAATCATAAAAACCTCCTCTTTCGGTCAGTCATCATTTTATCTCTCGACTTCTATCGGCATTTACCCTTTTACGCCACGACCTTGATGATCTTGATTTCTAAATAGCACCATAACCATCGCTGGCACAAGAATCAGAACTGGGATAACCAATACTTGCAATACCAGCGAACCAACTCCACTGTGAGAAAAGGCCTTTTCCAAAACAAAGTAACCAATGAGCACAGCCAAAATAAGCACTAGTGATAACAATAGTTCTTTCAAACACATAGTGGAGCGTGGCAAACGAGCTTGGCTTGCTAGAGCAAAAAGTGACATACCTAGACACAGCCCTAACCAACTTAAGAATGATGGGAACGGCCAAACATAACAGAGAGTTGCTGCCACGATGGTAAGCACTACCCACACTCGAGTGCGAGTGAAGGTATACACTTCACTTACTGCCAAGCTCAGCGAATGTCGGATAAAGTGCCAACCCACTAACGCACCAAGCAAAGCACCAGCTAGCATATCGGAAAGGAACGCACCGCCACTAATGAACTGATAGAAGACCAACACGGCACTAACCACGACAAACGCAGACACAAAGATAGCCCGAAACCTTGATTGGATCTGGCTCAAAACTATTGCGGAGATCGATACCCAGTTAGCGATAAGCAGATCAGGAAAACTGTACCCACTGCGTTCAGTGTAATTGATAGAAGGCAAGTATGCGTGAGGGACCGGAAAGCCGAATCCTTGTTTAGCAACCAATATAAACAATGAGGTGGCGGTAACTGCGAACATCAATTGTCCGGTAAAGTGTCGCCCCCACAACCAAATAAACAGTGGTAAAAATGCGATTAAAAACAGCGGTTGAACGAGAACATAGAGGATGCTCCCACCCCACAGTACAAGCTCACGAATTTGCAGAGGCGCTTCCATTAACGACTCTTGAGCTCTCTCAAGCCAGCCAAGTTCTATTTGGTGTATCGATGGTGCGGATTCAATCAGATTATCGATAAACTGTATCGGCTGATTGCTTGCTAATTCATACATCGTTTTTACCAGTGGCCACTGCTTGGGATAGCGGTATTCAGTGGGCAAAACCGATTTCGGTTGCATTAACGCTGCAGTTCGGACTTCCACACCAAAGTGAGGTGCGAAGTAGATAGGTAGCTCTATCCCTTTTGAGTATTTTGTTGCTTCATAGGCGATGATTGCCGACTCAACATGGCATTCAAAAAATATGGCTTGCCGGGTACGCCCAAGCTCTCGGCCAACATCAACCACCAAACCGGCTTCTTCCCATGTTTCTCGTTGAGCAGTCAAACGTGGGTCTTCGTTATTTTCTATCGTTCCCCCGGGAAGCGATAACTTACCGTGATGATCTCATCTACAAGCAACAATCGATCTTTACTTCTAACGATACACAAAGACCCTCGAATCGAGGGTGCAAGTGGAGCTAGCGGCAATGGGTTATGGCTAGCTTTAGGCACAGCCTGGCCTATCGCTCTCTTACTAGGTAGTTCAGGAGATGATACTGAAGATGCAGCAAAACTCAGATTTGCAGTAAAAAGCGCGAGCAAGCACAAAAAAAACCAATGGCTCAATAATTGAGTCACGAATAATCCTAATTTATATTTTTTTCTAAGACAATGAATGTGAGGGAAAAATCCCTGCTTTTTATAGAGATTCAATGCCGATTGATTGAAATCCCAAACTTCAACCATAAGCTGTGTTGCACCAAGGTGTTCTAAGCGTGTTTGCGCTTCGACGAGCAAAGCCTCAGCGATACCGTGTTGTCTCCACGAGGGTGTCACAAACAGCTCATCGATATTGCCAACTAAACACGGCTTGCTAATGGGCGAAGTCAGTTCACAAAATTGAGCAGTAACGAAACCGACAATCTTTGGGTCGTCAGTTTTAGTTATAGAGGATGCAGCAGCAAACTCTGTTGCAGTTGCAACCAACACCAAACAATCAGGCGAATCTAAATAGCGGGCGATACTTTTTTCTTGTTGTACTTCTTCAGCAGATTTGAAGTCTATCGGTACCGCACTATGGTGGTGATCATGCAGTTCAAACATTAAATCATTTAGTGTATCGAGATCTTTAATCGTCGCAGAACGGAGTGAGATGCGAGGTGAAGTCATCGGTATACGCTCGATTTAGTGGTTAAACAAACAGGTCACAAATGTGCGCATAGTGTGAGGGTTTTGTCAGGGATGTGCAAATAAAAAAACCTAACAATTGGGCGCGCTCGTCAAGCTTAGGGAATTACTCACTATACTTACAGAAAAACTAAAGGATTGGTTATGACACTTTCTCGTTTTTGGTTGTTTATCGCTCTACTTCCTACCGGAGCTTTAAGCGCCGAGTTGCCGTTGAAATGCCGTTTAGACACATCGGCTGATCAGTTTTGGTTTTATCAAGACCAACTCGTCTTCAAGAGTGACCAATTTATTATTTTTCAGAACTTCAAAGGACGTGTAGTCACTCAGGTCGACGTTAAAACAGGCAAGTTCAGCCGTACTACCCATATCGGCGAACCTTTTGTCCCGAAGTATCAAATATTGTTTGGCACGTGCGAAGAACCGAACCATGTCCTGAAAATGTGGCACATGAGTTCGGTTCAAATGGACGAGAGGTAGTTTACTACCTCTAATTATTTCTGATTAACTCGGATGAAGCGCTTTTTCTATCTCAGATAGGCTTGCCGGATCATCTATGGTCGAAGGTACGGTGTAAGTTTCACCGTCAGCAATTTGCCTGATAACGCGACGCAGGATCTTACCTGAGCGTGTTTTTGGCAGTCTGTCGACAACCAGCGCATGCTTAAAGCACGCGACCGCACCGATTTCGGAACGCACTTTACCAACAAGCTCAGTTTCCAGTGCACCGCTATCCACTTTAACGCCGTCTTTAAGTACAACAAGACCGAGTGGCAGCTGACCTTTTAAATCATCATGGACACCGACAACCGCACATTCCGCAATCGCTGGGTGACCACCAACTATCTCTTCCATTTCACCCGTTGAGAGGCGATGCCCCGCTACGTTGATTACGTCGTCCACCCTACCCATGATAAACAAGTAGCCATCTTCATCGAGATACCCGCCGTCACCAGAGACGTAGTAACCTTCAAATTGACTTAGATAACCAGAGTCAAATCTATCGTGATTACGCCATACCGTGGTTAGGCAGCTTGGTGGAAGCGGACGTTTTAGCGACACAAAACCTTGCTGGTTGGCGCCAACGGGCTCCCCCAACTCATTCAAGATTTCGACTTTGAAACCCGGACTTGGCATGGTCGAAGAGCCCGCTTTAATTGGCATTGACTCAAGCCTACAGGATTCGATGAAATTGCCCACCCCGTTTCTGTCTGCCACCAGTGGTCAATCACAGGTTTGTTGGTGTGGCTTTGTACCCACTCTAAGGTCGGAGGGTCAAGCCGCTCACCGGCCATAAAGATGCTGTCTAAGGTGCTCAAATCATATTTATCCAGCTCTAAGCCTTCAGGATCTTCTTTCTTAATCGCTCTGAACGCCGTCGGAGCGGAAAACAGCACCTTCACCTGATACTCTTCACAAACCCGCCAAAACGCACCGGGATCTGGCGTTCGCACTGGTTTACCTTCAAACAGAATCGACGTACAACCATGAATCAGCGGAGCATAGACAATATATGAGTGTCCCACGACCCAGCCGACATCGGATGCTGCCCAAAACACCCCATCGGTTGGCATGTTGTAGATGGCATTCATGGAATATTTCATCGCAACAGCGTGACCGCCGTTATCACGTACCACACCTTTCGGTTTACCTGTTGTGCCAGAGGTATACAGAATATAGAGCGGGTCAATCGCTAATACAGGTACGCATGCGTGAGGTAGTGCGCGTTCATATTGCTCTGCCCAATCAAGATCACGCTCTTGGTTTAGCTCAGCTAAGCACTGCGGGCGCTGCAGTACGAGTACCTTATCGGGTTTCCAGCGGCTATCCATAATGGCCTGATCCACGAGCGGTTTGTATGGCAAAACCTTGTTGATCTCAATGCCACAAGAGGCTGTCATAATGACCTTAGGCTCTGCATCTTCAATTCGCACCGCCAATTCGTTAGGAGCAAAACCGCCAAATACCACAGAGTGAATCGCACCGAGACGGGCACAGGCTAGCATCGCCATCGCGGCCTCTGGAATCATCGGCATATAGATAATGACCCTATCGCCTTTTGTGACGCCTTGCGACGCAAGCATTCCCGCAATTTTTGCCACCTTGTCACGCATTACATTGTAGCTATAACGTTCTTTAACCCCGGTGACCGGTGAGTCATAAATCAGCGCCGTATTATCACCTCGACCTTGTTCACAATGATAATCTAAGGCTAGCCATGCGGTATTCATTACTCCGTCAGGAAACCAGCGTTCGATGCCGTTGTCGTCTTTCGCCAAGATGGTTTTCGGCGCTTCAAACCAATCAATATTTTCCGCTTGATGCTGCCAGAAGGATTCAGGTTGTTGCTCTGCCCATTGGTACTCTTTTTGATATGCAGACATAATGCGTCCTCCAATATGTCTTTAATAATTTGAAACGTCTTTGATCAATAACGTATCCGAAGGTACATGAACCCTGCCTTCCATTAGGATCCGCGCACTTCGACTCATAATGGCTCTTTCGACCGTCCAGCCTTGCTCAGACTGAGAAGCCACAGCACCCACCTTGAGCGTTCCCGATGGGTGTCCAAAGGTTACCCCCTCACGAGCACCACCACCCGCGGCCATATTGACCACCGTACCTTCTACGCTCGCAGCGCATGCGATAGCAACGGCTGCCGTTCCCATCATGGCGTGATGAAGCTTACCCATCGACATTGCTCTCACTAATAGATCAACATCTGCCGCCTCGATGGTTTTGTCACTTGAAGAGCGATAAGGTTTAGGTTTAGAAATAAACGCAACTTTGGGGGTGTGCTGGCGCGTTGCCGCTTGCTCAATAGAGTCAATTAGTCCCATTTTTAATGCCCCATGGGCACGAATGGTTTCGAACTTTTCAAGCCAGTCAGCATCACTATTGATGTCTTCTTGCAGCTCAGTACCTTCGAGGCCAAGTTCGGCGGCGTCGATAAAGATCGTGGGAATGCCCGCGTTGATCATCGTGGCATTGAACACGCCAACGTCCGGTACATGTAGGTCATCGACCAAGTTCCCCGTTGGAAACATCGAGCCACCACTGCTGCTTGGGTCAACAAATTCCACCGCAATTTCAGCCGCAGGAAATGTGACGCCATCGAGGAAGAAGTCGCCAAGCTCTTGGACTTCTCCATCCACCATCGGCACTTTAGCCACAATCGTTTTCTCGATATTGCTTGCCAGATGTTAATCTCTGCTATGCCATTTTCGGGGAGCACGCTTGGATCAATTAAGCCACTATGAATGGCAAACGGCGCGACTGCAGCTGATAGGTTTCCGCAGTTGCCGCTCCAATCGACGAACGCCTTATCAATCGCCACTTGACCGAATAAGTAATCGATGTGATGGTCAGGGCGGCGACTTTTCGACACAATCACCGTTTTACTGGTACTCGATGTTGCCCCTCCCATACCATCAATCTGCTTGGCATAGGGATCGGGGCTGCCGATGACACGCATCAACAGTTGGTCTCGTATGACGCCAGGCTGTTTTGCTGCTTCAGGCAAATCTTCGAGGCTAAAGAACACACCTTTGCTTGTCCCTCCGCGCATGTGCGTGGCAGGCACTTTTATTTGTTTGCTCATACTACGTCCCCTATTTCGCGAGAAAGTCTTGTGCGAATCGCTGCAGTACACCACCAGATGAATAAACGGCCACCTCGTCTTCCGTGTCTAGTCGACAAGTCACGGCAATATCGAGCTTGTTGCCATTGGCGCGCGTGACGACTAGAGCTAGATCGCAACCCGGAGCAATATCGCCGACGACATCGTAAGTTTCCGTGCCATCCAGACCTAGGGTGTTTCTATCGGTGCCCGCTTTGAACTGCAGCGGCAATACGCCCATACCGACAAGGTTCGTCCTGTGGATTCGCTCAAATCCCTCAGCAACGATTGCCTCGACGCCGGCTAGGCGAACCCCCTTAGCAGCCCAATCTCGTGAAGAGCCTTGTCCATAATCCGCACCGGCGACAATGATCAAAGGCTGCTGACGCTGCATGTAGGTTTCAATTGCTTCCCACATGCGCGTGACCTTTCCCTCTGGTTCAATTCGAGCCAATGAGCCTTGAACAACATTGCCGTTTTCAGTAACCATTTCATTGAACAGTTTGGGGTTGGCAAAGGTTGCTCGCTGAGCGGTTAAGTGATCCCCGCGATGGGTCGCGTAAGAGTTGAAGTCTTCCTCGGGTACGCTCATGCTAGTGAGGTACTCCCCTGCAGCACTGGACGCTAAGATAGCGTTAGATGGCGACAAATGGTCAGTGGTAATGTTATCTCCGAGGATGGCTAGCGGTCTCATGCCGCTCAGTGTGCGAGGCTTAGCCAGTGCCCCTTCCCAATATGGTGGTCTGCGAATGTAGGTGCTCATCTCACGCCAATCATAGAGCGGGTTTGAGCTTGCCACTTCATCATTTAGCTTGAACATTTGCAGATAGACTTGATTGAACTGTTCAGGCTTAACGTGTGCATTAACGACCGCATCGATTTCTTCATCGCTTGGCCATATATCATTAAGATAGATAGGCTTGCCTTCAGCATCGACACCCAGCGAATCTCGCTCGATATCAAAACGAATCGTTCCCGCTATCGCATAAGCAACCACAAGAGGCGGCGATGCTAAAAACGCTTGCTTGGCATAAGGGTGAATACGTCCATCGAAGTTTCGATTGCCTGACAACACGGCGGTTGTGTACAAATCGTTATCGATGATTTCTTTTTGGATTTCAGGGTCAAGCGCGCCACTCATGCCGTTACAGGTCGTGCACGCGTAAGCGACAATACCAAAGCCCAACTTTTCTAGCTCTGGCAGCAGTCCTGCTTCTTCTAAGTACAGCTTGGCAACTTTTGAGCCTGGGGCAAAGGAGGATTTCACCCAAGGTTTTCGTACCAAACCTAACTCGTTGGCTTTTTTGGCAATCAATCCAGCCGCTACCACGTTGCGCGGGTTGCTGGTGTTGGTACAAGACGTAATCGCAGCAATGATGACCGCGCCATCTGGCATGGTGTCAGACTTCTGCTCCCACGCGCCTGCGATGCCCTGTTCGCTAAGCTGCGCCGTGGGCAATCGGCGATGAGGGTTAG
>NZ_JYJK01000121.1 GCF_003263785.1 Vibrio variabilis
GTCCACCATGTAGCCGCTACCATCGGTCAAGGTAATGGTGAAGCTGTCGTTACCGTTGTAGTTGGCTGTTGGCGTGTAAACGATGTCCGTGCCGTTGATGGCGATCTCGCCGTGACTTGGCGCGGATTTCTCGGTTGCGGTGACCGTATCGCCATCCACATCGCTAAAGTTGAAACTCAACGTTTGGTTGTTGTCTTCGTCTGTAGTCAAGGTTGAGGCGATCGTGATGCTCGGCTCATCGTTCACGCTGGAGACCGTCACGGTGATGGTTTTATCCACCGTATAGCCGCTGCCATCGGTCAGGGTAATGGTGAAGCTGTCACTGCCGTTGTAGTTGGCGGTTGGCGTGTAGACGATGTCCGTGCCGTTGATGGCTATCTCACCATGACTTGGTGCAGATTTCTCGGTTGCTGTCACCGTATCACCATCCACGTCGCTAAAACTAAAGCTCAACGTTTGGTTGTTGTCTTCGTCGGTGGTCAGCGTTGAGGCGATCGTGATGCTCGGCTCATCATTGACGCTGGAGACCGTTACGGTGATGGTTTTATCCACCGTATAGCCGCTGCCATCGGTCAAGGTAATGGTGAAGCTGTCACTACCGTTGTAGTTGGCTGTTGGCGTGTAAACGATGTCCGTGCCGTTAATAGCGAGCTCACCATGACTCGGGGCGGATTTCTCCGTTGCAGTGACCGTATCGCCATCGACATCGCTGTAGCTGAAGCTGAGCGTTTGGTTGTTGTCTTCATCGGTGGTGAGCG
>NZ_JYJK01000122.1 GCF_003263785.1 Vibrio variabilis
GGCAACGGAGAAATCCGCACCAAGTCATGGTCAGATAGTCATCAATGGCACGGACATCATCTACACGCCAACGGCCAATTACAACGGCAGTGACAGCTTTACGATCACTTTGACCGATGACAGCGGTTATTCGGTAGATAGAACCATTAATGTTCAGGTCATTAGTGTGAATGATGCCCCTGTTGTGTCTGGAGAGACTCTAACATTCTCTGCGACACCGCAAGGTACTTATAACTTTGCTCCGCTGGCCAACGATGTGGATCCTGATGAGGACACATTAACGATCGCTTGGGCCAGAGCAGACTCGGGAACATTAACCGTTAATGGTGACAGTATTGAACTTCAAACTACGGATGTTGGGATTGTCACTATAAAGTACGCTGTTGCAGACAGTAACGGTGCTGAAGTTATCGGTGAGGCCGTACTAGAAATTGTCGCGAATGAAGGTCCAATCGTCACACCGCCTGATGATGTTGAGATTAATGCAACGGCGCTATTTACTAAAGTCGACATTGGGGTAGCAACAGCGCTTGATAGTTCAGGGCAGCCACTCCCTGTGGTCATTGAAAACAGCGACGGCTTCTTCAAACCCGGTGTTCACAAAGTATCCTGGGCTGCAACAGATCAAAGTGGCAATACTGGTAAATCACTGCAGACGATTACGGTTAACCCATTAATCTCAGTTGAGAAAGATGGTAAGACCGTTGAAGGAACTGAGCACCAAGTTTTGGTCTATCTCAATGGTGAGCCTAGCAGTTACCCGGTGGTTATCCCATACACGGTAAGCGGCACGATGGATGCTCTAGATCACGACCTTGTTTCTGGAGAAGTTGTCATCTCTTCAGGGCTTGAAGGTGTGATTGATTTTGAGATCTTCAATGACGATGTTGTCGATAGCGAAGAGACCTTAGTTATCACCTTATCTGATGCTCTCAATCTTGGTAGCAAATCCCAATATGTACTCACCGTTTATGAGGTGAATGTGGCACCTGATGTCACGTTGCAAGTCGTTCAAAATAATGAACCTAGAACGGTTATTTCTCCGCAACAAGGCACAGTAATCGTGACTGCCGTCGTTAATGACGTCAATCCCGGCGATAGCACCAATACCGTTGGATCAATGACAATTCAGCATTGGCAAACATCAGCCAAACAGCGTCAGTATTTGAGTTTGATCCAGCGGCTCTGGTTGATGGCGTCTATGAGCTAGTTATTGAAGTGACCGATTCAGGCAATGAAACGGTGAACACCAGCGTGTTCTTAGAAGTTGTGACTGAACTTGCTACTCTCGGGGAACAGGATACCGATGGCGATCTCATTCCAGATAACCAAGAGGGGTACAGTGACAGTGATGGCGATGGCATTCCAGATTTCCAAGATGCGATAGCCGAATGTAACGTCATTCAGTCTTATGCGTCGGAGTCGAGCAGCTATTTAGTAGAAGGTGAACCTGGTGTCTGTTTGCGTAAGGGGGTGACGGTTGCCAATGGAGTGACTGGAGGAGCACTGCTGCTCGAGCAGGAGTTACCTCTAGATGATGATGCAACAAATGTTGGTGGTCTTTTTGACTATGTCGCGATTGGACTTCCTATTCCTGGGCAAAGCTACTCTTTGGTGCTGCCTCAAAGTAGACCGATTCCTCGCAATGCAGTCTATCGTAAATACAGTGAGACCAACGGATGGATAACGTTAGCAAACGATGGGACTGACCCGGATAACTACGTCTCATCAGCACCTGGATTTGAAGGTTATTGTCCACCTCCTGGTGATGACTCATGGCTGAAAGGTCAACTGATTGAAGGCCATTGGTGTGTGCAATTAACCATTAAAGATGGTGGTATTTATGATGACGATGGCGAAGAAAACGGCAGAATCGTAGACCCAGGTGGCGTTGCGACGACCTCATCGAACACGCTTCCGCAAGCAGAGGCGGATGAAGTAAATGTAGTTAAAGGCGGCACAGTGACGATCAACGTACTGGCGAACGACAGTGATGGTGATGGCGATACGCTACAGGTTACGAGTGCCAGCAGCCAACTTGGTAGTGTATCGATTGAGAATAACCAGCTAGTCTATCAAGCGCCTGCAGACTTCTTTGGTGTCGATACGCTGAGCTATGGCATTTCCGATGGCAATGGTGGAACCGCATTCTCAAATGTCTCGGTGAATGTGAATCTTGCTGGCAACGATGTGGTGAGAAACAGCTCTAGCGGCGGTTCACTAGGAGGGTGGCTTGTGATGATATTGGCAGTATTCGGTGCAATTCGATCTGGACAAGTACGTGTAAGTACTGGTTTGTTAATATTGCTAACGGCATTTAACGTCAATGCTAATTGGTTTCTCAAGGCGGACATCGGTCAAGCGAGAGCGGATGATAGAAACTATGACAACAATACACAGGTGTTGAGCGTTGAAGACCGAGATACGGCTTGGTTACTTGGGGTAGGGTATCGATATAACCAAGATTGGGCGGTATCTGTTAACTATATCAATCTCGGCAAAGGGAGTGCCGAATTAGCAACTGACGTTGGTCAATCTCCAGAGGATTATCACCGCACAGTTGCCAAAGTGACGCCAGCACTTGGTCATGGTATTGGTCTGGATGTTGATTATACCTTGTGGGAAAACGACAAGGTGTCGCTCAATGGTATCGGTGGAGCACTAGCTTGGCGAACGGAATTTGAGAGCGAATATCAAGGGCAAAAAATTGAATCTACGGAAGATGGTATCGATCCTTACGTCGCTTTTGCTCTTAAGGGGAAGCTATCTTCGAACATTTTCATCGGTGCAAAAGTCTCTCGTTACTTTATTCGCCTTAATGATGTGACAAGCTACAGTGCGGTTGTCGAATACCAATTTAATGAACAATAGAGAGACGAGCTGGTCTCACCGATAAAATTGTCTGTCAAAAGCCATAGAGTGCGTTAGCGCCCTATGGCTTTTATTCTTTTAGTTTAAATAGGCATTTAACATCCAAAGCAACTTCTCTTGCTCTCGAATGTAATCACCCATTAATGCAGCAGTACCCTCATCATTGGTTTGTGATGCTTGTTCTAAGATCTGGCGTTGACGATGAATCAAAACCGAGAAGCCTTTTACAAGACCAGTAACACAGTCTTTGCCACGATAAGCGTTTTGATGTTCTTCGATCTGACTCTGTTCAAGGTAGCGACTGAACGAGTGATCTGGCGTATGACCAATGGTTAGAATTCGCTCTGCCAATTCATCGATTTTGGTCTGTAGATCGGTGTAGATTTCCTCAAACTTGACGTGAAGTTCAAAAAATTGCTCACCTTTGATGTTCCAGTGGTAACCACGGGTGTTCATGTACAACACTTGGTAGTTAGCGAGCAATTGGTTAAGTTCAGTTGCAACTGCTTGTGATGCGTCTTTGTCTAGACCGATAAGGTTAGTGGTTTTCATAATACTGTCCTCTGGGAAGAGTGGAATCTTGTTTTGTTGAAGTCAGTATATGGCGGGGCGTTAAAAAGGAATAATCGATTGTAGTGATAGTATTGATAGGTGTTTGCTATTGCTGTGCTGTGTCTTAAAAGTTCGCCATTCCAGCTATAGTGGGAATGGCGTTTTTTCGATGCTTACTGCTCGCTTAGTGAGAGATAATCACTTCTTCATTGGGTACGCGATGACGTTCACCGTAGATACCTTCTTCAGTACGAACGCCACAGCTGATGATCATCGTGATTTCGTCGTCATCAGCCAGACCCAACAATGCTTTAGCACGCACAGAATCAAAGCCTTCCATTGGGCAAGTATCATAGCCTTGCTCGCGCATCGACAGCATGAACGTCATTGAAGCGAGGGAGGCACTTTTGTGAAGGCACACACGGATATCTTGTTTGCTGACTTCTCTTACCATCGGCTTATTACGCCCCAGCCAGAAGCTGTAGATCTTACGCATTAACCCACGCAGACCCAAAGCATCATTGTTGTACACCATAGGAATGAGCTTGTCGTAGTATTTAAATGCGCGCTTTGAGGTCTCGTCTTCGCGGCCCGCAAAATTTGCACGCACGATATCTGCGTTCATTGCTGCGCGTTGTTTCCATTTGTCAGGTGTAACCGTGACAACAACCAGTTCATTGGCCGTTTTAGCCGCATTTTGCCCCATGCAGATCTCTGCAAGTTGTTGGCGTTTTTCATCGCTGATGACTCTGTGGAATGCCCACATTTGCATGTTGCTGCTATTTGGACTGAGAGTCGCGTGTTCTAAGGCGCGCTGAACCGCGTTATGGTCAAACGCCGCTTCAGCGTCATATTTGCGCACTGAGCGGCGTGAATGAAGAAGTTGTTCCAGTTCGGAGACGTGTTTCATGGTAATACCTGGTACATTTGAGGTGCCTGTAATCGGCACCTTTCTAACAGGTATTACGCCTCACGACAAGCGGCTTTGTTTTTACTGAACTTAATGCGACGCAGATTGGCAAACGATAGCGGTGTTTTCTCAATGATAAACATCAAAATAACAGAGCCAATAATGGTGCCAAAGAATACGATGGCGTCTGCGGCAACTGTGTTTACGCCCAGAATAGCGACGATGTTGTTCATGTAGATAGTGACCAATAGGTGCATCACGTAAATCGGCAGCACCCACTTACCAAGAGACAGCCAAATAGGGTGTTTTCCTAAGTTCGGTTTAGCGAGTAAGAAAAACAGCAGCCCCGCTCCCCAGATTGAAGTACCGAGCAAGAAATCATTGAGATGGAATACTTGGCCATGTCCATGTAGATAGTACGCCTCTGCAAAATGGAGAGCCATTCCTACCGCAGCCAGAAGCAGAGCTTTGCCGACGCTCATTGTCCATTGATGGCGGCGAGCTTCAAAACCAATAGCAACCATAAGGAAACTGAAGAAAGGGCCATTGCGAGTAAAAATCGGTGTTTCAACCTCGGTGATGACATTATAACTGCCTGCCGCTAGGCCGTAGATATAGAAAATGACTGCGAAGGGAATCATTAACGAACGGCACTTGTTGTCAACAAACCACGCAATCATGAAGACCGCGATGACCAGTGATGGGATAAACCATAAGTGTACTAAGCCACCTTCAAACAGAGAGTTAAGTGGTGCTTGCATTAGGTAACCCCAGTAGCCGGTGCGCTCTGCTAAGTAACCGTGCTCCGCTACAACCCCTAAGTTAAAAGGTAGCGCAAGACAGATGAGGCTCCATATAAACCAAATGATCATCAAGGGTGCGCTGTAGTTTTTCGCGGTGGTATAGGGGTTTGCGTTGAGTTTGGGGTAGATAAGATAGCCGGCGATAACAAAAAACAATGGTACGGCAAATCGAGCGGCCTGGTTGGTAATGAAGTTAAGCCAAGGCTCTTCACCGATATAGCCATAGTCCATAAATAATTGACCATGAATGGAAATAACGGCGAGTAGTGCGATGACCCTAGCGAACTCAAAGCTGGTGATTTTTTCTGATTTATTAGTAACTTGCTGCATAGTATGAAGAGATGTTTTCTCACTAGAAACGAAACCCCTTCACACTAGCATTTATTGGTTTAGATGACGTGTTTGGCATCAATTAATTGCTGTACAAGTGCAAGTATTTTGCAACAATTTGTGGTTGATCGTAATTTTTACGCCGTTATGCTTTTGCTCCATTTTATGCTGTTTGGCGTTTTCTTACAGCCACCGGATACCACCTCTATGATTGAGCTCATCGCGTGGTTCAAGCGGGCCGACGACTGTTCGATAATGGGTGCTATGGTGGAACGCCGATCTTGCCAAGACCCAACCGTCAAATTTTGTAAAGGTTAGACATGTTTTCTGACCAGATTTCAGGGTACGAATAAGTCGACTGTTTTTCGCACCATGAACATAAACTTTATTCCTTGGTCGAGTAATCGCTCTGTTGCTATTTTAATGGGCGCTGTATGAGCCCTTGATTACTTAATGAGTTTAAGAAGGGCTTTAAACTGTTCACCCTGCGCGATTCTTTGTAGTTCAAACAGTGCCATCTCCGTCGAGGTGAGAATGGCACCTTCTTGAGCTAAGCGCTTGAGCGCAAGCTCCTTGTTCTTCTGAGTTCTTGAGGAAACCGCATCGGTGACAAGATGTACTTCATAACCTGCGTTTATCAGCTCACAAGCGGTTTGGTGCACGCAAATATGAGCTTCAATACCCACCAATAATACCTGCTTTCGGTTGTGGCTCTCGATTGCAGTGCGCACGGCCTCTTCGCCCCAAGCACTGAACACATTTTTTGCGATTGGGCGCTGGTGGGGGAGTTCTTGGCTGATTTCGTCAATCGTTGCTCCGAGTTTATCCGGAATTTGTTCAACCCACACGATTGGCAGCTCCATGAGCTTCGCTGCCTTGGTTAGTGTGTTGAGGTTACTAAACAGCGTCTCTTTGTCGTGCATTAACTGAGCCAGTTTGCCTTGCACGTCGATGATCATTAGCTGGGTCTTATTCTGGTCTAGCATTTAGTCCTCCTGATCTAATATTTGTTCGATAAACCAAGTGCCAGCGGTACCAAGACCACTGCGCCAAGACAAATCGACAGGCCATACTAAAGAACCATCATAGCGACCTACATTTAGCTTAGTAACTAGACCATGGTCGATAAAAGGTTGTGCGAGTTTCGTTGGGTAGGCTACATAACCAATGCCTTGCAGCAGCAGGTCTTGCAGTTGGTAATGATTTTCGTAGCGGATGAGCTTAGGGCTATAGCGCAGTGATTCAATGAGCTCACTGGTCGCAACCTTTCCCTCTAGGGACAAAATCTGCGGATACTGTTCTAGATCTTCGGTGGTGATCTCACCACGAAGTTTGGACAGTGGATGGTGTGGCGAGGCCAAAAAACACCACTCTATGGTATCGACTGTCTGAACATTGGTGCCGCGGGTGGGGCTTAGCCCGCCAGGTGCGATCATGATGTCAGCGCCTTGGGTGTCATTTTCAACAGCTAGCGAGTGCGTTTCAGCATCGACCAATACTAAGTCGACTTCAGGAAAGTGACGAGTCAGCTCGGCAAATACCTCTACAAATCTTGGATAGAGGGTCATGCTATGAGTAGCAATGGTGATCGTGGGCTCTTCGCCGCGTTGTAAGGATTGCACTTTGCGGTCAATCGCTTTGAGCCTTGGTACTATCTCCAGTGCTTGAAAGTAGAGTACTTTACCTTCGGACGTTAAAGTGGGGGCTTTACCAGCGACACGTTCGAACACGCTGATCCCTAAATCAATCTCCATGGCTTGAACGGCTTGGTTGACTGCTGATGGGCTCACGCCCAGCTTGCGAGCCGCCGCAGAGAATGAGCCTGTTTCAGCAATAGAGACAAGATATAAAAGACGTTCGGTATTCAGTAACATGCTTTTCACCAGTAACTAAGATGACTTCTACTTTGCAAGAAAGAGGTGATTAGGTAAACCACCAAACATAGTTTATTGAATGATAGGCTAAATGATGTAAATGAGTTGAATTTTTCTGGCTATACTGGTTCTAGTATTTACATTGTAAATTTTAGACGCTCAATAGATATTGAGCGTCTCTGTTGGGTGCAATTGTCATTAATTATTGACGCTTGGATGTGCACCAAGTACCACTTCTTTGGCTTCATTATTGTTAAACATGGTGAAGTCATAGTGCTCCACTTGCCATGTGTCATAACGGTCTAGGTAGATTTCCTTTGCGTTCTGGTCTGTGTAGATAGTCCAAAGTGTAGGGAATACGTCATTTGCGTATGGGTCTAGCTGGTCGTAGCCTGCGAATACTGATGCCCCGGCAGCTTTCAAGCTGTTTAGCGCAGAAGTATTGTCAGTAACATTGCGTGCATACATATCTTCAATGACTTCTTTGGCGCGTAGGCGACGGTCGTAAGCACGAATTGTTGAGCCGGACTCCGTTTGCTCTTTATCCAGATTCATATGGAAACCAAACTCTGGGTCGTTCGATAGGTATTGCACGCTTGGGGCTTCTGTCACGTCACCGCGGTAAATCTTAACCTCACCCTTTACAAACTCGATGACTGCGCTGTCGCCGCTGGCATCCGTAAGGTGGTAGTGTACAGGGGCTGCAATACACTCATTCTCGTGCCCTGGTAGGTCACAGACCTTGTCTTGGATAACGTCGATGTAATCTAGGTTGCTAACGACATCGGCAACAGATGCAAAGTTATCGACAGCGTAACTTGGGAACTGAGAGGCTGCGACATCTGGCACACCCGCACGGTCAGGTGCCATTTCAGTGTAGTCGTTTCCAAGGTACAGGATACGAGCAACCAAACCATTTTCATTCATCGCCTCAGCAACCAGTTGAGGAGCGAAAGACTTAACCTTTAGCGACGCATATTTGCTCTCTGTTTTGATGGCTTCCTTAGTATCGCCATACTGGTTAGTTATACCTTTACCAGCACCGACAACGGTGGCGTCATCGTGACCGAACCAGTCCATGGTTCTTACGGTTAGGCTTGCCTCTCCGTTGTTGTAGATGGCTGACGTACATGCGATTGTATCGGCAGCATAACCGGCGGATAGGGTTGCAACGAGAGCTAGGCTAAGGACTGATTTGTTCATAATGACCTCACTTGGTGGAGTAATGTGTTTCGTTGCGGTCATAGTAAGGGGAAGTGATGATTAGGTTAAATGAGCACCTTTAAGTATGACTAATAGGTTGGGTTGAGGTTGAGGAGGAAGAGTCACAGATTATAGTCTAGAGTTTTAACACCAATCGAAATCATCAGTCATACACAACAAGGAAGTAAAATGAAGTCGTTACAGCAATGGTTAGATGCATACGGAGAAAGCCATCAGAACAGTACCAACAGAAAAATACATAAAGTTGCCGTACCCGGTATCTATTTATCGATCGTGGGACTCATATGGTGCATTCCTCATTTATCCCTAGGTGGGATTGCCATTAACTGGGTTTGGCTCGTGATGCTTCCGGTTATGTTTTTCTACTTTAGGTTATCGCGCTCGGTATTTATTCAAATGCTGTTGTTTACCCTAGCTTGCTTAGCGGTCATTACTTTTGCCGATATGTTTGGTGTGTCGATTCTCAACTTCTCGATAGGCTTATTTGTGGCGCTATGGATCATGCAGTTCGTGGGTCACAAAATTGAAGGCAAAAAGCCGTCTTTTTTCGATGATATCCAATTTCTTCTCATTGGCCCTATTTGGGTCTTCAGGCACAAATAAGCCCTTTAATTAGGGGCTTAAGTGCTTCTAGGAGTTAACTCTGTAGTGAATGGCGGTTAGAATAAGCTGCCATTCATTGAAAGGTGGACAAAAATACTCGCGGCATAGCCAACGGCGATCACTGGCATCCACTTCAAATGACCAAAGAAAGTGTATTTACCATGTGCGGCGCCCATTAGTGCAACACCAGCAGCCGAACCGACGGACAGCAAGCTGCCTCCAACACCTGCAGTAAGCGTGACCAATAACCAGTTACCCATAGAGAGCTCTGGATTCATAGTCAGTACGGCAAACATGACCGGAATGTTGTCGACGATAGCGGATAATATGCCGACCATGACGTTAGCCCAAATAGGATCCCATTGGGTGTACATGATCTCCGACACGACGCTCAAATATCCAAGCAGGCTTAGGCCGCCAACACACATTACCACCCCGTAGAAGAACAGCAAAGTATCCCATTCTGCGTGGGATACTCGTCGAAATACGTCGAATGGCACGATGGAACCGAGACGTTTAAGTGCCGCTTCATCGTTATTCGCAATAGCCATGGCTTTTTTCTTCGCGATGGAACGAGGAAGGGTTTTGCGAAGGAAAAAACCAAAGAACTGCAAATACGCCAATCCCATCATCATCCCCATAACTGGTGGGAAGTGGAATACGGCATGGAATGCCACAGCGGTTGCAATGGTCAGGATAAACAAGCCAACAATCCGAAATGCGCCGCGCTTTAGTTCAACGTGTGCATGTACGGCATCCGGTTGGGTTTTTGGAACAAACAGCGACATGATCAGTGCAGGTACAATGTAGTTCACCACAGAGGGCACAAAGAGTGGCATGAACTCAGAAAATGACACATGACCCGCTTGCCAGACCATTAAGGTGGTGATATCACCAAACGGGCTAAACGCACCGCCCGCATTCGCCGCCACAACAATGTTAATACACGCTATGTTGACAAATTTAAGGTTGCTGCCACCCACTTTAAGTACCACGGCGCACATCAATAGCGCGGTCGTGAGGTTGTCGCTATCGGTGAAATGAAGAAAGACAGAATACCGGTTAGCCAAAATAGCGTTCGAAAATCAAACCCTTTGCCCACCATCCAAGATTGTAATGCATCGAACAGACGCCGCTCCTCCATCGCCGATATATAGGTCATAGCGACGAGGAGGAACAGTAGTAACTCAGCGTATTCGAGCAGGTTGTGCTCCAAAGCGGATTTAGCGATTTCGAGTTGGCCAATGTCCTTGTAGACGAAGCCAATGAGTATCCAAATCAAACCTGCGGCGAGCAGAACGGGTTTGGATTTCCTCAGTTTTAGGTATTCCTCCATCATGACTAAGGTGTAGGCGATGCCGAAAATCAATAATGAGGCATAACCGACGGTAGATTGAGTGAAATTAAACGCATCAGACGATGCACTGGGAGAAGCGAAACTAGAGGTGGCAAATAAAAGGGGGAGTAAAAAGGTTGGCCACCGACTTATTTTCTTCATGTTTTGATCCTTCAAAAGCTTAGATGAAATCAGGCGCTAACAAATGCGATACGGTATTTTAATGGTTTTTCAACAATTACGTTGTGAGCTGACGCAGATCTGCTCAACTGATGCCGTCTTTTTTGTGCGACGCTTCGCTGGATTTTCCTTATAACTCCGAGCTTTGACTAAAGTTAAATAGCAGCTAGGCTAAATAATGAGCAATGATCAAGCTTGAGTGATTGATTGGGGTGTCAGGAGGGAGCATGAAAACAGGGTTCGCAACGGTAGTCACAATGTTGGTATCGGCTTTATACACGTTGGCGTCTTTGCCCGCTCACGCGGCAATGGTGTGTGACAGTGGCAGTCGCTCGGAATCAACGCTACCTATTTTGGAGAGTGAGTGCCCAATTGGTAAAGGTGTCTGGGGGCAAAAAGTACCATCTCTTGATGAGCAGTCATTTTGGATCCAGTGTGGCTTTGTTAAACCTGGCAGCTTACGTTCGGCTCCTAGTCAATTGCAAGATACCGTGAATCAGCCTATTTGGCTAAAACCTGATGTGAGTGGTGATCGCTGTCTGGTCGGGCCGTATCAGTCATTTGAAAATGCCAAACAAGATCTTCTTGCGCTGCGTTCACTACCTAGCTACCGCGATGCGTTTATTCGCTCGACCACGCAAAAATTGACCACGACAGCGCCACAAATGGTAGCGAAAAAACAATCCCCTAAAAGCAACAGCTTACAATCGCAACAGCAATCTATGAGCGAAGTCGCCGCTGTGGCTATCACGCCATATATGATTGCTGGTAAGCATGGGCACCAAGATTGTTTGTGCCTTTTTTGATAGTGGAGCGACAGTTAATAGGCTTTGATTCCAAAGGGTTTGAGCTTTTTCGGCAAAATGCTGTCCAACTGCTCAATCTCTTCTGGAAAGACTTCTATCAATGGTAAATCATGCTGCTGATATAATTCGCGAGTTGTTTCGACCGTTTTGTTTTCAATTGGTCCTGAATCTGACCCCCAATATTGAAGATACACTTTACCTGAAGGCAGGTAGAAGTCGCTGACTACGTCTTGTTCGATAGGCAATTGCCTCTGGTAAGCGTGCACAACACCTGCCATATACAACCAGTTATCGATCAGTAACTCGCCTTTCGATTGGACATAATGACCGTCGAGTGTGCGATGCTTTGCGGCAAACTTTTGGCGGAAACTTGAGAAAGATTTTTCAGTTGAATGCGTTTCCGCGTCCGCACCTTTAAACTCCAAAACACTCTGTTTGAGTCTGTGGTTTCGAAGCACACTTGGGTGCCAGACTACAAACTTATGATGGTTGCTTTTATCGCTGCGTGGCTGGGCCCCAGCACGTACGCCTTGTAGAGTAGCTATCCAATCACTGTCTTGACGTTGCAACCAGCCAAGTTCACTGAGGAGTAGATTGATCTTCTTAGCCGCTAGACCTAGAGGCTCACCAAGCTGTGTTGCGGTTAGGTACTTGTCACTGCGGAGTGTGTCATCCAATACCAAGTTGTTGGCCAGACAATAAAGCGACCATACTTTTCACTCTCAACATAATCACCACCAAATCGAGCGCCGACATCGGTAAGCAGCCACTGCTCGTCGTGCCAGGTAATGTAGCCAAGTTGCTTTAACTCGTTAAACAGGGATTTTGGCTCGATTTGACGCTGTTTCGCCAGCGCCGATGTTGAAAGCTTGTTGTGGTTAGTCACTATATCTGTCTCCCTTAATTTGATGAGCCATCCATCCGATTAACTATCTATAATGGCAAGCAGGTTAGTGGCTGCTTGCTTGGGGCTTTCTGCATGACAAATGGCCGAAACCAACGCAACACCGTGTGTACCAGTCGCTGCAACGTCTTTGAGGTTGGTGTCGTTGATGCCCCCAATCGCGACGACAGGAAGTGTCGTTTTGCTTAGCGTGTTGCGTAGCCCTTCCAAGCCCCAGTGGGTCTTGGTGTTTGTTTTGGTTGGGGTGGCGAAAATCGCGCTCAGGCCAATATAGTCAATAGGAAGTGATTGAGCCTCTGCTAGTTGCGCTTCACTTTCTATCGACAAGCCTAAAATACGTTGTGAACCAATCAGTTTTCGCGCAATTTGTGCTGGCATATCCGATTGTCCAAGGTGCACACCATCGGCATCAACCGCAAGAGCAACATCCACTCGGTCGTTGATGATAAGAGGGACGCCTGTTCCTTCGAGCACTTCTTTTACGGCTCGCGCCTTCTCAATGAAAGCACGCACATCGTGATGTTTTTCGCGAAGCTGAACCATGGTGACACCGCCGGCGACGGACTCGCGGACAACGTTCATTAACGTGGGCAAGTCTTGATTTTCGTCGGTGACGAGATATAAGCGGTACGGATTGTTTGTCATGGATTTCCTAGCACTTACGAAGTTGTAGGCGAGACTCGATGTCATCCGGAGTCAGTTGGTATAAGCTATCGAGTAGATTGACTTGCAATGAGCCTGGGCCTTGAGATTGCTCAGCAGCCATTTCACCGGCTATTGCGAAGATCGCTGCGGCAGCGACACCACTGGTTTCACCGATGGCAGCAAACGCGCCAGTGACGGCGGACAGTGAGCAACCCATGCCAGTGACATATGGCATCATTTCATGACCATTGCTGAGTGCAAGGGTGCGCTCTTTGGTCACGATGTAGTCCGTTTCTCCAGACACAACCACGCTGCATGCGTAGTTTTCTACCAATGAACGAGCAGCAGAAAGAGCGGCTTCACTGGCATCGAGGGCATCTACGCCTTTATTTTGCGACTTCTCTCCCGCCATTGCGATGATTTCTGAAGCGTTGCCACGAATGATCAAGTTATCCGCAAGTTCTGCCAATTGACGAGCTGTAGAGGTGCGCAGTTTCGTTGCGCCGCAGCCTACTGGATCAAGAATCACAGGTTTGTTGTTTTCATTGGCCTTCTCAACAGCGAAGAACATACCTGGCGCCACACGCTGTCCAGCGTACCAATGTTAATGACTAACGCTCCAGCGAAGGACATCATCTCAGCCATTTCTTGTTTTGAGTGAGACATGATTGGGGAGGCGCCAACGGCTAACAATGCGTTAGCTGTGTTGTTCATGACCACGAAGTTTGTGATATTCACTACTAAGGGTTTTTGTTCGCGGACTTTGTTTAGGGCGCTGACGATTTGTTGTTTGTTCATTCTATTCTCCAAAGGCTCATTCGAGCTTTTTCATATATACCCAAGTAACCTCAAGATAACACGCCCGAAGGGAGCGTTATCCTGAGGTCACTTGGGTATATTCATTGTACTGGGATATAAAAATAGTGCTAGCCGTGGTTAGGCTAGCACTGGTCTGTGATGGTTTTATATAAGAGTCTGAACAGAAACTAGATCAGTCCATACAAAGAAAGGATCAGAATACCTAGCGTGCAAGTTATGGTGGAAAGTACGGTAGTTAGTGCGATGATGTTGGCTGCAAGTATCGAATTGCCACCCATTGAACGCGCCATAACATAGCTAGCTGCAGCAACAGGCGATGCATTCATAAAGAACAGAATCCCCAACTCGAGACTACGAAATCCCGCAAAATAGGCCGCCAGCGTAATAGCAAGGGGCGCCAATACCAATTTGTAGCCACTGGCGATCCAAGTAGGGGCTTGCTCTTTCTTCATCGAGCTAAGATCAAGTGAGCCGCCTGTACATAGTAACGCGAGTGGTAATGTCATGGTGGCAAAGTAATTTCCTGCGTCCACAACGATAGTCGGGACTGGAATTGATAGCAGATATACCAGTAAGCCCAGCAAGATGGCCATAATGAGTGGGTTTTTGGTGAGAGTGGTGAGCATGATTTTGCTTGCAGACGTCCCAGAGTCAGCCCCTTTCGGAGTTAAGCAAATCACCGCCTGAACATTATAGATAAAGGTCGTAATTGCTACGTACAGTGCCGCTAAAGCAATTCCTCGTTCACCGTAAGCATTGGCGACATAGGCGATACCAATGATGCCAGTATTGGATCTGAACGCGCCCTGTATGATCACACCTCTATCAGCCGATTTCTTGAACAAAGTGCCCACTGATAAGTAACTAAATAGGAAGAACGTTACGCTAGCGATAACACCAAACGTGAGAAACTGTTTGGCGGAGGAGAAGTCGTGTTCTGACGTTACTATGCTAAGAAACAGCATAGTTGGTAGCGTAACTTTAAAGACGAGTTTAGAAGCAACCTCTATGAAGTTATCGTTGATTAGTCCGATGCGTTTGAAGACAACACCAAGAATAATGAGTAAGCAAATAGGACCGGTGATTGAAATCGAAAACAGCAACTGTTCTACCAATAGATCCATGATTTACTTCCATATTGTTAAGGGATAATGTCCAAGTGATTATTTCATAGCTTGTCATACAAATAAATGTAGATTGAAAAATAGTACGACCGTGCTAAATTGAAGCTATACAGCAGAGTTGATGATGGTGATTATGGGTAAAGGTCGGCTAACAAAAGATCATATTTTGATGAAGGCATTTGAGATAGCGAGCAGAGATGGATTAGAAAGCCTAACGATCGGTGAGCTGGCCAAGCAATGCAACATGTCGAAGAGTGGTCTGTTTGCTCACTTTAACTCTAAGGTCAACCTGCAAGTTGCCGTAGTTCAACATGCGGATGTTACGTTTCAAACTAGAGTCATTTCTCCTGCTCGTGAACACGAGCATGAGATGGCAACGAAAAAGCTAAAACATCTTATCGACAACTGGATGAGCTGGAATCATTCATTTCAAGGCAGCTGCATGTTCATTGATGCGTGGCGAGACAGTCAGCAGGACGAATTGCAGCAAGCGCTCAGAAAAGCTATCCATCGCTGGATCCACTATTTGACGATACAAATACAAAAGGGGATCGACAGCGGTGAGTTCAGGTCAACGCTCGATCCACAACAAGCTGCGTTTGAGCTCTATGGGCACTACCTAAGCGCACATGTTTTCTATTCGCTGGTGGGTGAGCAGGAGAGCAGTCAGCGATTTTGGAACAGTGTTGACACCTCTATGAAATCTTGGTCGATTTCTGAATAACGATTTACGTCTGAACAACCATTTAAATGGAGCGGTAGTGCACAACGCCAACTTGAAAAAGCACGGTCGTTCTAAATATATGCTCAACAATAAAGCTATCCGAGGATAACGACGATAAACAGGACAGTCAGTCATGAGTGATAAAATCTACTTCAATACATCAAAAAAATTCAGCTTCAAAAAGAAAATGGTGAATCTGACCACTCGAGCCCACCATAAACTCGCGCCGAGTCATGCGAAACGTACCGCTAAGAAATTGCTTCTGACTCCAGTGCGTTCAACGCCAAAGAATGCTCAGCCGGAAGGCTTAAGCATTTCGGAAGTGGCAACTTCTGAGGGTGTTTTGAAGACGTATCGTTTGGGCACTGGACCGGTTTGGCTGCTAACCCATGGCTGGTCTGGTACCGCGAGCCAATTTTTTCCACTTATGGAGCATATTGCGAGTAAGGGGTATACCGCTTTGGCGTATGACCACCCTGCTCACGGACAAAGTGAAGGTGCATACGGGCACATCCCTGCCTTCGTTGGTGGCTTAGAAGGACTCCTCGATAGTGAAGAGGAAGTAGCGGGTCTGGTTGGGCATAGCATGGGGACGGCGGCTGCGATTGAATGTAAGCATGCCAAACTTCAAGACAAGCCACTTTTGCTTATTGCTCCGGTGCTTGATTATCTCGATAACCTGTTTGGTAGTGTTGCGCGCTCAGGATATTCGATGCGACTGTTTGAGGCGGTCGTTGATGATATTCAATCTCAATATCACTATCCAATCACCTCGATTGACCCATACAACAAGCTAGGTCGCCGCAGCGCACCAACAATTATTGTCCATGATGAAAAAGATCGATTTACCAAATACTCGGTATCTCAAAAAGCCGCACAGGAAATGCCGCTGGTCACGCTGATCACGACGCAAGGGCAGGGGCATGGTCGAGTTATGCACAGTGATGAGGCGAAAGCCGCGTTTGACAAGTTAACGTCATCATCTTCAACGATTTGATCAAAGTTATGTTTATGTATCCATAATGTTGATGTGGTTAACGAATTGATAGCGTTGTATTATGTAAATGGTTTGGTATGTGGGATCATAGCTTGGTTCCACTTACATCCTTGCTGAGTGTTGGGTTTTCATCTCTAAACACAATGACTATATCGAGTTAAAACCACGGTAGTTTACCTACTTTCAGTAGCTTAGCATCAAGAGCTTAGTGATGTTTGTGGTTTCTAGGGCGCTCTTCTTGAGCTAGCCCCTCAAGGGAGCAGCCGCCCATTGATTAAAGGAAGCCATAATAATGAATAGAAACGATAGTGTCCCCTTACCCTCCAATACCCGAGAATGGTTTTTTAACCGCAATAGCTTAATCATTCTTGCCGATATTGTTCTGTTTTACGTGCTCTACACGACCCTGCCTTTCGATCCAAACGTGGTACTTGGCATCAGCGTACTCGCGTTTATCGCCGTGCTTTGGCTCACAGAGGCATTACACGTGACAGTGACTGCCGTCCTTGTTCCGGTCATCGCGGTATTGTTCAATGTTTTTGATACTCAGACGGCTCTGAATAACTTTGCTAACTCGATAATTTTCTTATTCCTTGGTGGATTTGCTTTAGCTGCCGCTATGCATCGACAAGGGTTAGACAAAGTGGTCGCCGATAAAGTGCTGGTCTTGGCAAAAGGGCGTATGAGTGTCGCCGTGTTTATGCTCTTTGGCGTGACTGCATTGCTGTCGATGTGGATCAGTAATACCGCAACCGCAGCTATGATGTTACCTCTTGTGCTTGGTGTACTGAGTAAAGTGAATGAAGAAAGTGGTCATAACACTTATGTGTTTGTATTGCTTGGTATTGCTTATAGCGCCAGTATTGGAGGCATCGCGACGATGGTCGGTAGTCCTCCAAATGCGATTGCTGCGGCCGAGATTGGTATGACATTCACGGATTGGATGGCATTTGGTTTGCCGACTGCGTTTATCCTGTTACCGATTGCGTTGGCTGTGCTGTTTTTGTGCTTAAGCCAAAACTCGATGGTGAGTTTGAAATCAGCCATGAGCCTGTAAATTGGGACAAAGGTAAAATCGTGACTTTACTGATTTTCGCTTTGACCGTGTTCTTCTGGATCTTTAGTAAGCCCATCAACGCCATGTTAGGTGGGTATGCGAAGTTCGATACTATTGTGGCATTGGGTGCGATTGTCGCCGTTAACTTTGCCCGCGTGGTTCATTGGAAGGACATTGAGAAAACCGCGGACTGGGGCGTATTACTGTTATTTGGGGGCGGTATCTGTTTAAGCAATGTGTTGAAAGCGACAGGGACTAGCGTGTTTTTGGCGAATGAGCTCAGCGAACTGATTTCTCAGTTTAGTATGCTGTTCATTATCTTGGTGATTGCTGCTTTCGTTGTCTTCTTAACAGAGTTTGCCAGTAATACGGCCAGTGCTGCGCTGCTTATTCCTGTCTTTGCCAGTGTTGCCGAAGCCTTTGGTATGTCGCCGGTGATCTTGTCTGTGCTTATCGCGGTCGCCGCGTCATGTGCGTTCATGTTGCCAGTAGCGACACCACCTAACGCCATTGTGTTCGCTTCAGGTCATATTAAGCAGCAAGAGATGATGCGAATTGGTATTTTGCTCAACATTGCCTGTATTGGTGCCTTGACGCTAATTGCGGTGACATTCTGGGCTTAGCCAGTCTCAGATGAGTGTTAGCCTTGGTTGAACACCTACAATGAAAACGCCCCTATCCCGATGGGGTAGGGGCGTTGTTGTGAGTTTGAGTCACTAAACTCTTGCAACTAGGCCATTGAGCTCATCAAAGATGATCTTTGCGCCTAATTTGGAGAGGTGGATCCCGTCGTTTTGATATAAGTCGCTGTACCCATTATGCTGGGCGTAGGTTTCAAACGCTTGGTAAGCATCGACGATGTCAATGCCCGTCTTTCCATGACCGTACATCATTTTAAGTTTTTTGCTGTGCACGTGACTCAATGTCTCAACAGACTGTCTTAAACGTTCGACGTTGCTCGGCTGGTTGCCAAACATCGGAAGTGCGCCGACAGGGTCTATGGCACTGGTTACAACAAGGATAGGCTTAATACCATGGTGCTGAGCCTGAGCAATCATGCTATTGAGGTTACTGGCCACAACGCTAATGTCGATGCCCCAGTTGAGATCATTCAATCCGCCAAATAACACAACAATGTCAGGTTTTGCCTCCAATACTTGTGATTCGAATCGAGACAGCATTCCCGTTGTCGTGTCACCGGGTACACCACAGTTGGTGAATGAAAGGTTCGGGTACTCTTTCGTTAATTGACATGACCAGTTTTCACCTTTGGCAAGACCCCAGCCAGCCGTTAGGCTATCACCGAGCAATACGATGTTCTTCATAGTTGTTCTCTTAAGATCGAAAAAGCCGCTCTATGGGAGCGGCTTGGTAACGGTTGAGGGATCAGTTCTTGTTTACGTATTCTTTAAAGCGTGCTTTGGTTTCTGCGTCCGCTTTGTTGTACCAGAACATCAGCATTTCTTCTGCG
>NZ_JYJK01000123.1 GCF_003263785.1 Vibrio variabilis
AAAAAGGCTCGCTGCGCATCGCTTTTGTTTTCGAAGGCGAAGCGGCGATAGACGCTAGCCTGTAGTTCTCCCCCTTAATAAGGGGGAGTTAGAGGGGGTGCTCTTAGGCTCTTTACTAGTAGCTTAAAAGGCTATAGAGCTGAAAAGAGCACCCCTCCCAACCTCCCCTTATTAAGGGGAGGAGCTAAGGGCTCGCTGCGCATCGCTTATGTTTCCATAGGTGAAGCGAGTTGTTAAGACTCAACCTTCTTCGGCTGATAAAACCACTTCTTCATCAACGAGAAAATGGATGGCCCAATTAACACCAATACAGCCAACACTGTAAACGTCAACGTAATAGGGCGCTCCCACAAGAAGCTAAGCTCGCCATCACTAATCATAAGCGCACGTCGAAGGTTCTCCTCCATCAAGCCACCAAGGATAAAGCCAAGCAGTAATGGGGCCAGCGGGAAGTTAGCCAGTCGCAGTGCTATCGCAGCCATTGCAATCAACAGCATGATAAACACATCCATCGTATTGAACGAAACGAGATACACACCAGTAATAGAGAAGAACAAAATCATTGGCAATAACACTGTTCTAGGAACCGCTAGCAGCTTCGAGATATAAGGAATCAAAGGTAGATTCAAAATCACTAGGACAATGTTGCCAAAGTACATCGAAATAATAACTGACCAGAAGACATCTGGGTGCTCTACAAACAAACGTGGTCCAGGTTGAATACCATAAGCGATCAGTGCACCCAGCATGATTGCGGTTGTACCTGAACCTGGAATACCAAGTGTCAGCAGTGGCACGAATGAACCACTGGATGCCGCGTTGTTCGCAGACTCAGGAGCAACCAACCCACGAATGCTGCCTTTACCAAACTCTTCACGCTTTTCTTTGGGCGCAAGGTTACGTTCCATACCGTAAGAAAGGAACGCAGCAATCGTTGCACCTGCACCCGGAAGGACGCCAGTAAAGAAGCCAAGAATAGAAGAGCGTATAGATACAGGCGCGACTTCTTTAATTTCTTCTTTGGTAATTTTCATGCTACCGATATCACTGAGCTTTTTCTGTTCATCTTGGCGTGTATCTTGTTCTGGTTTTAGGATACCCATTAAGGTTTCGCCCAGCGCGAAAGTTGCCATTGCCAATAATAAGAAGCTAAAGCCATCCATAAGATCAGTCAGACCAAAGGTAAAGCGCTCAACGCCGACACCTTTGTCGATCCCGACTGTAGACAGCATCAGTCCGAGTACTACCATCATCCACGCTTTCAGCACTTGGCCTTTGCCCGCGAACGCTGCGACTGCCGATAGACCAAGCAGCATCAATGCGAAATAGTCAGAAGACTGGAAACTCAGAGAGACTTTTGCCAATGCTGGAGCAGCAAACAGCAACATAATGGCGGACAATGTACCACCCGTGAACGAAGAGTAGGCAGCCAGCGCCAATGCTTTACCCGCTTGGCCTTTTTGTGCCATAGGATAGCCATCGAAAGCAGTGACCACTGTCGATGAACAGCCTGGGGCATTGATCAAAATAGAGGAGGTTGAACCGCCAAAAACGGCGCCATAGTACACGCCCGCCATGAGAATGAGTCCCGATGAAGGGTCAAGTCCGTACGTAATAGGGATCATCAGCGCGATAGCTGAAATTGGACCCAGACCTGGGAGCATGCCGATAAAGGTGCCAACAAAACAGCCAACGATCATCATCATGATGTTCATAGGCATCACGGCCGTGGAAAGGCCTTGTAAAATTCCGTCTAACATAATGGTGTCCTACCAGATCGTAAATATGATTCCAGGCTCAAGGTAGATATCCAAACCTTGAGTGAGTAATAGATAAAATGCGATAACAAAAGGGAATGAAGCGCCAAACAACACGGCTTTACGACGCTCGCCCAATAGATAGAACCCTGCTAAAAGGAAGAAGCTTGTCGCGAGTACAAATCCCAGATAGGTCAATCCTAATCCGTATCCAGCCATCAAGATCAAAAAGCCAATGAGTAGTTTCCAGTTGAAGCGTTGCTCGTCATTGCTTTTTTGGTCAGGTTGGCCAGTAATCAGCAGTAGTATCGATAGGCCAACGCCGACAAACGTCAAAATGGTAGGCAAGGTGCGTGCGGTGAAGGGTTCGTATTCGTCACCGGGAAACATAGGGATCAGCGATGTTTGGTAGCCGTAGCACAAACACAGGATCAAAAAAATCATCGCACCTACACGATCACGAGACAGCAAGTTCTCTTTTGTGAACAGCTTAGAGGTGAAATCGGACATAACTCACTCCAAATAGTGAATAAAGAAAAGACCGTATATAAGGGTCGATGAGCGGCGACCAACTGGGTAAATTGCCTCAGGACAAAGAGCCTTTACCCGGATAAATCTTTCCCCAGGAGATTAAGGGGTCAGTACTGCTAACGTGAACAATCCAGAATTGAAGGAGTCGAGATTGTCGCTTATATACGGCAAAAATTGGTGTACGTTGAATATACGTAACGTATTTGAGTCGAGGAGGGGCGAACCCCTCCGGTATGGTTACTTGTTAAGGAAGCCAAGTTCAGTCATGAGCGTACCCATTTGCTTTTCTTGGTCTTCTAGGAACTTATAGAAGTCTTGATCAGGCTTGTAGTTGTCAATCCAACCATTGCGGTCACGTACCACTGCCCATTCATCGGTGCTGTACATTTTAGTTAGCGCCGCGTTCCACTCTTTCACTTTCTCTTCACTCGCACCAGGTGCAGCGAAGAAACCGCGCCAGTTAGCAAAGACGGTTTCGTTACCATATTCTGTTAGAGTTGGAATATCCGGAGCCGCTTCAAGACGCTTAGGTGCAGTAACAGCAAGTACTTTGACTTGTCCAGACTTAGACATTTCAAGCACTTCACCTAGACCTGTCGACAATAGCTGTGTTTCGCCTGAAAGTAGCGCCGCCATGGCTTTGCCGCCTGCATCATAAGCGATGTAGCGAACTTTCTTTGCATCAAAACCTTCACCTTTAAACGCCGCCGCGACCACTAAATGATCCATGCTGCCTCGTGCAGAGCCACCGGCGATTTTGACTTTACGTGGATTCTCTTTGAAGTCTGCAACCACATCTTCCCATGTGTTATATGGAGAATCGGCAGGGGCGACAATCGCACCGTAGTCAGCAATCGTTGCAGCAACAGGTGTTAGATCGCGGAAAGATTGAGGGAATACACCAGTGAGTGAGCGAACAACAATAGGGGTGGAATTGACCATCAAGGTATCTTCTTGACGCTCAGCTGTTTCGATTAAGTGAGCAATGGCTTTACCGCCACCACCACCAGATAAGTTCTGAAAAGAGACATTGTCGACAATCTCTGCTTTCACTAACACATCACCCGTGCCACGTGCGGTCATATCCCAACCACCACCAGCACCGCCAGGGATCAAGAAGTGAATCTTATCCAGATCCGCAGCATAGCTGCCAAAAGAGAGGGTAGCAGCGACGATAGACGCCGCGAGGGTAGGTTTCAATGCGTTAAACATGTTCACGTTCCTTATGTTGACTTTATTGTCTGCCAGCTTGGAGGGATCTGGCGTGACCTCTTTGGGTTAGTCAAAAGGTTATGTAATTGTTAATTGGTCATCAATAAAGCGGCGATATTGAGGATAAAGTGCATTAATTCAATTTTGTTCATAAAGTTCACAGCTTGACGTTAACGTTAGACATTAGTCTACATTGTCGACAATGTGGTTGATAATTAGACGGCGAGTTGCTTAAATAGTCATCAGTTACTATTTATTGTCAACAATGTTGTTAGACGAGTGGGTAAGTGAAGAGATGAGTACAGAGTTTGCGATCGGTGACGTGGCCGCTTCTAAAGAAGCAACGAAGTCCGAAAATTTAACAGAGCAACTAATAGAAGAGATTGTCGAAGGACGAATTGAGTCGGGCAGTAAGATCTCTGAGCCAGAGCTCGCGAAGCGATTTGAGGTCAGTCGAGGACCACTCCGAGAAGCGATCATGAGGCTTGAAGGGTTGGGACTGATTGAGCGAATTCCTCATGTAGGAGCGCGGGTCATCACGCTGACTCAGCACAAACTCGTTGAGCTCTATTCGGTACGAGAAGCGTTGGAAGGTATGGCTGCTCGCCTAGCGGCTGCCCATATTAGTGATGAAGAAGTCGCAGAGCTAGAAGGCTTATTGGGTCGCCACTCTGAGCATATCGATGAAGTCGCTGGCGCCTCTTACTTCCACCAGCACGGAGATTTTGACTTTCATTATCGAATTATCAAAGCGAGTCAAAATAGCCAACTGGTTCATTTGCTTTGCAATGAGTTATACCACTTGCTGCGAATGTACCGTTATCAGTCGCCACGAACCCAATCAAGACCAGAGGCGGCATTGAAAGAGCACTTATTTATCTTGGATGCGATTAAAAACCGTGACCAAGAACTGGCCGAGCTATTGATGAGAAGACACATCTCCAGAAGCAAAGCCTTAATAGAACAAAATCTAAATCAAGTAACGTGAATATCGATGTGCCTGACTTTGATAGAAAGCCATGAGCACATAAAAACAAAAGGACAAGGAGACACGTATGTCATCTTCACTAGGTCAACGATTATCCCCGGGACAAAGATTTCGTGACGCCGTCACTAAAGGCAACCCGCTTCAAGTTGTCGGTACAGTAAACCCGTACTGCGCGATGATGGCGAAAAATGTTGGTCATCAAGCGATTTATCTCTCTGGTGGCGGTATCGCTAACGCATCTTACGGCTTGCCAGACCTTGGCATTACGACGCTCAACGATGTGCTAGTCGATGTTGAGAGGATTACCAACGCTTGTGATTTACCATTGCTGGTGGACATTGATACAGGTTTTGGCGGCGCTTCAACATTGCTCGCACTATCAAAGCAATGGAAAAAGCCGGAGCGGCTGCCGTTCATATTGAAGACCAAGTGGCACAAAAGCGCTGTGGCCATAGACCTAACAAAGCGATTGTTACGCTACAAGAGATGGTTGATCGCGTAAAAGCCGCGGTAGATGCCAAAACCGACCCAAGCTTTGTCATCATGGCGCGTACTGATGCGCTTGCCGTAGAGGGAATGGATAAAGCCATTGAGCGAGCTATTGCGTGTGTGGAAGCGGGCGCAGATATGATCTTCCCTGAAGCGATGACTTCACTCGATCACTACAAACAATTCAAGTCAGCACTTTCAAGCGCAACGGGCAAAGATGTTCCTATTCTTGCCAACATTACAGAGTTTGGCCAGACGCCATTATTTGGCTGCGAAGAGCTCGCCAGTGTTGGCGTGGATATGGTGCTTTACCCATTGTCAGCCTTCAGAGCGATGAACAAAGCCGCAGAGAACGTCTACCAGCACTTGCTCACTGAAGGCAATCAAGAAGCGCTAACATCACAAATGCAAACCCGTGCAGAGCTTTATGAGCATTTGAATTACCACAGTTACGAAGACAAGTTGGATCAGTTGTTTGCTGACAACAAATCCTGATTTGTCCGTTAAAAATCGAAACGCAAAAATTAGCAAGACACATTTAATCCAATAACGAAACGCCGCTAGAAAAGACCCTAAAAGGGCGATAGGCGGGAAAAGGAGTTCAACATGCCAAATTCAGCCATTGGTGGAGCAGGTCTACGAGGCCAAAGTGCAGGTACCACATCGCTATGTACTGTGGGTAAATCTGGAACCGGACTAACCTACCGAGGTTATGACATTACCGATCTGGCAAACAATGCTCAGTTCGAAGAGGTCGCGCATTTGCTGCTGCGCGGGCATCTACCCAATCAAAAAGAGTTGGATGATTATAAAACGATTCTAGTCGGGCTGCGCGGCCTGCCAGACGCGCTCAAACAAGCGCTTGAGTTAATTCCAGCCGATGCGCACCCGATGGATGTGATGCGCACGGGCTGCTCGGTGTTGGGTAATCTTGAGCAAGAGCTGGATTTTTCCGAGCAACAGCAAGCGACAGAGCGAATGCTTGCCTTGTTCCCTGCGATCATCTGTTATTGGTATCGGTTTAGTCATGATGGTGTGCGCATCGATACCGAAGATCAAAGTGAAGATTGCATTGGGGGCTACTTTTTGAAAATGCTCACCGATAAAGCGCCATCTGCACTTCACAAGCAAGTCATGCATTGTTCACTCATTCTCTACGCAGAGCATGAGTTTAATGCCTCTACCTTTGCTGCGCGAGTCTGCGCTTCCACTCTATCTGATATTCACTCTTGCATCACCGCCGCTATCGGTACGCTTCGAGGACCACTTCACGGCGGTGCTAATGAAGCAGCGATGGACATGATCCAAGATTGGAGAACCGCCGATGAAGCAGAGGCGAACATCCTGCAGATGCTTGCCAACAAAGACAAAATCATGGGCTTTGGCCATGCTATATACCGCGAAAGCGACCCGCGCAATGCGCTGATTAAGCGCTGGTCAAAAGAGCTGTCTGAGGCGGTCGGTGATACTTACCTCTATGACGTTTCTGTGCGTGTTGAATCGGTAATGAAGCGTGAAAAGGGGCTGTTCTGTAATGCGGACTTCTTCCATGCCTCTGCTTATCACTTCATGGATATCCCAACTAAGCTGTTTACCCCAATCTTTGTCATGAGCCGTTTGACGGGCTGGGCTGCGCATGTTTACGAGCAGCGTGCTAACAACCGCATCATTCGTCCGAGTGCTGATTATGATGGCCCTGAGGCTAGAGAATGGACGCCTATCGAAGCGCGTGATTAGTGCTAGGGAAGGATGTGAATATGTCGAATAACACTATGAACTATCAATATCGCAAACCGCTTCCCGGTACTCAGCTTGATTATTTTGATGCGCAAGCGGCCGTCAATGATATTGAACCGGGCGCGTTTGAGCGCCTGCCATACACAGCGAAAGTGCTGGCTGAAAATTTAGTGCACCGCTGCGAGCCTTCGGAGCTAGAAGCGTGCCTATCTCAGCTTATTTATCGCAAACGTGACAAAGATTTCCCTTGGTATCCAGCGCGCGTGGTCTGCCACGATATTTTGGGGCAGACCGCATTAGTGGATTTAGCGGGTTTACGAGATGCTATCGCGCTTCAAGGCGGCGATCCAGCGGCAGTAAACCCGGTGGTAGAGACTCAGCTGATTGTTGATCACTCCCTTGCGGTTGAGCATGCAGGCTTTGACCCTGATGCCTTTGAAAAAAATCGTGCAGTCGAGGAGCGCCGTAATGAAGACCGTTTCCACTTTATTGAGTGGTGCAAAACCGCATTCGAGAATGTCAGTGTGGTGCCAGCTGGTAACGGCATCATGCACCAGATCAACCTTGAGAAATTGTCCCCAGTGGTGCAGGTGAAAAACGGTGTCGCGTTTCCTGATACCTGTGTCGGTACCGACAGCCATACGCCTCACGTCGATGCGCTAGGCGTGATAGCCATAGGTGTCGGTGGCCTAGAGGCAGAAACGGTGATGCTGGGTAGACCTTCTATGATGCGCTTGCCGGATATTGTCGGTGTTAAGCTCACTGGAGAGCGTCAGCCGGGTATAACAGCGACCGATATTGTGCTCGCATTAACGGAGTTTTTGCGTGGTCAAAAAGTGGTGTCTAGTTATCTAGAGTTTTTTGGCGAAGGCACTAAGCAGCTTACTATCGGTGACCGTGCAACGATTTCGAACATGACGCCTGAATACGGAGCCTCGGCGGGTATGTTTTACATCGACGAGCAGACCATCAACTATCTAAAACTCACAGGCCGTGAGGATGAGCAGGTTAAGTTGGTGGAACAATACGCCAAACAAACCGGTCTTTGGGTTGATGAGTTAGTTAACGCAGAGTATGAACGCGTGCTGGAGTTTGATTTATCAAGCGTTGAGCGCACCTTGGCG
>NZ_JYJK01000124.1 GCF_003263785.1 Vibrio variabilis
AAAACCATCAACGTTACTGTTTCTAGCGTCAATGACGAGCCGAGCATTACGATCGCCTCAACCTTGACCACAGACGAAGACAACAACCAAGCGCTCAGCTTCAGCTACAGCGATGTCGACGGCGATACGGTCACCGCAACGGAGAAATCCGCACCGAGTCATGGTGAGATAGCGATTAACGGCACGGACATCGTCTACACACCAACGGCTAACTACAACGGTAACGACAGCTTCACCATCACTTTGACCGATGGCAGCGGCTATACGGTGGACAAAACCATCAACGTTACTGTTTCTAGCGTCAATGACGAGCCGAGCATTACGATCGCCTCAACCTTGACCACAGACGAAGACAACAACCAAACGTTGAGTTTCAACTTTAGCGATGTCGATGGCGATACGGTCAC
>NZ_JYJK01000125.1 GCF_003263785.1 Vibrio variabilis
TTTTAAGCAGTTTCCAGACGATGGCACAAATGGCCAAGATCGCGGCAATCCACACTGCGCTGGTCATTGGGTGCAGAGCAAAGTGAGTCACTTGGTAGTATAGCGTTGCACCGCCGTAGGCGAGACCCATAGTCCATACCGCAATAAAGCGTGCGTACTTTTGACCAAACTCTTTAACGTAAGCACCCATCGCTGCCACACATGGTGTGTACAGCAAGATGAAGATAAGGTACGCAAACGCGGCATTGCTCGTGACAAAGTAGCCTTTTAAGTTACCAAAGATAGAACTATCGACTTCTTGATCTTCCGCAACAGCAGATGAGTCCGACAGGTCACCGACATCGACACCTAGTGGATCTGAGTAGCTAAGATCTGCCAAGTTCGCTGGAATAGACTCAACCGCTTCTTGTAAGCTAGCAAATAGATCGTATTCACTCTCTTCACCTTCGCTTGAGGTGTAAAGGCTATTCAGTGTGCCAACGACCGCTTCTTTCGCAAAAATACCGGTAATAATACCCACAGTTGCAGGCCAGTTATCTTGCTGCACGCCCATCGGAGCAAACACGGGTGTCACCACTTGAGCCGCTTTCGATAGCACAGAGTTTTCGCTGTCTTGGTTACCAAATGAGCCATCAGTGCCCACTGAGTTTAGGAAGCTTAGAATGGTCACAACCAAAACAATGGTTTTACCCGCACCCAATACAAAGCGCTTTAGCTTTTGCCATGTTTTGATCATCACGTTTTGGAATGTCGGCAATTCATAGTCAGGCATCTCCATTACTAGGCTATCGCTCGAGCCTGGGTAGATGGTGTGCTTAAGCACTAGACCTGTGAAAACAGCCGCAACAATACCAAGTAGGTAGAGAGCGAACACGACATTCTGGCCACTTTCTGGGAAGAAGGCTGCAGCAAACAGCGCGTAAACCGGAAGTCGAGCGCCACATGACATAAACGGCGCCATAGACGCAGCGAGTTTGCGCTCACGCTCTTGATCTAGTGTACGGGTTGCCATGATAGAAGGCACGTTACAACCGAAGCCAAGAACCAGAGGTACAAATGCTTTACCCGGAAGGCCGATTTTTTGCATCACTTTGTCAAGCACAAACGCCGCGCGTGACATGTAACCAGAGCTCTCTAGTACTGCTAGGAACAAATACAGTGCTGCGATTACAGGAATGAATGTCGCTACCGTTTGGATACCACCACCAACACCATCAGCGATAAGCGTCACTAACCAAACAGGTAAATGGTCATCAAGAAGGTAGTGTCCACCATCAACCAATAACGCACCGACACCGATATCGAAGAAATCGATGAACGCACTGCCTATGTTGATAGAGAACATGAACATGAGATACATGACCACGAAGAAGAAAGGAACACCGACATACTTATTGAGAATGAAACCATCCACTTTTTCGGTAAAGCTACGGCTCAGCTTACCTTCACTGCGACGCAGCTTCTTACACTGCTCGTGTAGATAGGTATATTTGGTATCAGCAACTTGCAGGTCAATATCCACACCAGTTTGATTGCCCGCTAGCGCGATCTCATCTCTCTGCTCTGACGTTAGTGCATTAAGCACCATCACATCATTTTCTAGAGCGCGAATAGCGAGTGCTCGAGGGCTCACTGATTCTGAAGCAAAGGTTGGCTCTACTTTAGCAATCGCTTGCTCCATCTCCGCACCATAGTTAATAGCAAGCGCGTCTAGGGTCAGCCCTTGAACGACAGTTTTGTGTAAGCGCTCTTTGAGTGTGCGAACCTGATCTTTATCAGTAGCGGATAACGTCATCACTGGACAACCAAGCGCTTTCTCAAGCCCTGCAACGTCCAACTTAATACGTTCTCTTTTTAGCGCATCCATCTTGTTGAGCACAACGACCATTGGGCGGCCAAGCTCGCGAAGCTGAAGGGTCATATAAAGGCTGCGCTCTAAGCTTGTCGCATCGACCACGTTGATGATCAGATCGGCTGGGTGAGTAAGAACCGCTCTTGATGCAATCGACTCATCGATACTGTTACCATCGTTGCCACTGTCTAGCGCATAGATACCCGGCAGGTCAGTTAGCTCGAACTGGTCTCCGGCATGCGTGTATTGACCGGTTTTCTTTTCAACCGTTACACCTGCCCAGTTGCCCACTTGCTGCTTGGCACCAGTCAATCCATTGAATAAGGTTGTTTTACCGCTATTTGGATTACCGACAGTAAGAATGGTGTAGTTCATTATGCAGGCTCCACTTCGATTGATTGTGCAATGGCTTGGCGAACGGCCAACGAAACACCACGCACTTCAATTTGCAATGGGTCGCCCATTGGTGCGCGTCGAATCACTGTGACTTCTGTATTCGGCAATAATCCCATTACCATCAATTTTTTACGGACATCATTCGATAGTCCCGTCAACGCAGTGATCTTTCCACTGCTTCCGATGTTCAAATCAGCAAGCTTCATCTTATTCACCCAAGATATGATTGGTAATGAGAAATATTAACATTAACAGTCATTTTAAAGGCGAAACCTTACTTTCCGCATTGCGCTATGTCAATTTAAACCGGATTGCAAACGTATTATTTGTCAAAATATGTCCGTCAATTACGTCAAAATGTCGAACGAAACGCTATCTTGATGACAAAACAATGACATAGACAGAATCTGAATAAATATAAAAACATTAAAATACAACAACTTATTACATTCTCTATAAAATGGCGCGATCTTCATGGTAAGTTGCCGTTATTTTTATAAGGAAATTAAGTCGAATTACTTATAGTTAATCCCAACAGAGCAACCTGCTCCTGTTAATCGAAATTCCAGAGGTGATGTGGGCGACCACATCACTCCGGCAGCAAGCGAAGGTGTCATTGACACCCGCGGTATGGTCCCCCGGCTATGCCGCGATTTTTTTTGTCTGCTGTAAACTACCTCACCGAATTTCTGCTCATCATTCTTTGCTCTAACCACTCTTTTCATAAACTCTTTACTGACAACTTTTCGGCTCACAAATCCTCTGTTCACAAATTGTAAATCGCTCTCCCTAACGACATAATTTATTCCTAAGTAGCCAACTGGTGCTGTTCAACACAGAAAAGGAAGTGGTTTTATGTTGACGTTAAATGGGGATGTTGGAGAAAGTTTTGGCCATTGGAACATGGGGAGTGATGCAACGCTCATCCCACTGCTGGATATGGCAAATATAGCTTGTGGCTTCCACGCGTCAGACCCTGAACACATGGCCAAAACCGTCGCATTGTGTCTGAAGCACAAGGTCACCATTGGTGCACATCCAGGTTATCCCGACTTACAAGGATTTGGCCGTCGCTCTATGATGATGGAGAGTAACACTCTCACCCAATCAATCCTTTATCAGGTGGGGGCGCTTAAAGCGATAGCCAAGCATCAAGAAGGGGAAGTGCGTTACATCAAACCTCATGGTGCACTCTATAACGACATGATGTCCTCGCCGGAGATTTTTAAAGCCATATTGTCTGCAGCACAAACGCTCAGTTTACCTCTCATGGTCTTGGCAACTGGGGAGCATCAGCGATTTCAAACTCTAGCGGCAGACTATGGCGTATCACTTATCTTTGAAGGTTTTGCTGACCGCAGTTACTTAGATTCAGGCTTGCTGGCACCGAGAAGCATGGAAAATGCTGTCCTGCATCAGCAAGAGCAGATTTTAACTCAAGCCGATGCGTTTATTACCCGTGCGCCAATTAAAACCCTAGATGGAAAATCATTAACGCTTACCATCGACACCCTATGCGTTCATGGTGACAACCAAGCCTCAATTGATGTGGCGAAAGCGCTGCGCAGCCGCCTTGATAGCGCAATCACAGTCGGCGGAGGTAAACAGTGAGCAAGCCTTCGATATCTCCTGTAGGTGAATCGGCCATTCTGCTAGAGTTTGGTCACAAGATAGACCTTGATTTACCTTTTCTCATTGGGCAGTACGCAGCGACGATAAAAAAAGCCTTTGCCGGTACACTCATCAACTGTACCCCCTCTTACACAAGCTTACTGATTGAGTTTCACCCTATTTACTGTTCATCAGAGGCACTTACGCACTATATTCAAAACCTTGATCTTGCTGATAAGCCGCCGCCAAGCAGTGTTGATGTCAAAACCCTCCCGATTTATTACGATCCCAATGTGGCACCGGATTTGGAGTCACTCGCTCGGCATTGCTCTCTTAGCGTCGATGAGGTCATCACACTGCATAGCCGCTCAACCTATACCGTGTGTGCGATTGGTTTTACCCCGGGTTTTGCTTTTCTCGCAGAGCTACCTAAAGCACTGCACATGCCAAGCATAAAACGCCACGACCCCGGGTACGTAAAGGCAGTGTCGGTATTGCCAACAACCAAACGGCGGTATATCCCAGCGATACCCCAGGAGGCTGGCAAATCATAGGTAACTGCCCGCTCACTTTATTTGACAAGAGCTCGCCAGATCAATCGTTACTGAACATTGGTGACAAAGTGCGATTCGAGCCAATTGACCACCGCACATTCTTAAGCCTAGGAGGTCAGTAATGAGCGCACTTGTCGTGATCAACGCGGGACACCACGTTACTACACAAGATCTGGGGCGCCCTAATGCCTCTCATTATGGACTCACACAAGGCGGCGCCGCCGATTGGCATGCGCACTGCTGGGGACAAAAGTTACTGGGTAATCCAATGACGGCGACCAGTCTAGAGATCGTCTTAGGCCGAGTGAAGTTTCGTGCCAACCAAGACTTAACCTTGGTACTCACTGGCGCTGATTGTCTAGCGGAAGTCCATTCACCACAGCATATTGTCGCTAAGCAGGTTCAAAGTTGGCGCCCTTTTAGTTTGAAAAAGGGCCAAGAGCTGCATCTGAAAGTACCTCGCAGCGGCTGTCGAAGCTACTTATCCGTATCAGGCGGATTTGCGATAGAGCCCTTTCTAGGTAGCACTTCAACCGTGGAGCGCGACGGAGTGGGAGGTTTAAACCCAGGACAGCCTCTCGCTTGTGGCGACAGCTTAGTCGTCAACCCCAATTTATCTGGAGACCTCAGCAATCTTAAGCCCCAAACTATCCCTAGAAGCGCTATTCCAAACTATGATGGATTCAGAACCGTACACTTACTCCCTTGTTTTCAGTTTCAACAGTTTGATTCAGCGCTTAGAGAACGACTACTAAACCAAATCTATACCGTGTCTGCACAAAGCAACCGAATGGGAATAAGGCTAAAATCCAGCGACAGTGAAACGGCTCGCCTCACGCAAACCCTGCCCTCACTCATCTCTGAAGGGATCCTGTCCGGCTCGGTGCAAATACCACCAGATGGTAACCCCATCATTATGCTTAGCGATCACCAGACCTTAGGTGGCTATCAGAAACTAGGCGTGGTTGCCTTCCGTGATTTGGCTAAAGCCGCTCAGTTAAGGCCAGGCGAACAACTTCGCTTTAAACTCAGTACCTTACCTCTCGAACGTTTGAAGCAACAGGCATTCTATCGATACTTTGATCTTTAGAATGAGTGACTAATCACCTTCCGTCATGTCCATCATGGCAAACTTAGAGGGTGGGACACCAAAATAGACTTTGAAACGTTGAGAGAAATACGACGGATCGTTGAAACCGCAAGCAAAAGCCACTTCAGAGACTTTTTCGCCTTGCAGAAGCATCTCGCAAGCTTTCTCCATACGGACATCGGTCAGATAGTCAGTAAAGGTTCGCTCAAACTGCGATTTGAAGCGTCTTTGGAAGCTTCGCTCGGAGATGAACAACGCTTTGGCTGCTGAGGCGGTGCTAAATTCAGCATCATGATACTGCTCAGCCACCAGTTGAGTCACTTGCCGTTTCCATTGTTCATGCTTATCCGGCTTAACGTCATGCATCTCTTTTTCAGTCACTAGGCTCATCAATGGTCTTTCGGTTTCCAAAGACGACTTTGCCGAATGTGGAGGCAAATGATTGGGAGACTGTTGAATCGATAGCATCCAACGTAGTGTAAGTCGGTTGGTGTTCCCACGCTCAACCGGCTGAAGCTCACCGCCAGAGCGATGAATATGGGAAGGCAAACTCGAAGGACTAAAATCGAGTTGACTTTCTTTCACATCAAAGGCTTGAGTGGAACTTTGCGAGCTAAAATTCGGTAACGGTAGCCCATTGTCCTCAAACGTCACATTCAACTTGCTGCCATCATCATCCACGGTAATGTTGATGACTTGCCCACGCACCATTCTGCGCAGTGCATTGGCAATAATTGAGTTGAAGATGATGTCCAGATTACAGGTATCCAACACCACGTTGTCACTGCTTGCCAGCATCTTTAAGTCTACTTTGATCCCGTAACTATCTAGCTCTTTTCGCCATGCATCGACGGTGAAATTGAGCACACTCGACACTGAACAAACCAGTGGATAGGAGCTTTGCTCATCAAAGATGGCTTTGACATTATCTAGCCCCTCAAAACTGCTTACAGGCGTTGAATTCGAGCTAGATAGGGACTCAAGCTTAAAGTTGGCACTGTGCTGCGCTGCTTGCTCTACCAGCTCTTGAATCAATTGCTGACGAATTTTAAACGCTTTACGCAATTGTTGGTTATTACCCACTAACACTCGACTTTGATGCTGAAGCTGCTCGGTCTTTAACGCGACCTGAGTTTTTAAAGCGCGGTTCATAAAACGAATGCGTCGCGAACGCCAGTAAATCACCGCACCGACCAAGACTAGGCTGCTCAGTGCCATCAAAACGTAAAACATCCCCGTCATAAACCATGGCGTACTGACTTGGTAGCTAAACTGAATGCTCGAGTCAGAACTCGTATTCCCCTTTACTGCCACTTCTATGATGTGTAGCCCCGGCGATGGTTTATCAATATTAAGCTGAAAACCCTGCATATCTTGCCAGTCATCATCTCCGGTTCGATAGACGAGACTGTGTCCTTGCGCAGATGGCCATAAGCTGAATTGAATCGCCACCGAATCCCCGTACCCAACATTTGGAATAGCATCTTGAACGTCCCCAAGGTGACGAGCAATGTTACTCACCGATACTTGAGATATTAATACGCTGGGAGTCGGTACTGGGTTATCGAGAATGCGTTTTGGATCGAACTCGACAATGCCGTAACGGGAGCCAATCACAATAGAGCCACTTTGCTCACTATAAGCACAGCTACCATTGATGAACTCATTGCTAATCACTCCATAGGGAGCGGCCAGGTGCCTGACGATCTCTCCAGCCCCGGTATAAGCGGTAAGACCGGCAGAGCTAACTAACCAGAAAATCCCATCGCTTTGAGTCACACACACAGGACGGGTGCTATCTTGGAACAGCTCTAGTCTTGTAAAGATTTGCCCCTGATCGTCATACAAAAAAGCGCCATAACTGCTGGCAGCCCAAATTCGGTGTTCATCCGCAACCAACTCCGTGACACTACCAAATGGGGCACTTGCACCGACATAACGACTGAGCCCATGGTCAATAATGTAAAGTCCATGGTCAGTACCAACCAGTGCTTTGTTGTCACCCAGTGCATAGATTTCAGTTACCTTAGCAGGTAAGTGCTCACTCACTACCCAGTCATCACCGAAGTCATTGATTTGTTCAGTTTCAACATTGAGGTTGAGTAACCGTAGACCATCACTGAGCCAAAGCGTATCGCCGCTGCCAAGGGAGATATGCTCCACTTGAGCGGGCATGTTATCTATCTTTTGCCTCAACGCTGTAATTTGATAAGCATCGAGATCAAGGTGCATTAACCCCCGCTCCGTAGCTATCCATAGATTCTGTTCACGCTGCGCCAACGATGAGACCTTACCCCAGTAAATCATTGCGGACTCACCCTCTTCATCGACAGCATAGAGTGCGCTACTGGTGATCACCCAATACCCTCCGAGTGGGTTATCCATGACTTCGAGTTTGGGTTCAAGACGATTGAGATTTTCGTCAATTGACACTGAGATACGCTCAAACAACTTACCGTATTCTGAGAAATAGCGAACACCATTGTTGGTGGCAATCCACATTCCCAGGGTGCCATCTGCAACTAAAGCATAGATCTTGTCGCCGGCCAGACCGAACTCATCGTGAGGGTTGAACTCAACCTGTTCAAGATCAAGCGTATCTCGCTCAAGCCAGTACAAGCCTTGTTCTGTGCCAACCCAAAAATGGCTGGCTGTGCTTTCCAATGACAAGACGTGTTGACCCAACGGAAAGAAGGTACGTTGCATCGGTTCATCGAGAGGGAAAACCTCGACGCCAGAATGATACCCAATCACTAAGCGATTCGATTCTGGTTCGAGCAACAATGTCGAGACGGCTCCCCGATGGACGGTGCCGACATAGTCTAACTCACCATATTGCCATCGATATAAGCCAACATTAGTACCGATGTACCACGCGCCGCGAGTTTCTATCGCCGCTGTGATTTTTACCCCAACTCCACCGTAGAAGCGTTCAAACTCATCCATTGAGATAACTTCAAACCTAGATGGATGTTCATTGCCAAGATAAACCTGATTATCGGTTGCAAACCAGACATATTCCCCACCATGACCCAGTGATTGAATATGCTCGGTTAATTTAGTCGTAAAGACTTGATTGACCTCACCAAGTGGCTGCTGAGAAAACAGTTTATTCGCTTTGGCATACCAAAACTGGCCTTCAAAAAAAGTGACGTCGTTATTATCGAACGCCAGGTTGTCGAGCTCGATAAAACGGGTACCGTCATAAAAGCGGACGCGATTATGTACATCGATAGACCATAGTCCACCTTCTACACCAGGAAATAATTGCTTAGCCGCTAAAAACTGCCCATTGGCTTGCAGTGATAATGGATAGAATACGGGAGGCAACGGTTTACTGACGCTCACTAGCGGCGCGAGCAGCAGCGATAACGCCAATAATAACTCAGGGCAACTTAGGCTCTTACGCACGCGTGAAAGCCTGCTGGTCGCTATATGGCCAACAGAAAAATCAAAACAGCGTGATAAGGAAGCAGTGAAAATCAAAAGAAGCCCAGTTAATTTGCATCGATAAATATCGTAAATTTACTGGATTTGTGTGGGTTATGAAAGAAAAAAGGTGACAAGAACCATCTAAATGACTCATTGGTCACAAGCAAAACTCAACCGAACACACATAAAACCTTGTTGTTCAGACTGAGTTTTGCTTGCCGGATACTTACTGTGCTAGGCAGAGACTAAAGCTATTTGCCATCGACTTTAAGAATACAAAGTAGCTGCCGTCTTCAACCGGAATATCACTACCCAAAGGATCAAGCTGTCCAACTTTTGTGCCAGTACCTCGGGTCACTGAGTTCACTACAGCTGGTGTGAATTGTGGTTCGGCAAAAACACACTTTACTTGTTGTTCGCGCAATGTGGTTTTAATGGAGATTAACGTTTTGGCACCTGGTTTACGTTCTGGGCTGACAGTAAAGTGGCCAAGGTTGTTCATCTTAAAGAATTCTTCATAGTAACCATAGGCATCATGAAACACGTAATAACCTTGGTCTTGTATTGGCTCAAGCTTAACGTGGATCTCCTCAATGGTTTTATCCAAGGTGCGTTCGAAAGCGGCCAGCTTTTCTTGGTACGCTGCTTTATTGTCCGGATCAATAAATTGAAGCTTTGCGGAAATAGCACGCGCAACTTGACGACTTTGCTCAGGACCGAGCCACACATGAGGGTCAAAACTGCCGTGGTTATGGCCTTCATGACCATGATCGTGTCCATCACCACCATACTCTCTAAGTGACAGACCTTCGATGTTTTGTACTGCAAGTGAGTTTGAATTGCCCTCTACTGACTTAGCTAAAAACGTTTCAAGTTCGTCACCAAACCAAACCACGACCTCACTATCGCGGATTTTCTTCACATCCGATGGCTTAAGCGCATAGTCGTGAGGGGATGCGTTCGCGTTAAGAATCGACGAGGTAGACTGCCCTTCGATGATCAACTCATGGGAGATCATCTCAAAAGGCTTTATACTATTCAGCACTTGCAGCGCTTGCGCTTGAAACGAAAGCAGTGAAGTAAGTGCTACAACTGGAATGTAACGATACATAGGGCTTAAAATCCTTCTGGCTTGCAATAGCTCAGAATGTTACATTATAACAAGACGTAATTGCAAATGAGTTCTATTCATGTCCGAACTGATTACACTCGACCAAGTCTCTGTCGAGTTCAGTAAACGAAAGGTTCTAGATAACATTAGCTTAACCATTAGCCGAGGGGAAATTTTAACCCTTATAGGCCTAATGGTGCTGGTAAATCGACCTTAGTCAAAGTCATTCTTGGGTTACAAAAGCGCTATAAAGGCACAATTCGCCGCGCTAGCAAGCTCAAAATTGGCTATGTACCGCAAAAACTTAAACTTAACGATTCCTTGCCTTTGAACGTTGAGCGCTTTCTTGCGCTTGCGGGAAAATACAGTGCTCAGGAGCGATTAGACGCACTAAAACTTGTCGGCGCTGAGCACCTAATCTCAAGCAACATGCATCAATTATCCGGTGGGGAAACCCAACGAGTACTGCTTGCTCGTGCTCTACTGCATCGTCCTGATGTTCTGGTACTCGACGAGCCAGCGCAAGGGGTAGATGTTCAAGGGCAAATCGATCTGTATGAACTTATCGATACACTTAGACATCGATTCAACTGTGCGGTATTTATGGTCTCCCACGATTTGCATCTCGTTATGGCCAAATCAGACAATGTGATTTGTCTTCACCATCATATTTGCTGTCAAGGCACGCCACAGACGGTAAGCCGTCATCCATCTTACGTGGCACTATTTGGCAGTGCGACTCAAGAAACACTGGCTTTCTATCAACATCAGCACGTCCATCACCATCATGATTTAGCAGGCGATCCTGTGGAAGGCAGTGCTTCACAATGTTCACATCATAAACATGGGCACTCGCATCATGATTGAGTTTTTGCTTCCATCCATCATTGCTGGCATCGGTATCGCTCTGATTGCTGGCCCACTTGGCTCATTCGTTGTTTGGCGCAGAATGGCCTACTTTGGTGATACGCTCGCCCATGCTTCTTTAATGGGTCTTGCGCTCGGTTTCTTGTTTGATATCAACCTATACCTAGCGCTAGTTATCTGTTGTATGGCTTTGGCTGTCATTCTGGTCACGCTTCAAAAGCAGCAGCTCGTGGCCACAGACACGCTGCTCGGTATTCTGGCGCATAGTGCGTTGTCACTTGGTTTAGTTGCCGTCAGTTTCCTCGATAACGTCCGCGTTGACTTAATGAGCTATTTGTTTGGCGATCTGCTGGCCGTCTCACCAACCGACCTTATTTACATCTATGCTGGTGTGACTCTGATCGGCGCTTTGCTGTTCGTGTTTTGGCGACCACTACTGTCTACGACGGTAAATGAAGATCTCGCGGCTGTAGAAGGCGTGAATGTCGACCTAATGCGTTTGGTCATCATGCTGATGGTCGGTCTGGTCATCGCCATTGGTATGAAGTTTGTCGGGGCGCTGATTATGACTTCTTTGCTTATCATCCCGGCGGCGACCGCTCGTAAGTTCACCACCACACCAGAGCACATGGCCCTCACCGCCTCCGCGATTGGTATTGTGTCGGTATTTTGTGGACTTAGTCTCTCTTGGTTTTATGACACGCCAGCGGGGCCGTCAGTGGTCATTAGCGCAGCTGGCTTTTTCTTACTTGCCCAGCTAGCTCCCGCTAGAGACTAAATTCTTTTATAAGCACATACAAAAAGCTCCGATCGTATGACCGGAGCTTTTCTATTTTTAACTCTATTTCAAACAGAGAGCTAACGTGGAGTCATTACCAACCGGTAATTTCACGTAGACCTTTACCGATGTCAGCAAGGCTCTTAACTGTCTTAACACCCGCAGCTTCAAGCGCAGCGAACTTGTCTTCCGCTGTACCTTTACCACCAGAGATGATTGCACCAGCGTGACCCATACGTTTACCTGGAGGCGCTGTAACACCTGCAATGTAAGAGACAACCGGCTTAGTGACGTTTTCTTTGATAAATGCTGCCGCTTCTTCTTCCGCTGTACCGCCGATCTCACCGATCATCACGATAGCTTCAGTCTCAGGATCTTGTTCGAACAGCTTCAGGATATCGATGAAGTTTGAACCTGGAATTGGGTCACCACCAATACCAACACACGTAGACTGACCAAAGCCTTCATCGGTTGTCTGCTTAACCGCTTCATACGTAAGCGTACCAGAGCGCGATACGATGCCCACTTTTCCTTTCTTGTGGATATGACCTGGCATGATACCGATCTTACACTCATCAGGAGTGATAACGCCCGGACAGTTTGGACCAATCATCACAACACCTGCTTCATCTAGGCGTACTTTTACGTCTAGAAGATCAAGCGTAGGAATGCCTTCTGTGATAGTCACGATAAGCTTGATACCCGCATCAATCGCTTCCAAGATTGCATCTTTACAGAAAGGTGCTGGTACATAGATAACTGACGCCGTTGCACCAGTGACTTCTACTGCTTCGCGTACTGTGTTGAATACTGGTAAGCCTAGGTGAGTTTGACCACCTTTACCTGGAGAAACGCCGCCGACCATTTGCGTGCCGTAAGCAATCGCTTGCTCTGAGTGGAACGTACCTTGACCACCAGTGAAGCCTTGGCAGATAACTTTTGTATCTTTATTAATTAGTACAGACATTATTTGCCCTCCGCTGCAGCAACTACTTTTTCCGCTGCTTCTGTTAGCGAGCTTGCAGCAATGATATTCAGACCACTTTCCGCGAGTTTTTGCGAGCCTAGAGGCGCATTATTACCTTCTAGACGAACCACAACTGGTACTTCAACACCTACTTCTTCAACCGCACCAATGATGCCATCTGCGATTAGGTCACAACGTACGATACCACCGAAGATGTTAACCAATACCGCTTTCACGTTGCTGTCAGATAGGATGATCTTAAACGCTTCTGTTACACGTTCTTTAGTCGCGCCGCCACCTACATCTAGGAAGTTAGCTGGCTGACCACCGTGTAGGTTTACGATGTCCATGGTACCCATAGCGAGGCCTGCACCGTTAACCATACAGCCGATGTTGCCATCAAGTGCTACGTAGTTAAGCTCCCATTGAGCCGCATGTGCTTCGCGCTCATCTTCTTGCGAAGGATCGTGCATTTCACGAAGTTTAGGCTGACGGTAAAGTGCATTTGAATCGATGTTGATCTTGCCATCAAGACACAGAAGGTTGCCTTCGCCTGTGATAACCAGTGGGTTGATCTCTAGCAGTGCAAGATCGTACTCAGCAAACATGTTGCCTAGACCCATGAAGATTTTAACGAACTGCTTGATTTGGTCGCCTTCAAGGCCAAGTTTGAACGCAAGCTCACGGCCTTGGTATGCCTGTGGACCAACGAGCGGATCAATAGCCGCTTTGTGAATCAGTTCCGGCGTCTCTTCCGCAACTTTTTCAATTTCAACACCACCTTCCGTTGATGCCATAAACACGATGCGACGTGTTGCGCGGTCAACGACTGCACCAAGGTACAGCTCATTAGCGATGTTAGATGCTTCTTCAACTAGGATTTTAGTCACTGGTTGACCATTCGCATCTGTTTGGTAAGTCACTAGATTTTTACCTAGCCACTTCTGAGCGAATTCTTTAACACCGTCTTTGGTGTCATGAAGTTCCACGCCGCCCGCTTTACCGCGGCCACCAGCGTGAACCTGACATTTAACTACTTTCTTTTCAGTACTGATACGACCAGCAGCTTCGAACGCTTCCTGTGGGGTGTCACATGCGTAGCCTTCTGGTACAGGCAATCCGAATTCTGCAAACAGCTGTTTGGCTTGATATTCATGCAAATTCATTGTGCGATTCCATTTGTTATATCCCTGAGGGATTTTTTATTTCCATATACCGAATGTCGGTAATACGTCTGTAGGAGTACTCGTTAGAGTCGCCTCTTGTGGGCTTACTAAGGAGCTAGACGTTGAGCTAGTCTAGCTCTATTTATTTTGGACGTCTATACATCCAAAACAAAAAGCAACGCTTGGTTACACATCCAGTAGCAAGCGTGCTGGATCTTCCAGTAGTTCCTTGATAGTGACCAAGAAGCCGACTGACTCACGACCATCGATCAAACGGTGATCATAAGAGAGTGCTAGGTACATCATAGGTAGGATTTCTACTTTGCCATCTACCGCCATTGGGCGATCTTGGATTTTGTGCATACCCAAGATAGCCGCTTGTGGTGGGTTAATGATTGGCGTAGACATCAATGAACCAAACACGCCGCCGTTAGTGATGGTGAAGTTACCACCCGTCAGCTCTTCAACGGTTAGCTTGCCATCACGGCCTTTGATCGCCAGCTCTTTAATACCTTTCTCAACGTCAGCAAAACCTAGCGAGTCACAGTCTTTTAGTACTGGTGTTACAAGACCACGTGGCGTTGAAACTGCCATGCTGATATCAAAGTAGTTGTGATAAACGATGTCATCACCATCGATAGACGCGTTCACTTCTGGGTAACGTTTCAGCGCTTCAGTCACTGCTTTCACGTAGAAAGACATGAAACCAAGGCGAATGCCATGACGCTCTTCGAACTGATCTTTGTATTGCTTACGAAGATCCATGATTGGCTTCATGTTCACTTCGTTAAACGTCGTTAGCATCGCAGTGCTGTTCTTCGCTTCAAGCAGACGCTCAGCAACACGTTTACGCAGACGTGTCATTGGTACACGCTTCTGACTGCGAGCCAGTACTGGAGCCTCAGGCGCCTGTGCTTCCGCTTTTGGCGCCGCTTTCGCTGCTGATAAGTGCGCTTCGATGTCTTCACGAGTGATTCGACCGCCAACGCCAGTGCCTTTCACGTCTGATGCTTGAAGATCGTTCTCAGCCAGCAAACGGCGAACCGCTGGGCTCAAAGCGTCGTTAGACTCTTCGGTTAGTGCAGCTTTATGGCGCTTATCTGGAGATGCTTCAGTAGACTCAGTGGTGTCCGTCGTCGGTTCACCAGCAACTGCACCTGGTTTAAGCTTAGCAATCAGCTGCTTAGACAGTACTGTCGCACCTTCTTCTTCGATGATTTCTTCAAGAACGCCCTCTTCTGGCGCTGGTACTTCAAGAACAACTTTATCGGTTTCGATATCAACGATAACTTCATCACGCGCTACCGCTTCGCCTGGTTTCTTGTGCCACGTTGCGACGGTCGCGTCTGCAACTGATTCAGGTAAGTCTGGAACCAGAATTTCAATAGTCATATCTGTTTCTTCCTTTTTTCTTCTAGTTCTTAATCTAGGGTCAACGCGTCAGAAATTAACGCTTTTTGTTGTTTCAAGTGTACCGACATGTAACCAACGGCCGGAGATGCAGATGCTGGTCGACCAGCGTATTTCAAGTCAGCACCCGCAGGGATAGCTGCGCGGAAGTTATGTTGACTTGAGTACCAAGCGCCTTGGTTTTGAGGCTCTTCCTGACACCAAACGAAATCTTGAGCATTGGTGTAGGCGGCAATCTTGGCTTTTACATCATCCAATGGGAATGGGTACAACTGTTCAATACGTACAATGGCAACGTCATCTTGCTCATTGTTGCGGCGCTGTTCGAGCAGGTCGAAATAGACCTTACCTGAACAGAACACAACACGTTTGACGTTTTCTGGCTTGATATCATCAATCTCACCAATCGCCGGCTCAAATGTGCCTTCTGCTAAGTCTTCGATGCTAGACACACACAGCGGATGTCTTAACAGTGATTTAGGAGACATCACGATGAGTGGGCGACGCATTGGGCGAACCACTTGACGACGAATCATGTGATAGACCTGAGCTGGCGTCGATGGAATCACCACTTGCATGTTTTGCTCAGCACAAAGCTGCAGGTAACGTTCTAGACGCGCCGATGAGTGCTCTGGTCCTTGACCTTCATAGCCGTGTGGTAACAGCATTGTTAGACCGCACAGACGACCCCACTTTTGTTCACCAGAAGAGATAAACTGGTCAATAACGACTTGAGCACCGTTGGCAAAGTCACCGAACTGCGCTTCCCAAATAGTCAAACCACTAGGCTCAGCTGTCGCATAGCCGTATTCAAATGCCAATACCGCTTCTTCAGACAACACCGAATCAAAGACCTGGAATGGACCTTGTTTGTCGTGAAGGTTACAAAGCGGAATATAGGTACTCGCATCTTCTTGGTTGTGCAGTACTGAGTGACGGTGGAAGAAAGTACCACGACCAGAGTCCTGTCCTGAGATACGGATACGCTTACCGTCATCAAGAAGCGTTGCGTAGGCCAGCGTTTCTGCCATGCCCCAATCGATCATTTTCTCGCCGCTCATCATGGCAGCGCGATCGTTGTACAGTTTATTGACGCGACTTTGCAGTTTATGACTGTCTGGATATTGTCCAAGCTTCTGACCAAGAGCAACTAGGCGCTCAGTACCAACCTGACCACCCCACTCTTCATCCCAATCGCGACCAAGGTATGGAGACCAGTCAACTGAGTGCAGTGCCATTGGGCGCCACTCTTTACATACTACTTCACCGCGGTCTAAGGCATCACGATATTCATTGATCATCTGCGTAGCGGTTTCAATATCGCTTTCGTCACGCTCAATCAAGACATCCGCGTACAGTTTGCGAGGCGTTGGGTGTTTTTTGATTTTCTGGTACATCAACGGCTGAGTCGCATTGGGCTCATCCGCTTCGTTGTGACCGTGACGACGGTAACAAACCAGATCAATCACCACGTCTTTAGCAAACTCGTTACGGAAATCGAGCGCGATTTGCGTAACAAACGCGACCGCTTCTGGGTCATCGGCATTCACGTGGAAAATTGGTGCCTGTACCATCTTAGCGATGTCGGTACAGTACATGGTTGAACGGGTATCGCGTGGGTTTGAGGTAGTAAAACCAACTTGGTTGTTGACCACGATTCGAATCGTACCACCCACTTTAAAGCCGCGCGCCTGAGACATGTTGAAAGTCTCTTGCACAACACCTTGACCCGCAATCGCTGAGTCACCGTGAATGGTAATTGGCAGTACCATGCTGCCGTCTTTGTCGCCCAGGCGATCCTGACGAGCACGAACAGAGCCGATAACTACTGGGTTTACAATCTCTAGGTGAGATGGGTTAAATGCTAAGGCTAAATGCACATCACCACCCGGCGTTGCAAAGTCAGCAGAGAAACCTTGGTGGTACTTCACATCACCCGTGCCCCATGTTTCATCATGCTTACCCGCAAACTCATCGAACAAGTCTTGAGGCTTTTTACCCAAGACGTTGACCAGCATGTTCAAGCGACCACGGTGCGCCATACCAATCACGACTTCTCGCATGCCTTGGCTACCAGCATGGCGAATCAGTTCTTTGGTCATTGGAATGAGTGCATCACCACCTTCTAGCGAGAAACGCTTCGCACCTGGGAATTTTGCGCCAAGATAACGCTCAAGACCTTCAGCAGCCGTTAGCTCTTCTAGGAAAGTGTGTTTGTGTTCGGAATCGAAAGAGGGTTGGCCAACCACTGACTCTAAACGCTGTTGAATCCAACGTTTTTGAGCGGTGTTTGTCATGTGCATGTATTCTGCACCGATTGAGCCGCAGTAGGTTTTTTGAAGTGCTTTGTGAAGATCGCGAAGCGTCATGCTTTCTTGGCCAATAGCAAAAGAGCCGACATTGAACGTTTCGTCTAAATCATCTTCCGTCAACGAGTGGAACGCAGGTTCCAATTCATCAACCGTTGGGCGTTTCCATAAACCTAGAGGGTCTAGATTTGCAGCTTGATGGCCGCGGAAGCGGTACGCATTGATAAGCTGTAGAACTTTTACTTGTTTAGCATCGACCTCGGGGTCACTTACTTGAGCACTTGAATGCTTTGTTTCTTGAGCGAGTCGTCGGAAGTAATCACGGACACGTGAATGCGGCTGTTCAACCACATCAGGCTGCACAGGCAACCCATCAAATACACGTCTCCACTCCTCACTTACCTGTTCGGGATCACTTAGATACAGTTCGTAGAGATCTTCTACGTACGTTGCATTGGCGCCTGCCAAGTGTGAAGACTCGAGCCATGCCTTCATCACACCATTGTGCATATTTTCCCTTAACCAGTAGTTTTCACGTATGCATCGGTCTACGCCGAGCTATAAGAAGCCGACTCTCCGGGACGTCGAGTCGGCAATTTTTATTTGTTGTTACACCGAACGATTCACAAGCATTGATTTGATGTGACCAATGGCTTTCGTTGGGTTGAGTCCCTTAGGACATACACTGACACAGTTCATGATGCCGTGACAACGGAAAACACTAAATGCGTCATCAAGATTTGATAAGCGTTTCATCCGTTGCGGTATCTCGGCTGTCAATTAGCCAGCGATACGCTGCGAGAAGACCTGCAGGTCCGATAAACTTGTCTGGATTCCACCAGAAAGATGGACAAGACGTGGTACAACACGCACACATGATGCACTCATACAGTCCATCAAGGTGAGCACGTTCCTCTGGCATTTGCAGATTTTCACGCGACGGTGGCACATTTCCTTCAGAAATAAGAAATGGCTTAACTTTCGCGTAGTTATCATAAAACTGAGTCATGTCGACAATCAAGTCTCGAACCACCGGAAGTCCCGGTAATGGTCGAATGACAATCTTGCCACCCTCAAGCGCTGATAGCGGAGTGATACAAGCAAGGCCATTTTTGCCGTTCATGTTCAAGCCATCGGAGCCACATACCCCTTCACGGCAAGAGCGACGAAACGCAATCGTTGGATCTTGCTCTTTCAATAGTATCAGCGCATCAAGCACCATCATGTCCGACCCTTCGTCCACCTCTAAGGTGTAGTCTTTCATGTATGGTTTGTTATCTACATCCGGATTGTAACGGTAAAGAGAGAAATTAAGGTTCATAGTATTGTCCTCCCTTTAGTACGTACGTGCTTTCGGCGGGAAAGCTTCACGGTGAACAGGCGTCATGTTGACATCACGCTTCGACATCTGCTCAGTTTCAGGGTTGTAGATTGAGTGGCATAGCCAGTTCTCATCATCACGCTCTGGGTAATCAAAGCGAGCATGGGCACCGCGACTCTCGGTACGGTAGTTTGCTGCGACTGCCGTCGAGAATGCCGTTTCCATCAAGTTATCAAGCTCTAGACACTCGACACGCTGAGTGTTGAACTCTTTCGATTTGTCTGCAAGATGCGCTTCTTTCAAGCGGTCACGAATCACTTTCAGCTCTTCTAGACCCGTTGCCATCGCATCACCTTCACGGAATACCGAGAAGCTGTTTTGCATACACGTTTGTAGATCTTTACGAATTTGAGCTGGGTCTTCACCCGATGCACTGTTCTCCCAACGCATCGTACGAGCCAGTGATGCTTCAATGTCTGACTCAGTAGCTGGGCGAGCTTCAGTTTGCGCAGCCAACGTCTCACCAAGGTGAAGGCCCGTTGCACGACCAAACACCACAAGGTCAAGTAGCGAGTTACCACCTAGACGGTTCGCACCGTGTACAGATACAGAGGCGATCTCACCACAAGCGAATAGACCTTGAACTTCCAGATCGTTGCCTGAAGCGTCTTGTTTAATCGCTTGACCAGACACCTGAGTCGGTACACCACCCATCATGTAGTGACAGGTTGGGATAACTGGGATTGGCTCTTTCACTGGATCTACGTGTGCAAACGTGCGAGACAGCTCACAGATACCTGGTAGACGAGACTCAAGGACGTCTTTACCTAAGTGATCCATCTTAAGCTTGATGTGTGGACCCCAAGGGCCGTCACAGCCACGTCCTTCGCGAATCTCGATCATCATTGAACGAGCCACCACGTCACGACCAGCAAGGTCTTTTGCGTTTGGTGCGTAACGCTCCATAAAGCGCTCGCCATCTTTATTAAGAAGGTAACCACCTTCACCACGACAACCTTCAGTAACAAGTACACCTGCGCCAGCAATACCCGTTGGGTGGAACTGCCACATTTCCATATCTTGCATCGGCACGCCAGCACGCAGTGCCATACCCACACCATCGCCCGTGTTGATATGAGCGTTAGTAGTGGAAGCGTAGATACGACCCGCACCACCAGTCGCGAGGATGGTTGCTTTCGATTTGAAGTAACAAATCTCGCCCGTTTCCATACAAAGTGCCGTACAACCCATGACCGCGCCATCTTGGTTTTTAACCATATCGAGCGCATACCATTCCGAGAAGATGGTTGTTTTGTGCTTAATGTTTTGCTGATAGAGAGTATGCAGCAGTGCGTGACCGGTACGGTCTGCTGCCGCCGCAGTACGTGCTGCTTGCTCACCACCAAACTCTTTAGACTGACCACCGAATGGACGCTGGTAGATAGTACCGTTTTCAAAACGAGAGAAAGGTAGACCCATTTTCTCTAGTTCGATAACTGACTTAGGACCATTCTTACACATGTACTCGATAGCGTCTTGGTCACCGATGTAGTCGGAGCCCTTGACTGTGTCATACATGTGCCACTGCCAATCATCTTTATGAGAGTTACCCAAAGCAACCGTAATACCACCCTGAGCAGATACGGTGTGAGAACGAGTCGGAAATACTTTTGATAGCAACGCACAAGATAGGCCTTGCTCTGAAATTTGTAGTGCAGCGCGCATGCCTGCACCACCAGCGCCGATTACTACGGCATCAAACTCACGAACTGGAATAGACACTTACGCACCCCACAGAATAAAGAAACCAGAGAAGAAATAACCAAGCAACACTGCAATAACCGTTAGTTGCAACGCACCACGTAACATGGTCGGCTTGATATAGTCTGTAAGAACTTGCCATAGACCAATCCAGGCATGGATCAGCAGAGATGCCAATGCCAGCATAGTGAACACCTTAGTAAAAGTGCCACCGAAGAAGTTGGTCCACGATACGTAGGAAATGTCTCCTGCAAACGCGCAGAAGCTCACAAGATAGATCGTGTACAAGGTCATAATAATGGCGCTCGCACGAATCAGAAGATAATCGTGGACACCGTTACGACCGAATGTTGAAACGTTGTTTACCATACCAAAACTCCCGCCAATAGCGACAGAACACCTGTCACGATAAAGGATACCTTGGCACTTTTCGCGCCCGATTCGAGCTCTTCAAAGTAACCTAGATCCATGATTAGATGACGAATACCACCCACAATGTGGTACGCAAGAGCAGTCAAAATGCCCCATAGAATAAGCTTGACGAAGAAACCGTCGACGATATCGACAGCCTCGGCAAACCCCATCGGGGACGAGAGTGACTTGGCTAGTAACCAAAGGAGAATACCGATCGACACAAACGTGATCACACCTGACACTCGGTGCAAGATGGATGCGATTGCAGTGATCGGAAAGCGAATTGTCTGTAAATCAAGATTAACAGGTCTGGACTTTCTTTCTTTCACGGGCTTGCTCACTCAGCTCCATTGAGCATTTATTGTTATGAATAAATTTTGGTCTGTAAGCCTCAAAAGTTAACACAAACTTAACAAAAATTTCGTGTTACAAGGGAGATAATTGTTGCAACAATGTTAACAAATGAGAATTCAAAACCACCTCACTTCGGTTTGTATACTCGATTTTTAAAGGCTAGGACCAACAATTTCACCGCAACTATACGGTTGGCAACATTCTAATACAATTGATGTAACAAAATATGCTACACAGAACAGATTTTTAACCATTTTTCTATAAAAAATCATAACAAGTGCACACATCATCGTATAAAAATTGACTTTGCTTCCGAAGCAAAGTAAAAAATTGGCACACAAACATCCTGGACGGATTAAATAATAAACAAAGGAGATTGTTATGGCAGATAAGAAAGCGACCCTTCATATTGAAGGTCAAGCGCCAATCGAGCTGCCGATTATGGAAGGTTCTATCGGACCGGAAGTAGTCGATGTTCGTAAGCTTGGAGCGAATGGTTACTTTACATTTGACCCAGGTTTTCTTGCCACTGCATCTTGTGAATCTCAAATCACTTATATCGACGGCGGCAAAGGTGTTCTACTGCACCGAGGCTTCCCTATCGATCAGTTAGCTAACAATGCAGACTACCTTGAAGTGTGCTACATCCTTCTTGTTGGCGAAGCCCCATCACGTGAAGAATACGAAGAGTTCAAGCAAATTGTTACTCGTCACACTATGGTTCACGAGCAAATCGCGAGTTTCTTCCACGGTTTCCGTCGTGACGCTCACCCAATGGCCGTTATGTGTGGTGTAGTAGGTGCACTTGCAGCCTTCTATCACGACTCCCTCGATATCAACAACGACTCACACCGTGAAATTGCGGCTTACCGCCTGATTTCTAAGATGCCGACCCTTGCAGCTATGTGCTACAAGTATTCTATCGGTCAACCATTTATCTACCCACGCAACGATCTTACTTATGCGGAGAACTTCCTACACATGATGTTCGCAAACCCTTGCGAAGAGTACGAAGTCAACCCTATCGTTGCGCGTGCAATGGACAAGATCTTTACCCTACACGCAGACCACGAGCAAAATGCTTCAACGTCAACGGTACGTCTAGCAGGTTCATCTGGTGCTAACCCATTTGCATGTATTGCAGCGGGTATCGCGTCGCTATGGGGCCCTGCACACGGCGGTGCAAACGAAGCGTGTTTGCGCATGCTTGAAGAAATTGGCTCTGTAGACAAGATCCCTGAGTTCATCGAACGAGCGAAGGACAAAGATGACCCATTCCGCCTAATGGGCTTTGGTCACCGTGTTTACAAGAACTACGATCCACGTGCAACGGTTATGCGTGAAGCATGCCACGATGTACTGAAAGAGCTCAACATTCAGGATCCACTATTGGATGTTGCTATGGAGCTCGAGCGCATTGCGCTTTCAGACGAGTACTTCGTAGAGAAGAAACTGTATCCAAACGTAGACTTCTACTCAGGTATCATTCTTAAAGCGATTGGTATCCCTGTGTCTATGTTCACCGTTATCTTTGCAATGTCTCGTACTGTGGGTTGGATTGCTCACTGGAATGAAATGCACAGTGATCCAGACAACCGCATCGGTCGTCCACGTCAGCTTTACACAGGTGAAGCAATGCGTGATTTCAAACCGCTACACGAGCGCGAATAACGATAAACACAACATCACAACGCAAAAGAGCAGCCTGGGCTGCTCTTTTTATTTCATGGGTCTTTTTATACCGGATTGTCGATATCTTTAAACTCGACATCTAAACCATGCTCGCTTGCTAACCACTCGCCTAGCGCTTTGATGCCATAGCGCTCAGTCGCATGGTGACCAGCAGCAAAGTAGTGGATACCCATTTCACGCGCAGTGTAAGTTGTGCGCTCAGAAATTTCCCCTGAAATGAATGCATCTAACCCTTTTGATGCGGCCAGCTCAATGTAATCCTGACCACCACCGGTGCACCAGCCTACCGTTTCAATCTGCTTGTCAGCCCACTCTGGTGCGATGTGTAGAGGGTCACGATTCAACGCTTTTGCAATCTTAGTCGCAAACTCTGCACCAGAGATAGGTTTTGCTAGTTTACCGAACAGAGCTACAGACTGCGGGTGACCTTCTAGCCATCGATGACCTCAATATCAAGCAACTGAGCTAATTTAGCGTTGTTGCCCAGCTCAGGGTGGATGTCAAGCGGCAGGTGGTAGCCAAACAAGTTCAGGTCGTTTTTGATAAGAGTGCGAATACGCTTACCTTTCATACCACGAATTGGCTCTGGCTCGCCTTTCCAAAAGTAACCATGATGAACCAGAACGGCATCCGCTCCAACACTCACCGCGTAATCAATAAGTGCTTGTGATGCAGTGACACCGGTGATCACTTTTTTAACGTCACTCGCACCTTCAACTTGAAGCCCATTTGGACTGTAATCTTTAATCAGTTGTGGTGAGAGTTTTTCATTGAGGATAGCTTCAAGCTTTAGGTTATTCATGGCACTTCCTGAGCAAATTCTTGATTTCCGTGGTTATAGCAATTTACTCTAGCAATGTCGAAAGGAAAACGTAAAGAATACGCTATGCAAAGCATCAGAGACTTTATTACTTGGATAAACGAAAGCCAGAGCCTAGTCACGGGACATTCGAGCGTGGCTGAGGGTTTTCCTAAGATAACGAATCAATCGAGCGCACAGGACGATTCAGAGTACCAAGGCAACCCTAGGCTTGGGTTTCTCTATCAAGAGCTGTGTCGACGTTTGTTTGAACGAAGTGAAAGCCATCGCGTCTTTGCTGAAGAGATACAATTGCAGCAAGATGGACGCACCTTGGGTGCCATCGACTTCCTTATCGAAAAACCAGACCAGCAACAACTGGAACACTGGGAAGTGGCGATTAAATTTTATTTGCTAAAAGACGGGCTTTGGTATGGACCGAATGCAAAAGATAGACTCGACAAGAAACTGAGTCGCATGCTCGAGCATCAGCTTAAAATGTCTGATACCCCGGCGTTTAAGGCTCAGTTCCCTAATATTGCCATCCCTTCTCAACATCTATTAATGCAAGGGCGGTTGTATATCAACCCGTTTGACCTTGAAAAGACGCCAACCCGCTGCTTAGAGCTTGATATCAATCCACAGCGCGTTACGGGTTATTGGTGCTACCAATCTCAATTTCAGCTTATCGATGAACCGATATTTCGCTTAGAAAAGCCGCTTTGGGCAACAGGAAATCGGCGACGTGCAGAGTCCAGTTCGGTGTCGGCACTACCCAAGCACTTTATCCATTGCCAAGCAGAGAGCGGTCAATTCTGGTTTGTCGTGCCTGATGACTGGCCGCAAAGCAGCATGTAACCGAAGGCTAAAGATTACTGAGCCAACACGAACTCCGCCAGCATAGGGTTGTGATCTGATGCATCACTCTCTGGCGTACTCATCGCCTCTAACGTCATGCCTCGAAAAAATATATGATCAAGTGGCAGTCCCGTAACAAAGCGTTTTCGATGATCCGGAGTAAATTTGACCTCTTGGATCTGATAGTCACTGAGTGCTTGCTTGAGTACTGCCATTCTCGACTCACTCCAGCTGTTAAAGTCACCAGCAATAAGCAGCGGGCCAGAGTGAGACTCGAGCACTTGTTTAAAGGACTCTAGCTGTTGTTGGTACTCTTGGGTGCCGATGGTAAAGTTCACTGAGTGAAGATTCAGCGCAATCAGACTTTGCCCATTAGAGAGTGCATATTCCGCGTAGAGCCCTGATTTAGGGAGTTGTAACCACGGCTCAACCTGAAGGTTTGCACACGCCACCTTTGGCATGGCTCGACTCAAATTCAGCACACCACTCGAAACATCAAAGGCTTTGAACGCGCTAACCTGGTTACTGCCCCATTCTGAGCGCTGTAGCCAATCGAGAAACTGATCATCGAGCTTGCCTCCTGAAGTAGCACTAATTGCCTGTCTTGAGAGCGCTCTGTTAGCTCAGAGAGAAGGTTCTCCCTGTTTTGTTTATAGACATTCCAAACCAACACATTGAGTCGCCCTTCATCATCGAGTGTCTTAGGTGCTGGGTTGTGATAACACTTCAGTTCCGTATCGACTTTCGCGCCATGAACGGTTGTGATCTCTGGAGTATCAGAAACGGTAAACACGGCCTGAAAGCCGCCTACCGCCATACCTGCTGAGCTAGTACGCCAACTAAAATCCACTTCAACTTCATCGCTCACCCCAAAGTAAAAAAGGAGTAGTTACCTACTCCTTTTAATGTTAGTGCTACTCGCGGTTTAGATCGCGTCTTCGTCTTCTTCGCCAGTACGGATGCGAACCACACGCTCGATATCAGTGATGAAAATTTTACCATCACCAATTTTACCGGTTTGTGCTGTCTCAATAATGGTTTCTACGCACTGATCCGCAACATCGCTCGCCACCACGATTTCTAGCTTCACTTTTGGCAAGAAATCAACCATGTATTCTGCACCGCGATACAGCTCAGTGTGACCTTTTTGACGACCAAAACCTTTCACTTCAGAAACCGTCATCCCCGTGATGCCAACTTCTGCCAACGCTTCACGCACATCATCAAGCTTAAATGGTTTGATAATCGCTTCAATCTTTTTCATGTTCTTCCCTTACATCACTTTTGTTCGCAATATTATCTGGTAGGTCGCGACAACAATCAATGAAAACAAAAAGCTCGAAGGCTAGCTTCGAGCTTTTTGTCATAGATATATGCAACAACACATGCTGTTGCGGCCGCGTCTTGCCGAGGTGTTGTCAACGTGTCTTATTTAAGACTTGCGTAGTAAGCGGCAAGATTAGCAATATCTTCATCGCTAAGCATCGACGCCTGAGCCTGCATCACTGCAGCTAAACCACCAGTGCGTTGCTTGCTTTTGTAAGCATTGATTGAGGAGATAAGATATTGCTCATTTTGACCCTTTAGATTCGGGTATCCGGGGATCACTGCGATACCGTCAGCGCCGTGACACGCAGCGCAAACCGCCGCTTTCGCTTTGCCCGCTGCGACATCGCCCCGCCACTGCTGCTCCGCTCATCAAACCCACTGCTACCAACGCGCTAATCATCAACTTTTTCATTGCTTTTCCTTGTGATTTATCCGTATTTGTCAGGAAACAACCTACTTTACTCTGCTTGAAGCCGCTTCCTAGCGTTTATTATGGATACGATTGTGACACGAAAAAGGGTCATTTGTCCCATACGAGTTCACAATCTGAGCCGTAAAACTCCTTGTCCACAAATAAGTTACCGACGGCGACCACTTTCTCCCCCATCATGACTATTGGGATACGGCGGCGTTGCCAACTTGGGATTTGATACTCTTGAAATAGCTTCTTAAGCTTCCGTGACCCCACTCTGCCATAGGGGTGCGCAGACAAGCCTTCAGGTTCAAACATAACCATCAGCGACTCTGTCAGAGCCGCACGGCTGAGCGTCATCAGGCTGTTACGTCCACTACGGTTACCTAAGGTTAGCTCACCCAAACCATCTGGCAATAGCGTAGGCGCTTCCATCGTTAGCGGCTTGCTCCACTGAGTGACGTCTTGCTGCGGTGCTACCCAGTAAAGGTGGGATTTGAATCGGCGAATGCTGCCAGACGCGAGAACCAAATTTGGATTGGCATCGGGTTGAGCTAAAGCAACATCATGCCAAATTTGCTGCAATTGAGCCTCGCTTGGCAGCACTGACGTTTGTGCTTCAAGCCACATGCGCAGTAATTGATCTCGTTTCAATTCAGAGCCGCGGCTCAACACGTCAATCTCAATTCCTTGATAAGAGTTTAAACAAGCCTCTAGTTCAGGCTTTAGTAACTCCGCCAAAAGCTGCTCTTGTTTGGCACACAATCGAGCGCTGCGACGAACTGCTTTATTAAAGCTTGGCCAGCGCTCATTGATGACAGGCAAAACTTGGTGGCGCAAGAAATTACGATCAAAGCGCGTATCTTGGTTACTGTCATCCTCAAGCCATGCTAACTGCTGAGTATGAGCAAAGTGCTCGATATCGTTTCGGGTTACATCTAGAAGAGGTCGCAATAATTTGCCGTGTCCAAGCAGCGCACACTGCGCCATAGATGAAAGCCCCTTGGGTCCACTGCCTCGCTTCAACGCCAGAAGAAAGGTTTCGGTTTGATCATCCAAGTGCTGCCCGGTCAGAAGTACATCGCCTGGATGAATGTGAGAAGTCAACGCTTGATATCGGGCGTTACGCGCCAATTGCTCAACGCTATCACCACTCTCTATATCAAGCAATACATACTCGGCGACAAAAGGGATTTGTTCCTCATTAGCCATGCTCGGCAAAGCTCTAACCATTGATCAGCATGTTGACTCAAACCATGATGAACATGCACAGCGAGCAGTTCTAGATTGGGATGCTGAGCGCGGTAAAGCGCCGCAAGACGCAGCAGAACACGAGAATCGACACCGCCACTGAACCCGATAACAACGCGACCGCCATTGGGTAGGTGGCGCTGCAAGGTATCAATAAAATGCTGCACTAATGACATAGACAATTTCCCAAAAGACAAAAAAATAAGGCGAGCATCATGCTCGCCTTATTATATAAACCAAATCTGCTTAGCAGTAGCCGTAACTCATCAAACGTTGATAACGACGCTCAAGTAAGTTGTCTTCTTCAAGTTGGTCTAGCTCTTCTAGCTGACGAAGTAACGTCGCTTTCATGTTCGCTGCCATTTGAATCGTATCGCGATGCGCGCCGCCAAGTGGCTCTTCAATGATTTCATCGATAAGCTCTAGCTCTTTAAGACGCGGAGCAATCAAGCCCATTGCCTCTGCGGCTTGTGGGGCTTTATCTGAATCACGCCAAAGGATAGATGCACAACCTTCAGGAGAAATGACTGAGTAGGTAGAGTATTGAAGCATGTTCACGTAGTCACCCACACCGATAGCGAGTGCACCACCAGAACCGCCTTCACCAACAACGTTACAGATAACCGGCACTTTCAGACCTGCCATCACTTTCAGGTTCATTGCGATCGCTTCAGACTGACCGCGCTCTTCTGCGCCAACACCAGGGTAAGCACCCGCCGTGTCGATAAAGGTGATAATTGGCATGTTAAAACGCTCAGCCATACGCATTAAACGCAGTGCTTTGCGGTAGCCTTCTGGCTTCGGCATACCAAAGTTACGCTTAACCTTGTCCTTGGTCTCACGGCCTTTTTGATGACCAATGATCATCACAGGTCGACCTTCTAGCGAGCCATACCGCCAACAATCGCTTTGTCGTCAGCAAACGCGCGATCGCCAGCCAACTCATCAAACTCAGTAAATACGTGTTCGATGTAATCCAGCGTGTATGGACGCTGTGGGTGACGAGCAAGCTGCGCAACCTGCCATGCACCAAGGTCACTAAAGATTTTCTTTTTAAGCTCTAAGCTTTTCTTCTCTAGTTGTTCAATTTCTTTATCTAAGTCAATTGCACTGTCACCACCATGACGAGACACGTCACGCAGGGCTTCAATTTTTGCTTCTAGTTCGGCAATTGGCTTTTCAAATTCAAGAAAGTTCAAGCTCATCTATGAATCCTTTTCGATTCCGCTCAGACACCGATGTGTGTCCGAGCTCAATTAGTTAAATTCGAGTTCTACCTGGTCTTTACCAAGTAACTGCTGTAATTCTTCCAGTAACGCATCGTTTGGCGTTACTCGCCACTGTGTTCCTAACGTGAGCTTCGCTCTTGCATCTGCACGCTGGTAGTAAATATTAACAGGTACTGTGCCATCTTTGTGAGGCGTTAATATTTCTGTGAAGCGTTGGTAAAAACGCTCATCGATCTGTTGCTCTAGCAACGAAATAGACAACCCTCGAGTAAATTTCTCTCGAGCGCTACCGAGATCTAAAACTTCGCGGGCGGACATTTTAAGCCCACCATTGAAGTCATCAAAGCTGACCTGTCCAGAAACGACCACTATTTTATCTTTTTCTAACAATTCAGCATATTTATCTAGCGCATCTGAGAACAACATCACTTCCATACGACCACTGCGATCATCGAGTGTCATGATACCGATACGCGTACCGCGCTTGGTGGTCATTACACGAGCGGCAATCACGAGGCCTGCGACCGTCAGCGATTGATCACGACGTGTCGGAGTGGCGTCTTTTAGTCGACAACTGGTGTATTTAGTAAGTTCCTTCAGATAGGCGTTTATTGGGTGCCCGGTCAAATAAAGACCTAAGGTTTCGCGCTCGCCTTCTAGCCACACCTTTTCCGGCCACGCGGGCACTTGGGTGTACTTGTGTTCAACTTCCTCGGGCGCATCCGTCAGTACGCCAAACATATCGCCCTGTCCGAACGCTTCAGCTTGGTGATGTTGACTCGCCGCCTTCACGGCATCATTGAGCGACGCCATCAATGCCGCTCGATGAGGGCCAAGCTTATCCAGTGCGCCCGCCATGATCAACTTTTCAATGACGCGCTTGTTGACCTTTTTCAGATCGATGCGGGCGCAGAAATCAAACAGGTCGCGGAAGTAGCCATCCTTGTTTCTAGCTTCAATAATGGCATCGATTGGGCCTTCACCGACACCTTTAATTGCGCCGATACCATAAACAATCGCACCTTCATCGTTCACATTGAAGCGGAACAAACCGGCGTTAATATCAGGCGGCAGCACCTTGAGCTTCATACGGAAACATTCATCGACAAGGCCGACAACCTTCTCGGTGTTATCCATATCGGCGGTCATAACTGCAGCCATAAACTCAGCTGGGTAATGTCTCTTAAGCCATAGAGTTTGGTACGATACCAGTGCATAAGCAGCAGAGTGCGATTTGTTAAAGCCATAACCTGCGAACTTTTCTACCAAGTCGAAGATCTTCATCGCCAACTCGCCGTCGACACCATTTTTAATGGCACCTTCTTCAAATACAGCGCGCTGCTTGGCCATCTCTTCTGGCTTTTTCTTACCCATTGCACGACGCAGCATGTCCGCGCCGCCCAGCGTATAGCCCGCTAGGATCTGGGCGATCTGCATGACCTGCTCTTGGTAAAGAATGATGCCGTAGGTTGGCTCTAGCGTCTCTTTCAGTGATTCGTGTTGCCACGTTTCATCTGGATAGGAAACGGCTTCTCGCCCGTGCTTACGGTCGATAAAGTTATCTACCATGCCTGATTGCAACGGCCCCGGACGGAACAGTGCTACCAATGCGATGATATCTTCAAAACAGTCTGGCTGAAGACGCTTGATAAGCTCTTTCATACCACGTGATTCAAGCTGGAATACCGCGGTGGTTTCTGAGTTTTGCAGCAGTTGGAATGACGGCTGGTCATCAAGAGGAATCGACTCGATACGAACCGGCTCTTTGCCTCTTTTTCCAGACGTGGGTTAATCAGTCCCAGCGCCCAGTCGATAATAGTTAGGGTTCGTAGACCCAAGAAGTCGAATTTAACTAGGCCAGCCGTTTCTACGTCGTTTTTATCAAACTGGGTAACTGGGAATTGACCTTCTGAATCCGCGTAGATCGGCGCAAAATCGGTGATCGTGGTCGGTGAAATAACCACACCACCGGCGTGTTTACCAGCGTTACGAGTACACCCTTCAAGGATACGACACATATCGATGAGATCGCGAACTTCTTCATCGTTGTCATACAACTGTGGCAGCGCAGGCTCAACATCAAACGCTTTTTGCAGCGTCATCCCCGGATCGCCCGGAATCAATTTGGAAATGCGATCCACAAAGCCAAATGGATGACCAAGTACGCGGCCTACGTCTCGAATCACCGCTTTTGCGGCCATAGTACCAAAGGTAATGATCTGCGACACCGCATCTCGGCCATACATTTCCGCTACGTGGTCAATGACTTGGTCACGTTTATCCATACAGAAGTCGACATCGAAATCGGGCATGGAGACACGTTCAGGGTTCAAGAAGCGCTCGAATAGCAAATCGTATTCTAGAGGATCGAGATCGGTGATTTTAAGTGCGTACGCCACCAGCGAGCCCGCACCCGAACCACGTCCAGGCCCTACCGGTATCGCATTATCTTTTGACCACTGGATGAACTCCATTACGATCAAGAAGTAGCCCGGGAACCCCATCTGGTTGATAACGTCGAGCTCAACCTGCAAGCGCTCGTCGTACTCAGGTCTGCGCTCAAGTCGCACCTGCTCATCTGGGAATAGGAACTCCAAACGCTCCTCTAGGCCTTCTCTCGACTTCATTACCAGGAAGTCGGTTTCCTTCATGCCGTCTGTCGGGAACGCGGGTAGGAAGTACTCACCAAGCCTGACCGTTACGTTACAGCGCTTGGCAATTTCTACCGAGTTTTGCAGTGCTTCTGGAATGTCGGCAAATAGCTCGCACATTTCCTCTTCACTGCGCAGGTATTGTTGGTCACTGTAGCGCTTAGGACGACGAGGATCATCAAGGTATAGCCGTCATGAATGGCCACGCGGATCTCGTGGGCATCGAACAGCTCTTTATCAACAAACACCACTTCATTGGTTGCAACGACCGGAAGCTCTAACTCTTCCGCGAGATCAACGGCAAAATGCAGGTAGCTCTCCTCGTCGGCACGTCCGGTTCGGATGAGCTCGAGGTAAAAGCGATCAGGAAAGTGTGTTTGATAGAAAGCCGCACACTGCTTGGCTAAGCTTTGGTTGCCTTTTAGTAGTGCCTTACCGACCTCACCATCTTTTGCGCCAGAGAGCACAATCAGCCCTTCTGACAACTCCGCTAGCCAAGCCTTGTCGATGACAGGTTGATGCTGAACATGGCCTCGAAGGTAGGCTTTTGAAATCAGCAAAGTCAGATTGTTATACCCTGTGTTGTCAGCAGCAAGCACAGTTACGCGTGTCAGCTCTTCGCCAAACTCATCCGATTGCATCGAAAAGTCAGCCCCTATCAGCGGCTTAATACCTGCCGAGTGAGCATTACCATAAAACTTGACGAGACCACATAGGTTGGTGAAATCAGTCAGCGCCATCGCGGGCATGCCTAACTCTGCCACCTTCTTCACTAATGGTGGCACCTTGGATAGGCCGTCCACCATCGAGAAGTCACTGTGAACACGTAAGTGTATAAACTTGGGGTCTGACATAATGAATCCTAAATCGTCATGACATCCTAACGGCTAACACATGGCCATTAGTGTTTAATTTGCTTTACTCTTCAGCACCTAGTCTTCAATACCTAGCCTTCAATGCCTAGGGCGCGCTTTACTGGCTTGAAGCTTTTACGATGCTCGGCAATCACACCATGTTGCTCAATGGCCTCAAAATGCGCTTTAGTTGGATAGCCTTTGTGCTTAGCGAACCCAAATTCAGGGTGCAGAGCATCCAGCTCCTCCATCTCTTGGTCACGAACCACTTTGGCAATGATCGAGGCTGCACTGATCTCAGCAACACGTAGATCGCCTTTAACCACGGCTTGTGCAGCCATTGATAATTCTGGCGTTCGGTTACCATCAATCAGCACCATATCCGGCTGAACTTTAAGTCCTGCCACCGCACGCTGCATCGCTACCATAGTCGCCTGTAGGATATTGAGCTCATCAATTTCTTCAGGAGAACAACGTCCGACCGCCCAAGCCAGCGCCTTTTCTTTGATCTCTGGATAGAGCGCAAGACGCTTTTTCTCAGACAGTTTTTTCGAATCGTTAAGGCCTTCAATCGGATTATTTGGGTCTAGGATAACCGCTGCCGTTACGACATCGCCAACGAGTGGTCCGCGCCCCACTTCATCCACACCTGCGATCGCGGTATAGCCTTGTGGATATTCAAAAGGAGGCAGTTCTACAGGCGTTTTTTTCTTAGTCATAATCTATCTATCAATTTTAGTACGGCGTCTGCGGCCTGTTTATCGGCATCCTTTCGGATCCAGTGGTGCATTTCAGTGAACTTCTCAATCATATCTTGATTGTCACCATTGAGCAGGCGCGTCAGTTCGGCATGCAAGTTTTCAGGGGTGCAGGCATCCAAAAGGAACTCTTTCACTATCTCGTCATCGGCCAAAATATTTGGCAGCGAGACGTACTTGGTCTTCACCAAACGCTTTGCCAAGAAGGCCGTGATAGCATTCATCTTGTACCCGACGACCATAGGTCTTTTGAGTAGCATACATTCTAACGCGACAGTACCTGAGGCTAAAAGCACGGCATCGGATGCTGTGATCACGTTGCGTGCCGTGTCTTGCACAATATGAAAATCTAGCTCTGGCGCATAGTGCTGCCACGCTTCGATAAACTGCTGCTTGCGCTTATCGTTCACAGCGGCGACCACAAATCCTAAAGTCGGGTCGTCGTTATTGAGTTTCTTACATGTTTCAATAAATGGCTGAGAGAGCATCTTGAGCTCGTTGCCACGACTGCCCGGCAGAACAGCCAGCCATTTCTTGTCTGAATCTAGCCCTAACAACTGCTGCGCAGCGGCTTTGTCCGATTCCAAGGGGATCGCATCAGCAAGTGTATGTCCGACAAACTCACACGGCACGTTGAACTTGTCGTAGAAAGCTTTTTCAAATGGCAGGAACGCCAATACCAGATTGGTCGCTTCAGCGATGCCATGGATACGTTTTTGACGCCACGCCCAAACAGAAGGGCTCACGTAATGAACGGTTTTGGTGCCCGCTTTCTTAAGGTCTAACTCAAGCCTCAAATTGAAATCTGGCGCATCAATACCGACAAACACATCCACAGGATTCTCGGTAAAGTACTTCACTAGCTCTGCTTTTACGTGCAATAGGCGTCTAAGTCGGCCCAGCACCTCAACCAGCCCCATAACGGCAAGCTCTTCCATATCGAACAGAGACTGACAGCCTTCGGCAATCATCTTTGGGCCACCAATGCCAACAAACTCAGCATCGGGGTAGCGCGCTTTAAGTGCTTTGATGAAACCCTCACCGAGGGTATCCCCAGAGAGTTCGCCCGCGACAATACCGATGCGTAATGGTCGTTCCATTGATGTTCCCTACTTACTTAAATTTATGGTTTTCTTAAAACAGAAAAAGACCGCCAGTTAGACTGGCGATCTTTTCAGCTTGGTCGTGCACGGATTTAGCGAATAATGCCACGCTCAGAGGCTTCCAAGATCTCAACGAAGCGACCCACAGAGCTCCACTCTTTTGCCATTTCTTCAAGAACTGGCTTCACTTCCGCCAGTGTCTTTCCTGAACGATAGATTTCTTTATACGCTTTCTGTAGCGCGCGAAGCTCCGGCTTTTCAAAGCCATTACGCTTCAGCCCCACTAGGTTGAGACCAAATGGCGTTGCGTGGTTACCCTGAGCCAGTACGTATGGTGGTACATCTTGAACCACTGCAGAGCAGCCGCCTACATAAGCGTAGGCACCAACCGTACAGAATGGATGTATCGCAGACAATGCCATGACACCAGCGTAATCATCCACAGTCACATGGCCACCAAGGATGGCATTGTTACCAATATGCGTGTGATTACCAACAATCACATCATGGGCAATGTGAGCATTCACACACAATAGGTTGTCGTTACCCACCACGGTCTGTGTTTTATCTTGAGTAGTTCCACGGTGAATTTGTACGCTCTCGCGAATAACGTTGCGATCACCAACGATAACACGCGTATCTTCACCGCCATACTTCTTATCTTGGTTTTCTTCACCGATAATCGCTTGAGGGAACACACGGTTATCATTGCCAATGGTTGTGTTACCTTTGATCACAACATGCGACATGATTTCGTTGTTTTCACCAATGGTGATATCACCCGAAATGTAGGTAAATGGTCCTACGGTGGTATTAGCACCGATAGTGACATTACCTTCGATAACAGCACTAGGGTGAATAGTGGCAGACTCATGAATCATATTAAAACTCTCTACGAGCACATTTCAGTTCAGCTGAACAAACGACTTCACCGTCAACTTTTGCAACACCGTTAAAGGCAGCAATACCGCGACGCTCTTTTACAAATTCAACTTCGATAATAAGCTGATCGCCTGGTACCACTGGCTTGCGGAATTTAGCCTTGTCAACACTTGCGAAGTAGTACAGTTCGTTATCCTTTGGTGCGCCAAACGACTTAAATGCCAATAGACCTGTCGCTTGTGCCATTGCTTCTAGGATCAATACACCTGGGAATACTGGCAACTGTGGAAAGTGACCAGTAAATTGCGGTTCATTCACAGAAACGTTCTTGATAGCGGTCAGATACTTTTCTTCTTGATAATCGGTCACTCGGTCGATAAGCAGGAACGGGTAACGATGTGGCAGAAGTTCCTGGATCTCAGTGATGTTCATAGTTTTAGTATCGGTGCTCAAAGTAAAAATCCTATATCAATTCTTTGCTAATCTAGAGGCATTATATACCCAAATGCCCCGCAGTGTCAGTCAGGAGCAACGCTCAACCTGAACCAAGTTCACGCACATAAAAAGACTCGCCTTAAGCGAGCCTTTTTCATTGAGCTGAGTAAGAGAATTAATCCTCTTGCTGCTCGAGCAGTTTTTCTACCGCTTTTAGGCGCTTGTTCATCTCATCGATGCGATGAACGCGAGTCGCGGTCTTACGCCACTCTTTGTTAGTCTGAAGAGGAATACCGGACGAGTAGATGCCTTTCTCTGGCAAGCTGCGCATCACCATGCCCATACCCGTGACGATAACACCATCGGCAATCTCAATGTGACCATTAAGCACACTGGCACCACCGATTTGGCAATATTTGCCAATCTTAGTACTACCAGCAACAATAGTACCACCGGCCATCGCAGTGCCATATCCGATGTGCACATTGTGGGCAATCTGCATCTGGTTATCGATGATGACATTATCTTCGATAATCGTGTCATCCAAGGCTCCGCGGTCAATCGTAGTACACGCGCCGATTTCAACACGATTACCAATTCTCACCGTGCCAAGCTGAGGGATCTTAATCCACTCACCTTTTTCATTGGCATAACCAAAACCATCAGAGCCAATAACGGTGCTTGATTGCACCAAGCAATCCGAGCCCATCACCACATCGTGATAGATGGCAACGTTGGCCCAAAGCCTGGTATTTGCACCAAGTTTTGCGCCTTTACCAATGAAACAGCCCGCGCCGATAACCACATTGTCACCCAGCTCTACACCGGCCTCTACGACAGCATTTGCACCAATAGAAACGTTATTCCCCAAGACTGCGTCCGGGGATACGACAGCGCTAGCTGCAATCCCGGAAGAGGCAGGGCTTGGTGTGCTGTCGAGCGCTTGAGCCACTTTTGCGTAAGCGACATACGGGTCCGCAACGACTAGCGCATTGGTTTTACAATGTTCTAGCTCAGAGGCTTTTACCATAATCGCTGAAGCGCCGCATTCACCAAGATGCTTTGCGTATTTAACGTTGGTTAAAAACGTAATTTCGCCTTCGCCCGCTCTGTCCATAGGAGCAACGGTGTGGATTTGTACATTCCCATCACCATGCAATTCGCCACCTGTGATTTCAGCAAGCTGTGCTAACGTCAATGCTGTCATGTTATTCCTACTAGCTAACTAATTACTTGAGAGAGTCGATAACTTTGCTTGAGATATTAAACTCTTCTTTCGCGTAGCCTACCGCTTGAATGTCGATGATCATGTCATAGCCTTCTTTCTCAGCAACTTTCTCAACAGCTTCTTGGATAGTTTTGAATAGCTTTTGCTTTTCTTCCGCTTCGCGACGTTGGCTCTCTTTCTCTAGCGCTTGGCCTTTGATCTTGTACTTGCTATCAAGCTGACCAATTTCGATACGCAGTTTTTCTACTTCTTCCGAACCGAGTAGTTCGCCATCACGCTGTAGCTTTTCCATTTTCTTGGTAGCTTCAGCTTGGATTGCTTGCAGCTCAGCCGCTTTGTCTTTGAACTCGTTCTGTAGTTTTTGAAGCGTTGCTTCACGTTGTGGAAGCGCTTGGAAAACTTGTAGCGTGTTCACGTAGCCAATTTTCTGAGCCGCTTCTGCTGCTGTAGCAAACATTGAAGAGGTAAGGATAACTAGGCCAAGACCAGCCGCTTTCATCATATTTTTCAAGGTCGATTCCTCTGTTTAAAAAACTTGTATTTACTTATGCTGTGGGAGCAAGTCCCACAGAATTAGAATGTGTTACCGATAGTAAAGGTGAACGCTTCTGTTTTATCACCTTCAAACTTCTTAACTGGTGTTGCTAGTGAGAACACCAGAGGTCCCATTGGAGACATCCACTGAACTGCCACACCAACCGATGCACGATAGTTCGATGGATCGGAGTAATCATAATAGTACTGCTTGCCTGGCATATTTGGATCCGGAGCTAGATAGCTAAACTCTGTATCCCAAAGACTTGCTGCATCCATAAACAAGCTAGTACGGATTTGGTTACGGAATTCATCCGATGCAAATGGTGTCGGTACAATCAACTCAACACTGGCCAATGCAACCGCGTTACCACCAACAGACTGCTCAGTCGCAGAGTAACATGGGTTGTTGCCGCCAACGTTACCACAACCACCGCCATTTGGATCGTTATACACCGCTTTCGGGCCTACCGAGTTCTGACGGAAACCACGCAGAGTAGAGAAACCACCCACATAGAAGTTCTCGTAGAACGGTAGCAAGTTGTCATTGCCGTTCGTTTGACCATAACCGTTGCCGTAGCCCAGACGACCCTTCAACAATAACGTAAAGCTGTGGCTTTGGGTAATCGGAAAATACTGTCTGACGTCATATTGTGCCTTGAAGTATTGAACATCCGAACCAGGTACGGTCACTTTTCCGTAAAGTTTTTGATGGTTGCCTGCTGTAGGGAAACGACCACGGTTTAAATTGTTACGTGTCCAAGCTGCTGTCAGGTGGAAATCGTCAGTGATCAAGTTACCTTCAGCATCGCGGTTCTTCGCTTGTGCTTGTAGGAATTTCTCAATCTGTACGTACTCTTTAATGTTGCCAAGACGGCTATGAGTGTAACCACCACCAAACTCTAAGTAATTGAGTTCATCAACCGGGAAACCCCAGGTCAACGTACCACCATAGCTTTGGTCGGTATAGTCAATGATACCCGCTTTCGACGCTTCAAACTCGTTGTAGAAGATCTGACCACCCAAACTCACACCGTCAAGGTTCCAGTATGGGTCGCGGTAATCAAGTGTGATATTTTTCTGATACTTGTTGGTCATCGCACTGATACCAACTCGGTCACCAGTACCCGCAAAGTTATCTTGCTGCAAACCAACCTGGAAGCTGATACCTGATTCCGTACCGTAGCCGACACCAAAGTTAACGCTGCCTGAGTTTGCCTCTTTAACATCGTAAACCAAATCAACTTGGTCTTCAGTACCTGGCACACGAACCGTTTGAACGTCAACGGTTTCAAAGAAACCTAATCGGTTTAGGCGGTTTTTACCCGTTTCAATCGATTTCGAGTTCAGCCAGCTAGACTCCATTTGGCGCATTTCACGGCGCAGTACTTCATCTTTGGTTGAGTTGTTGCCTGTGAATCGGATATCACGCACGTAGATTCGGTTGCCCGCTTCCACGTTGATCACCAACGATACTTCATTGGTCTCGTCATTAAACTCAGGAATGGTTCTTACTTGTGGGTAAGCATAACCAGACTCACCAAGCACACGTTTAATATTCTCTTCCAGCGCAGTCACGCTAGAGCCGTTGTAGGTGTCACCGTCAGCAAACGGCACCATTCCTTCAAACTCGGCTTGCTTACCGATCAACTGGCCACGGAAGTTCACATCTTTAATTCGATACGCTTCACCTTCATCGATGCCCAGCGTGATATAGACGCCTTTTTTATCTGGTGAAATAGAAACTTGTGTTGTATCGACTTTGAATTTTAGATACCCGCGATCAAGATAGTAAGACTTGAGCGCTTCAATATCACCAGCAAGTACTTGTTTCTGATACTTATCGTCTGCCAAGAAATTCCACCAAGCCACATCTACATTCAAGTTGAATCGAGATAATAACTCTTCATCCGGAAATACCGTGTTACCGATAAAGTTAATCTGTTTGATCTTCGCGGATACGCCTTCAGTAAACACAAACTTTAAATCCGCACGGTTACGTGGCAGAGGTGTCACGACCGCTTGAACTTTTGCGTTGTATTTACCCACACTGTAGTAAAAGTCTTCAAGACCCTTTTCTATGTTGCTCAGCGTCGTACGATCTAAAGCCTCACCGACAACCACACCCGATGCATCCAAGTTTTGTTGCAGTTGCTCTTCTTTAATCGCTTTGTTGCCCGAAAATGAGATGCTTGCAATCGTCGGTCGCTCTTTAACACGAACGACCAGCGCGTCATTGTCACGCAGTACTTTAATGTCTTCAAAGTTACCGGACTGGTAGAGAGCATTGATGATTTCTGAAATGTCTTTGCCATCGATAGAATCACCAATACGCACAGGCATTTTTAGTAGCGCTGCACCTAATGCAACCCTCTGCAAACCCTCAATACGAATGTCCTGTACAACAAAATCCTCAGCCCCATTCGCCGACACACTCGTCGCCAGTAGAGATGCGAATAGAATATGCTTAATCGCCATACCTGCTCTAATTATTCCTTGCTAATACTGCTGCCCGAATTCTGATATCAAAGGCGTGTAAAATCGTTAAAAATCGCGATGAGCATCAAGGAGAAGATGATAGCGCCTCCTACTCGATACCCCATTTCTTGTACTTTTTCTGGTACTGGTCGTCTAATCACTGCCTCAATGGCAAAAAACATCAAATGCCCACCATCTAACATAGGTAACGGCACTAAGTTGATGATCCCTAGGTTGACACTAATTAGCGCCAAAAAGCCTAAGAAATAAACCAGTCCATAATCCGCTGTGGTACCCGCGCCTTTGGCGATGGAGATAGGTCCACTTAGATTGTTTAGCCCCACATCACCCACAATAAGCTTCTTCAGCATAGTGATGGTGAGCTCTATAATTTGTCCGGTCTTAACGATGGCTTTGCCTACCGCTTCAATAGGGCCGTATTGTAGATCAAAGCGATAGTTTTCTGGCCATTCCCCTACTTCTGGAGCGATGCCAGCAAAACCAATCATTGAACCGTCTGCCAGCTCTCTCGAACCCGGCACCAAAGTCAAATCGACGGTTTCGCCTTGTCTTTCAACTGTCAAAGGCAATGGGGTGTTTGCGCTCCCCTGGATTGCCTCCACCACCTGCTGCCATTCACTTACTGACTTGCCATCAACAGCTGTAATGGTGTCTCCTGCTTGCAAGCCTGCCATCGCGCCAGCGCCATCTGTACTCACGTTAACAAGGGTCATCTTGATCTCAGGTGTAAACGGAGTAAAACCAAGCGTCCCCATAGCAGACTCTGTTTCTGGGTTAAAGTTCCACGATCGGAGATCAAGTGTTAACTTTTTGTCCATTCCTATTTGGTTGTCTGATGACACTGTGATCGTCATCTGGTTATCACCAATATGAGACACTAACCCAAGATTGACCGATTCCCAATCAAGCGTCTGTTTGCCATCCACCGATACTATTTGCATGCCAGACTCTAGGCCAGCTTGCGCAGCAATCGAGCTTGGAGTGACTTGGCCAACAACCGGCTTCACCGCCGGTACACCAATAAGAAACACCAACCAATAGGCAAAGACCGCAAAAAAGAAGTTAAATGCCGGACCTGCACCTACAATAGCGGTTCTTTTCCACAGAGGCTTTTTATCAAAAGCATACTTGTGATCTACCTCAGAGACTTCATCGACACGGCTGTCGAGCATCTTGACATAACCGCCCAGTGGAATGAGAGAAATGCTGTATTCCGTGCCGTCTTTGCCGACTTTAGACCAGATTGACTTACCGAAACCAATCGAGAACTTCTCGACATACACGCCACAGCGGCGCGCTACCCAGAAGTGCCCATATTCGTGCACGGCAACCAAAATGCCAAGTGCGACGATAAAGGACGCCAGATTCCACAAAAGTTCAGTCATAACAGGGTCTCTTACTAAAACCGGTCTTTAAATTAAACCGCTTTAGGTTAAACAGGCTTTATTTAAAACGAGCGCACTATCTCACGTGCATAACTGCGAGCCATTCTATCTAGCTCAAGAATAGTTTCCAAGTTATCCAAATGTTTAAATTCATTTGATGCGCAGACTTTCGACATAACACGTTCATTTACTGAGCTTATATCAGTAAATCGAATGCTTTCTGCTAAGAATGCTTCCACAGCAACTTCGTTTGCAGCGTTAATGGCCGTTGTCGCATGCTGACCTTCAAAACAAGCCTCCATCGCCAAAGCCAAACATGGGTAGCGAGAATAATCAGGCTCTAGGAATGTCAGCTCACTAACCTTAGTAAAGTCGAGCGGCTTAACGCCAGCATGGATTCGATCTGGGTACGACATTGAGTAAGCAATTGGCGTTGCCATGTCTGGCTCTCCCATCTGCGCCAACACAGAGCCATCATTGTATTGCACCATAGAGTGAATAACAGACTGCGGGTGGATAATCACTTTCAACTGCTCTTTGGACGTATTGAATAGCCAACGTGCTTCAATAAACTCAAGGCCTTTGTTCATCATCGTCGCAGAGTCGACGGAAATTTTAGGCCCCATGGACCAGTTGGGGTGCGCAATGGCTTCCGCAGGGGTTTTACTTGGCAGCTCTGCCACATCAGTGTAGCGGAATGGGCCACCCGAACCTGTAAGAAGGATATGATTAACGCCAGCGTCACTGAGATTACAGTGGCCAAGATTCGTTTGAATATGGGCAGGTAAACACTGGAAGATAGCATTGTGTTCACTGTCAACAGGTAATAGCGATGCGCCATGCTCTCGCACAGCATCAATAAACAACTGCCCAGACATCACCAATGCTTCTTTATTGGCAAGCAGCACACGTTTACCCGCTTTTACCGCAGCAAGTGTTGGCATCAGCCCGCTGCACCAACAATCGCAGCCATCACCATATCCACTTCACTCGCGCTGGAAACGTCACACATCGCTTGCTCGCCAAACAGCACTTGTGTGCGTGCACCAGGCACAAGCAATGATCTGAGCTGCTTAGCATCCGCTTCTTCACTCAGCACTGCATACTCAGGCTGCCATGCAGCGCAAAGCTCCGCCATTTTGGTGACATTTCTGCCGCCGACGAGTGCGTAGATATTGAAAGCTGATGGGTTTTCCGAGACAACTTTTAAAGTGCTAGCGCCAATAGAGCCTGTAGCACCTAAAACGGTGAGATTTTGCATGCGAATTACAACCACTGTTAAACCAAAGAGAGAGTGACAAATTCACTCTCTCTCTAGAACATTAAAACACGAGATATAGGAGGGCAAAGACTGGGAAGGCTGCAGTCAGACTATCAACGCGATCAAGCACCCCTCCATGGCCTGGTATGATGTTGCTGCTGTCTTTAATTTTCGAAACACGCTTAAACATACTCTCTACCAAATCACCTAATACGGAAATCACAACTGTCGCTAACGTAATGATAGCCATGCTGGTGAAGCTGGCAAATTGGATATCAAAGATCGTTGAGCTTCCCCAGGCCACAATAAGCGCTGCCGCGATGCCACCAAGTAAACCTTCAACGGTTTTATTGGGCTAACATTCGGCGCCATTTTACGCTTGCCCATGCTCTTACCCGCAAAGTAAGCACCACTGTCGGCTGCCCAAACAATCAGGCACACAAACAGTACCAGTTTAGAGCCATAGTAAGGATCAAGGTTATAGTGCTGACCACGAAGAATAACGATACTCCACAAAAATGGAACAAGCGTTAAAATGCCAAACAGGTGGCGAAGAAAGTTAGAACGCTCCCAAAGGATCGAAGATCGAGGGTATGTCATCGCAAGTCCACTCGCGATCAGCCACCAACCAAACCCAATACCAAGGATCGCAATATGTGCGGGTGCAACAGCATTGAGAGATACCACATCAAGCGGCACCAAAGCCAATGAAGCAATCAATGCTCCAGCCGTTGGCAACATTGCAAGTAAGCGAGACGGAGTTTTAGTAAACTGTGCCCATTCCCAAACGCCAATCATAGTAATGGCGGAAACAAGGCCTAAAAACCACAGAAGTGGCAAAGAAAAGATCCCCCAGACCACCAGCGGCGCTAGGATCAGGGCGGTAATAATTCGTTGTTTCAAATTAAATCGTCCTTAATTGGCTTCCATCAACGCTTTGACTTGTTCTCCGGTGCATCCGAAGCGTCGCTCGCGGTTAATGAACCAGGTAATCGCTTTAACGAGAGTATCTTCGTTAAATTCTGGCCAGTACTCATCCATAAAGTACATTTCAGCATAAGCCATTTGCCATAGCATAAAGTTACTGATGCGACACTCACCACTGGTGCGGATAAGCAGGTCAACGTCTGGCAAGTCTGCCATAGTGACATTTTGGCTGATCATGTCCTCGGTAATATCCGATGCATTTAGCTCACCTTTCTCTACTTTCGCAGCTAAGGCTTTTGTCGCTTGCAAGATATCCCACTTACCACCATAGTTTGCTGCTACGTTGACCACAGTACCGGTATTGTTTTCGGTCAGCGCTTCTGCTTCCGCGATTTTGCGTTGCAGTCTGTCGTTAAAACGCGACTTATCACCGATAATGCGCAGCCTTAGGTTATTCTTATGGAGTTTTTTAATTTCGCTTGATAGAACGGTGATAAAGAGTTCCATCAATAAGCCAACTTCGTCCTCAGGACGACGCCAATTCTCGCTGCTAAACGCAAACAAGGTCACGGCTTGAATATTTAGCTTAGCCGCCGCTGAAATCGTTTTACGAACCGCGGAAACGCCTTTTTTGTGCCCGAATACGCGAGGCTTGCCTTTGGACTTTGCCCAACGGCCGTTGCCATCCATGATGATCGCGATATGTTTAGGGAGGGCGTCGTTGAAGGTGTCTGAGTTCTGCATAAAAGAGTGTAGTTATAATTGGGACGAACAGAGTAGCATAAAAAAACGCTGTGCTGTCAGCACAGCGTCTTCACAAGAGTCAATCGATGAAAAATTAGACTTCCATCAACTCTTTTTCTTTCGCTGCTAGCAACTCGTCAACGTTCTTAACGGCTGCGTCAGTGATTTTTTGAATTTCGTCCTGCGCTTTACGATCTTCGTCTTCAGAGATCTCTTTGTCTTTTAGAAGCGCTTTAAGCTCACCGTTTGCATCACGACGGATGTTACGGATAGCAACACGGCCACCTTCTGCTTCACCACGAACGATTTTAACTAAGTCTTTACGACGCTCTTCTGTTAGTGGTGGAAGTGGAACACGGATAACCGTACCTGCTGACATCGGGTTTAGACCTAGGTCAGACATCATGATCGCTTTTTCAACTTTAGGCGCTAGCTCTTTGTCGAATACCGTGATTGCTAGAGTACGTGCATCTTCAGCGATAACGTTAGCAACTTGGTTAAGAGGTGTTGGCGCACCGTAGTACTCAACAGAAAGGCCTTGAAGAAGGCTTGGGTGTGCACGACCTGTACGGATTTTAGTTAGGTTGTTTTTTAGTGCTTCAACACTTTTTGCCATGCGCTCTTGAGCGTCTTGTTGGATTTCGTTAATCACAATATCACCTTAAATAATAGTAACCTGAAAGCCAGTCTGCTTTCAGGCTATGTCCTTCGATAATTCTGGTTAAGAGTGTACTCTTATTCTGCGTCGCTGATAAGCGTGCCTTCTGCTTCACCCATCACAACTCGGCGAAGTGCACCTGGCTTGTTCATGTTAAATACACGAATTGGCATCTTGTGATCACGTGCCAATGTGAATGCAGCCAAGTCCATTACTTTCAGTTCTTTTTCTAGAACTGAGTTGTACGAAAGCTTATCACATAATACAGCATCTGGGTTAGCCACTGGATCAGCAGTGAATACACCATCTACCTTGGTGGCTTTAAGAACAACATCAGCTTCGATTTCAATACCACGTAGACACGCAGCAGAGTCAGTTGTGAAGAATGGGTTACCGGTACCAGCAGAGAAGATCACTACGCGACCTTGACGAAGTTCGCGAATCGCATCTGCCCAGTTGTAATCGTCACATACACCTTTAAGTGGGATAGCTGACATTACACGAGCATTAACATAAGCACGGTGTAGAGCATCACGCATTGCTAGACCATTCATTACAGTCGCAAGCATACCCATGTGGTCACCAACAACACGGTTCATGCCAGCTTCAGCAAGACCCGCACCACGGAATAGGTTACCACCACCAATTACAACACCAACTTGAACACCCAGTTCTACTAGCTCTTTTACTTCTTGAGCCATACGATCCAAGATTTTAGGGTCGATGCCAAAGCCTTCTTCGCCTTGTAGAGCCTCGCCACTAAGTTTTAACAGAATACGTTGATAAGCAGGTTTTGGGTTCGTTGTCATGGAGTATACCTTCCAAAGAGTTATCGATTAACGGTCATGGGTTGAGACTAGTATAGGAATCCCAACTCATGACGACTAAAAAATAACAGATAGCCTAGTCGTAAAAAGACCGCAGCCAAGGCCACGGTCTCTTATCAACAAATCGTCAAGGATTAACCTTTCTGAGCTGCTGCTACTTCATCAGCGAAGCTCATTTGCTCGCCCTTGTCGATGCCTTCACCAACTTCTAGACGAACGAATGTCGCTACAGATGCGCCACGCTCTTTTAGGATTTCGCCAACAGATTTCTTAGGTTCCATTACGAATGGTTGACCTGTTAGAGAGATTTCGCCAGTGAATTTCTTCATGCGGCCAACAACCATCTTCTCTGCGATTTCAGCTGGTTTGCCTTCGTTCATAGCGATTTCAACTTGAACAGCTTTCTCTTTCTCAACTACGTCTGCAGGTACGTCTTCTGGGTTAACGAACTCTGGACGAGAAGCAGCAACGTGCATAGCAACGTGCTTAAGAGTTTCTGCGTCGCCTTCACCAGCAACAACAACACCGATTTTCTCACCGTGACGGTAAGAAGCGATTGCAGCACCTTCAACGTACTGTACGCGACGGATGTTGATGTTCTCACCGATCTTAGCAACAAGAGCAACGCGCTCTTCTTCGAACTTAGCAACTAGCTCTTCAGCTGTTGCTTTAGTTGCTAGTGCGTCAGCAGCAACTTTCTCTGCGAATGCAGTGAAGTTAGCATCTTTAGCAACGAAGTCAGTTTGGCAGTTAACTTCAAGAAGAGCAGCAACGCCGTTCTCTTCTTTGATGATGATCGCGCCTTCAGCAGCGATGTTGCCTGCTTTCTTAGCAGCTTTAGCAGCGCCAGACTTACGCATGTTTTCGATTGCAACTTCGATGTCACCGTTAGTTTCAACAAGCGCTTTCTTACATTCCATCATGCCTGCGCCAGTACGGTCGCGCAGTTCTTTAACTAGAGCAGCAGTAACAGCCATTCTCTATTCCTCGATTGATTCTAATTAGGGTAAAAATCAGGGGCACATATGCGGCCCCTGATCTAACTATAACTCAGTTTATATGAAGACTCTGTGTCTACCAAAACTAAGTGTGGCTAAAGCCGCAATTATTCAGCTTCTTCTACGAAACCGTCTTTGTCAGCTACAGCAGCAACATCTTTGTTACGACCTTCTTTAACCGCGTCTGCAGCAGCGTTTAGGTAAAGCTGTACTGCACGGATTGCGTCGTCGTTACCTGGGATAACGTAGTCAACGCCGTCTGGGTTAGAGTTAGTATCAACAACAGCAAATACTGGGATACCTAGGTTGTTTGCTTCTTTAACAGCGATGTGCTCGTGATCAGCGTCGATTACGAATAGAGCGTCTGGTAGGCCGCCCATGTTCTTGATACCACCAAGAGACTTCTCTAGCTTCTCCATTTCGCGAGTGCGCATTAGAGCTTCTTTCTTAGTTAGTTTCTCGAAAGTACCGTCTTGAGCTTGTGCTTCGAAATCTTTTAGACGCTTGATAGACTGACGAACAGTTTTGTAGTTCGTTAGCATACCGCCCAACCAACGGTTGTTCACGTAGAACTGGTCAGCGTTGATTGCAGCTTCTTTAACAGCTTCAGATGCAGCGCGCTTAGTACCAACGAAAAGAACTTTACCTTTCTTCTCACCGATTTTAGCTAGCTCAGCTAGTGCATCGTTGAACATTGGTACAGTTTTTTCTAGGTTGATGATGTGTACGCGGTTACGAGCACCAAAGATGAATGGCTTCATTTTTGGGTTCCAGTAACGAGTCTGGTGACCGAAGTGAACACCAGCTTTTAGCATATCGCGCATTGATACAGTTGCCATTTTAAATTCCTCTATGGGGTTAGGCCTCCACATTTCCCATGGTTCCGACTTGGTATGAATGATTACTCAAGCACCCCGGAACATGTGACGAAATGTGTGTGGATTTAAATTAAAGTATGTTGATGCACAACCTAACTCGCCGCCCTTTCTAAGAAGAGTGAAGAGACTAAGTCCTGTCATCGGCGCGCTTTATACCATATTTAAGGGGTCGATTTCCAGAAAAATCGCAAGAAATGTACAAAGTGGCAACGGCTCAATAGGTGAAGTCTTAGCAAAGCCAAACTACACTGAGTAACGTATCAACAGGGAAGTGAGAGTTATTCTTGTTGCGCTTAATCTCGCCACTGATAGAATAACGCGTCAATTTAAAATACAGAGAACACAGATGTCTATCAAAATCAAAACTGAAGCTGAAATCGAAAGAATGCGAATCGCAGGTAAGCTTGCAGCAGAGCTTTTAGAAATGATCGAACCTCATGTAAAGGAAGGGGTCACGACTGAGGAGCTAGATAGAATTTGTGCTGAGTATACTCGTGAGAAAGGCGCCTATTCTGCGCCGCTTGATTACCACGGTTACCCAAAATCAATCTGTACCTCTATCAACCATATCGTTTGTCACGGCATCCCAGCAGAACAAGACGAGATGGGTACCACAGGCAAACTCAAGCCTGCTGTTCTTAAAAACGGTGACATCGTCAACGTCGACGTAACGGTTATCATCCCTAACGATGAAAACGCGTCTCTGGACACTCGCCCAGAGGGCTACCACGGTGACACGTCTAAAATGTTCCTCGTGGGTGACGTCTCTCCTGCCGACAAGCGCCTTGTGATGGTTGCTCAAGAAGCGCTATACCTTGGTATGAAAACTGTTAAGCCAGGCTCTACCGTTGGCGCTATCGGTACTGAAATCGAGAAATTCATCAAAGCGAACAACAAAAAGAACCCACGCAACAAGTTCTCTATCGTGAAAGATTTCTGTGGTCACGGCATTGGCTCTGAGTTCCATGAAGAGCCGCAAGTGGTTCACTACAAAAACAACGACCGCCGCGTGCTAAAAGAAGGCATGGTGTTCACGATCGAGCCGATGATTAACGCCGGTAAGTTTGGTTGCAGCATCGACGCAGAAGACGATTGGACAGTGTACACAGGCGATGGTAAAAACTCCGCACAGTGGGAGCACACCATTGTTGTCACGAAGACAGGTTGTGAAGTGCTGACTCTTCGTAGCGAAGAGAGTATTCCTCGCCATATGAATAACCTATAATCTTCGCTGCTCTACGTATGTAAAAATATCCCCACTTACTGGGGATATTTTTTATCCGGCCTATTTTGGTATAACCCTTGTTAGTGACATTTTTTTGCTTGCACGGATTGCACACATGACTTTTCAAAGCCCAACATCGCTCAGTGATGAGCAACTTAATATTCAAGAGCTCAAAGCTCAGCTCGAAACCTTTGCCGAACATCAAAAGCAAGAGTTTCTCAATCACCACCCGATAACCGATCTCGTACTCGGCCGTTCGGATTATATCGACCAACTACTGCGTCGCCTTTGGGCTGCCTCTGAACTGTCTAACCAGACCTATCTGTCACTGGTGCTGTCGGCGGTTATGGTCGCGGGGAGCTTCACCCGCTATCAGATATTGATATCTTGGTGGTATCGCGCAAAAAGATCCCCGCTGCTTTAGAAAGTACCATCAGTGAGTTCATTACCTTACTTTGGGATCTCAGACTCGAAGTCGGTCATGCGGTGCGCACCGTTGAAGAGTGTATTGAGATCGGTCAATCCGATTTAACCGTTGCCACCAACCTACAAGAAGCCAGATTGCTGTGCGGCAGCGAAGACACCTTCTCTCAACTCAAAGCGCAGATTGACTCCGACAACTTCTGGCCATCGGAAACCTTCTATCGCGCCAAAATTGAAGAGCAGCGAGCACGTCACGCAAAATTTCACGACACCACATACAACCTCGAGCCCGATATTAAATCGACTCCTGGCGGCCTACGTGATATCCACACATTGAGCTGGGTGGCACGCAGCCACTTTGGCGCCACATCGCTCTATGAGATGAGCCGCTTTGGTTTTCTGACCGATGCTGAGTACCGCGAACTCGTCGAGTGTCAAAACTTCCTTTGGCGAGTGCGCTTTGCTCTGCACATTGAGCTGAGAAGATACGACAATCGCCTAATGTTTGCTCACCAAGCGCAAGTGGCTGAAAATTTGGGGTTTGTTGGTGAAGGCAACGTCGCTGTAGAAACCATGATGAAAGAGTTCTACCGCACGTTAAGACGAGTGGCAGAGCTCAACAAAATGCTTCTAAAGCTGTTTGATCAAGCCATCATTAACAAAGGTCAAATCCAGCAAGCTGAGGTGATCGACGCGGATTTCCAACGTCGTGGTAAACTGATTGAAGCGAGAAAACCTGCACTGTTCCAAGCGCGTCCCGAGACCATTCTCGATATGTTTATTCATATCGCCAACGACTCCAGCATCGAAGGTGTCAGCCCTGCGACACTAAGACAGCTGCGCACCGCAAGGCGCAGACTGAACAAGTTCCTGCACACGATTCCTGAAGCAAGAGAAAAGTTCATGGATTTGGTGCGCCACCCCAACGCCCTTCATCGCGCATTTCGCTTGATGCACAAATTAGGTGTACTGGCCGCTTATCTACCTCAGTGGAGCCAAATCGTTGGCCAGATGCAATTTGACCTGTTCCACGTTTACACCGTCGATGAGCACAGTGTGCGTCTTCTCAATCATATCCATACCTATAGCCTCGAAGAGAGCTACAGCAAGCACCCTATCTGTTGTGAAATCTACCCAAGGATGCACAAGAAAGAGCTGCTGATCTTGGCGGCTATTTTCCATGATATTGGTAAAGGACGTGGCGGTGACCACTCTGAGATTGGCGCCGTTGAAGCGTTTGATTTTTGCATGGAGCATGGTTTATCAAAGCCGGAAGCCAAGCTCGTGTCGTGGCTGGTGCAAAATCACTTACTGATGTCAGTGACCGCTCAGCGCCGCGATATTTACGATCCCGACGTCATTATCGAGTTCGCTAAAAAAGTCCGCGATGAGGAGTACCTCGAGTACTTACTATGCTTAACTGTCGCCGATATTAGCGCCACCAACCCTGAACTTTGGAACAGTTGGAAGCGCACCTTATTGGCGGAGCTTTTCTACTCTACTCAGCGCGTGTTGCGCCGAGGGTTGGAAAACCCTGTCGATGTACGTGATCGCATTCGCCACAATCAGCAGCTGGCTTCTGCCCTACTTCGCAAACAAGGCTTTGTTGCCCGTGAAATTGAAGTCCTATGGCAACGCTTTAAGGCGGACTACTTCCTTCGTCATACGCACAAACAGATCGCTTGGCACAGCGAGCATATCCTCAAGCTTGAAGATCCCTCTAAGCCTCTAGTCTTGATGAGTAAAAACGCCACCCGAGGCGGTACAGAAGTCTTTGTTTACAGCAAAGACCAACCGGCTCTGTTTGCCACCGTGGTTGCAGAGCTTGATAGACGCAACTTCAACGTCCACGACGCGCAAATCATGACCAGCAAAGATGGATTTGTGCTGGATACCTTTATGGTGCTTGATCAACATGGTGATGCCATTGAATGCAGTCGTCACCCTGCGGTCATCAAACATCTCATCCATGTACTTGAAGATGGCAGACCGACCAAGATCAAGACGCGCCGTGCTCCACGAAACCTCAAGCACTTCAACGTGAAAACCAAGGTCGACTTTTTGCCTACCAAAGGTAAGAAACGTACCTTGATGGAGTTAGTGGCGCTCGATGCTCCGGGTTTGCTTGCAAAAGTAGGTGCGACCTTTGCCCAACTAAACCTGAGTCTTCACGGAGCAAAAATTACCACCATAGGTGAGCGCGCTGAAGACTTGTTTATCTTAACAGGTGAGAGCGGCTCTCGTCTTACCGATGAGGAGCAAGCTCTTTTGCAGCAAAAGCTGCAAGAGAATATTTCAGAACAAATCACTACTTAGAAACACTCTACCAGTCATTGCATCTGGTTAAATTTCAAACACCAGTCACTTCACGCAAAGGAGATCGTCATTTAGGCGATCTCCTCCACAAATCTCTGTAAACCGCACTCTAATCAGCTACCTACCTAATCATTGCCTGCTACAGTTGTAAAAGAAGCACACAACCCAAGAGGTCATCTATGTACCCAAACCTCATTGGTTTAGGCATCCAAGATCCTAAACAAATAGAGCGTTATTCCCTACGCCAAGAAGCGCATAAAGATGTGTTAAAAATCTATTTTTCGTAAGCAGAAAGGTGAGCTGTTTGCGAAAAGTGTCAAATTCAAATATCCAAGGCAAGTCAAAAACGTCCGCACAGACAGTAGTAGTCAAAGCTATAAGCAGGTCACTGAAATCAATCGCAACCTGACACTGGTGATTGACGAGCTTAACCGTCTCACCAAGCCGATTGAAGCCACCGAAGTCGATGTGAAGCAGAAGATCCTATCCGACCTTCGTCACTTAGAAAAAGTCGTGTCGAGTAAAATTGCTGAGATTGAAGCAGACCTAGAGAAGCTGAAATAGCAACCAGTTCAACCGATAAAAAAATGCTCCCAGTTGGGAGCATTTTTGTTTGTATCGATAATTGAATCTTCGCTTAAGGCGTGTAGTACGTTGCCGCACCAGGGCCTACTGGCAAGCCTAGTAGGAATACCCATACGTAGAACAGAATACTCCAACCTACGATGAAGCAGATTGAGTAAGGCAGCATGGTCGCGATCAGCGTACCGATACCTAGGTTCTTCATGTAACGGGTCGCTACCGCAAGAATAAGACCGAAGTAGCTCATCATTGGTGTGATGATGTTCGTCGTAGAGTCACCGATACGGTATGCCGCCTGAATCGTCTCAGGAGCGTAACCTACTAGCATCAGCATAGGTACGAAGATAGGCGCGGTTACCGCCCACTGAGCCGATGCTGAGCCGATCATCAGGTTGATGAAGCCACACATTAGGATAAATGCGAAGAACAGAGCAGGACCCGTTAGACCGATAGTCTGCAGGAAGTCCGCGCCCGCTACTGCGAATACTTGACCGAAGTTAGTCCACTTAAAGAAAGCCACAAATTGCGCGGCAAAGAACACGAGTACAATGTACATGCCCATCGAAGACATAGACTTCGACATGGCATCAATGACATCACGGTCATTCTTCATAGAGCCCGTCACTTTGCCGTAAACAAAGCCTGGAATTGCGAAGAATACAAAGATGAAGGCTACGATACTCTTAAGGAACGGAGAGCCCGCGATTTGACCGTCTGCAGTACGAAGTACACCGTTCTCTGGAACCACTGTCGATGCGATAATAGCGCTCACTAGAAGAACCGCAATACCCGCCATTTTCAGGCCTTTTTTCTCAACCGCAGTCAAAGAGCCCATGCTGTCGTTAGACAGATCTTCTGAGGCTTCTTCATCGTTGTATTTACCCAGTTTTGGCTCAACGATTTTCTCGGTTACAAACGCACCCGTGATAGCGATAAAGAACGTCGATACAAACATGAAGTACCAGTTCGACTCTGGGCCAACGGTGTACGTAGGATCGATCATTTGTGCTGCAGTTTCAGTAATACCTGAAAGCAGTGGGTCTACCGTACCGATAAGTAGGTTTGCAGAATAACCGCCCGATACACCAGCAAATGCAGCAGCAAGACCCGCTAGAGGGTGACGTCCTAAAGAGTGGAACAGCATTGCTGCCAACGGAATAAGTACGACGTAACCAAGCTCTGAAGCTGTGTTAGAAATGATACCAGCAAATACAACTGTCACTGTTACCATGCGCTTAGATGCGCCCATAACTAGACCACGCATCGCCGCTGAAAGCATACCTGAGTGCTCAGCGATCGCGACACCAAGCATCGCAACGAGTACGGTACCAAGTGGGGCGAAGCCTGTGAAGTTTTTCACTAGGTTAGTAACAATTAACTGTAGACCTTCAGCATTTAGAAGGCTCACAACTTCAATCATACCGTTCGCAGCACGACCAGCAGCACCTTCAGGGCGAGGATCAGCAACGGCAACATCGAAGTATCCAGCGATGCCAGACATGACAAGAATAGCTAGACAGAAAATCGCAAATAGTGTGATTGGGTGGGGTAATAGGTTCCCCAAGTACTCAACGCCGTCTAGAAAACGGGTAAATAGAGGCTTTTTTGGCTTGTTGTGTTTCATTGTGGCAGATGAACTCATCTGTCCCCTCCTTTTTTATATTGTCCTAGCTGTTAACAAAGTTCTTTACTTCAGATGACACTGATCGGTCTTATTTCTGACAACTTTGTAAAAAGCAGGCGCAGGGTACGTGAGCGAGCTCAATAATAAAAGCCTAAAATGTTGCCAATTGTAAATTAAGTGCAATTTTTAACCACCCTGTTATCAACTATACAATGACTTATATCGATCTGGATATAAAATAACCTATAACATTCTTGTGACATATTCATCTTTTCACCCTAGTGACAGGGGATTAGCTCTAAAAAAACCTCAACATATCGAGATTGAAAAAAAACCGCGCGTCTGAAATGATGAATATTGAATTATGTGAACCAGGACTCAGTCAATGAGCTACTCTTTGCACCCAATCGGCACCATTCATTCCCCCTATAAAGAGAAGTTTGCCGTCCCCAGGCAGCCCAGATTAGTACCAAGTGCCACTGCCTCAATTGCCCTACAGGGAGACATTAATTGTCTAGAAGCCGTTCGCGGTCTTGAGCAGTTCTCGCATCTATGGCTGCTATTTTTGTTTGATCAAAATCTAGAAGCGGGCTGGAAACCAACGGTAAGACCACCTCGCTTAGGTGGCAATGAACGCATTGGCGTGCTGGCTAGCCGCGCCACATTTAGACCCAATGGTATAGGAATGTCTGCAGTTGAATTTCGAGGGGTAAGACAGAAGGGTCAACAAGTGTTTATCGATGTCGGTAGCGTCGATCTCGTCGATGGTACCCCTATTATTGATATTAAGCCTTATATCCCCTACTCCGACGCCATCACAGATGCTAAAGGGGGATACGCGGAATCCGAGCCAGAAGCAACCGAAGTAACATTTTTACCCTCAGCAGTTGAAGCGTTATCGAAGGCTCCCGAGGGAGAGCATAAACAACAAATTATCCGTGAAGTGTTGGCGCAAGACCCAAGGCCGGCCTATAAAAAGGGCAAGCTTGATGACAAAGAATATGGCGTGAGATTGTTTGACTGGAACGTAAAGTTCAAAGCACTGAGCGATCATATCGTCGTCACCGCGATTGAAGCCTCTGAACAATGAATCCTGAGTGTTAATCAATGAAAAGCATTTGGTAGAAAGTCATTTGGTAGAAAGCCATTTGGCTGATATCATAAGCGGCTTAACTCAATTTGGGCATCTCTGCCAGATTTACTATCAACATGATGAACGGATACCCATAAATGCGTACCAGTAACTATCTTCTTTCTACTCTGAAGGAGACACCAAACGACGCAGAAGTTGTAAGTCACCAGCTCATGCTGCGTGCAGGTATGATTCGTAAACTAGCTTCAGGTCTATACACTTGGCTACCTACGGGTCTACGTGTTCTGCGTAAAGTCGAAAACATCGTTCGCCAAGAGATCGATAATGCAGGTGCAGTTGAGACTTTGATGCCCGTAGTGCAGCCGTTTGAACTATGGGAAGAGACAGGCCGATCTGAAAAGATGGGTGATGAGCTTCTTCGCTTCACTGACCGTCATGAGCGTCCGTTTGTACTTAGCCCAACAGCAGAAGAAGTGATCACTAGCCTTGTGCGTAACGAAGTAAACTCGTACAAGCAGCTACCACTGAACCTGTACCAAATCCAAACTAAATTCCGTGATGAGCGCCGCCCACGTTTTGGTGTGATGCGTGCACGTGAATTCTCAATGATGGATGCGTACAGCTTCGACATCGACAAAGAAGGCTTAGAGAAGTCTTACGAAGCGATGCACGATGCTTACTGCAAAGCGTTTGACCGTATGGGTCTAGACTACCGCCCTGTACTGGCTGATACCGGTGCTATCGGTGGTAACGGCTCACACGAATTCCACGTATTGGCAGAAAGCGGCGAAGACCTTATCGCCTTCTCTTCTGAGTCTGACTACGCAGCAAACATCGAAAAAGCAGAAGCACTAGCGCCTGCAGTAGAGCTTGCCGCTCCAACTATCGATATGACAATGGTCGATACGCCAAATGCGAAAACCATTGCTGAGCTTGTTGAGCAGTTTGACCTACCAATCGAGAAAACAGTGAAAACACTGTTTGTGAAAGCGTCTGATGAAATCGAAGCGCCGCTTGTCGGCCTAATCATCCGTGGCGACCACGAGCTAAATGAAATCAAAGCAGAAAATCTAGCTGAGGTAGCCTCTCCTCTAGAGATGGCAACAGAAGAAGAAATTCGCGCAGCGATTGGCGCAGGCCCTGGTTCACTGGGCCCTGTAGGTCTTGAGCTACCATTTATTGTTGACCGTTCGGTTGCCGTAATGAGCGACTTTGGCGCTGGCGCAAACATTGATGACAAGCACTACTTTGGCATCAACTGGGGTCGTGACGTTGAGCTTGGTAAAGTAGAAGACCTACGTAACGTTGTTGAAGGCGATCCAACCCATGTGGTCAAGGTACTATCCTGCTTAAGCGTGGTATCGAAGTGGGTCACATCTTCCAACTTGGTAAGAACTACTCTGAGAAGATGAACTGTGGCGTACTTGGCCCTGACGGCAAAAACGTTATCCTAGAGATGGGTTGTTACGGTATCGGTGTTTCTCGTGTGGTAGCTGCGGCTATCGAACAGAACAACGACAAGCACGGTATCATCTGGCCTGACGCTATCGCACCATTCCAAGTTGCGATCGTACCGATGAACATGCACAAATCTGAGCGCGTTAAAGAAGCCGCTGAGAAGCTATACGCAGAACTGACTGCAGCTGGCATCGAAGTGCTATTTGACGATCGTAAAGAACGTCCAGGTGTGATGTTCTCTGATATGGAGCTTGTTGGTGTTCCTCATACTGTAGTTATTGGTGACCGCAGCATGGACGAAGGCAACTTCGAATACAAGAACCGCCGTACTGGTGACAAAACGCCAATTGCTATCGATGATATCGTGGCTCACGTGAAAGCTCAGCTAGCTTAATCGTTACCCAAATTATCCTAAAGGCCGCTATGCGGCCTTTTTTATTGCCTTCATACTCTGTTCATGTTCGCTTTCTTATGATGGTGCAATGCCACCTGACTAGGAGTCACAGATGAACCTAAAATCACTGCTTAACCAAGCCCTTAATTCAGATATCGTCAATCAAGCCACCCAAAAAGCGAGCCAGTCCTCGTCAAGCATCGGTCAAGCTCTCGGTGATAAGAAAACCCTTGGTGCACTAGGTGCTGGAGCAGTAGGCGGCGGTTTACTCGGTATGCTTATGGGCTCTAAGAAGACCAAAAAAATGGGAAAGACCGCATTGGGTGTCGGCGGCGCTGCAGCACTAGGCGCTCTCGCTTACAAGCTGTACAACGACTACAACAAGGGAGAGTCCAACGCCTCTAGCTCGCCGCAAACCCCAGCTAACTTTACCCAAACCTCGCAACACGATGAATCAGTACTAAGAGCAATGATCGCCGCGGCCAAGGCCGATGGACATATTGACGAGCAAGAGATGGCAAAGATCGAACAAGCACTCACCCAAATCGATGCTGACGCATCAGTGCAACAATTGATTCAAGCCGAGATAGCTAAACCTCTTGATCCTACTGAGATCGCGCGATTGGCCGTGTCACCAGAGCACGCAACCGAAATATACCTAGCCAGCCTATTAGTGGCGGATGAACAAAACTTTATGGAAAAAGCGTATTTGAAAGAGTTGGCAACCCAACTTGGGCTAGAGGATGGTTTGGTTGAGCAACTGAACGCTCAGGTAAGTCAGTAGAACTGAGTTGAAAGAGATAATGCGTTCCTAGGGGTATCCCTAGGAACCACCATCAGAGCGAAAAGAACTACTCTTCGCTATCAGCTTCAGCTTTCGCTGCTGCTTCTGCTTTCGCTGCGCGAGCTTCTGCTTTACGCTCATTACGCTTTGCTTGGTTTTCGATAAAACCAGCGAGCTCTTTATCTGCCCACGCTTGAGCCAACTCTTGGCTCTCAAAGCCCATCTCACGCTTAGACACGACCGTGCGACGAGAAGTCACTTGACGAATGATCTCTGCAGACCAGCCGTTACGTTTTTCCGTTAGACGGATAGTAAATTTTTTATTTTCAGACATTTATGTATTTCCTAAAGACTTTGTTAAGGGATATTCCAGCAATGTAATGCTGACCATCCCTAAGCCAGCGCGGTATTAGAACACAAATCGAACGCTGACGCTCAGAGTTTTTATAAGAAAAAGTCCCCAGTGTTTCCACTGAGGACTTCATTAGCTACTTGGTTGTAACCTGTGAGGCAGTTGCCTCGGTTTGATTACTTACCTACGTTCACACGAGCGTTGCGGAACATGCGCATCCAAGCACTGTCTTCACCCCAAGACTCTGGCGCCCAAGAGTTTGCAACCGTACGGAATACACGCTCTGGGTGAGGCATCATGATGGTCACACGACCGTCACGAGTCGTTAGACCTGTGATTGCGTTTGGTGAACCGTTCGGGTTGTTTGGATATTGCTGTGTTGGGTTACCGTTGTTATCAACGTAACGCACCGCTACCGTACCTGATGCTTCAATCGCGTTTAGGTGGTCAGTGTCGCGAACTTCTACGCGGCCTTCACCGTGAGAAACTGCGATTGGCATACGTGAACCTTCCATGCCATCGAAGAAGATAGAGTCAGACTTCTGCACTTCTACTAGGCTAAAGCGAGCTTCAAAGCGCTCAGATTCGTTACGAACGAAGCGTGGCCATAGGTCTGCACCTGGGATCAGCTCTTTTAGGTTCGATAACATCTGACAGCCGTTACACACACCTAGAGAGAAGGTGTCTTCGCGGTGGAAGAAGCTCTGGAACTGGTCACGCGCTTGGTCGTTGAACAAAATAGACTTCGCCCAACCTTCACCCGCACCTAGAACGTCACCGTAAGAGAAGCCACCACAAGCCACAAGACCTTGGTACTCTTCTAGAACAGCTTGACCCGTTAGGATGTCGCTCATGTGGATATCTGTTGCTTCAAAACCAGCACGGTCAAACGCTGCTGCCATTTCAACGTGAGAGTTCACACCCTGCTCACGAAGAATTGCCATCTTAGGTTTCGCGCCAGTTGCGATGTATGGCGCTGCAACGTCTTCTTTAACGTCGAAGCTCAGTTTCACGTTTAGACCTGGGTCAGAGTTGTCTTTCTTCGCCTCGTGCTCTTGGTCTGCACACGCAGAGTTGTCACGTAGAGACTGCATCTTGTGCGTAGTTTCAGCCCAGATAGTACGTAGCTCAGTACGAGAGCGCTCGATAACAACCGCATCACCAGAAGTGATCACGAAGTCGTCAGACGCTTCAACGCTGCCGATTACGTGAGAACATGCCTCTAGGCCGTTAGCCGCTAGAACCGCCTTCACTGCTTCTAGGTCGTCATTCGTAACCTGAACAACCGCACCTAGCTCTTCGTTGAATAGCGCTGCTAGCGCATCTTCACCAAGGCCTGCAATATCAGCTTTCACACCACAGTGACCAGCAAATGCCATCTCAGCAAGCGTTACGAATAGACCACCATCACCTTTGTCGTGGTAAGCCACTAGCTTGTCATCACGAACAAGGGTTTGCATCGCATCGAAGAAGCCTTTTAGCTGCTCTGCGTTGTCTACGTCTGCTGGCTTATCACCAAGCTGCTTGTAAACCTGTGCCAATGCTGTTGCACCTAGACGGTTCTTACCGTTACCTAGATCAACAAGAACCAGTGACGACTCACCTTTGTCAGTGCGAAGCTGCGGCGTGACCGTCTTACGAACATCTTCTACACGACCAAATGCAGTGATAACCAGTGAAAGTGGCGACGTGACTTCTTTGTCTTCACCGTTCTCGTTCCACTTAGTCTTCATTGACATTGAGTCTTTACCTACTGGAATCGTTAGACCCAGTGCTGGACATAGCTCTTCACCTACCGCTTTCACCGCTTCGTAAAGACCTGCGTCTTCACCTGGGTGACCCGCTGGAGACATCCAGTTAGCTGATAGCTTGATGCGCTTGATATCGCCGATGTCTGTCGCTGCGATGTTAGTTAGAGACTCACCTACCGCTAGACGAGCAGAAGCGCCAAAGTCTAGAAGAGCAACTGGTGTGCGCTCACCCATAGACATCGCTTCACCGTGGTAAGTGTCGTAGCTTGCTGCTGTGACTGCGCAGTTTGCTACCGGCACCTGCCAAGGACCCACCATCTGGTCACGAGCAACAAGGCCTGTCACCGTACGGTCACCGATGGTGATAAGGAATGTTTTCTCTGCAACTGTTGGTAGACGAAGAACGCGGTCAACCGCATCGTTCATTTCAATGCCTTCGCGAGAAATAGCTGGGCTGTCTACTTTCAGTGTTTTCGCATCACGGTGCATCTTCGGCGTTTTGCCAAGAAGAATGTCCATCGGCATGTCGATTGGCGTGTTGTCGAAGTGTGAATCTTCAAGTTTCAGTTCACGCTCTTCTGTTGCCACACCTACTACTGCGTATGGTGCGCGCTCACGCTTACAGATAGCATCGAATGCTTCCATGTTCTCTGGTGCAACAGCCATTACATAGCGCTCTTGAGATTCGTTACACCAGATCTCAAGTGGGCTCATGCCTGGCTCATCATTTGGTACGTCACGTAGCTGGAAGAGTCCGCCGCGCTCACCGTCATCTACAAGCTCAGGAAGTGCGTTTGAGATACCGCCCGCGCCCACATCGTGGATAAATGCGATTGGGTTGTCTTCACCTAGCTGCCAGCAGCGGTCGATTACTTCTTGACAGCGACGTTCCATCTCTGGGTTTTCACGCTGCACTGACGCAAAATCTAGGTCTTCAGCAGACTGACCAGATGCCATAGAAGAGGCTGCGCCGCCGCCAAGACCGATGTTCATTGCAGGACCGCCAAGTACAATTAGGCTTGCACCTACTGGGATCTCTTTCTTCTGAACGTGCTCGTCACGGATGTTACCCATACCACCAGCAATCATGATTGGCTTGTGGTAACCACGCACTTCTTCACCTGCGTGAGACGTAACTTTCTCTTCGTAAGTACGGAAGTAACCCAGTAGGTTTGGACGACCAAATTCGTTGTTAAACGCGGCGCCACCTAGTGGACCTTCTAGCATGATATCCAATGCGTTAACGATACGGCCTGGCTTACCAAAATCGGTTTCCCAAGCTGTTCGAAGCCAGGAATGCGAAGGTTAGACGTTGTGAAGCCAACTAGACCTGCTTTTGGCTTACCACCAATACCTGTTGCGCCTTCGTCACGGATCTCACCGCCACTACCTGTCGATGCACCTGGCCATGGAGAAATCGCGGTTGGGTGGTTGTGTGTTTCCACCTTCATTAGGATGTGCGCTTTCTCGTGGTTGTAGCCGTATTGACGTGTTTTTGGATCTGGGAAGAAACGACCCACTTCAGAGCCTTCCATAACCGCTGCATTATCTTTGTATGCAGACAAAACGTGGTCTGGAGTCGTTTCGAATGTATTTTTGATCATCTTGAACAGCGACTTGTCTTGCTTCACGCCGTCGATAGTCCAATCTGCGTTGAAGATCTTGTGACGACAGTGCTCAGAGTTCGCCTGTGCAAACATCATCAGCTCGATGTCTGTTGGGTTGCGCTCTAGCTTAGTCACAAAGCTTTCAACTAGGTAATCAATTTCATCTTCTGCAAGTGCAAGACCAAGCGTCACGTTCGCTTCTTCTAGTGCTTTGCGACCGCCAGTTAGTAGATCAACATCTGCAACCGGTGCTGGCTCTGCCACTTGGAACAGCGCTGCCGCTGATTCGAAATCAGAGAAAACCACTTCCATCATACGGTCGTGGATTACTGCTTTAAGCTCAACAAGTTGAAGCTCAGTCAGTTCGCTTGATGTCTCTACGTAGTAGGCAGTACCGCGCTCTAGACGAGTCACTTTGTCTAGACCACAGTTATTCGCGATATCCGTAGATTTAGAAGACCATGGCGAGATAGTGCCAGGGCGAGGTGTCACTAGTAGCAGTGTGCCAGTCGGCTCGTGCTCTTCGATAGTTGGACCGTAAGTCAGCAACTTCTCTAATTTTTCAACTTCAGACGCATCCAGGTCTGCCGTTAGGTCGGCAAAGTGGGCAAACTCAGCGTAAATACCTGTTACTGGTAGGTTTAGTTCACGACAAAGCTCTAGTAGCTTGTTAACACGAAACTCAGAAAGAGCTGGGGAACCACGCAAAATTCTCATGTGCTTAGGTCTCTTATGCAGTTGATTTAGGTGAAATTCTTATAAATTCAATCAGTTAATAGTAAAAACTGAACTTATAACGATTTCTCCTACCTTGATGCGGCGGTATTATAGAGGATTTTTTTTGTGACGTAAGCGTTGGCGCAAACGTTTTCGTCATTTTTTTTTGTTTTGCCGAAATCCGTTAGAGATCGGCGATAAAGTGACCACTCTCGGGTGTTTCTGCTATCTCGCTTTGCCAACACGCACAGCTTTGGTATAAAGGCAGCACTAACGTTGTGAGATCTATGAATTAATGCAAAGTCCTTCTGTTGTTCGTTGGCCTAACCGCCGCTGGTTAAAACTGCTTTCTGCCTGTCTGCTCACCCTTGGTTTGGCTGGCTGTCAAATCGATTCTGATCCAAAGAGTGAATTAGAAAGCATCAAGGAGCGCGGTGTGCTTCGTGTCGGTACTCTCAATAACCAGCTCTCCTACTACATAGGTCCCGACGGTCCAACCGGACTGGATTACGAGCTTGCTAGACAGTTTGCCGATGCTCTGGGTGTGAAGCTTGAGATGAAACCGGCGTTTCGCCAAGCGAGCCTATTTCCAGCGTTGCAAAAAGGCGAGATTGATATTATTGCCGCAGGCCTGAGTCAGTCACCTGAACGAATTCAGACATTTCGAGCTGGCCCTGCCTACTACTATGTCAGTCAACAAGTGGTCTACAAAAAAGGTCAGTGGCGTCCACGTAACTTAGAGCAACTACTAAATACTCAACAAGAGCTGATTGATGAAGCTGATGGCGAAGAGGTGTTTGCCATCGTCAAAGACTCACATTTCGAAAAAACCTTAGCCTCAGTAGCCAGCAAACACCCTGATATTCGCTACTACATCGACGCCAATGCGGATGTCAATGACCTGCTTAAACAAGTGTCAGAAGGTAAACTGCGCTTTACGATGGCAGATTCGGTAGAGCTATCGCTTTCACAACGTATCTATCCAGATTTGGCGCTCGCTTTCGAGATGACCGAAGACCAACCAATTTCTTGGTATATGCGCCAATCAGAAGATGAAAGCCTATATGCCCTACTCATCGAGTTTTTCGGACAGCTCAAGCAAACCGGTGAGCTGGCCAATTTAGAAGAGAAGTACATCGGCCATATTGGTGTCTTTGATTACGTCGATACGCGCGCCTTTATTCGCGCGCTCGACAACAAACTACCTAAGTGGTCACCGCTATTTAAGAAGTACTCGAAAGAGTTCGACTGGCGCTTGATTGCCGCATTGGCCTACCAAGAGTCGCATTGGAACCCAGTTGCCAAGTCACCAACTGGGGTACGCGGTATGATGATGCTGACGCTACCGACCGCAAAAAGCGTTAATGTCACCAACCGTCTTGATCCAGAGCAGTCCGTTCGTGGCGGTGTTGAATACTTAAGACGTATCGTTGATCGCGTGCCTGACTCCATCACAGAGCACGAAAAGATCTGGTTTGCCCTGGCGTCTTACAACGTGGGCTTTGGTCATATGATGGATGCAAGACGCCTGACTAAACGTCAAGGTGGCGACCCTGATGCTTGGGCGGATGTGAAAGATCGCTACCGCTGCTGCGTCAGAAGAAGTTCTACAGTCAAACACGCTATGGCTATGCACGTGGCGATGAAGCACGTAACTACGTTGAAAACATTCGACGTTACTATCAAAGCATCATTGGCCATGTAGACAAGCAGCTTGCGGAACAAGCAGAGCAAGAATTGACAACTGACGGGCTGATTGTGATACCGCCGCTGCCTCCTGTATCGGGCGCAGTCTCTGCGGCAGAGTCCACGATAAGTGGTGCTCAGACCTCAGTAAAACCCGCTGTAGGTGGTAATACGGGTCGTTAACTATTGAGGGTTTCTATACCCAAGTCTATGTGTGCGAAACAAACTGCTTTCGCACACTTGAAATCCGACCAGCAAGGCCTTACATTACTGGTTGAGAGTAGCGAGAACATCGTACTGATCGCTCGTTTTAATCCATTGTTCTGATGCATTATCCGCTCTCAACTGGCAGGTACATCCGTACCAACCAACACTGTTCACACGTTTTGACTACTCAAACTATTGAGTGGACGCCGTGTGTTTGGGACTCCGACAACGCTCCACTAATAAGGACATCGAATACGCCCAGTGCGTAGGGATTTAGATCGGAGAGGTTTACCCGTAGTAAAAGGAGGTTGTTTTATGCTGGCGAAGAAAAGAACCCAGCTAAACACCTTAATAAGACGGTGGCCGCAAACCGCCGCAGACGTATGATGGCAAACAATAAGAAGAAAGTTATTTGGCGTCATCGTTCGTTTATGCAGCTACTCTCTTCGTAAAAAAGGCGCTGCAAAGCAAAGACAGCAAGCATCTGCCAAGCAGATGTTTGCTAAATATCCCCGCACAGCCCTTCCATTATTTATCCATTTTCTGCTCTAACTGCTGCTCTTGCCTTTGTTTCTCTTGCTTAGCCGCTTTGATCTCTTTTCGACGACGTTTAAAAAAGGCTTGCAACTGATGACGGCATTCTTGCTCAAGTAACCCAGACTCAACATCCGCGTAGTGATAAGACGCTTGGCTTTCAAATAAGTTTAATACCGTACCTGCAGCGCCCGCCTTTAAATCGGGGGCACCAAAGACAACCCGTTTCACGCGGCTATGCAAAAGCGCACCAGCACACATTGGGCAAGGCTCTAGGGTGACATATAGCGTGGTATCAAGCAGTCGATAGTTTTCCAACACCTTGCCTGCTTTGCGGATAACCTGCATTTCTGCGTGAGCACTGGCATCGTGTGCGCCGATAGATTGGTTCCAACCCTCAGCGACGACCTCACCGTCTTTAACTAGTAACGCACCAACCGGAACCTCACCTTCTGCTTCGGCGAGCGAGGCTAGCTCCATCGCTCGGCGCATGAAAGCATGGTCTTGCTCACTAAACTCAGTGGGTGTCGAAATCGCGGGCGGTGTTAGCTTGTCAGTCATGAGGCTCTCGGTTTAATGCTTCAGATAAATAATCAATCAAGGTTCTTATTTTAGAGGTTAGCATGCGATTTTGTGGGTACAGCGCCCAGATGCCCTCTTGGTCACCACGATAGGGCGTCAGCACTTCAACAAGTTCACCGGCCTCTAGATAAGGCTGCACATAATAGTCGGGAAGCTGAACAATTCCCAATCCTTTTAATGCAGCATCCACTAGCGCATAGCCACTATTGCATTGCACTCTGCCATCGACATGTATCAGTCGCTCTGTTCCCTTATCTTCAAAGCGCCAGTATTTGGTTGAGCCACGAAGGCACTGATGCCTTTTAAGCTCAGATAAAGTATGCGGCTCACCATGTTTCGCCAGGTAACTCGGACTGGCGCAAACAAACATATGTCGGTCGAGCAGCTTACGAGCCATCATGCTCGAATCATCAAGCTTACCCAAGCGCACAGCAAGATCGTACCCTTCTTGCACCAGATCCATCTTCTGATTCGACAGCACCAAATCCAGCTCTATTTGCGGGTATTGCAGTAAGAACTCATGCATTAGCGGTGCAAGGACTTGCTCCCCAAACGTCACTGGTGCAGTCATCTTAATTCTTCCAGTGGGGCTCGCTTGCAGTTGCGTAATGGCAAGCTCAGCCAACATTAAGCCTTCAACTAAGGGTTTACAATGCTGATAGTACGTCGCCCCTACTTCTGTGACTGACACCTTTCTGGTGGTACGCACAAACAGCTTCACTGCAAGCTTGTCTTCTAATGCATTCACTCTGCGGCTGATGTTTGCGACCGAGGTCGACAGCCGCTCCGCTGCCGCAGTAAAACTCTGCGTCTCGACGACAGCGACAAACTCATTAATGCCTTCCCAGTTTGCCATAAACAGATCCAACTATTACAAAATAGTAATAGTGTATTTCAAAATTACATAATTATCATTTTTTAAGAAATAAATATACTGCTTGTCATCCGAGGCAAACGGGATGAAGTGAACTAACCTTAGTGAGTTAGCCGTTTGTTTTCTACTGTATAGATTCGTGACCTTGAACCAATTAACCTTGGATCATGAACCTTGAGCCAATGACCTTGAAATCATGACCTTGAGACCATGACCTCGAGAGAAAAAGGAAAAACCATGACTGAACAATTTATTAAATCACGTGCTGCTGTCGCTTGGGGTCCAAACCAACCACTAAAAATGGAAGAAGTCGATGTCATGCTGCCAAAGGCAGGTGAAGTGTTGGTGAAAATCGTTGCGACGGGCGTCTGCCATACCGACGCATTCACTTTATCTGGCGACGATCCAGAGGGTATCTTCCCAAGTATTCTTGGTCACGAAGGTGGCGGTATCGTTGAAATGGTTGGTGAAGGCGTCACCAGTGTTGAAGTTGGTGACCACGTTATCCCGCTATACACAGCGGAATGTGGCGAATGTAAATTCTGTAAGTCGGGTAAGACTAACCTGTGCCAAGCGGTTCGTGAAACCCAAGGTAAAGGTTTGATGCCCGATGGTACGACTCGCTTCTACAAAGATGGTGAGCCAATTTACCACTACATGGGCTGCTCTACCTTCTCTGAGTACACCGTACTGCCTGAGATTTCGCTGGCTAAAGTGAACAAAGAAGCTCCGCTTGAAGAAGTGTGTCTACTAGGCTGTGGTGTAACAACGGGCATGGGCGCAGTGCTGAACACGGCTAAAGTTGAGAAAGGCGATACCGTTGCTATCTTCGGTCTTGGTGGTATCGGTTTGTCTGCCATCATTGGTGCTCGCATGGCTGGCGCAAGCAAAATCATTGGTATAGACATCAACGAAAGCAAATTCGAGCTTGCTCAGCAACTTGGCGCGACAGACGTGATCAACCCACAGAAGTTTGATAAGCCAATTCAAGAAGTGATCATCGAGATGACTGACGGCGGTGTTGATTACTCATTCGAGTGTATCGGTAACGTCAACGTGATGCGTCAAGCACTTGAGTGCTGCCACAAAGGTTGGGGTGAGTCGGTTATCATTGGTGTTGCCGGTGCAGGTCAAGAGATCTCGACTCGCCCATTCCAACTGGTTACTGGTCGCGTATGGCGTGGTAGTGCATTTGGTGGTGTTAAAGGTCGTAGTGAGCTTCCAGAGATCGTTGAGCGCTATATGGCAGGCGAATTTGGGCTGCAAGAGTTCATTACTCACACTATGCCTCTCGATGAGATTAACGAAGCGTTTGAGCTAATGCATAAGGGTGAGAGCATTCGTTCGGTGATTCACTATTAATTGGTCCTTGGTCCTTGGTCCTTGGTCCTTGGTCCTTGGTCCTTGGTCCTTGGTCCTTGGTCCTTGAAGTGTATTTTAGGTATATAGAATGACAATCGAAAATTTGAGCCAAGCGAAAGTATTTGGTGGTTGGCACAAGCAATACCAACATAGCTCTAATGTACTCAACTGCTCAATGCGGTTTGCGATTTATTTGCCACCAGAGGCAAGTGCCGATAATCCAGTCCCCGTGCTTTATTGGCTGTCGGGTTTAACCTGCACCGATGAAAACTTTATGCAGAAAGCGGGAGCATTTCGCGCTGCAGCTAAGCTTGGCATCGCCATCGTCGCACCGGATACCAGCCTCGTGGAGAAGGGGTGCCTGACGATCCAGAAGGTGCTTACGATTTTGGACTTGGTGCTGGCTTCTATGTTAATGCCACTCAAGCGCCTTGGAATCAGCATTACCAGATGTACAGCTACATCGTCGAAGAACTGCCTATGCTGATCGAAGAGCATTTTCCGGTCTCCGACGTTCGTTCTATCTCTGGACATAGCATGGGTGGGCACGGCGCACTGACCATTGGTTTAAAGAACAGTGAACGCTACCGCTCAATCTCGGCGTTTAGCCAATCAGCAATCCAATGAACTGCCCTTGGGGACAGAAAGCGCTGAGCCATTATCTAGGCAACAACACCGAGGATTGGAAACAATACGACAGTGTTGAACTACTGCAAGCGGCACAAGCCACACTGCCTATCCTGGTCGATCAAGGTGAAGATGACGGCTTCTTGCAAGAGCAACTCAAACCTGAGTTACTGCTTGCCGCAGCCGAAAGCTCAGGCAGTGATGTCAAGCTACGTATGCAGCCTGGTTACGATCATAGTTACTTCTTTATCCAAAGCTTTATCGATGACCATTTACGCTTTCACGCTGGATTCTTAAAAGACTAGCACCCCGAAGCTGAAAACAAAAAGCCCGCCTAGGCAATCTACCTGGCGGGCTTTTTTATATCTTACGTTAGCTTACATGACTTTAGATTACATCGTGTAAGTGTATGGCGCTTGGATACCTAGAGGAATACCTAGAGCCCAGTAAGCGAGCAAGAAGATGGTCCAACCAATCAGCATAGCGATTGAGAATGGCATCATTAGCGATGCTAGTGTACCGATACCAGTAGACTTCACGTAGCGTTGGCAGTAAACCACAACCAGTGGGAAGAATACCATCAGTGGAGAGATGATGTTCGATACAGAGTCACCAACACGGTAAGCCGCTTGAGATAGCTCAGGAGAGATACCAACCGCCATTAGCATTGGAACTAGGATTGGACCAATCAGTGCCCACTTCGCAGAAGCTGAACCAACCAGTAGGTTTACAGACGCAGTTAGTAGAATCATACCAACGATCGTCGCCTGACCTGGAAGGTTAAGCGCTTTAAGTCCTTCAGCACCGTAAAGCGCCAGCATAGTACCGATGTTAGATTGACCAAATGCTGCTAGGAACTGTGCACAGAAGAACGACATAACAATGTATGCGCCCATCGTTGCCATTGTGTCTGACATCGCTTTAATGACATCGTTGCTCGTCTTGAACGTACCCGCAACACGGCCGTATACGTAGCCTGGGATGATGAACAAGATAAAGATCAATGGAACGATAGACTTCATTAGCGGTGCAGAGAACGCGGTAATTTCACCCTCTGGAGAACGAAGCGCTGAGGTCTCTGGAATGATCGCAGCAACAAGGAGTGCGATACCCGCCATCATTGACCAACCTGCCGCGCGGAACGCTTTAGATTCTGTCTCTGTGAACGTACCTAGATCCGGTGCTTCTTCAGCATCTTCATCAACAGGAGTATTAGCAAGACGTGGTTCGATGATTTTCTCAGTTACGTACCAACCGATAGCAACGATGATCACTGAAGAAAGACCAGTGAAGAAGATGTTTGCTAGTGGGTTTACGATGTAGTCAGGGTCAAGAACCTGAGCAGAAGTTTGCGTGAAACCTGCTAGTAGTGGGTCGATACCTGAAGGGATAAAGTTTGCAGAGAAACCACCAGATACACCAGCAAATGCTGCTGCGATACCCGCTAATGGGTGACGACCCGCTGCGTGGAAGATGATACCGCCCAGTGGAATAACCAGAACGTAACCTGCATCCGCCGCCGTGTGCGATACGATCGCAACAAGAATCAGCATAGGCGTTAGCAGTTTCGCAGGCGTGAAGTTCAGCATCTTCTTAAGGCCAGTTGTGATGAAGCCTGAAGAGTCAGCCACGCCTACACCTAGCATCGCAACCAGTACGATACCCAATGGCGCGAAACCTGTGAACGTCGTCACCATATTAGCAAGGAAGCTTGCTAGGGCTTCACCCGTTAGAAGGTTAGTCACTTCTAGAGGTGTGCCGGTACGTGGGTTAATCAGATCGAAACTGACATTTGATAAAAGTGCTGACGCAACCCAAACAATAACGAGTGCCCAGAAAAACAAGATAGCAGGATCTGGGATTTTGTTACCCGCTTTCTCAATAAAGTTTAAAAAGCGATCCATTCCAGTCGGCTTTGGAGCTGGCGCTTGATTAATCGATTGGTTACTCATGGTAACTCCGTGTGTGTGATGTTGTTATTTGTGAATCTCAAGGCAAGTTTCACTGTGACATAAAATCTGCGTGACCATTTTATTTAAAAAAGTTGAAAAGAGTAGATAATTCGGAACTTTTTCCATATTTGTAGACTTATTTTGCAAAATACACCGATTAACATAACATTTAACCAACACTACAGCGCACAAATGCAAAACAATTATCTAACTAGCACGTAAAATGCCCGATGATATAAAGATAGCGTATAAATTGAACGCAATCTAAAGGGGGAAGAGATGAAACGGAGAGAGTCAGGTAAGCCTGTTTCTGCATCATTTTAAAAATCAGGAGATTAACAGCGCAGACGACGCTGTAAAAAACATTAACATATCTTGTGTGGGTAAGTGACGCTAGGACCGCTAGTCAAATTCACTGTAACGGGAAATCTGGGTTGTCAAAGTCAGACGACGAGACTCGCCAAGTCGGTCGATCCAATCTACATCCACTTGAACCGTTTTGACATTGCCATCCATGGAAGTGGTAGGAACTTGCCAATTAACAACGTAAGGGGGTGATTGTCAGAGCCTGCGACGATGTCAGTATCAAAATCAGCGACTGGAATTTCTGAGGTTGTGCTATCTGCACCACGAGTTCGAAACCATTCAAGCTTTGCCTCTGCAAGACCCAGCGCTTGAATGCTGTGGTAAGCATAGTCAGAGCGCTGTTCAATATAGGCCTGCATCTTAACCAAGCCAAGCGCTCCTACCCCAACGAGACAAATGGCGATCATAACTTCGACAAGACTAAAACCACGCTGTTTAGAAATCACGCCAGGCTCCTTTTTTCCAGGTATAGGCACCTTTGAGGAAAGTAGGGCGATACCCAGCATTAAAGTTAAGGTTCATGTCACCCACCAGCGTTGACTTTCCGTATTTAGTATCAATGACCAACCCCCATTCGGTGTACTAGAGTAGAACTGAACTCCGACGGTATCAGCTGTGATGTAAGGTTTATAAACAGTATTGGTGGTTTGCTTTTCTTGCCAGAAGCTCTTGATCGAAGATGCAACTGACGTATTCGTTGTATCTACTTTGTGATAAACGAGACCGTTAAAAACGAATGTACCGTTTACAGCAAAGGCGCCGTTCTCTATAACTAGCATCTGTCCTTGTGTATCACTTTCACTTACAGAACCCGATATTTCACAATTACCAACTAGCCATAGCCCCCTCTTTTTCTCATCTGGAAAGTGGTTCGATATCAGGGAGCTGCAGTCAGTACCGTTGACCTCTTTCTTCACAAACATTTTTGTGTCGTCTGATATTGTCGTAACATTCTGTTTGCTTCCTGCTACCCCAAAAAGCTCTTTAAATAAGTCCATTTTGGTATCTGGTAGGAAGTCTTTCGAAAATTCAGGGGATTCCGTTGGTTTCGAAGCATCTATAGATGCCGCAATGCTATCTTTGCCTATTATTGTTACGTAATCACTGTGGCATTTTTTCTCGCCATTAACTGAGGAGGTCGAGTAACCATATTCTCGACCACCAAACCCCTTTTGAGAGTCATATCTAAAAGTAAACGAATCAGAAAAACGTACGCTAGTACACTCGAACATATCTTCAGGCTGCCCAGCGACTTTAGCACCAACACTTGGGGTAATCGTGACAGTCCCTACCATCTCTAAATCGCCGCTAACTTGAATAGCGCCCTTAGGTTGATTAACGCCATTAGCCATTGTCCGTGTGAGTGTGTTTGTATTTGATGTGGCAGTAAGAACGTAGTCAGTATCTTGCGAAACTGTTAATGAGACACTCCCTCGATTGGATATACAACCAGCGGTGAATTCTTCTGGTCGGTTTGACGCATCTTCAAGTACATCAATGCTTTTACCTGAAGATCGAAGGTACCCAAGCGTACACTCCAATAAACCATCCGCTTTCCAGTAGTTTTTGCGGGATTCCACCTCATTCTGAGCTCGCTTGATCTCATATAGTGAAGTCTTATACGCCCCCATCGTCACCACAAGCGCAACGACAAGAAGTAGGCTTGTCGTCATTAATGCAATAACACCGCTCTGCTTTTTCATTGGCCATTCCTCACCATGAACTGTCGCGTCAATGAGCTGAACACACTGGGGTTACCTCTTAGTTCCGCATCGATGGTTAGATTGATATATTGGTGGGTGGCACTATTACTCCCTACCGTATTCGCTCCGACAGTGAAGTTGGTGACTTTAATAAGGTTTGGTTCAAAGTTTGAGGTACAGCCGTCTGGGCAGAATAAAGCGTTGACCTAGCGCCACTCTCAACCGCTGTTCTAGAGCGACAAATCGACAGTTTCCCTGTTTCTTTATCAAACGCCCAAACGACATTCTCTAGTTTTTTCTTTTCACCAGGGTTACCTATCTCTCTTCTGTCGTAATACGCATACTGCGCTACCGCCCCACTCTGCGACAAATAAATGGTACTGCTGGCTCCAGAAGGCACCCAACTCTGACTTTCTTCACCATTGTAACCCGCTCGGATCATGTCATTTTGGATACGGCGCGCCGTTGTCGCGAGCGCTTGATTTAGCAGTAACAATTGAGAACGATCGGATGCGTGATTTTGCACCGATATGTACAAAGAGCCCACTAGGGAAATAGCCATAATGCCGGCCGTGGATGCCACCAGCATTTCGATGATAGTGATGCCTTTTTGCCGTTTCATCCTAGCAGCCCCTAACCCATATTCACCACCACTTTGACAAACTCGAACTCGCCCTGATGCGGCGTGACTGACGATCTTGGCAAATTTTTCACTGCGCGGGTAAGGTTTTATGATGATATTGCCACTCACACGAGCCGCGCCAGTGATATGGTCAATCTTGAGTTGTTCACTACTAAAATCCAACTCAATGGTCGTGCCATCAAAAGGCGCACCTGAGACGGTAAACAACCGCTTTACATCACTATCGGTGAGACTGCCTTTATTCGCTACGACTGCAGTCCAGTTGCCATCCGAAGCGCCTTCAGGCAACCCCTCAAAGTGGATCCACAATGGCTCGTTGCGTAATATTGCTTCCGCTTGTGTTTGCATAATTACGCCGTAAAGCTCAAGGGCAGCCCGCTCGACTTTTTTCGATTTGGAGACATCAGCAAACGTCGGAGCCATCGCCATCAAGACAATACCCGAGATCACTACTGTGATGATCAATTCCAAAAACGTAAAGCCGCGAACCATTTCCCAAAATCCTATGAAACTGGTAACAAACAAACCTATCTACTTGCGTTAATCCTAGCAGCAGAGAACACTATAAAAGTCTTTTAAAATAGTCGCTTGGATTGACTTAAAATAATGAAATGCAAACAAGGCGGATGTAGACAAAGAGGTTTGACGTTGATCGAATTATTGATCACGTTAGCCATACTCGGCATTCTGACTTCTATCGCCTACCCAAACTACACGCAGCAAGTGCGAGAAAGTCACCGAATGATCGCGTTGGGTGATTTGCTTGAGATGCAGCTCGAGCTCGAACGCACCTATAGTAGCGGATACAATTTTGCGTCCGTGATTTCAGGTGGCAGCTGTACTGTGTGTGAATCTCAGATCAACCGCTATCAATTTGCAGTCGTGAGCAGCGCTGGCGCCGCCTATACCATTAAAGCTATTGCGCAGACAACGACCAAACAATCTGACGATAGCTGCCTAGGAGCGGATAAAACCATGAGTTTGAGCTCCAATGGCGATGTTGCTCCATTAGAATGCTGGTAACGCAAAACCTCTAAATGCCGTCTTCTAAAAACGCACTCGTCTAGAAAAGCAAACGGCCCGCGATAACCTTGATTATCGCGGGCCGATTCAATTGAGATTTGAGAGCACTTAGCTAGTCAAATCATCGAAGAACTTCTTCACACCATTGAAGAAACCTTCTGATTTTGGCTTATGGGTGTTTGCCGCTTCACCGCCGCATGACTCTTCAAACTCATGCAGAAGTTCTTTCTGACGCGCGCTCAGTTTCACTGGTGTTTCAACCACAAGCTTCACGATTAGGTCGCCAACGCCGCCGCCACGAACGCCTTTCACGCCCTTACCGCGCATGCGGAACATACGACCAGTTTGGGTCTCTTCTGGTACTTTCAGGCTTACACGGCCATCGAGTGTTGGCACTTCAACTTCGCCGCCTAGAGCAGCTTGAGCAAAGCTCACTGGCACTTCACAGTACAGATTGTTGCCTTCGCGCTCAAAGATGTGGTGTTCTTGAACATGAACTTGGACATACAAGTCACCCGCTGGTGCACCATGCTCGCCTGCTTCACCTTCGCCAGATAGACGAATGCGATCGCCCGTATCCACGCCAGCTGGGATCTTAACGTTAAGTGTTTTGGTTTTTTGTACGCGACCTTGACCGTGACAGCTGTTACATGGGTCTTTGATGATCTTACCGCTGCCGCTACACGTTGGACAGGTTTGCTGAACCGCAAAGAAGCCTTGACGCATCTGAACTTGGCCGTGACCATGACAGGTGCCACAGGTTTGTGGTGAAGAGCCTTTCTTCGAGCCTGAGCCGTCACACGTCTCACACTCAACCAGCGTTGGGACTTCAATCTCTTTTGAAATACCGCGAACCGCTTCTTCTAGCGTTAGCTCCATGTTGTAACGCAAGTCTGCACCACGCTGTGCACGATGACCACCGCCGCCACGACGACCGCCACCAAAGATATCACCGAATACGTCACCGAAGATGTCCACCGAAATCAGCACCGCCGCCGCCGAAGCCGCCGCCCCCATGCC
>NZ_JYJK01000126.1 GCF_003263785.1 Vibrio variabilis
CCGGTGCTCAAGCTGCCAAGATTGGCGGCCTGAAGGCAGCGGCGGAGATCATGAACTACCTCGACAACAACGTCGAAGGTATCCTCATGGATCAAATTCGCGACCAAGACGAAGACATGGCAACACAGATTCAAGATCTCATGTTTGTATTCGAAAACCTTATCGAAGTCGACGACCAAGGCATTCAGAAGCTGCTTAGAGATGTACCACAAGACGTGTTGCAGCGTGCACTGAAAGGTGCAGATGAAGGTCTGAAAGAGAAGATCTTCAACAACATGTCGAAACGTGCTGCTGATATGATGCGCGAAGACATTGAAGCGATGCCGCCAGTGCGTGTTGCGGATGTGGAAGCGGCGCAAAAAGAAGTGCTGACTATTGCAAGGCGCATGGCAGACAACGGAGAGCTGATGCTGTCCGGTGGCGCAGACGAGTTCTTGTAATCCCAGTTAAAGGAAGGTTTGCCGATGTCTGGTGATCGAAAACGCGGCTTTTTACGCCCATCTGAAGATAACACTGTAGAGCAAGCTCACTCGTGGGGCTTGCCTGATTACACCTCTCAAGTCACTCAAGAAGCCAGAGAAACGGCGCTAAATTACGATCCGAGCTGGACGCCTCGTGAAGAGCCGGCTGTGGAAGAAGAGCCTTTAATGCTCACTGAAGAGCAAATCGAACAAATCAAACAAGGCGCCTACCAAGAAGGTTTATTCCAAGGCCAAGAAGCTGGCTTTAAGCAAGGTTATGACAAAGGCAAAGAGGAAGGCCTCGCCGCAGGTCATAGCGAAGGTTTAGAGCTGGGTAAAGCGGAAGGCGTGGCGGCCGGTGAAGAGTACATCAAACAGCAAGTCGACACCTTTATGGAGCTTGCGAATCAGTTTGCCAACCCGCTTGAACTGATGAACAACCAAGTTGAAAAGCAACTGGTGGACATGGTACTCGCACTGACCAAAGAAGTGGTGCATGTCGAAGTTCAAACCAATCCACAGATCATCCTTGATACCATTAAGCAGTCTGTGGAAGCCCTGCCTATCTTAGGGCATGCGATCACCTTAAAACTCAATCCAATCGATGTTGATATCGTGCGCGCTGCTTATGGTGATGATGAGCTCAACATTCGCAATTGGACATTGGTCGTTGAGCCATCGCTTAATCGCGGTGATGTCTATATTGAAGCGGGCGACTCCAGCGTGAGTTATAAACTGGAAGAACGCGTTAAAAACGTGCTGCAAAGCTTTTGCGGTGCGAATCGTCACCAAGGGGGCGAGTAATGCAGCCGTTGGCACAGCGACTGGCCAACTATAAGGTCGAAGGCCATAAATCTAGGGCAACGGCGTCAGGCAAGCTGGTTCGTGTCGTAGGCTTAACGCTCGAAGCGATCGGTTGTAAAGCGCCTATCGGCAGCCTGTGTAAAGTAGAAACCATGCATGGCGATATGGACGCCGAAGTGGTTGGCTTTTCTGGCGAACACCTCTATCTCATGCCAAGTGAGCAAATCACGGGCGTATTGCCAGGCGCAAAAGTCACCCCAATGGCGTCGGAAACGGGTTTGCCTGTTGGAATGGAGCTCCTTGGCCGTGTCATTGATGGCGTGGGTAATCCACTTGACGGCCTTGGCGACATCTACACCGAAAAGCGCGCCTCGTTTAATGCTGAACCCATCAACCCACTAGCACGAAAGCCTATCACAGAGCCTTTGGATGTTGGCCTTAAAGCCATCAATGGCCTGTTAACGGTAGGCAAAGGTCAGCGTATTGGTCTATTTGCCGGCTCTGGTGTCGGTAAGTCGGTGACGCTTGGCATGATGACTCGCGGCACAACTGCGCAGGTGGTTGTGGTAGGTCTTATTGGTGAGCGTGGCCGCGAAGTAAAAGAATTCATAGAAGAGATTTTGGGTACCGAGGGACGCCAGCGCTCAGTCGTGGTTGCCGCGCCTGCTGATGCTTCACCGCTGATGCGCCTGAAAGGCTGTCAAACGGCTTTGACCATAGCCGAGTATTTCCGTGACCAAGGGCTGGATGTGTTGCTGCTCATGGATTCTCTCACTCGTTTTGCTCAAGCACAGCGTGAAATTGCTCTCTCTGTTGGTGAGCCGCCAGCGACCAAAGGTTATCCACCATCGGTGTTCGCTAAACTGCCCGCCTTGGTAGAGCGCGCCGGTAATGGTGACGTTAATCAGGGCTCGATTACGGCATTTTTCACGGTACTGACGGAAGGGGATGATCTACAAGATCCGATTGCCGATGCCTCGCGAGCCATTCTAGACGGCCATATTGTGCTATCACGTGAAATGGCGGATGCGGGTCACTATCCAGCCATTGATGTCGAAAAATCGGTGAGTCGTGTCATGCCACAAATTACTGATGATCAGCATGTCTTGATGTCGAAAGCTGTGCGACAGATTCTATCCGTTTGCCGAAAAAATAAAGATTTAGTATCGATTGGTGCCTATAAGCCGGGAACCGATCCAGCCATCGATAGTGCGTTCACCTTGAAGCCAAAACTCGATCAATACTTGCAGCAAAGTATGCGAGAAAGCGTGCCTTACGACATGTGCCTTGGCATGTTGAAACAGCTTCTTTCTGTAGAGTAGTCATTGTATGGAAAACGCCCTAGAGTTCTTGCTTGAGCAAGCCAAAGATAACGAACAACAAGCGGTGCTAGCACTAAACAAAGCCCGTACCGAGCTTGAGGGTTATTATCAGCAAGTCCAGCAAATCGAGCAGTATCGACTCGATTATTGCAATCAGCTGGTTGCTCGTGGACAAGAGGGATTGACGGCCAGCCAATATGGTCACCTTAATCGCTTTCTTACTCAGTTAGATGAAACGCTCACTAAGCAAAAGTCAGCCGAGGGGCACTTTAAGCAGCAAGTGGATGACTGTGAAGAGTATTGGCACAACACTCGTAAGCAGCGCCAGTCTTACGAGTGGTTGATTGAGAAAAAAGCCAAAGAAAAAGCCCAGCTCGAAGCTAAGCGCGATCAAAAGCAAATGGATGAATTCTCGAACCTGTTGTTCGCCCGTCGTCGCCAAGCACGTTAATTCCCCTTCTCGATTTTCTGACCTCCACTTTCTGATTCACTTAGCATGATACTCGGTATAAAAATTGCATCGACCTGCCTAGTGAATATGGGCGGCAAGTGTTCGCCGAGTCAGTAATCTTTTTTAAATAACGGGCGTAAATGGAATGAGTCTGTCGATTTCAAATAACAGCGTATCGAGTAGCGTGCTACCAAAGAGTGAAGGAAAAGCTTCAGTCTCTGAGAGTGATGCGGCCGAAAGCCCGGGATTTTGGGATAAGTTCAAAGACGCGCTATCTCCAGAAAAGTCTGAAGGTGATCAAAAGGTTGAGGGCAGTGTCGCCAAATCAAATACCCGCTCTCAGTCTACTGATGCCATGCTGGAAGATGCGGCAACGCAGGCGAAATCCAGTAAAGAAGATGCCTCTGATGAAGAAGTGTCTGATGTAAAAGCGGCAAAGACGGATAAGGTTGAGACTGCCGCGCAGAGTGAAGAGTCAGAAGCATCTGTCAAAAAAATGACAGAGGAGGCAGCGCTGGCTGGTGCTACTCAAGTTAACACTGAGGAGTTTGCGGATTTAGCCGCAGCCCAGTCTACTGAAAGCAAGACTTTTGAAAATAAGCCTTCTACAGACAAGTCCGGTATTAATGCAGCAAAGGTTGGCGCCGACGCTGAGCAAGCCATGTCTGAAAATGCAGAGCTGCTCTCGCGTCTTGACGAATCCAATAAAGCCCTTAAAAAGCCCGTTGATGCTGAAGCAGAGAAGGTAGCAGGTGCAGCAGTGGGCGTTGTCGCCGCTGAGCAAGCACAGTCTTCTTTGCAAAACTCTGAACAAATTGCATCTTCGCCAATGGATGCTAAGCCAGAGCTAGCAGGTAAACAGGCTCAAGGTTCAAATACAGTATTCGCGGCCTCTGCGGCGGGTGCACACGCTTCTGACGGTAAATTGACGCAAGCCTCTGAGGCTAAGACTGCGCTTGCAGCCGAAGGCGAGGGTAAGCCGCAAGCAAACATTGCTTGGAGTCAATCCGACGCGGAACTTGCCGCCAAATCAGAAGCGAAAGCAGCACTTGCAGGTGCCGCTATTGCAGCGGATAAAATGCCGCCTTCTGCAACGTCCCCTGCGGGCGTATCTTTGACTGGTGCTGCTCTTCAAACTCAAGCGCAAGCGAGTGCACAAGCCAGTTCAGCCCAAGTACCGGTTCAAGGTGCTCAAGCCGCCAGCCAACCCGCTGGTGAAATGGCCGCTGCCGCAGCGATGATGGCAGGTGGAAAAGAGCTTGGTGGTACCGATGCCACCAAAGCAGGTTCACCGATGGGTACGCACGTGGCTGGCGCGAATATCAATGGAATTAAAGGCGCTAATAAAGCTCAAATCCCGGCAGGCTTGGGTAATGACACTGCGTTACAAGCGACTGGCGCATTAACGGCGACCCAGCAATTGCGTGCAGAGCAGCAGACGCCCGCGGCCTCTGCGGTACAATCACCAATGGTAATGACGAAAGAAAACGCCAGCGATCAGGTAGCTGAGCGTGTGCAAATGATGATGTCGAAGAACTTAAAGCACGTCGATATCCGTCTTGATCCGCCAGAGTTAGGCCGTATGCAAATTCGCATGAGCCTTAACAACGATTCGGCAACGGTGCACTTTACCGTTCAAAACCAGCAGACTCGCGACATGGTAGACCAAGCGATGCCGAGACTACGTGAGATGTTGTCACAGCAAGGTATTCAGTTGGCGGACACATCCGTACAGCAGCAAGGTCAGCAGCAGCGCCATGCGTCACATGGTTCAGGTAGCAGCGGTTCAGGTAATGGCACATCAAATGGTGGCAGCGACGTTGATAGTTTTGAAAATGGTACGAGCGTTGAAGTTGCAGTAAAACAGAATAAAGATGGCATAAGTTACTATGCATAAGTAAAAAATTTACGATGTATAAAGATTATGTCTAAAACAAAATAACGCAGTAGTTGAAGAATTATGGCTGAAGAAAGTTTACAACCCGCAAAAACTAACAGCAAAAAGATGCTGATCATTATTGTTGCCGCTGTCGTGGTATTACTTGGTGTCGGTGGTGGCGCCTACTGGTTTTTAAGCTCCGATGATACAGAGAGCGCATCAACCTCCACACAAAGTGCCTCTGGAGGCGCGGCAGCGCCTGTTGACCCGATCTCTTACGTGAATCTCGCTCAGCCATTTGTGTTTAACGCGTCCGGCAAGCAGCGCGATCGTATGGTGCAAATAAAAGTTCAGCTTATGGTGCGTGGCTTAGATAACGAGAGCCAAGCCCGCTACCATTCACCATTAATTGAAAGCACCTTGTTGTCGACGTTCGCCTCTGCAACGGTTGAACAGTTGCGTAGCACGACAGGTCGTGTCGAGCTTCGTGACCAAGCGACCAGTGATGTTCAAGCGAGCCTTAGCCAAGTAGTGGGTTCGCCAGTGGTTGAGCGTGTGTTATTTACCGATTTTGTAATCCAATAGGTGCATTGTGACCGATTTATTAAGCCAAGATGAGATTGATGCGCTACTGCACGGTGTGGATGACGTTGATGAGGTAGAGGACGAGCTGGATCAAGATCCGGCGGATGTCGTCCATTTCGACTTTTCATCCCAAGACCGCATTGTTCGCGGTCGTATGCCAACGCTTGAGCTGATCAACGAGCGTTTCGCGCGCCACATGCGCATCAGTTTGTTTAACATGCTGCGTAAAACAGCCGAAGTGTCGATCAACGGTGTGCAGATGATGAAATTTGGTGAATACCAAAACACTCTGTACGTTCCGACCAGCTTGAACATGGTGAGATTCCGTCCACTAAAAGGTACGGCACTGATCACCATGGAAGCGCGCTTGGTGTTCATCTTAGTTGAGAACTTTTTCGGTGGAGACGGCCGCTTCCACGCCAAGATAGAAGGCCGAGAGTTTACGCCAACCGAGCGCCGTATCATTCAGCTGTTAATGAAAACTGTGTTTGAAGACTACAAAGAAGCATGGTCGCCGGTAATGGGCGTTGAGTTCGAGTACTTAGACTCAGAAGTGAACCCGAGTATGGCGAACATCGTCAGTCCCACCGAGGTCATTGTGGTGAGTTCTTTCCACATTGAAGTCGACGGTGGTGGCGGTGACTTCCACGTTGTGATGCCTTATTCCATGGTAGAGCCCATTCGTGAACTGCTCGATGCGGGTGTCCAGTCCGACAAAATGGAAACCGACGTACGTTGGAGCAGCGCGCTACGTGAAGAAATCATGGATGTTCCCGTCAACTTTCGTGTCAACTTGTTAGAGAAAGATGTGTCGTTGCGCGATCTCATGGAGCTGCAAGCAGGCGATATTATCCCAATCGAAATGCCTGAAAACGCCACTATGTTTGTCGAAGACTTGCCAACCTTCCGAGTGAAAATGGGACGCTCTGGCGAGAAAGTCGCGGTGCAAGTGTCAGAGAAGATTCGCCGCCCGGATGTGGTGAAAACCGACTTGGCTTTCCTTGGCAAAGACATCATGGCTGAGCTTGAGCACGTCGAAGATTTAGACCAAGAATAATCAAACTGCGCAGGTGCGCGGTGCAACAGAATAACAGAAGTAGAGATAACCAATGACAATCAGTGATGACCAAAAATTAGCGGACGAGTGGGCAGCGGCACTGGGCGAAGATCCAATGGCGCCTGATGTAGATGTGGATGAAGTGCTGGCGGCACCGTTGGATGAACTCGAAGATTCACCAGCCCCAATTACTGATGATGAACGTCGTAAGCTCGACACCATTATGGACATTCCAGTCACTATTTCGATGGAAGTAGGACGCTCGCAAATCAGTATTCGTAACTTGCTACAACTGAACCAAGGGTCGGTGGTGGAACTTGACCGTATTGCCGGTGAGTCGCTCGATGTGATGGTCAACGGCACCTTGATTGCCCACGGTGAAGTGGTCGTGGTGAACGATAAGTTTGGTATTCGTTTAACGGACGTGATCAGTCAAACTGAGCGCATTAAGAAGCTGCGTTAATCAAAGTTAGTGAATGGAATGAGACTGATGACACTGAATCGATATTGGTTGTCCACGATTGGGGCGGCGCTGTTGATGACTTCTGGAGTCGCCAATGCCGCGGCAGAGGTATCAGCTAACGGCGGCTCGCCTTTTGATTTTGCTGCAACGCTTGGCTCACTCGTCTTAGTGATTGCTGTTATCTTGGGTTTGGCGTGGGTGTTAAAGCGCATGAAAGTGCCCTCGATGGTCAATCAGCAAGGGCTTAAGATTGTCCGTCAAATCCCTGTCGGTACCAAAGAGCGAATCGCGATCGTAGAAGCGGGTGAAGAGCAGTTTTTGGTGGGCATTACCTCACAATCGATTCAGCTTATTTCAAAGCTTGAGAAGCCGCTCGAAGAGAGTGAAGTCTCTCAACCTGCATTTGCTAGTCAGCTGTCGAAAATCATGAAAAAGCAGACCCACAATGACTAACTCTATTCGACTTGTTTTTGTTTGCTTGTTGCTGATTGCAGCGCCACTGTTTTCTGTCGGTGCGAGTGCGGCTGAAGAAGAGTTAGCAACGCCTATCTCAAGCTCTGCTGCTCCTAGTAGCAGCGTGACGGTAAGCGAAATGCGCAATGACCGAGGCGCAGCGGGGCTACCACATCCAGTGCCTTTGGCACAGGACCGGGCATTCCGGCGTTTACCATGACGACTAACCCAGACGGCAGTGAAGACTATTCGGTCAACCTGCAAATATTGGCATTGATGACCATGCTGGGTTTCTTGCCTGCTATGGTGATTTTGATGACGTCCTTCACCCGCATTGTTGTGGTGATGTCTATCTTGCGCCAAGCAATGGGTTTGCAGCAAACGCCGTCCAATCAGGTGATCATTGGTATCGCCATATTCTTGACCTTTTTTATTATGTCACCGGTGCTCAATCAGGTGAATGAGCAAGCTGTTCAGCCGTACCTCAATGAGCAGATCAGTGCCAAGCAAGCTTTTGAACAAGCACAAGCGCCCATCAAAGAATTCATGTTAAAGCAAACCCGCGTTAAAGATTTGGAGACCTTTGTGGAGATGTCAGGTTCAACCGCGCAAAATCCAGAAGACGTCTCTATGGCGGTGCTTATTCCGGCCTTTATCACTTCGGAGCTGAAAACGGCGTTCCAAATTGGCTTTATGCTGTTCTTACCGTTTTTGATCATCGACTTGGTCGTGGCGTCCATTTTGATGGCGATGGGTATGATGATGCTCTCGCCAATGATTGTATCTTTGCCGTTTAAACTGATGTTGTTCGTGCTGGTGGATGGGTGGAACCTCATTCTTTCCACCTTGGCCGGCAGTTTCGCCTTGTAGCTGGAGTAGCATTATGACTCCTGAGATGTTTGTCGAACTGTTTAGAGATGCCCTATGGATGGTACTCCTACTAGTTTGTGCCATAGTAGTACCCAGTCTTCTAGTAGGCCTTATCGTGGCGATCTTTCAAGCTGCGACATCGATTAACGAACAGACGTTGAGCTTTTTGCCAAGATTGATTGTCACCATTTTGGCACTGATGGCATTTGCCCACTGGGGCACACAGATGATGATGGAGTTTTTCTATGAAATCATCGAGCGTCTTCCATTGGTTCTTTGGTAAACCCGCATGGAATACCCCGCGAGTGACGTCCTTGATTGGCTAGCCAACTTCTTTTGGCCTTATGTGCGTATTTCCGCCATGTTGATGGTGATGTCCGTGACTGGGGCTAACTTTGTCTCACCTCGCATTCGATTGTTCTTGGGTTTGGCGCTCACTCTGGCGGTGTCTCCCTCGATACCAGCGATTCCTCAAACCATTGAGCTGCTGTCGTTTCAAGGCTTTTTAACGGTCGCAGAGCAAATACTTATCGGTACCGCGATGGGCATGGTGACGGTATTTATGGTGCAGACCTTTGTTATGCTCGGCCAGATATTAGGTATGCAATCGAGCCTGGGTTTTGCTTCTATGGTTGACCCAGCGAACGGTCAAAATACCCCTGTGTTAGGTCAGCTGTTTCTGTTTCTCACCACCATGTTTTTCTTGGCGACCGATGGTCACCTCAAGATGATTCAATTGGTGGTGATGAGCTTCAAAACCTTGCCAGTGGGCTCAGGACATCTTTCCAGTGCCGATTTTCGCGAAATGGCAGGGTGGCTAGGTATCATGTTTCAGACAGCATTGAGTATGGCACTGGCGGGTATTATCGCGCTTTTAACAGTCAACTTGTCTTTTGGCGTGATGACTCGTGCAGCGCCCCAACTGAACATCTTCTCGCTCGGTTTTGCATTCGCATTGCTCATTGGTTTGATGATCTGCTGGTATATTTTGGCGGGGCTGTATAGTCACTATCAGCTCTATTGGTTACAAGTAGAAGGTCAGGTGTGTCGCTTGATCGATCTCGCGTGCTAGGGGAGGGCTAATCATGGCAGAGTCCGACGGCCAAGAACGTACCGAAGACGCCACCCCCAGCGGCTTAAACAAGCGCGCGAAAAGGGGCAGGTGGCGCGCTCCAAAGAACTGGCATCCGTCTCCGTACTGATTGTCGGTGCACTATCACTGATGATGTTTGGTGAGGGGTTGGCGCGCGCCTTGTTTAGTTCAATGGCGAGGTTATTTACCTTAACCCGAGAAGAAATCTACGATCCCACCAAACTCTTTGATGTCGTGCTCGGTGCACTGTCGAGTTTGCTATTACCGTTGACACTTATCTTGGTTGTGTTGTTCGTGGCAGCGCTTATTGGCGCCGCCGGGGTAGGGGCATCAGCTTTTCTGCTGAAGCCGCGATGCCAAAGCTGTCGAAAATGAACCCACTAAGCGGCGTGAAGCGAATGCTTGGGATGCAAAGCTGGGTAGAGCTTATCAAGTCGATTCTAAAAGTCGCGCTTGTTGCCGGGATGGCGTTTTATTTGGTTAACGCCTCGCGAGCGGACTTATTCCAGCTCAGTATGGAAGTCTACCCTCAGAACATCTTCCACGCGCTGGATATCTTGCTTAACTTTATTTTGCTGATAAGTACCACATTACTGATTGTGGTCGCGATAGATATCCCATTTCAGATCTGGCAGCACGCCAACCAACTGAAAATGACCAAACAAGAAGTGAAAGACGAATACAAAGACACTGAAGGTAAGCCCGAGGTTAAAGGACGCATTCGTATGTTACAACGGGAAGCCGCTCAACGGCGTATGATGGCCGAAGTGCCGCAAGCCGATGTGATTGTGACTAACCCGGAGCACTTCTCCGTGGCGCTTCGCTATAAACAAGGCCAAGACAAAGCGCCAATAGTGGTCGCGAAAGGCGTGGATCACATGGCGCTGAAGATCCGTGAAGTGGCAAGAGAGCACAATATTTATGTTATTCCCTCGCCTCCACTGGCTCGTTCGCTCTATCACACCACAGAGTTGGAACAAGAAATCCCTGATGGACTGTTTGCTGCGGTGGCGCAAATTCTCGCTTATGTGTATCAGCTTAAGCAGTATCGTAAAAAGGGTGGACAGCGACCTAAGCTGCAAAATGAGCAGATCACCATCCCGAAGGATATGCGCTACTAGCACGGCCTTGTTGGGTTGATGGCAGTCTGTCAGTGTCAAAAAAATGGCGTGCGTTAATGGCGTAATTCTTGCAAAGTAATTCTTGCAAATTAGCCTCTATTAAAAGAAACAACCCGAGTCTCCAAGGAAAGTGGAGACCTCCAGTGAACTATCCGTAATGAAATTGACGTTACCTTTTACCGATAAGTTGCCGAACATTCCGCGTCGTGCGCTACCTGCTATCGGTGCACCGGTTATGGTGCTTGCCGCGCTTGCGATGATTGTATTGCCGATCCCGGCAATTCTGCTCGACTTGTTCTTCACCTTTAACATCGCATTGGCCATGGTGGTCTTGCTGGTATCGGTCTATACCCGTCGTCCTCTTGATTTTGCCGCCTTCCCAACCGTGCTGTTGATTGCGACACTCTTGCGCTTAGCGCTAAACGTTGCGTCTACCCGTGTGGTATTACTCTATGGTCATGAAGGGGCAGCGCTGCCGGTAACGTAATTGAAGCGTTTGGTAACGTAGTTATCGGTGGTAACTACGCCGTGGGTCTGGTGGTGTTTATGATTTTGATGATCATTAACTTCATGGTTGTGACCAAAGGTGCGGGACGTATTTCAGAGGTAAGTGCTCGCTTTACCCTTGATGCCTTACCAGGTAAGCAGATGGCGATCGATGCCGACCTTAACGCCGGTCTCATTGACCAAGACCAAGCACGTCTGCGCCGTTTCGAAGTCACCAAAGAAGCGGACTTCTACGGCTCGATGGACGGTGCGTCCAAATTTGTTAAGGCGATGCCATTGCTGGTATCTTGATCCTATTTCTCAACATCATTGGTGGTCTCAGTATTGGTATGATGCAGCACTCGCTCGGCTTTACCGAGGCACTGCAAATCTACACCTTGCTCACCATTGGTGATGGTCTGGTTGCTCAAATCCCGTCGCTACTGCTTTCTATTGCCGCTGCTATCATGGTGACCCGTCAAAATACTGACGAAGACATGGGACAGCAGGTCGTATTCCAGCTTTTTGATAACCCGAAAGCACTGACTATCACCGCCGGTATTTTGGGTGTGATGGGTATTGTGCCGGGTATGCCACACTTTGCGTTTCTGCTCTTGGCACTTCTTGCCGGTGGTGGTGCGTATTGGATGCACCGTAAACAGCAAGCGAAAGCGGATGAGAAGAACCTTCCGGCTGAGGTGGGCGCGAACAGCAGCGACCCGGCTGCGCCGCCAAAAGAGCTCTCTTGGGATGACGTTCAACCTGTTGATGTGATAGGCCTTGAAGTGGGCTATCGCTTAATTCCATTGGTCGACAGAGATCAAGGCGGTGAATTGCTTGAGCGCGTCAAGGGCGTGCGTAAAAAACTCTCTCAAGACTTTGGCTTTCTTATTCCCGCAGTTCATATACGCGATAACCTAGAGCTGACGCCAAACTCTTACCGCATTACCTTGATGGGTGTCGCGGTGGGCGAAGCGGAAATTCGACCTGACCAAGAGCTTGCGATTAACCCAGGCCAAGTTTACGGCCTGATTGATGGTGAGCAGACCATTGACCCTGCCTTTGGTCTAGAAGCGGTGTGGATCCAAGAAGCGCAGCGAGAACACGCGCAGGCGCTTGGATATACCGTGGTAGACTCATCTACTGTGCTTGCCACTCATTTGAGTCAGCTTTTGACCAACAATGCCGCGCAGCTATTGGGTCACGAAGAAGTCCAGAACCTTCTGGAAATGCTTGGCCGAAGCGCACCGAAACTGGTGGAAGATTTTGTCCCAGAGCAATTGCCGCTGGGTACCGTGGTCAAGGTGCTGCAGAACTTGCTGCATGAGGCGATTCCTATTCGTGATATTCGCACCATCGTCCAAACTTTGGCGGAATACTCCGGAAAGAGTCAAGAACCTGACGTATTGACGGCCGCGGTTCGTATCTCGCTGAAACGCCTGATTGTTCAGGAAATCAACGGCATAGAGCCAGAGCTTCCGGTGATTACTCTGATACCTGAACTGGAACAAATTTTGCATCAAACTATGCAAGCGTCTGGCGGTGAATCCGCTGGCATTGAACCTGGATTAGCCGAAAGACTTCAAGCTTCGCTAACACAAGCGACTCAAGAGCAAGAGCTAAAAGGAGAGGCAGCTGTGCTGCTAACATCGGGTGTATTGCGTTCGACGCTCGCTAAGTTCGTGAAAAATACCATTCCGAACTTACGAGTCTTGTCTTACCAAGAAATTCCCGATGAAAAACAGATTAGAATCGTGCAGGCCGTAGGTAATTAGCCTTAGCATTGGTCGCCGGTCTTACACCGACGATACACGATATTGCACATTGAATGGATGTAACACTTGAAAATTAAACGATTTTTCGCCAGAGACATGAGGCAAGCTCTGCTCCAAGTTAAAGAAGAACTTGGTGCCGATGCTGTGATCATGTCGAATAAAAAAGTGGCGGGCGGCGTAGAAATCGTGGCTGCTATTGATGGCGATACTGCGCAGCCAGAGCGTCAAATGGGCAGCAATGCTCTAGCGGCGCCATCGCGTTCGGCCTTGCCGAACTATGGTCGCGACCTCAAAGACGATGTGGTGAACTTGCAGAAAAGCAGCACCGCACCGACCGGTAGCGCACTACCATCAATGACCGATCGTTTTGCTAATATGCTAAAAAGCTATCGCGGCAACGACAACGAGCAAAGCAAGCCGAAGAATACACCACCAGATTCACTCTCAGCACTACTTGAACGTCAATCGGAGCGCAGTAAGTCTGCTGGCGACTCTCGTTCAGTGAGTGATGGCTATCAAAACAGCGACCGCTTGCAGTATGCTCAGCAAAACCGAACTGAGTCGGCTTTCCGAGACCGCCAAGAAAGTGCTCGTCCCTCTTACCGCTCTGACGACGGCTATTTAGATAATGCTCGTGAGACGCGCAGACCAAATAGTGGCCGCGATGGTAAGTTTGGCGAAGAGCTCGAAGCGATGAAAGAGGATATGTCCTCGATCCGTCGTTTGCTCGAACACCAAGTGTCCGGATTAATGTGGCAAGAAGTGGAGCGTCGTGAACCGCTTCGCGCCATGTTGATTAAGCGCCTTGAGCGTATGGGGATCTCTCCTGAGCTTTCTGACCAGCTTGCTTGCTATATCCCAGAAGACACACCGCCACAAAAAGCGTGGAAAGCACTGCTGTCTTTGGTGTCCGATCAAATTGTTATTAGTAAGCAAGATATTCTACGCAAAGGTGGCATCGTTGCCTTACTCGGCCCTACAGGTGTAGGTAAAACCACGACTGTGGCAAAACTCGCTGCGCGTGCGGCGATGGAGTATGGCTCAGACAATGTCGCCTTGGTGACCACTGACACTTATCGTATCGGCGCTCATGAACAGCTGTCGATTTATGGCCGCATTATGGGTTGCCCGGTAAGAGTCGCTAAAGATTCTGAAGAATTGGCCGATGTACTCTATCAGTTGAGAAATCGACGTTTGGTGTTGATAGATACTGCCGGTATGGGCCAGCGCGATGTGCGTTTGTCCGAACAGTTAGACACTCTGATGCAAGAGAGTGGCGAAGTGATTCACAGCTACCTTGTGTTGCCTGCTACAGCGCAGCGACAAGTACTGCAAGAGACACTGGATCACTTCAGACGCATTCCGCTATCTGGTTGCATTATGACCAAGTTGGATGAGTCGTTGAGTTTGGGTGAGTTTATTAGTGTCGTTGTCCAAAATGCACTACCGGTGACCTACATTGCGAATGGTCAGCGAGTACCGGAAGACATCGTGATCGCGCAGCCAAAATACATGGTCGCGAAAGCCAACGAATTATTAGAGAAGTCGACAGAGAATGAACCTCACTTCTGGAACAGTGATATGGAGGGGGTTTAGATGCAAGCGAAAATGACAAATAACATGATACATGATCAGGCCAGTGGCCTAAGACGTTTGACTAAACCAACTTTAACTAAAGTTATCTCTGTCACCGGCGGCAAAGGCGGCGTAGGTAAATCCAACGTAACGCTTGGTTTGGCGATTTGCATGGCGCGCAAGGCAAGAAAGTGATGGTCCTTGATGCCGACTTAGGTCTGGCTAATGTCGATGTCATGCTGGGCATCCGACCTAAGAAAAACCTGGGTCATGTTCTGGCCGGCGAATGCGATTTAAAAGACGCTATTGTGGAGGGTCCACACGGCATCAAGATCATTCCAGCGACTTCAGGCACCCAAAGCATGACAGAATTGAGTCATGCACAGCACATGGGCTTATTCGAGCATTTGGTAGCTTGGAAGAAGAAATGGACGTGTTGCTGGTCGATACCGCAGCAGGTATTTCTGACATGGTGGTCAGTTTCTCACGCGCCGCGCAAGATGTTGTCGTGGTGGTTTGTGATGAGCCAACGTCGATCACTGATGCCTATGCATTGATTAAATTGCTGAGCCGCGAGCACCAAGTGCAACGCTTCAAAGTGGTAGCGAACATGGTTCGTAGCTACCGCGAGGGCCGAGAATTGTTCACAAAATTGACATTAGTCACAGAGCGATTCTTGAATGTGAGCCTTGAGCTAGTCGCCTGTATTCCATTAGATGATAAAGTGCGACAAGCGGTGAAGAGACAAAAAATTGTTGTGGATGCATTTCCACGTTCACCGGCGGCATTGGCGATGAGCTCGCTTGCCAACAAAGCGCTCACTTGGCCGATACCGAAAGTACCAAGTGGCCACTTGGAGTTTTTTGTCGAGAGACTACTCAACAGACCGGAAGTATTAGAGGAACCGTTTGGTGAATAAAGCTTTGACCTATGACCAGCATGCCAATTTGAGTGGTCAGCAAGCTTTCTTGGAGAAATACTCAGTGTTGGTGAAACGAATCGCTCACCATTTAATTGGGCGTTTACCACCTAACGTGTTGGTTGAAGACTTGATTCAGGCTGGGATGATCGGCCTGATTGAAGCACAAAAAAATTATGATGGTAGCAAAGGTGCAAGCTTTGAGACCTACGCTGGCATCCGCATTCGAGGTGCGATGCTAGACGATATTCGTCGCGGTGACTGGGTGCCACGTTCGGTACACAAGCACAGTCGTGATATTTCGCAGGCGATTTCGGTATTGGAGGTGGAGCTCAACCGTGACCCGACCGATATGGAAGTCGCTAATCATTTAGGAATGAGCCTAGAACAATATCACAAGGCATTGTCAGACATTAACTGCTCAAAACTTGTTGGTATTGAAGATCTTGGCGTTTCCGAAGACTCTGTATCTGTTGCAGATGAAGAAGATAACTCGCCTTTTCAGGGTGTCGCGGATGATGCATTTCGCGAAGCGTTAATAGAATCAATAAAATCGCTCCCAGAGCGTGAAGCGTTGACGTTATCCCTGTATTATGACGAAGAGTTAAATTTGAAGGAGATAGGTGAGGTATTGGGCGTCAGCGAATCGCGCGTTAGCCAAATACTAAGTCAATCCATGCAGCGTCTTCGCACCAAGCTAAGTGCTTGGACCGATAATAATTAATAAACACTGATTTTGCTTTCAGTGGAGGCAACTTTGAATAAAAACATGAAAATCTTGATTGTTGACGATTTTTCAACAATGCGTCGTATCGTTAAAAACCTTTTGCGCGACTTGGGTTTTAGCAACACGCTCGAAGCCGACGATGGTTTGACGGCTTTGCCAATGCTCAAGAAAGGCGATTTCGACTTTGTGGTGACTGACTGGAACATGCCTGGCATGCAAGGTATTGATCTGCTGCGCCATATTCGTGCCGACGATGAGCTAAAGCATTTGCCAGTTCTTATGATCACTGCGGAAGCTAAGCGTGAGCAAATTATTGAAGCGGCGCAAGCAGGTGTAAACGGCTATATCGTTAAGCCTTTCACCGCGGCAACACTAAAAGAAAAACTCGATAAGATCTTTGAGCGTTTATAAGACGCCATAAATAGCAGACGGCTATATCAGAATGATTTCATTGGAACAAGCTAAGCAACTTGTTGATTTGTTGGAACAAGACAAGCAACAAGAAGCGGACGAGCTGGTCATGATGATTCAAGGTGGCAGCGAGCGCAAAGTGCTTCAAGAAGTCGGTGCGTTAACTCGTGACCTACACGATGCATTGACGGAGTTTAGTTACGACACTCGCCTTAACGAGATCGCGACAGACGAAATCCCAGAAGCGCGTGATCGCCTTGAATACGTCATCAATAAGACCGAAGTCTCAGCGAATACAACCATGGATGCGGTGGAACGCTGTTTGCCAATGGCGGACAGTCTACATGAGTGTTTAACTCAAGTACGCCCTCAGTGGAACGAGCTGATGCATGGCAGGCTCGAGCTACAGCAATTTAAAGACCTGTGTCATCGCATTGATGACTTACTTAGTCAGGTGGAAGGGGACAGTACCGAGCTGCGTACTCAACTGACCAACATCCTTATGGCACAGGACTTTCAAGACCTTACTGGACAGATCATCCGACGCGTCATCACGTTAGTGAGTGAAGTGGAGACGCGCTTGGTAGAAATCTTGAAAGTGTTCAGTGACGAACAACAACCAATAACAACAAAACCAAAGCAAGCGACCTCTGGCGTTGAAGGACCAATCATTAATCCTCATGAGCGTGACGATGCTGTTGCTTCGCAAGACGAAGTTGATGACTTACTGTCAAGTCTTGGGTTTTAGGGGTGACTATGAGCTACGAATTAGATGAAGAGATCCTTCAGGACTTCCTAGTGGAAGCGGGGGAGATCCTAGAGTTACTTTCTGAGCAACTTGTTGAGCTAGAAAATAATCCAGAAGATAAAGATCTGCTTAACGCGATTTTTAGAGGCTTTCACACCGTGAAAGGTGGTGCCGGATTCTTGGCGTTGACCGAGCTGGTCGATACCTGCCACGGCGCAGAAAACGTGTTCGATATATTGCGTAACGGACAGCGTTCAGTGAATGCTAGCTTAATGGACACCATGCTAAAAGCGCTGGATACGGTGAACATTCAGTTCCAATCAGTTCAAAACATGGAGCCGATTGACCCTGCCGATCCTGCTCTACTTGAAGAGCTTCATCGTTTAAGTAGCCCTGAGTCTGCTGGAGAAGCTGCAGCCCCACCTCCACCGCCGCCAGTTGTCGACGTTGTTCCTGAAACCGTTCCTGAAATCGTGGCAGAAACACCTGCTGCGGAGATCTCTGCGAGTGGTTCGATTGATGATATTACTCAAGACGAATTTGAACGTTTGTTGGACGAGCTCCACGGTAAAGGTGGCAGTCCAACGAAATCGACCGCTAAACCGACCATGACTGTGGTTGAAACGCCAGCGCCAACATCAGCGCCGAGCGATCTTCCTTCATCGGATATTACCGACGACGAGTTCGAAAAGCTTCTAGATGAGCTGCATGGTGTCGGTAAAGGTCCATCTGCAGCGGAGGGTGCTCAGCCAGCACCAGTTGCACCGTCTAAACCGGCGCCAGCACCAGCAGCTAGCTCTGCGAACGACGGCGGTGATTTGATGACAGACGAAGAGTTCGAAAAGTTATTGGATGAATTGCACGGCGTAGGTAAAGGTCCTTCTCCTGATGAGCTAGATGTTGCGACTAAGCCGGCTTCAATGAACCAAGCACCTGTTGAGTCAAAACCAGTTGAATCTGCGGCGCCTGTTGAAGAGCCTGTCGCTGCTGCACCAACTGCCGCACCTGTCAGCGTTGGTAACAGTGAAAAATCACTACCGGCTGAGAAAAAAGCGACGGCCGTTGCACCTAAGAAACCACAAGCAGAAGCAAGCGTACGCGTTGATACGTCAACGCTAGATACCATTATGAACATGGTAGGCGAATTGGTATTGGTTCGTAACCGTTTGGTGAGTCTAGGTCTTAACAGCAATGATGAAGAGATGTCGAAAGCGGTCTCGAATCTTGATGTTGTTACTGCAGATTTGCAAGGCGCGGTAATGAAAACCCGCATGCAACCGATCAAAAAGGTGTTTGGCCGTTTCCCTCGCGTGGTTCGCGACTTAGCACGTAGCCTAAACAAAGACATCGTACTTGAGATGCAAGGCGAAGACACGGATCTGGATAAGAACCTAGTGGAAGCACTAGCGGATCCATTGATCCACTTGGTGCGTAACTCGGTCGACCACGGCATTGAAATGCCAGACGTTCGTGAATCTGCCGGCAAGTCTCGCACGGGTAAAATTACCCTATCCGCCTCTCAAGAGGGCGATCATATTGAGCTTGCTATCATCGATGATGGTGGCGGTATGGATCCAGATAAACTGCGCGCCATTGCGGTTAAGCGCGGAATGATGGACGAGGACGCTGCGTCTCGCTTGACCGACAAAGAGTGCTTCAACCTTATCTTTATGCCTGGCTTCTCAAGTAAAGAGAAGATTTCTGATATCTCTGGCCGTGGTGTTGGTATGGATGTGGTGAAAACCGCCATCAACACTTTGAACGGTTCAATCGATATCGATTCAGAGCTTGGTAAAGGCACTAAGATCACCATTAAAGTCCCGCTGACTCTAGCGATCTTACCGACCTTGATGGTGGGTGTTGGTAAAAACCCATTTGCACTGCCACTTGCAAGTGTGAATGAGATTTTCCACTTAGATCTAAGCCGTACCAACGTGGTTGATGGTCAGCTGACGATTATCGTTCGTGATAAGTCTATCCCGCTATTCTATTTGCAAGACTGGTTAGCACCCCACGCAGGTCGCGCTCAGCAGCGTACCGGTCATGGACACGTTGTGATTGTTCAAATCGGTAGTCAGCGTGTGGGCTTTGTTGTTGATACCTTGATTGGTCAAGAAGAAGTGGTGATCAAGCCACTCGATAGCTTGCTACAAGGTACGCCCGGTATGGCAGGAGCAACGATCACCAGTGACGGCCATATTGCGCTGATTCTTGACGTGCCAGACTTACTTAAACAGTACGCTGCAGCATCGCGTATCTGATAAGGAAGTCTATGTCGTTAAAAGTATTAGTTGTAGATGACTCTAGTTTCTTCCGTCGCCGAGTCAGCGACATTATCAATGCTGCGCCACGTCTGGAGGTTATCGACGTGGCCATTAATGGTAAAGAAGCGGTAGAGAAAGCGCTGGCATTAAAGCCTGACGTGATCACTATGGACATTGAGATGCCCGTGATGGATGGTATTACTGCCGTCCGTGAGATCATGAGCGCTCAACCAACCCCTATTTTGATGTTTTCTTCATTGACCCATGAAGGCGCTAAAGCCACGTTGGATGCGCTAGAAGCCGGGGCGTTGGACTTCTTGCCTAAGAAGTTTGAAGACATCGCACGAAATAAAGATGAAGCAGTGAGCTTGCTGCAACAGCGCGTGCAGCAAATTGCTAGCCGCCGCGCGTTACTAAGACGCACGGCAGTACGCCGACCTGTATCAACGTCAAGCGCTGCGCATAGAGCGGCTGTCACTCGCCCAAGTGATGATGTATCAGCGTCTAAAGCGGCGGCACCTGCTGCTCGTTTTCGCAGTAGTGGCAAAAGCTATCAGTTGACGGCGATTGGTACGTCGACAGGCGGCCCTGTTGCCCTGCAAAAAATCTTGACTAAATTGCCAGGCAATTACCCGCATCCGATTTTGCTGATTCAGCACATGCCCGCCACTTTTACCGCAGCCTTTGCGGCTAGGCTTAACTCGCTTTGCCAAATCACGGTGAAAGAGGCTGCTAATGGCGATGTATTGCAACCAGGCGTGGCTTATCTTGCTCCTGGTGGTATGCAAATGATGATCGAAGGGCGCCCTGGAAGTGCGAAAATCCGCATTCTTGATGGCGGTGAACGCATGAACTACAAACCGTGTGTTGATGTGACTTTTGGCTCTGCGGCTAAGATTTATCAAGACAAAGTATTGTCGATGGTACTAACCGGAATGGGGCTGATGGCCGCGAAGGTGCTCGCATGCTGAAGTCGGCAGGTTCGACGGTTTGGGCTCAAGATGAAGACTCTTGCGTGGTTTACGGCATGCCTCAAGCGGTTGCTAAGGCGGGGATCTCCACAGAAGATCTGCCCCTTGATCGTATTGCTGAACGCATTTTGGTTGAGTTGAAGAGGTCGTAACATGATCGTATGGAGTGTTGCTAACCAAAAAGGCGGTGTCGGTAAAACGACCACTACTGTTACGTTGGCGGGGCTTTTAAGCCAGAAAGGCAATCGTGTCTTGCTTATCGATACCGATCCTCATGCTTCATTGACTACTTACTTGGGCATGGACTCCGATCATCTTTCACACAGTCTGTTTGATCTGTTCCAGCTTAAAGAGTTTAGCGATAGCCGAGTAAAACCGCTGATACACAATACCAATATCGATAATATCGACATTTTGCCAGCTCATATGTCGCTGGCAACACTTGATCGAGTGATGGGTAATCGTAGCGGTATGGGACTTATCCTCAAACGTGCTCTAATGACGATTCGTGATGATTACGATTACGTGTTGATTGATTGCCCGCCTATTCTTGGGGTCATGATGGTGAATGCGATGGCGGCAAGTGATCGCATCTTGATTCCTGTCCAAACAGAATTCTTAGCAATGAAAGGCTTAGAGCGTATGGTGCGCACACTTGCGATTATGCAAAAGTCGCGTCAGCGTCCGTTTAAGGTCACCATAGTACCTACTATGTACGACAAACGTACGCGAGCATCGCTGCAAACCTTGACGCAACTTAAACAAGATTACCCATCGCAAGTGTGGAGTTCGGCCGTACCGATCGACACTAAATTTCGCGATGCCAGCTTGAAGCATTTGCCTGCATCTCACTTTGCCGCGGGAAGTCGAGGTGTCTTTGCTTATAAACAATTGCTGATTTACTTGGAGAGGCTAGCGCAAGATGAAAGCTGATACTGCGCCGCTTTCTAGTGAACAGGCGCTGGATGACTACTTTGCGTCTCTGCTTGGTTTAGAACAAGACGAGTTATTGCTTGACGAAGAGCAAGTGCTTGAAGATGTTCCTGTTGAGCCAGAGCCAGAGCCAGAGCCAGAGCCAGAGCCAG
>NZ_JYJK01000127.1 GCF_003263785.1 Vibrio variabilis
GCTACATCCGTACCGCCTCCCATCGCGACCCCAATATTGGCGGCTTTCATTGCCGGCGCGTCATTAATGCCATCCCCCACCATCGCTACTCGATGCTGGCTGGCCAGTTCATTCACATAACTCACTTTATCCGCAGGTAACAATCGCGCTTTGTAATCCATCCCAAGAGGAGAAGCGATGGATGCGGCGCTGCGTTCATTATCACCGGTTAGCATGATGGTTCGGATACCAAGTTTGGACAGTTTTGCCACTGCCTCTGCGGTATCTGGCCTGATTTCATCTTGCCACGCAATCAGACCCTGCAGCGTCATCCCCAGTTCGGTGTTGCAAAGTGCGACCACAACAGTTTTACCTTGATCCTCAAGTGCTGAAATTTGCTCTTGAGCCTTGCTCGAAATCGATACTTCAAGCTTAGAAGGGGCAGAAAGAGTCCACTTCACACCTCCCAACATGCCTTCAACGCCCACACCAACCAGCGCTTTTTGCTCTGAAGCCGGCGAAATTGCGATGCCTTTGCTTTCTACATAACGCACTAACGAAGTCGCGAGTGGGTGGTTAGAACCCTGCTCAATCGACGCTGCGGCTGAAAGCAGCTCGTCTTCAGACAATGCACCATTCACTATCACATCCGTCACTTGCGGTTTGCCTAACGTTAGGGTACCCGTTTTATCAAACGCCACGGATTCGATGTTGCCAAGCTGCTCAAGCGCTGCCCCACCTTTAATGAGGGCACCGCGTCTTGTCGCCGCAGCCAATCCAGAAGTAATGGCTGCTGGTGTTGAAATAACGAGAGCACAAGGACAAGCTATCAATAGCAGTGCGAGGCCTCGATAGATCCACGTTTCCCAAGGCTGAGCAAACAGAAGTGGTGGCGTCACGATAACCAGCAAAGACACCAGCATCATAAGCGGGGTATACCAGCGGCTAAATTTATCGAGAAAGCGCTCAATCGGCGCTCGGCGTGACTCGGCTTCTTCAATAAGGTGTAAGATGCGATCAATCGCATTCTCACCTTGTTTTGAGGTCACTTTTAGGCGCACGACTTTATCAGCCAGCACTGCGCCAGCCATGACCGTGTCACCCACCATGCGCTCAACGGGCACCGATTCACCAGTCAGTGCGCTCTCATCAAAACTGGCGTTGGCACTTAGGAGTTCACCATCAGCGGGCATTCTATCGCCTGGCGCGACTTCGATAATGTCGCCAGGCTCAAGCAGAGCAGCACTTTTCTTTTGGCGGGCATTGTCAACAATGACCGTGGCTTCTTCTGGTACTAACGACATGAGCGCTTGAACGCCACTTCTTGCTCGCGAGGCTGCGAACGCTTCAAGGCGCTCACCAATCAAAAACAGCAGCAGCACCATAGCCGCTTCTACCGTTTCACCAAGATAAAGCGCACCCATCGCCGCCACACTCATTAAAGTTTCAATGGCGAAAGGCGTACCGGATTTAGCCAGCTTGATGGCTTTGGCACCAATCGGCATTAGGCCAAGGATACAAGTCAGAGTAAATAGCCACTCACTGATAACAGGATAAGCGCCTTTAAAGGCAGCGGCGATAACCATACCACTGGATATCGCTAGGATATGAGCGTTGTCTTTAAAGGTCTTTTTCCAGCCTGTCAGCTCAACGTCACCGTTGTTACTGACCGTACTGCCATCTAATGCATTGAGGGTAAATCCGGCATCGGCAACAGCGGCTTCGACTTGTGAAAATAGCGCGGCATCATCGACTCTCACTACCAATTTTTCAGTAGCAAACATCACTTTTGAATTTACAACACCTTGGATTCGACTGGTTGCGGTTTCTACTTTTCGCGCACAGGCGGGGCAATCCATGCCGGCGACTTTCCAAGACTTTAGCAGCCCTGTAGATTCGGTTGAGGATTGTGGTTGACTGCTGGAGGCAGCGGGCTCTTCAGGTTCCGCGCCGCAGCAACTATCACCAGATTGGCAGCCTTCCGTCGAAGCTGCAGCGATAGTGGAAACTTGGCTAATTTTGGGTGCATCACAAGCGTCACTGACCGGACGAATAGCATTGATTTTTTGCGTACTGCACGCTTTATGTTTATTACACATGGGACTCTCCTTTTCATATCCTTAACCCCAAGTGTAAACCTTGGAGCTAGCTCCAAGGTCAAGAACAAATTAACCAGAAAGGGTTGGTGATTCGAGTTGTTTGTCGATTTTCGATACTTCTTCGATCATTACTGGATCATGGGAACAGAAAGGCTGTGAATTGACGCTAACAATACTTGGGTCTTTGGTTTGCGTGCACTCACCCGTTTTATGAAGCTCTGCAATATGAAAACGCAGCACAATGTAACCAAGGACACCAAACACAATATTGCCTACGGCTTGACCATACAAAACGCCCAAGGCGCCAAACCACAGAGACCCGAAATAGACGAATGGCAAGGTACCAGCGGTCGCTTTTCCCAAATTGAGCGCAGTGGAGTACAGCGGTTTGCCTAGGTTGTTAAATGATGTATTGGCTACAAACAGCACGCCATTAAACACGAAGGTGATCGCCACATAGGTAGCGAACGCCGCAACAATATGCGCCGCATCGCCGGTCAATGAAAACACCGCTATTAAAGGATCTTGAACTAGGTAGAGCAACAAACAAACCACCAGCGTGTAGAACGTAGTGACGATTAACGAGTTCTTTAATGTCTCTTCAACCCTATCAATCCTTGCTGCGCCGAAGTTTTGGCCAATGATAGGGCCAACTGCCCCCGATAGTGCAAAAATAAACGCAAAACACACGGGAATAATGCGACCAATTACGGCAAAACCTGCCACATAATCCTCACCATATTGAGCAATAGCTGTGGTAACAATTGCGTTGCCGATTGGCGTCGCGGTGTTAGTGACAATCGCAGGTAGTGCAATCGCAAGCATGACCTTGGTATCGCGTTTCACGGAGTCAAAGGTTGGTCTAGAAAGCAGTTGATGGACTTTGATGAGCGGTACAAATGAGAAATAGAGCACGGCGAATCGAGCGACGACAGAAGCCGCCGCAGCGCCTTCTACATTCCAATTAAAGCCAAAGATAAATAACGGGTCGAGAATAGCATTAACAATGCCCCCGCGAGCGTTGCCCACATCGAACGCTTAGCATCACCTGCGGCACGAAGCCCGGCACCACTCGCCATCCCAAGGGCAATGAGTGGCGTACTCGGAAGCAAAACCCACAAATAGGCTTCAGCACGCTCATGCGCTCGACCTTCCGCTCCAATGGCTGTAAGAAGTTCCGGTATATAAGCGCACATCAGTGCGGTCACCAAAGCACTGATCACGAAGGAGATAACCAAGACACTACTGCCGATCTCTCGCGCATAGCTGATGTTCTTCGCACCGATGGCTTTGGACATCAAAGCGCCCATGGCAATGGATGTACCGATACTGACAGACGTAGCAAAAAAAGTGAGGGTGCCCGCAAAGCCCACCGCAGCGGCGAGCTCTGCCTGTCCGAGCATACTGATAAACAGCATGTCGAGTAAGTCGACAATGAAAATTGCCATAATGCCCACAGTCGATGTTCCAGACATCACCAATATGTGGCGCATCGTTGATCCCTCAACAAACTTGGCAGACTGTTCAGCCATTGAATTCCCTTTCTGTTTACAAACGCTCTACAAACAACAAAGGGCGCCGCAGCGCCCGTTTCGAGTAATATCTAGTTTATACCGGATGTTTGAAGCATGCTTCAATCGTTTTACCAATAGCACGCAGCACATCACGACGGGTAATCACACCAACCAAACGGCCATTGTCGATTACAGGGTACATTTTTGGCTTACCCACTTTCATCATATCAGCCAGTTCGATAATGGAGGTATCCGGTGTAACAGACAATACCTCACGGTACATACAATCCCCTACCGTATGCGTATCCTGACAGTGATAGCTCACTTTTACTAATTTCTCGAGCAAGTCTTGTTCAGAGATAAAACCAATCACCTGCTCTTTATCATCAATAACAGGCCCGCCTAAGTGGGTCGATTGCATCACTTTGTCGAGTGCTGCACTGAGCGACATGTCTTCCGTGAACGTGACCGTTCTTTGCGTCATATAATCTTTTACTTTTAGCGACTCCATAGCACTCTCCTTACCTCCCAACATCCAAACCCTGTTCGTTCATTGTGGTGCAATCCGTCACAAGGTAGAAATGGGACTTATCGATACTATCGATAGTGAATTCCTATCACAGCGGAAACCCCTTGACTCCACTGCATTGATATTTCTAAGCGTAAGACGGTTTTTTCGATTTTGCCTATCTTATCGATAAGAATTTTGTAACAATCCCTTGGATTAGATTTTCTGTTACTGGCGCCATCATGTTTAAAAAGCTACTTCAATCCTTATCCGATGCTGTTGAATTTCGCTCACGTATTTGGGTGGTTCACATCTCAGAATCGTTTCTTAAAGACCAATCCTTCGTAGTCAATGAGGATCAGTTTTCAAGCTCGTTATCTTGGATGAGAAGCCGCGGCTACTCTCAAACTATGCTCGACAAAGTCGAAGCAATGAAGCGTTCACAAGTACTCGTTGTGGAGCTGGGAGACACCACTCATCAGCTAATGAGGGTGAAATAACCTCACCCTCATCTTTATTGAGACATCGCTTACGCTGACATCACCCACACTTCCTCACCACGCACTTCCACCTGCCAAGTTTTCACGCTGACTTTTGGCTCTTCAATACATTGACCAGAGATGAGATCGAAGTGCTGTTTGTACAGTGGCGACGCCACACAATCTCGTCCGCCGATATCACCAACAATCCCCCGGCTTAGCACAAAGGCTCCGCCAATCGGATCCCAGTTGTCAATTGCGAACACACCTTGGTCTGTCTCTGGCAAGTAAAACAGTGCAAGTTGCTCATCGCCAACCAATGCACCTCGACCTTGATAAGGGGTCAAATCAGCCACGTCACAAATCTTGTTCCACATGATTAGTCCTCCAGTTGCGGGTCAACGATAGTTACAGGGATCCTTTGACCTCGAACGCGCTGGTAGCCAAGATCCTTGCTTTGCTGGTCACTGTTAATAAAAGGCATAAACGTCGCGCGCTTCTCTTCAGACTCAACGGCGGTTTTCCATTCACATTGGTAGGTATCAACAATGTGTTGCATTTGCGTTTCAAGCTGCGTGTTAATACCTAATGAGTCCTCTATCACGACTTGCTTCAAGTAATCTAGCCCACCCTCTAAGCTTTCCATCCAAACCGATGTACGCTGCAGACGTTCGCCCGTCTTCACGTAGAACATCAACACTCTGTCGATCAAAGTGACCAACTCTTCTGTGGTGAGATCAGACGCGAGTAAATCTGCATGACGTGGACGCATCCCACCATTGCCACATACGTATAAGTTCCAACCATTTTCGGTGGCGATCACACCAATGTCTTTACTTTGCGCCTCGGCACATTCACGTGTACAACCTGACACCGCAAACTTGATTTTATGTGGAGCACGAAGACCCTTGTAGCGATTTTCAAGATCGATAGCGAGACCCACGGAATCATCGACGCCATAACGACACCACGTCGAGCCCACACACGACTTCACTGTGCGCAGCGACTTACCGTAGGCGTGGCCGGTTTCAAAGCCTGCTGAGATTAATGTGTCCCAAATTTCCGGAAGTTGCTCCACCTGAGCACCAAACAAGTCCACTCGCTGGCCACCGGTAATCTTGGTGTAAAGATCAAACTTCTTCGCCACCTCACCCAGTACAATCAGTTTTTCAGGAGTAATTTCACCACCGGGGACACGTGGCACGACTGAATAAGAGCCATCTTTTTGTAGATTCGCAAGGAACAGATCGTTTGAGTCTTGTAATCCACGATGTGAGCCTTCTAGAACATGTTCATTCCACAGAGAGGCAAACACAGAAGCCGCTGTAGGCTTACAAATGTCACAGCCTTTACCCTTACCGTGCTTTTCAATCAGTTCATCAAAGCTCTTAATGGAATCCACTTGGCAAATGTGAAACAGCTCCTGTCTTGAAAATTCGAAGTGTTCACAAAGATGGTTATTAACCTCTTGTCCCATCGCCACCAGCTCTTCATCAAGAACGCTTTTCACCATGTTGGCGCAGCCACCACAGCCAGTTCCAGCCTTAGTTTCGTCTTTTAATGTCGCGAGATCATGAGCGCCTGCATGAATGGCTTCGACCAAATCCCCACGAGTTACATTGTGACAAGAACAGATCATGGTTGAGGCACTTGCGCCGCCAGATAGTGAACTGGTATCAAACAGCAGCTCCGCTGGATGCTCAGGTAGAGTTTTCTCATTGAGATACGCTTGCAAGAGCAAATCGTAATCGGTGGTATCGCCAACTAGAATTGCGCCTAGGAGACGGCTACTGCTTTCATCAACGATGAGCTTTTTATAAGTGCCTTTCGCGGTATCTTGCAACACCATCTCTTTTGCCCCAGGTGTTTGCATTTGTGCGTCACCGATGGAAGCAACATCAACCCCGAGTAGTTTGAGTTTGGTGCTCATGTCGGCACCTTCAAACGTCGCCGCTTTGCCCATAAGCTGGTCTGCGACTGCGCGCGCCATGGCATAGCCAGGTGCCACCAAGCCAAAGATACGATTTTGCCAAAGAGCACATTCACCGATTGCGTAAATCGCTTCATCACTGGTTTGGCAATGATCGTTAATCACAATGCCGCCACGCTTACCAATATCTAAACCCGCCTCTCTTGCAAGTGCGTCTTGGGGACGAATACCGGCGGAGAATACCACTACGTCTACATCCAAAGGCTCAGCATCTTTAAACACCATACGGTGATAAGCGGTTTCACCATCAACGATCTTATCGGTACCGGTTGAGGTATGAACCGTTAGCCCTAGGTCTTCAATTTTGTTCTTCAACAGACCGCCAGCACCATCATCAAGCTGCACTGGCATGAGTCTTGGCGCAAACTCGACTACGTGAGTGTCAAGTCCAAGAAGCTTCAAGGCATTGGCTGCTTCAAGTCCAAGCAAACCGCCACCGATGACCGCACCCGTTTTCGCTCCCTCACACGCTTTACGAATCGCAGAAAGATCATCCAAAGTTCTATATACGAAGACGTTGTCGCGATCTTTGCCTTCAATCGGTGGCACAAACGGATAAGAGCCCGTCGCCAACACCAAGTGGTCATAACCAAGGATGTCTTCGTCATCAAGAGTGATACGTTTGCTCTGTTTATCAACGCTGGTGACACGGCTGCCGAGAACAAGCTCAACGCCATATTTTTTGTACCACTCTTCATCTCCTAGCATCAGAGAATCGTGCGAGTTACCAGAAAACAGCGATGAAAGCTGAACACGGTCATAGGCCGCATAACGCTCCTCGCCGATCACCGTAATTCGATAATTTAAATGTCCTTGCAGGCTAATGAGATGAGCGATGAAATGATGCCCAACCATGCCATTGCCGACTACAACGATATGTTCCATACCTCGTCTCCCTATGCGCTTTTCTGCTTGCTGATTTCTGCCGGTGCTGACAACTCGTTTTTCGCTTGCTTCTCATATAGGAAGGTCAATACGGCTTGACGGTATTTCTGATATTGCGAATTGTCGGCCATCGCGACGCGATTTCTAGGTCGTTGGAGATCGATATCTAACACTTCACCAATCGTCGCTGCCGGTCCATTCGTCATCATCACTATCTTGTCGGAGAGAAGCACGGCTTCATCCACATCGTGAGTAATCATGATGACGGTATTGTTGAGCTCCGCCTGAATCGCCATTAGCGCATCTTGCAGCTTGGCCCGTGTCAGTGCATCGAGTGCGCCGAACGGTTCATCCATCAATAAGACTTTGGGTTTTAGCGCTAGAGCGCGGGCAATACCGACGCGCTGCTTCATACCGCCAGAAATTTCATCGGGTCTCTTGTCGGCCGCATGAGCCATTTCAACCAGGTCGAGATAGTGATGAACTTGCTCTTTCACCCAAGCTTTATCTTTGCCCTTGGCGACCTGCTTTACTGCTAGTTCAATGTTTTCATACACCGAGAGCCAAGGCAGCAATGAGTGATTTTGGAATACTACCGCTCGCTCAGGTCCCGGTCCATCGACTTCACGCCCATCGACAATCACACCACCATCGGTTGGGAAATGCAGTCCCGCGACCAAGTTCAACACTGTGGACTTACCGCAGCCTGAGTGACCAATTAGCGAGATAAACTCCCCTTTTTGGATCTGTAAATTGACATTCTTGAGTGCCACAAACTCCCCTTGTGGCGTGGGGAACCGCATTCCTAGCTGGGTCAGGTCAAGTAAAGGTTTCGACATCGTTAACTTCCTTATTCGATAATCAAGGCGTCATTTCTTCTCAATGAGAACAGAATGACAACAGAGCCTAGTTAGCGGAGCGATTGTTGTTTGTTCCAAGAAAAATGCTTTTGCAGCAGTAACATGCCGCGATCAAGCAAAAGTCCGATAAATCCGATGGTGATCACCGCGACCATAATGCGGCCTAGTGACGCTGAGCTACCATTTTGGAACTCATCCCATACGAATTTGCCAAGCCCTGGGTTTTGAGCCAGCATTTCTGCGGCAATCAACACCATCCAAGCAATACCTAGTGACAGTCGAAGGCCAGTGAAAATCATTGGGATCGCAGAAGGCAATACAATGGTGCGAATGTGCTGCCACCAAGAGAGTTTCAACACCTTACTCACGTTCAGAAGATCTTTGTCCACGCTAGTGACACCAACAGCGGTATTGATGAGTGTTGGCCATAAGCTACACAGCGCAACGGTAATCAATGAGTTGACAAAAGATTTCGCAAACAAAGGATCGTCACTCACGTATGTCGCACTCACCACCATGGTCACGATAGGCAGCCAAGCCAAAGGTGATACGGGTTTTAGTAGTTGAATGATGGGGTTAAATGCCTGGTAAACACCCTGATTCAACCCCAGCACAATCCCTAGGGGAATCGCAATCACTGACGCCAAGATAAACCCGCCCGCCACAGTAATCAATGAAGTGCCAATTTGGTCAAAGAAAGTCGGTTTCCCGGTGTAAGGGCGAATCTTCACTTTCGCGTCCGGGTTTTTCGCCAGCTTGGCTGCATTGCGCTTTTCTTGACGCTCAACAAACGCCAGCGCTTTATCGCGCTCCTCAACGTGTTCTGCGGCTAAATTTTTGAATTGTTCAAACGTCTGAACTGGACCCGGTAAGGTACCTAAAGACGTCTCTACCTGTTTGGCTGCCAAATGCCACATCATCAGGAAACACAAGATCCCAATGAGGGGGAACAGCAGCACTCGGCTGCGGTTCACCACCATGTCGCGGCTTGGCTTAAGTGAAATTACGTTCGTTGCCATCGCCTATACTCCTTAGCTTTTCTCGGCTTACTCGCTTTAACGTTCGTGATAAGACGATTACGTCTACACTTTGTCGTTACCTTTCAGACCAATAGAGAACTTTTTCAGGTACTCGTTCGGCTTAGTACCGTCATAAACGATGTTGTCGATAAAATGAGTTTGTGGGGCGCGGAAGCCATCTTCATTTTTGAAGTCAGGGAAGTCTTTCGACGTTAGCACACCATCTTCTACCAAGGCTTCAGCCGCTTGTTGATAGATATCAGGGCGGTAAACTTCTTTAGCGATATCCATGTACCACTGGTCGTCTTGCGAGTCTGCAATCTGTCCCCAACGTCGCATCTGCGTTAGGTACCAAATCGCATCACTGTAGTATGGGTAAGTGGCGTTATGACGGAAGAACACGTTAAAGTCCGGCACATCACGCTTATCACCTTTCTCATACTCAAACGTACCGGTCATGCTGTTGGCGATAACCTCAGCATCAGCGCCAACGTAGGCACTTTTCGAGAGCATTTTCACGGCTTCTTGACGGTTAGCATTGTTGTTTTCATCCAACCAATGTGCGGCGCGGATAAGCGCTTTCACCACGCGGATATGCGTATTAGGGTTCTCTTCAGCCCAAGATTTCGACACACCAAACACTTTCTCAGGGTTGTTTTTCCAAATCTCGTAATCCGTAACGACAGGAACACCAATGCCCTTAAACACCGCTTGCTGGTTCCACGGTTCGCCCACGCAATAGCCTTCAATCGTGCCCGCTTCCATTGTGGCTGGCATTTGAGGCGGAGGGGTCACGCTAAGCAGAACGTCTGCGTCAACTTGGCCGCTGTTATCACCTGATTTTGGTGCGTAGTAACCTGGGTGAATTCCGCCGGCTGCTAACCAGTAGCGCAGCTCATAGTTGTGGGTAGAAACTGGGAACACCATACCCATGTTGAACGGCTTACCCTCATCAAGATACCCTTCAACTACAGGCTTTAGCGCATCTGCCTTGATTGGGTGAACGGGTTTACCATCAGCCTGCTTAGGAATATGCGGCTTCATCGCATCCCAAGTATTATTAGACACAGTGATGGCGTTACCATTGAGATCCATGCTGAATGCGGTAATGACCTCTGCTTTAGTACCGATACCGATGGTCGCTCCTAGAGGCTGACCAGCCAGCATATGAGCGCCGTCCAGCTCACCATCGATGACGCGGTCTAGCAGTACTTTCCAGTTCGCTTGTGCTTCCAAGGTGACATAGAGACCTTCATCTTCGAAAAAGCCTTTTTCGTAAGCCACCGCCAGCGGTGCCATATCAGTCAGTTTGATAAAGCCAAACTTGAGCTCTTCAATTTCCGGCTCACCCAACTCAGCCCAAGCCGATGTGCCAACCAGTAGCGTTGCCGTTGCAATCGTCGCGGTACTGACGCGGTGAAACGTCTTACCCACTTTGTTTGCTCGTTGCGTCCATTTGTTCATAACACTTTCTCCGTGTGATGCTTAAAAATTTTTTCCAAAAAAAAGGCGCTACTGCCATGTATAAGCAATAGAGCCTATGTTTAAGCAGTAACGCCGTCGCCAACCTTTCTTTCACCGCCGTTGATGATTTCAGGAGCTGCCCACTTAGGGGCGGGGGTATTGTAGTTAGTATTGATAATCCAATATGCGTGCCAACTTTTATTTATCTATAAAATCAATGATTTACATTAAAACAATCTCCATCCTGGCCATTTTTTGCTTCTCCAGTGTGCACCCTGCACCAATTGAATGAATTATCATTAACCCCAAAGTAGTAGTTAGAGGTGGATAGATTCCAAAGTGTTGATCAGATTCTTTGCGACTTGAGCCAGCGATAAACTCGACTGCATGGCGGATTTGCGAAGCGCAGCAAATGCCGTCTGTTCATCAAGGTGGTGGTGCTTCATCAGCAGCCCTTTGGCCTTCTCGATGACTTTTCGCTCTTCAAGTTTTAGGTTCAGTGCTGCGATTTTTTGGTCATCTTGAATCGATTTCTCTCGCACTTGTCTAGCGTGAATTACCCAAGCACTAAGTTCAAATTGGGAATCATGAGGCAACAAAACGTAATCGTTGCTCACTGGTAAACGATTGATATCATTATTATTGAGCTGTTTAAGGATAACGAGAAGTGGCCGCTGTCGCTGCTTAGCGACCTCAATGATCAGCGACAGTTCAGCACAAGGTTGCTGCCAAGAAATGACAAGGGTCGCTGAGGGCTCTTTTTCGAGCATGGACTCCAGCTGAGACAGCTGGCAGCCCATAATTCTATCAAAGTCTCTGGCAAGCCTAGCGCTTATATGCGCCTGCTCGGCGATTGAATCGCAACAAACTAAGACTGGTGTTTTTGGCATACGATTTCCCTAACATAGTGTTCCTTCACTCGTTAGTCCATCGCAATATGTGTGCCAAAGTTGCTGAGCTTTGGTTTGTGCCTTATTCCAATCTGCCGACAAGGTAAACAGCGCCACCGTCATCGTACTAATTACTGCATTGGCCATCAGCTCTTGCTCATCTTCTGGTGTGCCCAGCGGACAAGAAATCTCACGTTGGGGGTCATGCTCTCTTCAATATAGCTCGAGTTCACCTTACCGTTTTCTGCCCACCAAATGGTTTGACTTACTTTGGGGTTATACTCGGTCTCGCCCGACTGACCTTTAAAAGAAACGGTTCGCTGAGTTTGCTCCGTTGGTAGGTGCACTAAAGATTCCACTTTAGCGTGTAGCTCTTGAAAGCCTGGGTGGAAACTGCCGCGCAGTGCAAACGGCGCATTCGCTGGGTTTAAAGCGCGAGCGACGGTATTGACAGGCGTTCTTAGTCCGTAACGATGCTTCCAATCGAGCATGGTCTTAACTTGCGGCAGAAAATTCTCTAGGGGTAAGTAAGTAATATTGAACTGCTCGAGCAACTGCTGCGCATCCGCAAGACTGTTTGCGGTGGTGATATTAAGCTGGTTTAAAAAGTCTCTCGCGTGCAGGCGGTTATGCATTTTATCCAAATCGCCATGGAGCAAGATTTTCACGCCGCTGTCCGCCAATATCTTAGCTGCAACTAAATGCCACGGTAAACCTGACGTTTGGCCGGTGCGTTTTCCTGCATACAAGGGCCAATCGAGATCAGCAAAGCTCTCTGATGAAGATTTAAGCGCCTGTACAAAGCCAGCAATTTCCTCCGGCGTTTCATCTCTAACGCGAATAAGCATCATCAGCATGGCCATTTGGTCATCACCGACCTCGCCATTGATAAACGCGGCCATGACTTCACGTGCCTGAGTTTGCGTCAGCGGACCTCTACCTCGTGAACCACGACCCACCGTGCGAATACATTCTTGAATTAACGACACATCTTCTCCTACTTAATGTGACTGTCCCGCCTAACCATCTAACATCGGTTACATCAAGGCGCTGACACCAACCGCTCGTCTTGACTAACTTCTTTCGCTATATCAACAAGCTGCTGGCGAATCGACACCACTTCACCAATGATCATCAACGCCGGGCTCAAGCCGCGAAGTTGCTCCGCGATTTGATTCAGTTGCGATAGCTCGAAAGTATATACTTCTTCTTCTGCGCTACAACCTTTGCCGATAATAGCAACAGGTGTTGAGGCACTCAGTCCAGCCTGTACTAAGCCACTCTGAATCTCGAGGCTTTTCTCAAGCCCCATATAACAAACTAACGTTTGCCCTTGAGCAATCAGCGATGACCACGCAGGCAGTGCGCCAGATACGACATTGCCAGTGACAAAGGTAACACTGCGCGCCACTTTACGATGAGTCAACGGGATAAGCGCGCTTGAAGAGCAGCCCAGTGCGGCAGTAATGCCTGGAATGACTTCAAACTCAATGTTTGCCGCTTTTAGCGCCAGTGCTTCTTCGCCGCCACGGCCAAATACAAAAGGGTCACCGCCTTTTAACCTTACTGCTCGATACCCTTTCCGGCCACAATCTTTAAGGATTTCGTTGATTGAATCTTGATTCAGACTTGGCATACCACAGCGTTTACCTACATAGAATCGTAACGTGCTGCTGGGAATCAAATCCAAGATCGGCTGACTGACTAAACGATCATAAACCACAATATCCGCCTGAGTTATCCGCTTGTGGGCAGCCATAGTTAGCAAATCTGGATCGCCCGGACCCGCCCGACAATAGAGACAAAGCCATTTTCAGAAAGATAAGGCAGCTCATCAATAAAGCCGACATCTTGCTGCTGGTGCAAACGGTATGCGTGCTCATTCCTTTGAGTATTCATCCTACAACTCCTAGAGTAACTGAACTTACTATTTAACTATCACATCGATATGCTGAGCGTGCTGAAAGTGCTGATTGGCGAGCTTTTCCACCTCCGGTAGACAAGAGCCGCAATTGCTGCCGCATTTGAGCTGACTTTGAAGCTGAGCGACACTGGTATGGTTTTGAGTTTGAATCGCATCAATGATCTGTTTTTCAGTCACTCTAAAACAGCTACAAACCAGCTTACTTGTGGTTCCCGTTTGGGTCGCCTTTAGAAGTTTTGAGAGTGAAAAAGGCTGCCCCAACAGCTGAGAAAGCTGCTCGACATCAGCATCAAAGGTCTTATTTTCGACTTGAACAATACTTTTAACCGTCAGCGCGGCGTCATCAGCACAGCTTAGCGTTACCCAGCCGTGCTCGGTATCCATCACCAATAGCTTGCCTTTAAGGGCAGCGCCTGTTGCCTGGTTCCAAGTGTGCTTCTCTAATGGCACCTGTGTCGCATAGCGCCATAAACGCCCACCAGCGCCGCCAGTGTCAGTCACTTGCATCGAGCGAAGTCCGCCAGATCACGTAGCTTGTCACCACCCTCGCCTAAGGCAACCATATAGCTGCCAATGCTAAATGGCGCGACGCGAACCAACGTCGATTTAAACGCCGGCTGACCCGAAATAGGGTCAACCACGGATTTTGTTACCTGGTTAACACCACTGCCGGCACCAAATTCACCTGCCCAATGCATCGACAAATACACACTGTGCATACTTAAACCTTCGTCTGCTTTAATACGAGCGACCACATTACCGCTGTAACCAGGCAGTGTTAGTTCAGCAAGTTGCTCCGTTTTAAGCTCTGCTCTTTCAATGGAGATTGGGTTGAGGTAAAGCGTAGGCTCGACCTCCTTTTGAGTAAGCGAAGGAACGTAGCCTGTGCGCGTCATGGTATGCCACTGATCGCGGTCACGCCCGGTATTAAGAATGAATTCTTGATGTCCGCGCGGCGTCTCAAGCTCAATGCTCTCGGGAACAATCAAATTGGCGCGCCCAGAAGGTGTCGCAAAAACGCCGTTGGCAAATGGTCTCTCACCGCCAAGCGGCCACTGTATCGGTTGCCATTGCTGATAATCGCTTTCAGTCATTGTACTTAGCTGGCTTAAATCGAATAACTGAGGCGAATGTTTGTTAATACCTGACAACTCAACGTGTTCTTTGAAAATCTCGTACTCACTGTGATACCCAAACCCGTCGGGAACATCCATTAGGCGGCACAAAGCCTGACCTACTTTAGAGATCGCCCACCAATCTGGCCTGCTTTCACCGCGCATAGGTAAGAATGCTCGCTGGCGAGACATCATGCGCTCAGAGTTGGTCACCATACCCTGCTTCTCACCCCATCCTGCAGCGGGTAGCAAGATATCTGCATACTGAGCAATATCAGAATCAGCACAGATATCCGACACTATCACCAACTTACAGCGCTTGAGTGCTCGTTTGATTTTCTGACTTTGCGGCAGTGATACAACTGGATTGGTCGCCATGATCCAAACCGCTTTCACTTCACCGCGTTCAATCGCATCAAACAGATCCACTGCTTTCAAGCCCGGTTTAGTTGCCATATTTGGCGCCTGCCAAATAGACTTAACCTGCTCTATCGACTCAGTATCAAAGCCACGATGGGCAGCCAATTGATTCGCCAGTCCACCGACCTCTCGTCCCCCATGGCGTTGGGCTGACCAGTAATCGAGAATGGGCCACATCCTTCACGACCGATTTTACCCGTTAGCAAGTGAGCATTAATAATGGCATTGCCTTTATCAGTGCCATTCTCAGCCTGATTCACTCCCTGGCAATAGAGCGTAATCACGCGCTGCTTGGTCGCGAACCAATGATAGAACTGTTTAAGGCGAGTTTTGTCGACTTGAGTTTGCTCTGCCACAGCATCAAGAGAGCAAGAGGGTTGTTTTAGCGCTCTCATCAGCGCATCCGCGCCTTGCGTGTGCTCATCGATATACTTTGTATCAAACTGCTTGGTGTCATCGCAATATCGCGCCAACCCCATAAACAGTGCCACATCGCTGTCACTCACAAGAGGCAGGTGGAGATCCGCTTGTTCTGCAGTCATGGTTTTACGAGGGTCGATCACCACCAGCTTTAAGTTTGGATTTGATTCTCTTGCCTGTTGAATTCGTCGGAAGACAATGGGATGTGTCCAAGCCATATTAGAGCCCACCAACACAATCATCTCCGCCAACTCAAGGTCTTGATAATTCACGGGGACGACATCCTCGCCAAATGCACGAACGTGAGACGCGACCGCAGACGACATACAAAGTCGAGAGTTGGTATCAATGTTGGCGCTGCCAATAAAGCCTTTCATAAGCTTGTTGGCAACATAGTAATCTTCTGTCAGCAGTTGTCCCGATACATACATAGACAGCGCGTCACTGCCATGTTGCTGTTTGATGTCATAAAACCGCTCTGCGATAGTATCAATCGCTTCTTGCCACGACGCCTGTTTACCGTTGATTTTTGGATACAACAACCTTGCAGGCCCCGTATGGCTTTGATCTAAAGATGAACCTTTAACACAAAGCGCGCCCATGTTTGCTGGATGCGAAAGATCGCCACTCGTTGATGCTTGATTCGGGGTGCTGACACACTTGGCCACTAAGCCGCAGCCGACACCACAATAAGGACAGGTTGTTTTGACACTTCTCGGCTTCATAGCTTCTCCTTGAGCCCGGCGACATCGATAAAAAAGGCGCCTCTTCTTATTTCAAGAAGAGGCGCCTTTGCCATTGACGAGTTAGTTATTGTTCACGGTCATCTGTCTTGTTCTGCACAAGACACAGCCTTTGTGAAAAGAGGGAGCAAGAATGATTCCAATAATGATAATTTTAATTATCAATAACTTACGAGTGCAGACGTGCTTTTCGATGCACTATTTTGGTGAGACGCACAAATAATGGGCGCTCATTGCTCAATTTTTAGGTAACCACCAGTAATGTACTTCCTTTACCCTATCTTGAGCGCTAAACTCTAGCCTCACTCACAAAATTAGCATTCAACTATGACAGCTTCAAAAATCAAATTCATCGCAACCGACATGGATGGAACCCTGTTAGACGAGCAAGGCCAGCTTCCTGCGCAGTTTCCTGCGTTATTTCAAAGGCTCAAGTCTCAAGGCATTCTGTTTGCTGCGGCGTCTGGTCGTCAATACTATAGCTTGCGTGATACTTTTGCAGACTACCAAGAGAGATGCTGTTTATCGCTGAAAATGGCACTATGGTCATGCATCAGGACAAAGAGCTGTATAGCTGTACGCTTGATTCAGCTTCCGTGCCTGACATCATTCGCCAAGCCCGTACGATCTCCGGTGCGTTTATTGTGCTATGTGGTAAGAAAGGTGCTTACATCGAAACGCAAGATCCAAAGGCACTGGCAGAAATCAATAAGTACTACCACCGCTGCCAATATGTTGACGATTTGCTGAGCGTAGAAGACGAATTTATTAAAGTTGCTCTGCTTCACTTTGATGGCTCTGAAGCTCACATCGATCCGGTGATCCGCCCTGCATTTGGTAAAGATTTTCAAGTCGTGGTTAGTGCTAAGATTTGGCTTGATGTCATGAACAAAGTCGCCTCAAAAGGTGCGGCCATTCGCCACCTACAGCAAACCATGAACTTTAGTTTTGAGCAGACCATGAGTTTTGGTGACTACTTTAACGACGTAGAGATGTTGAAGGAGAGTTATTACTCTTACGCGATGGACAATGCCCACCCAGGTGTTAAAGAGCTTGCTCGCTTCTCGGCACCAAGTAATTCCGAAGCTGGAGTGATCACAGCAGTCAATGCATTTCTCGATGCCGAATAACCGAACAAAGTAACAAGAGCATGCCTAGGCATGCTCTTGTTATTTCTGCCAGCGCTCTGCGGCCTGTGCGTCAGACTCACGCGACTCAACCCATCGAGTTGATTCTGTGGTGCGCTCTTTCTTCCAAAATGGCGCCTTGGTTTTCAAGTAATCCATAATGAATTCACACGCTTCAAACGCCGCACCGCGGTGGGCACTGGACACACCGACAAACACGATTTGATCACCTGCATCCAGATCGCCGACACGGTGTATGACACGAATACCGTTCAGCATCCATCTCATTTCCGCTTCGTCGCAGATTTTCTCTAACGCGCGTTCCGTCATCCCCGGATAGTGCTCAAGCGACATGCCTTGCACATCGTCGCCCAAGTTTATATCACGTACTTTGCCCGTAAACGTCACTATCGCGCCAGATGCGCTGCCCTCAGCCAGAGCTTCATACTCTGTACCTACCGAAAAGTCTTGCTGCTGAACCGATACACGAATCGTCATATCAACCCCCAGTAACAGGAGGGAAAAAGGCCACTTCATCACCGTCACTGACGGTCGCCGTGAGCGGTACAATGTCCTGGTTCACAGCAGCTAATAACTTACCAGAATCAAGAGCCAAGTCCCACTTGCCCTCTTGCTTTGCTAAGTGAGCTCGGATAGCTTCGACCGTGTCAAAACTGGCCTCAAGTTCAAGCGCGTCGATACCAACCAGTTCGCGAGTTTGCGCAAAAAACAGTACTTTAATCATGATTCCACCTTAAAGTGACCTGACTTACCGCCGGTTTTTTCTAGTAATCGAACGCTGTCGATCACCATGTCTTTTTGTACGGCTTTGCACATGTCGTAAATCGTCAACGCCGCGACAGAAGCTGCAGTCAGCGCTTCCATTTCTACACCCGTTTTACCCGCTAGCTTACACACGGATTCGATGCGTACTTTGTTTTCACTTTCCAGCGCCTCTAGCTGCACTTCAACTTTTGAAAGCAACAGCGGATGACATAGCGGGATCAGATCCCACGTTTTCTTCGCAGCTTGAATACCTGCAATACGTGCGGTAGCAAACACATCCCCTTTGTGATGGTTGCCCGAGGTAATCATTTTCAGCGTTTCCGGTGCCATATGCACAAACGCTTCTGCACGCGCTTCCCGAACGGTCTCTGCCTTGGCTGAGACGTCAACCATATTGGCCTCGCCCGATGCATTAATATGTGTAAATTCCGACATGGCTAACCCCGACAGTTACTTAGTTAGGTGAGGCATGAAGTTACAAGGGCGATGACTTGCATCGAGCTGCTGCTTAATGATTTTCGTCCAACCCGTGCGACACGCACCTGTTGAACCCGGCATCGCGAAAATCACTGTGTGATTAGCAAAGCCCGCAATCGCACGTGACTGAATCGTCGAGGTACCAATCTCTTCGTAAGATACCGCACGGAATAGCTCACCGAAGCCTTCTACTTGCTTATCGAAAAGAGGTACCAATGCTTCTGGTGTGCTATCACGAGAGGTAAAACCTGTACCGCCAGTGATCATCACGGCTTGAACGTTTTCGTCAGCAATCCACTGTGAAACCACAGCGCGGATTTGGTAGATGTCATCGATAACGATTTTTTTGTCTGCCAGCGTGTGACCCGCTTCTTGCAGGTTTTCAACCAGGTAGCGACCTGATGTGTCATTTTCTTCTGTACGTGTATCTGAAACGGTTAGCACTGCGATATTCGCAGGCACAAATTTGCTCTCTGCGTGACCCATGATTTTCACCCTATAAAAACTGTAAACATTAAAATCGGCGACGCGAATTAGCCGCCGATGGATGCCAAGTGTGGCGTCATTCCTGAATTGCCATCATGTAGGAAGTGACTGACCGACTTGGTCTGTAATTGTGCTTGAATGCGCTCGATTAGCGCCTGCTCCTGCGCGTCTTCTTGCAGTAAGTCTCGCAACTCTACACCATGCTCGCCAAACAAGCATAAGTGCAGCTTACCCATTGCTGAGACACGCAAGCGGTTGCAACTTTCGCAGAAGTTTTTCTCGTATGGCATGATCAAGCCAATCTCACCTTTATAGTCAGCGTGCACGAATACTTGAGCCGGGCCGTCGTTGTTTTGACGCGCTTTCAGTATCCAGCCGTTAGCGATGAGTTGATTGCGAATGTCCACGCCTGAGACATGATGATTTTGAAACAGCTCGTCCATTTCCCCGGTTTGCATCAGCTCGATGAACCTAAGTTGAATAGGACGGTCTTTGATCCAGTTGAGGAACGACGGCAGCTCTTTAGCGTTGAGATCTTTCATCAACACCACATTGACTTTGACCTGCTTGTAGCCGATCTCAAACGCGCGGTCGATACCCGCCATCACCTCGGTAAATTTGTTCTCGCCGGTAATTTGGTGGAACATACGAGGATCAAGGCTATCAACGCTGACGTTAATATGAGTCAAACCCGCTTGCTGCCAGGTATCAACCTGTTTAGCCATACGATAACCGTTGGTCGTCGTAGCCACTTTGCTGATGCCGGGAGTATTGGCGACCGTTTCAATGATCTGAGGGAAGTCCTTCCTAAGACTAGGCTCACCACCAGTGATGCGCACCTTTGACGTGCCACAATCTGCAAACGCAGTGACAACACGCTTTATTTCAGGCAGCGTTAAAAAAGCTGGTCTTTTGTGACCAGGCGGTTTGTAGCCATCAGGGAGGCAATATGTACATCGGAAATTACAGACGTCTGTAACCGACAAGCGCAAGTAATAAAACTTGCGATGGAATTTATCTTCGAATTGTTGCGCCACGGAACACCTTTCCAAACACGGGAGGCGTGATCATTTCCAATCAAGCCCTTGTGACCTTTTGTCACTGGCTCAACACGCTTATCTTAATCGACATTACCAACAGGATGGGTGCGAAAAAGACTTAGCGTCGTGAGCTCGGAGTTATGGCAGTTAGCGACATGAGTCCCTAACAGCGTGCGAGTAAAATACTCAATAACGACAGGGTTTTCCAGCTTTGTCATCAAAAAACCTTATCTATTCGTCATTTTTATTATAGTTGAGTATCGCAAATGAACAATTTACCCTATGTTACGACAACTAAGTAACACAAAAGTAGAATAAGATGAGCAACTATTCATCAAAAAAAATTGTCGCGATTGGTGGCGGTCACGGCTTAGGGCGCATGTTGGCTGCGCTGAAAGATTTTGGCTCTAATGCCACAGGTATTGTCGCAACAACGGACAATGGCGGCTCCACCGGCCGTATTCGAGAGTGCCAAGGCGGCATTGCTTGGGGCGACACTCGCAACTGTATCAACCAGCTCATTACCGATCCGTCTATCGGTTCCATGATGTTTGAGTACCGTTTTAAAGGCACTGGCGACTTGAATGGTCACAACCTTGGCAACCTTATGCTTACCGCATTGGATAACCTATCCGTCCGCCCACTCGACGCAATAGAACTAATACGAGACTTACTTAAAGTCGATGTTAATATCATCCCAATGTCTGAGCACCCTTCTGATCTTAAAGCACTTTCGGTAGAAGGGAAATGGGTTACGGGTGAAACCTCCGTGGATGAAATGGAGCAAGATCTACAGCGTCTTGATTTAGAACCTGTTGTACCTGCGACAAAAGAAGCGGTTGATGCGATTCTCGAGGCGGACTGTATTGTGCTTGGTCCTGGTAGTTTTCTAACCAGTATCATGCCACCGCTTTTGCTTGCTGAACTCAGCCAAGCCATTAGCAGTAATACCAAAGCCAAAGTGATGTTTGTTGAGAATCTATCACCCGAGTATGGCCCGGCTGGAAGAATGACGCTGGAGCAAAAACTGCAATGGTGCGAACGCGCTCTACATGGCCGAAAACTCGACGTCATTTTAGGTGAGCAGGCACACCCAGATATTTGTTCACGCTGGAACTGCATGACTCAGCCTCTGGCCTCACCCAATCGTGATTGGCGCCATGATAGGAATAAACTCAAGCAAGCGATTGAGTCGCTACTGCAATAAGTTCAAGACGATTCGCTGAATATTCCCAACAAAAAGCCTCATACTCAGTCACTTAGACATAGTTGAGGCTTTTTGTATACCAGGTAAGTATTCACTCACAGTTCCTCACTGCTATTCTGATAAAAACCCTACTTAGTTAACAATTGCTAACCAAGCAAATTGTTGCGCTGCCGTGAATGCATCACTCTAGCATTACAACAATCAAAATAGCGAAGTGCCGACATGAACCAGTACGTGAATGACCCATCCAATTATCAACTGTTGATCAAGAATCTCCTATTCTCCCCTGTTGCTTTTGATCCAGACCAAGAAATCATCTACGCCAACTACCGACGCCACAGCTACCAGACCTTCCATGATCGCGTAAGACAGCTTGCCAACGCCCTAACTCATATGGGCGTTAAGAAAGGTGACACTGTCGCTGTCATGGATTATGACTCTCATCGTTATCTAGAGTGCTACTTCGCAATTCCTATGATTGGCGCCAAGCTGCATATGATTAACGTTCGTCTCTCTCCAGAGCAAATTCTCTATACCATCGACCACGCAGAAGACGATGTACTGCTCATCCATGAAGAGTTTTTACCACTCTTGGATCAAATCAAAGGACGCATCGACACCATCAATGATTACGTGGTACTTCGTGATGAAGGCGACTGTGAATATGAGCAGCGATTGGCGGCGCAACCGACCGAGTTTGACTTTCCTGACTTTGATGAAAATACCGTTGCTACTACCTTCTACACGACAGGTACAACAGGGATGCCAAAGGGGGTGTTCTTTACTCACCGTCAATTGGTGCTGCATACCCTAGGAATTCTAAGCTCCCTTGGCACCAATGCGGTTCAAGGCCGGCTGCATCAAGGCGACATCTACATGCCTATTACGCCAATGTTTCATGTTCACGCTTGGGGTCTACCTTATATGGCCACCATGCTTGGCATCAAACAGGTCTATCCGGGTAAATATATCCCAGACGTACTGCTTGGCCTTATTGAACAAGAAAAAGTGACCTTCTCACACTGCGTACCCACCATCTTGCACTTGCTGCTCAACTCACCTAAATCGTCCTCGGTGAATTTAGCTGGATGGAAAGTCGTTATTGGTGGCGCTGCATTGCCAAAAGCACTTTGTCAGGCTGCATTAGCGCGCAACATAGATGTCTTTGCTGGGTATGGCATGAGTGAGACCGGTCCAATCCTATCGATAGTGCAGCTCACCCCTGAGCACCTTGAACGTGACATGGACACTCAAGCAGAATACCGGGCGAAAACAGGTAAAAAAAGTCGCGATGGTCGACATTGAGATTGTCGATGAACAAATGGAGCCACTCGCGCACGATGGCGAAACCACAGGCGAAATTGTCGTGAGAGCTCCTTGGCTTACACCGAGCTACTACAAAGACAATAAGAACTCGAAGGCGTTGTGGCGAGGTGGTTACTTACATACAGGCGATGTCGCAACCATCGACCAAGAAGGATTTATCAAGATTACTGACCGCGTGAAAGATATGATTAAAATCTCAGGCGAATGGGTGAGCTCCCTTGAACTTGAGGACATTCTTCATCAACACAAAGCCGTATCTGAAGCTGCTGTGATTGGCATGCCGCACAATAAATGGGGCGAAGTTCCTCTGGCTCTGATCACCCTGAAACCCGATCAAACGGTGGCGGAAAAAGAGCTGTTAGGGTTTGCAAAAGGGTTTATCACCAAAGGCATCCTGCTAGAGAGGCGCTACTAATGAAGATTAAGTTTGTCGATGCCATTGCTAAGACCAGCGTTGGGAAAGTTGATAAGAAAGAGCTTAGAAAACTGTATCTATAACGAGCGAGCATAAAAAATGCAGCCTCTACCGCTGCATTTTTTACATTTGTCACCTTTGAAACACTAGGCTTCTATCGTCTCAAGGTAGCTAACATAAGTGGTATGTGTGTTAGCAAGCAGTGCCAGCACTTGGTCTATCAGGGCTTGATCTTCCACGAGCGTGTTCTGCTTCGACTTGGCATCAATTTGGATCGCAAGCTGGCATAAAGGCTCAGCGCCAAAACTGGCGGCGCTGCTCTTGAGTGCATGGCATATTTCCGCTAGCAGCTCCATTTTGTCGCTCAGTGTGCCTTCACTAAGCTGACTTTGATACGTCACCAACTCACCAGTGAATATTCCCAATAAAATAGGAATATTGCTCTTGCCAATTTCGTTGGTAAGCTGCTCAACTCGGTCTTGATTCATAAACGTCATGCTTTGCTCTCACTCGCATTCCATGCTTGGATTTTTCTATAAATAGTCGATGGACTTACGTCCAGATACTTTGCGGCCTGTGGGATATTGCCATCACAAGCCTCAATAGCCTGCTCAATGGTGCGTCGCTCAGTTTGCCATAGCGGCACAATATCTTGTGGGCCAAATGACGAGACCGCTACCGATGATACGGTTGGTTTCACGACGACCAATGGCTCATTTAGAGGTGGCGGCAACATATCCAACGTGATCTCTTTGCCGTGGTTAAGTACCACGACATTACGCAGCACATTTTGCAATTGACGCACGTTACCCGGCCACTCGTAGTGGATGAAGCGTTCAATCACATCTTGAGAAAAGCGCACAAAGCTCTTCCCTTCCTCATGCGACATGAAGCCCAACAACGAGTAGGCAATTTCGATCACGTCTTCTTCACGATCACGAAGCGGCGGCAGGTGCAATGGGATCACATACAAACGGTAGTACAAGTCTTCCCTAAACCGCCCTTCTTGCACCTCTTTCCAAGGGTCGCGGTTGGTCGCACACACAAAGCGCACGTCCACTTTCTTCATACGTGAAGAGCCCACTTTTTGGAAAGTACCGGTTTGGATAAAGCGCAGCAATTTGGTTTGCAGTTCGAGATCCATCTCGCACAGCTCATCAAGAAACAGTGTGCCGCCATCGGCAAGCTCAGCCGCACCTTGTCTATCAACCGCAGCGCCAGTAAAAGCGCCTTTAACGTGACCAAACAGCTCACTTTCGATCAGATCTTTAGGGATCGCCGCACAGTTAATTGCGATAAATGGCTTGTCACCCCGCTTACTCGCAGCGTGTATGGCTTCGGCACATACCTCTTTACCGGTACCACTCTCACCGGTAATAAAAATACTGGCTTTACTGGATGCGGCGGAGTCGATAGTGCGATAGACAGCTTGCATTGGCTGACTACTGCCGATAAAGCTTGATAGCTTGGGCTACCCGTATCGTTGATTTCATCGCGCAGTTTAGAAGCTTTGCGGATCGCATTGGTTACGGTTACGCGCAGACGGTCAGCCTCGCAAGGCTTAATTAGAAAGTCTTGGGCACCGTGTTGCATCGCGTCGACCGCGATATCAATAGAGCCGTGCGCTGTCATAAAGATGATAGGCACGTCTGGATGAGATTGTTTTACTGCGTCCAAAACATCCATCCCCGTCATATCGGGAAGACGCAGATCAAGAAGTATCAGATCGGGTGTCCGATGCTGTAAGCTTTTAATCGCATCACGGCCATTGCCAACGATATTGATATCGATCCCCAACGGAGAAAGATATGAGCGATACAAAGCCGCAACGGAGGCCGTATCTTCTACCATCAGTAGGTAGCGAGACTTCGGCTCGTCGAATAGAGGTTGCATAAATCCTAGCTAACTGTTGTTTTATTATGTTTGCTTTATTTGGTTACTCTATAAGCATATTCGCATTTTGCAATTATTGAGTAAGAAAAACCATTTTTATTTTACTGCTTAAAGCTTGAGCAGCCTACCAGACTGCTCAAAGCTTGTTAACTATTAGCGATGAAGTGTTGTCTAAGTTTTTCTATTTCATCACGTTTTTCTGCAGCCAGCTCAAATTCTAAGTTCTGAGCGTGCTGATACATTTCCCCTTCGAGCTTGAGAATTTGTTTTTCGAGATCTTGTGAGGACAGCGCCACATAAGCTTGTGAAGGCTCGGCGACCTTGGAAAGTGGTACCTGTTTGCCTTTTTTCGGCTTACCACCTTTGACCACTCCACCAATTTCCATGATGTCTTTGATGTTGCGTTTGAGCGCAGTGGGTACCAGCCCCATTTTTTCATTGTAAGCCTGCTGCTTTTCACGGCGACGAGAGGTCTCATCGATGGCTTTTTGCATCGACTTAGTGATACGGTCACCATATAGAATCGCTTTGCCTTTGATATTACGTGCGGCACGGCCGATGGTCTGAATTAAAGAGCGTTCTGAGCGCAGGAAACCTTCCTTATCAGCATCAAGGATCGCCACCAGCGACACCTCCGGCATATCCAAACCCTCTCGAAGCAAGTTAATCCCTACCAGCACATCAAACTCACCTAAACGTAAATCGCGAATGATCTCGGTACGTTCAACGGTATCGATGTCTGAGTGTAAATAGCGTACTTTCACGCCGTGCTCATTGAGGTATTCCGTCAAATCCTCCGCCATACGTTTGGTAAGCGTCGTCACCAGCACACGCTCATCAATTGCGGCGCGAGCTTTAGCTTCGGAGAGCAAATCATCCACCTGAGTCGCAACAGGACGCACCTCAATCTCTGGATCCAAGAGACCTGTTGGGCGCACCACCTGATCGGCGACATCACCGTTCGACTTCTCGAGCTCATAAGCACTTGGTGTCGCCGAAACAAAGATAGTTTGCGGCGAAATCATCTCAAATTCTTCAAACTTCATCGGACGATTGTCCAAAGCCGAAGGCAAACGGAAACCAAACTCCACCAGCGTCTCTTTTCGAGAGCGGTCACCTTTATACATGGCGCCAATTTGTGGCACGGTCACGTGTGACTCATCAATAATGAGCAACCCGTCTGCTGGCAAGTAATCGAATAGTGTCGGAGGCGGCTCACCTTCTTTGCGACCACTCAAGTAACGGGAGTAGTTCTCGATGCCTGAACAAAAGCCAAGTTCGTTCATCATCTCAATATCAAACTGAGTACGCTGAGTAATGCGCTGCTCTTCAAGGAGTTTATTATTGTCCTTCAGATAGGTCGCTCGGCTAGTGAGCTCTTTTTTGATCTCTTCAATCGCATCCAAGATACGTTCTCGCGGCGTAACATAGTGCGTTTTAGGGTAGATGGTGTAGCGCGCGATATCGCGCTGGGTAATCACACCCGTCAACGGATCGAAAAGACTAATGCAATCAATCTCGTCATCGAACATTTCAAGGCGTACCGCTTCTTGATCAGATTCTGCGGGGAAGATATCGATAACTTCACCACGCACGCGAAATTGGCCACGTTCAAACGCGACATCGTTGCGAGAATATTGAAGCTCCGCAAGTCGAAGTAAGATATCACGCTGGTCGATCACCGCACCGCGTGTCACGTGAAGCATCATTTTCAAATACGAATCGGGATCGCCTAGACCATAAATGGCCGACACCGACGCGACGATAATCGCATCTTTGCGCTCAAGCAGTGCTTTGGTGGCCGACAAACGCATTTGCTCGATGTGAGCGTTCACTGACGCGTCTTTTTCAATAAACGTGTCGGTGGTCGGTACATACGCCTCTGGCTGATAGTAGTCATAGTAAGAAACGAAGTACTCAACCGCATTGTTCGGGAAAAAGGCTTTCATCTCACCATAAAGCTGTGCGGCGAGGGTTTTGTTTGGTGCCAATAAAATAGCGGGTCTTTGCGCCTCGGCAATCACGTTTGCTAACGTGAAGGTTTTACCGGATCCGGTTACCCCGAGCAACGTTTGGTGGGCGAGACCTGAATCCAAGCCGTCGACTAACTGCGCAATTGCGGTAGGTTGGTCTCCTGACGGTTTGTAATCAGAAACCAATTCAAAGTGTTTTGCCATCTATTTATGTCCCTTATCTGCAACCCTACTATTTGAGCGCTAGCGCTATCAATTTGCAACCTAAAGCTCGCCTTTATACGCGCAATTTGCTATTGTGTGCACCCAAGCAAAACCCACGTCTAAACCAAGCGTTTCAAACCATCCACGGTTTTTCCCCAATCAATCCTAGCTTAGCTGTTAATAACAATATTCTCATTTTTGACACGCCCAACCTTAGTTTTGTAAATTAATTATATTTCAACAACATAACTGACAACTCATTCAGTTATTCACACCCCATCAAATGAGTAATTACTCAAACCAACATTCTCTACCGCACAATTAACACATTTATCCACAATTTTGGTGGATAAGTAAAACAACCTTATGAGCGATAAGGCTCCCAGGAAAGTAAAGCGTTTTTTGAAGTTTTTTTTGCAGTAATTTTTCAAAAAAACCATTGACTCATACACCTAGGGTAGCTAAGATTCGCCCCGCTTAAAGCAATTCCCCCTTAGTTCAGTTGGTAGAACGGCGGACTGTTAATCCGTATGTCGCAGGTTCGAGTCCCGCAGGGGGAGCCAAATTCCAGAAAAAGCCGTGTCGTAAGACGCGGCTTTTTCATATCCAAGCGACAGAAATCCCTACAGGATTTTATGTCTCAGAGCTCGCCGCCCGCGTACGAGTCCCGCAGGGGGAGCCAAATTCTAGAGAAAGCCGTGTCACAAGACGCGGCTTTTTCGTATCTTCGGCTCACAAACTCCTCTAAACTGACAGCCTTTTTGTCTGCTCCCGTTCACCCAATTCTGTACGTCTTTATTTGTTTTTAGCCCGAATGCCTATACTTTTCGTACAAACGAGCAAAACCATAGATTTCACAGGTTGTTATTCACCGCTCAAAACTGGATAATATCGGGATCGGAGCTCTTTACACTTTTTATTATGACCGAATATCTTTTGTTGTTGGTGGGCACAGTACTCGTCAACAATTTCGTACTGGTTAAATTCCTTGGGTTATGTCCATTTATGGGCGTATCTAAAAAACTCGAGACGGCCATCGGCATGGGTCTTGCGACAACATTCGTACTGACTTTAGCCTCGGTGTGCGCCTACCTTGTTGAAACTTATGTTCTTGTGCCTCTAGGTATCCAATACTTGCGAACGATGAGTTTTATCCTCGTTATCGCGGTGGTGGTGCAGTTCACGGAGATGGTGGTACACAAAACCAGCCCGACCCTATACAGGTTACTCGGTATTTTCTTACCGTTAATCACGACCAACTGTGCCGTGCTAGGTGTCGCCCTACTCAACATCAATGAAAACCACAACTTCATCGAATCTATCATCTATGGATTCGGTGCTGCCGTTGGTTTCTCTCTGGTACTGATCTTATTTGCTTCCATGCGTGAGCGTATTGCGGCCGCCGATGTACCAGCGCCATTCAAAGGTGCTTCTATCGCAATGATTACCGCAGGACTGATGTCGCTTGCGTTCATGGGCTTTACAGGGTTGGTGAAACTATAATGAGTACCATCCTTATCGCCATTGTTGCTGTTGTTATCCTAGCGGGTCTGTTTGGCGCCGTTCTAGGCTTTGCCTCTATCAAATTCAAAGTTGAAGCAGACCCATTGTCGATCAGATCGACAGTATTCTGCCACAAACTCAATGTGGTCAGTGTGGCTACCCAGGCTGCCGCCCTTACGCCGAAGCAATTGCTAACGGCGATGCGATCAACAAGTGCCCTCCGGGTGGCCAACGACGATTGAAAAACTTGCAGACTTAATGGGTGTCGAAGTCGAAGATACTGCCTACGACGCTGAAAAATCAGTCAAAAAAGTCGCCTTTATCCACGAAGACATGTGCATTGGCTGCACCAAATGTATTCAAGCGTGCCCTGTAGACGCCATTGTCGGTGGCACTAAAGCACTGCACACGGTTATCAAGGATGAGTGTACCGGCTGTGACCTTTGCGTTGCGCCGTGTCCGACTGATTGTATTGAAATGATCCCGGTAGAAACCACCGCGGATACATGGAAATGGCAAATGGATGCTATCCCTGTCGTCAATATTACCGAACCAACGACAGAACCAAACGGTAAGTAGGGAGCATTATGTTATCACTCATCGAACAAATTAAATCAGGCTCCCTTTGGGACTTCCCTGGCGGCGTACACCCGCAAGAAAACAAGACGCAATCTAATCGCAATCAGATTGTGCGCGCTGCTGTACCGAGCGAACTCGTCATTCCTCTAAAACAGCACATTGGTAAGCCAGGTGACCTATTGGTTAACGTTGGCGATAAAGTACTTAAAGGTCAGCCACTGAGCCAAGTCAACGCCGCCTTCATGTTGCCTGTTCACGCACCAACCTCTGGCACCATCAAAGCGATAGAGCCTCGCACTATTGCTCACCCATCGGGTTTGAGTGATCTGTGCATTGTGATAGAAGCGGATGGTGAAGACACCTGGACTAAACTTTCTCCAGTTGAAGACTACCGTGCACTTGAGCCAGACGCGCTCATCGAGACCATTCGACTTGCTGGTATCTCCGGCATGGGCGGTGCAGGCTTCCCAACCGCGAAGAAAATCCAATCTGGTCTTCAGCGCACTGAAATCTTGATCCTTAACGCTGCTGAGTGTGAACCCTACATCACGGCTGACGATCGCTTAATGCAAGATTGCGCTGATGAAGTGATTGAAGGTATCAACATCCTCAAGCACATGCTAAAACCAAAGCTAACCATCATCGGTATTGAAGATAACAAGCCTGAGGCTATAAAAGCCCTGGAGAAAGCCGCTGCGAACGAAGACATTGTGATCCGTGTGATCCCAACCAAATACCCTTCTGGTGGTGAAAAGCAGCTCATCAAGATCTTAACCAATCTTGAAGTGCCAGTCGGTGGCATTCCTGCTGATATTGGCCTCATGGTACAAAACATCGGCTCGGCGTTCGCCATTAAGCGTGCCGTCTGCAAGGTGAGCCACTCATTGAGCGTGTCGTCACACTCACAGGCAAAACCTTCAAACAACCACGCAACGTCTGGACGCGCATTGGTACGCCAGTACAAGCGCTGCTTGATGAGTTTGGTTACAAAGCCGATAAGAAGTCACAGCGCCTTATCATGGGTGGGCCAATGATGGGCTTTACCCTTCCACATGCCAACGTGCCTATCACCAAAACGGCAAACTGCATTTTGGCTCCAACGTTCCGCGAGATTGATCCGCGCTCCCATGAGATCGCTTGTATTCGTTGTAGTCAGTGTGCCGAAGCTTGTCCTGCATCTTTGCTACCACAACAATTGCAGTGGTACGCAAAATCGCAAGAATACGACAAATGCGAAGAGCTGAACCTTAAAGACTGTATCGAATGTGGTGCGTGTGCGTTTGTTTGTCCAAGCGAAATCCCGCTTGTTCAATACTATCGTCAGGCTAAAGCCGAAATCCGCACTCGTAAGCAAGATGCTGATGCTGCTGAACGCGCTAAAGTCCGTTTTGAAGAGAAAAAAGCTCGCATGGAGCGTGACAAAGCGGAACGCGAGAATCGATTCAAGAAAGCCGCTGATGATCGCCGCAAGCAAATGAGTAAGTCTGGCGGAGACGACGCTATCGCTGCTGCAATTGAGCGCGTCAAAGCGCAGAAAGCCAAAGCTGAAACCACGAGTGAAGTGAAACCAGCGGTCGCTGCTGCCATTGCCCGCGCCAAAGCTAAGCAGGCGGAAGCGGCTAAGCAAGGCCAAGCAGAGCCAGACAATTCAGAAATGGCGAAACTGCGCGAAGAGCGTAAGCGTCTAGCCAGAGAGCGTAAAGCTGAGAAAGCGTCAGCGCCAGAAGGCGCGACTGCTGAAACCAGCGCCGATGTCGATCCGAAGAAAGCCGCGATTGCTGCAGCCTTAGCTCGTGCGAAAGCTAAGAAAGCCGCGCAGCAACAAGATGCACCTTCCGATTCAGACAGCCAAGAAGCGAAAAAAGATGCCGTAGCCGCGGCGATTGCTCGTGCGAAAGCTCGCAAACAAGCGACTCAAACTGATTCGTCAGAAGCAGAAACCGAAACACCAACTTCTGAGTCAAGCGATCCGAAAAAAGCAGCAGTCGCTGCTGCAATTGCTCGTGCCAAAGCTCGCAAACAAGCCGATAAAGCTGAGCCAGAAAAAGCGAAAGACGAAACGCCAGCCTCTGAGTCAGACGATCCTAAGAAAGCGGCAGTCGCTGCCGCTATCGCGCGCGCTAAAGCTCGTAAGCAAGCCGCTCAGGTTGAGCCTGAAGAAGCGAAAAGCGAAACGCCAGCGTCTGAAACAGACGATCCTAAGAAAGCTGCAGTCGCTGCTGCTATTGCGCGCGCTAAAGCCCGTAAGCAAGCTGCTCAGGTTGAGCCAGAAGAAGCGAAAAGCGAAACGCCAGCGGCGGAAGCAGAGGATCCCAAAAAAGCAGCAGTAGCCGCGGCGGTTGCACGCGCTAAAGCTCGCAAGCAAGCGGCTCAAGCTGAACCTGAAAAAGCAGAATCAGCACAAGCTGAACAACCTAAGGAAGTGGCGACTGAGACGACAACTTCGGAGTCGGACGATCCGAAAAAGGCCGCTGTCGCTGCCGCCATTGCTCGTGCGAAAGCAAGAAAACGCCAACAAGAACAAAATAAGGAGAACAACTAGTGTCGTTCTTTATTGCTAGCTCTCCACATGCCCATAGCCGCAAACGTACGCCAGACCTAATGAAAGGCGTAGCGCTGTGTGCACTGCCAGGCCTTGTTGCTCAGACCTATTTCTTTGGTTGGGCACAATTATCCAACTCGCACTAGCGATTATTGTCGGATTGGGACTTGAAGCTGCGGTCATGCTGCTTCGCAAACGCTCCCCTGCTCTAGCACTTCGTGATTACAGTGCTTTGGTGACCGCTTGGCTTCTTGCGATTGCCATCCCACCATTGTCTCCATGGTGGGTAGTCGTCATTGGTCTACTATTCGCTATCGTTATCGCGAAACACCTTTATGGTGGTCTGGGTCAGAATCCATTTAACCCAGCAATGGTGGCCTATGTCGTGCTGCTTATCTCTTTCCCTGTAGAGATGACAAGCTGGATCACGCCAATTTCTATCTCAAACGAGCCCGTTGGGTTTGCCGATGCTTTCTCGCTGATTTTTGGCGGCTTTGATATGGACGGCTACTCACTACAGCAAATCCGAACGGGTATTGATGGCATCACTATGGCCACACCTCTTGATGCTTTCAAAACAGGCATCAGCAATGGCAACACCATAGGTGAAGTGCTAAGCCAGCCAATCTTTGGCAGCCTCGCTGGCATTGGTTGGGAATGGGTAAACCTGGCTTATCTACTGGGCGGTTTAGCTCTACTTAAACTGCGTATTATCCAATGGCATATCCCTGTTGCAATGTTAGTGTCTCTGACGGTAGTCAGCGGCTTCTTTGCAATGATTTGGCCAGGCGAAACAGGCTCGCCTCTGCTGCACCTGTTGTCGGGTGCGACTATGCTTGGTGCGTTCTTTATTGCGACCGATCCGGTTTCTGCATCAACCACGGTAAAAGGTCGTTTGATTTTTGGTGCCTTCGTTGGCTTGATGGTTTTCATCATCCGTACTTGGGGCGGTTTCCCTGATGGCGTCGCCTTTGGCGTCCTGCTCGCCAATATGTGCGTACCGCTGATCGATTACTACACCAAACCAAGAACTTACGGGCACTGATATTATGTTGAATGCAATTAGAAAAAACGGCTTAACACTGGCTATCTTTGCGTGTGCATCAACGGGCGTCGTTGCCGTTACTCAGTATCTGACCAAAGATCAGATCTTGCGCCAAGAACGCGCACAACTGCAAGCGACGCTGAATGAGGTCATCCCTCATGAGCTACATGACAATGAGCTGTATGCCGCTTGCACCTTGGTCAGCGATCCTGCGCTTGGAACCACAGCAGCGCAGCCAGCTTACATTGCGACCATCAACAATGAGCCAAAAGCTCTTGCCATTGAAACCATCGCACCAGATGGTTACAGCGGCGCCATCAAGCTCATCATTGGCGTTGATGTCGACGGAACTATCTTGGGTACGCGAGTATTAGCGCACCAAGAGACACCTGGGCTAGGTGATAAAATCGATCTTCGAATCACAGATTGGATCTTAGGTTTCTCTGGCAAGCAAGTGACTGATGACAACCTGAATGAGTGGGCAGTCCGCAAAGACGGCGGCCAGTTCGACTCGTTCACTGGCGCAACTATCACGCCAAGAGCGGTGGTAAAAGCGGTCAAAAATACCGTGGAATACGTGAACAACAATCGCGATTCCATTTTAAACCAGCCACGTAACTGTGGAGGTGAGTAATGACAACCTCAAAAGAACTCCTTAAAAATGGCATGTGGGACAACAACCCAGCTTTAGTACAGCTGCTTGGACTGTGTCCTCTGCTTGCGGTTTCATCCACCGTCACCAACGCCCTAGGCTTGGGACTCGCGACGCTATTGGTGTTAGTTGGCTCCAACGTTACAGTCTCTTTGGTTCGAGACTATGTGCCAAAAGAAGTGCGTATCCCGGTGTTCGTCATGATCATTGCAGCGCTAGTAACCTGTGTTCAACTGCTGATGAACGCTTACGCCTATGGCCTTTACTTATCATTGGGTATTTTTATCCCGCTTATCGTGACCAACTGCATCATCATTGGCCGTGCAGAGGCGTTCGCCTCTAAAAACGCGGTTGGCCCTGCTGCTCTCGATGGCTTTTGGATGGGCATGGGTATGACCTCAGCACTGGTTGTGCTTGGTGCGATGCGAGAGTTAATCGGTAACGGTACCCTGTTTGATGGCGCCGACCTGCTCCTAGGCGACTGGGCAGCAGCGCTTCGCATAGAAGTGTTCCAATTTGATAGTCAGTTCTTGTTGGCCTTGTTGCCACCAGGTGCGTTTATCGGCGTCGGCTTCTTGATTGCTCTTAAGAACGTCATCGATAAGCAAATCGAGCAGCGCCAACCAAAACAAGAAAAACCAGAGATTGAACGTGCTCGCGTTACTAACTAAAGCTTTTCATGCCCGAGATTTTCGGGCATTTTTATAATAAAAACACACTGGATACTCAGACACTGAGTACAAGCAATCAGCGGAAGAATTAGTCAGCAAATGAACAACACCAAAAGAAAAGAGATTCTAGAGCGGCTTCGCGAAAACAACCCCAAACCAGAGACTGAGCTTAACTGGAGTTCACCATTCGAACTGCTGATAGCGGTTCTACTCTCCGCGCAGGCAACCGACGTCAGTGTTAACAAAGCCACTGATAAACTCTATCCCGTCGCAAATACACCAGAAGCCATGCTAGCGCTTGGTGTAGATGGCGTGAAAGAGTACATCAAGACGATTGGTCTGTTTAACTCAAAAGCCGAGAACGTCATTAAGACTTGTAAGATCCTCATCGAAAAGCACGGCAGCGAAGTCCCAGAAAACCGTGAAGCGTTGGAAGCCCTACCCGGCGTTGGACGCAAAACCGCCAACGTGGTACTCAACACCGCCTTCGGCTGGCCAACCATCGCCGTAGACACCCATATATATCGTGTCTCAAATCGCACAAAATTTGCGATGGGCAAAACCGTCGACGATGTGGAAGAGAAACTACTTAAAGTCGTTCCAAAAGAATTTAAACTCGATGTGCACCACTGGCTGATCCTTCACGGACGCTATACCTGTGTCGCTCGTAAACCGCGCTGCGGCAGCTGCATCATCGAAGATCTTTGCGAATTCAAAGAAAAAGTCTATCCAGACAACTAATATTAAGGAGCAATGTTATGTCTAACGGCCGTATCCTTCACACTATGCTACGTGTAGGTGACCTAGATAAATCTATCTCGTTCTACACCGACGTCATTGGTATGAACTTGCTGCGCAAAAATGAAAACACCGAATACAAATACACCCTAGCCTTCCTTGGCTTTGGTGATGAGTCTGAAGGTGCTGTGATTGAACTGACTTACAACTGGGGCGTCACCGAATACGATCTAGGTAGTGCGTATGGTCACATCGCCATCGGTGTAGATGATATCTACACGACATGCGACGCCATCAAAGCGGCAGGCGGCAACGTCACCCGCGAACCAGGCCCAGTAAAAGGTGGCACTACTCAAATCGCCTTCGTCAAAGACCCAGACGGCTACATGATTGAGCTGATTCAAAACAAGCAAGCGAGTGCTGGCCTTGAAGGTTAAGCGTTGATTTAGCCGAGCTGAAATAAGAAAGCCAGTGGACATTAACCACTGGCTTCTAAGACTCTAAAGTCCTCCCCCTAAACCTCAGTCCGCCCAAACGAAATCACCACCCTTTGGTTCTTCGCTTTGCCCACTGGCGATGCATTACTCGCAATCGGACGACGCTTACCATAACCTTGCACCTGAATGCGATCTTTAGGTAACCCTAAAGAATGGAAATAGTCCTGCAAAATTGTCGCGCGTTTTTCCGATAACTGCTGACTCTCACTCTTCGACTCCGAAGAATCAGTAAACGTCGACACTAAGACCAAGTCGATATCTTGGTTATAGCGCACGTACTCAGCAATCTGCTGTAAGCGGTGTTGCGAGGTTTTATTGAGCTGCTCGCTGTTGCGGTCATAGTGCAAAATGGTGAAGGAAATGTCTTCAAAGCTGTATGGCAGCAAATTGGCGACACAATCGCTAAACACATTGTATTTAGCTTGAAACAGCACAGAAGATAGCGACACTTCAATACGCTCGTCTCGGCTTTGCCAGTCCTGATAACTGAACGTTGGGTATCGACCTTTTTCTAGCTCACTCAAAATACTCCAAGCGGCCTGCCCGCCAACGTAGCCGTCGAACTGTTTAAAGAACTGCAAGTTGGTGATGCGGTCAGCACTGTCACCCGGACGCATGGTGGTGGCATCGACACTAAACTTACGTTGCGCGTTTCTCCCATCGAGCGGCGCATTTTAAGTTCAAAATCGAGGTTCTTCTTTTTACTGGCGCGCGCGACAAATTCCGCATCGCCAAAATTTGGGATCGGATGAACAAGTCGGCATTCAAGCGGTGTGTTACTTACCATTTCCCACTGCGACTGGGTGGGTGTTGCCACATAGCGCTTTTCCATTGCCGCATCCGCTAAGGGGATTGTCAGCGTAGGTAGGAGTAATGTGGTAAGTAAAGCTTTTAATTTCATACAGATAGATAACTCGATAGCATTTACGTTAGCGGCATGTCCTTGCCGCTAACGCATTTAGATGGATCTCCATATAGGTCATTGCAATTTCCCCGCCAACATAGCGCTGGTGAAAAGCGAAGTGCTAGTTTTATGAAGGCGCGTCTCAGACAAGACGGATTCTGACTGCTTTTCATACCGCCCTTGCTCAACCAATTTCTTAAATAAGCCGTAACTGTTGAGTCAAAGTGATGAACGCTCACTATCAATAGCCGTATAGATGGCAAATTAAATGTGCAGTTTGGTTTTTTATGCTGACAGAATCTGCAATAATGCCCGCTTCGTCACATTTGAAAACTCAAACATGTCTGTAGAAAACGAAGCACTTACCCTAAAAAAGCGATTCCGTGGTTATCTTCCCGTTGTTGTCGACGTGGAAACAGCAGGTTTTAATGCTAGCACTGATGCGTTACTGGAAATTTGTGCCATCACTTTAAAGATGGACGACGAAGGTAACCTTGAACCTGCCACTGTGATGCATTATCACATTGAACCATTCGAAGGCGCGAACTTAGAAAAGGAAGCGCTGGAATTTAACGGTATTCGCGACCCATTCAGCCCACTTCGCGGCGCGGTGTCGGAACAAGAAGCGTTAAAAGAAATCTACAAAGTGATTCGAAAAGAGCAAAAGCAACACGGTTGCAACCGCGCCATCATGGTGGCGCACAATGCGAATTTCGACCACAGTTTTGTGAGTGCGGCGAATGAACGCGCCAAACTTAAGCGCGTTCCGTTCCACCCGTTTGCTACCTTTGATACCGCCACACTGAGCGGTCTCGCATACGGTCAAACGGTATTGGCAAAAGCTTGTAAAGTTGCAGGAATGGAGTTCGATAACAAGGAAGCCCACTCGGCTCTTTACGACACTCAAAAGACGGCTGAGCTGTTTTGCCGAATCGTCAACAAATGGAAGGCACTTGGTGGCTGGCCCGTTGTTGACGACAACCAAGAATAAACAAACACACATTTTTTAGAGATGATTATGAATCCTGTCGTTATTTCCGTTTGCATCATGCTGCTGCTCGCACTGATGCGCGTTAACGTTGTCGTTGCGTTAACTTTCAGTGCCATTGTTGGTGGCGTCGTATCTGGTATGTCTTTAACCGAAGCTGTAGGTGCCTTTGAAGGTGGTCTCGGTGGTGGCGCAACGATCGCACTTAGCTACGCAATGTTAGGTACCTTCGCTGTCGCTATTTCTAAATCTGGCATTACCGATTTACTTGCACAGAGCGTTATTAAACGCATCCACGGCAAAGAGAGCTCAGCTGGCACGACTGGCCTTAAGTATGCGGTTCTGGTTGCACTTATCCTTGTGACTATGTCATCTCAGAATATCATTCCAGTTCATATCGCCTTTATCCCAATTTTGATTCCACCTTTGCTGGGCGTATTTGCAAAACTTAAGCTAGACCGTCGTCTAGTGGCGTGTGTGCTGACTTTTGGTCTTGTGACGCCTTACATGGTATTGCCAGTCGGTTTTGGTGGCATCTTCCTAAACAACATTCTACTTAAAAACCTGCACGACAATGGCCTTGAGTCAGTCACAGCAGCGCAAGTGCCAATGGCGATGTTGCTTCCAGCGGCAGGTATGATCACAGGTCTACTACTGGCTATCTTCTTTAGCTACCGTAAGCCTCGCGAATACGCAGAAACCGAGTTAACTCAAATTGATGAAGAGCCTTCGCACATCAATAAGAAGAACATTGTTATCGCTCTAGCGGGTATCGTTGCTGCGCTTGCAGTTCAGCTAACCTCTGGCTCTATGATCATTGGTGCACTCGCAGGCTTCATGGTGTTTACTTTCGGTGGCGTGATCGCATGGAAAGAGACACAAGACGTGTTCACTAAAGGTGTTCACATGATGGCGATGATCGGCTTTATCATGATTTCAGCGGCAGGCTTTGCAGCTGTGATGAAGCAAACTGGCGGCGTTGAAACGCTGGTTGAAGCGCTATCTACTAGCATTGGTGATAACAAGCCACTGGCAGCGCTACTGATGCTTATTGTTGGTCTACTGGTGACTATGGGTATCGGCTCTTCGTTCTCGACCATCCCAATTATCGCAACGATTTACGTACCACTGGCTATCGCGTTTGGCTTCTCCCCAATGGCAACAGTTGCACTGGTTGGTACCGCTGCTGCACTTGGCGATGCCGGTTCGCCAGCCTCTGACTCAACCTTAGGTCCAACATCGGGTCTAAATGCAGATGGTCAGCACGAGCATATTTGGGAAACCGTGGTACCTACCTTTATCCACTACAACATCCCACTGATCGTATTTGGTTGGATTGCAGCGATGGTTCTGTAGTTAACCTTTAGCTACCGTACTACGCTAAATCGTAAAAAAGGCTTGGTCATTGACCAAGCCTTTTTTGTATCTTGATGAATCCAAGACTATTTCTTTGCTTGTCTTGCTTCAAACGCGGCTAACTGCTCTGGTGTCGCCTTAGGTTGATGATTGGTTTTCCACTCATCGTAGGTCATGCCGTAGACACGTTCGCGAGCGTCATCAATGTCTAAGTCCAATCCAGCGGTTTCTGCTTCAGCTTTGTACCACTTACTAAAACAGTTGCGGCAAAAGCCTGCCAAAATCATAAGGTCGATGTTTTGCACATCTTTATTGCTGTCTAGGTGCTCTAGAAGGCGACGAAATACCGCAGCGTCGAGCTTATCTTGTTGCTCTTGAGGTAGATCTTTATATTTGAAATCAGCCACTCTACTTTCCTTTTATTGTTGGTTTTTCTTCCTCCATCCTAACCAACAAACAAAAAAATGCCCAGTCGAAACTAGGCATTTATGACCTATACGTCGTTTAACTCACCATGACTGGTTCGCGCTTTCACGTCATGACTAAGCGCTTTATTGAGCTCAGCCTCAACGTGACCTGGCGATTGAGTACGCGCTGATATCAAGCGATACATCGCAGGGATAACGAACAAGGTAACTAAGGTCGCAAACGCCATACCGAAGAAGATGACCGTACCAACGGCTACTCGGCTCTCGTAACCCGCCCCCGTTGAAAGGATGAGCGGGATGGCACCTGCTAGCGTAGTAAATGCCGTCATCATAATTGGGCGCAGACGTCGTGCCGAAGCATCAATAATGGCTTTTTCAAACTCGATGCCTTTGTCACGAAGTTGGTTAGCAAACTCAACAATCAAGATACCGTTTTTGGTCACCATACCGATAAGCATAATCATGCCAATTTGACTGTAGATGTTTAGACCTTGCTGCATGATGACTAATCCTAAGAAGCCACCAAATACACCCATAGGTACGGTGAACATCACCACAAGTGGGTTAACAAAACTCTCGAACTGAGCCGCCAGTACCAAGTAAGCCACCAAGAGCGCTAAACCAAACACTACGAGAATGCTCGATTGGTTCTCTTTAAAGTCTTTAGACTCACCCGCGTAGCTCACCGAAATATCACCCGGCAGCATCTCGATAGCCTGACTGTCCATAAAGTCCAGCGCTTCGCCTAGGGTGTAACCATTGGAAAGGTTAGCGGTAATCGTGATCGCTTTTTGCTTGTTATAGTGAGACAAACGAATCGATGACGCCACTTCTTCAATCTTGGTGACCGTATCCAGGGTCACCAGTTCACCAGACTTAGTACGCATGTAGATTTGACTTAAGTCATTGGCGTTATTGAAGCTGTTTTCATCGCCGCGCAAGTAAACATCATACTCTTCGCCGCGATCAACATAGGTGGTTTCCGTTTTACCGCCAAGCATGATTTCCAGCGTATCTGAGATATCTGAAACGCTGATCCCAAGCTCTGCCGCACGTTCACGGTCGATACTTACCACCAGCTCAGGCGTTTTTTCTGAGTAGTTGGTGTTTGCACCTTCCATATAAGGTGACTGCTCCGCAGCTTGCTCTAACTTATCCGCCCACATTTGTAGCTCTGAGTAATCGGAACCACCAATAACAAACTGCACTGGCTCGCTCGAACCGCCTCTAAAGCCTGGCATGAATGGGAATACGCGCACATCGGCAATACCAGCGAGCGCTTTACGTACCTCACCAAGCGCTTGCTGCGCCGTAACATCGCGATCATTCCAATCGTCAAGGATCATGATGACAAAACCGGTTTGGTCGCCGGCCTGACCGCCAAACGCTGGTGACTGGATGCTGAACGACTTTAAGAAGCCTTGACCCAGCAGTGGCATCAATCGCTCTTCCACCACATCCATGTTCGCCGCCATGCGGTTGTAACTGGTCGCATCCGCGCCGCGAACAAAGGCAAAGATCACCCCACGGTCTTCGGATGGTGTGAGCTGCGCTGGTACTTGCTGCATCAGTTGAAAGCTACCACCAATACAAGCCACAATCACAATTGGTGCTAATAAACGCCATTTCAACGCTTTCGCCAGCAATGACTTATAACCACCCTCCAGCTTTTTAAAGCCACGGTCAATGAACTGAGTAAAACGGTTCGGCTTAACGTTAGCACGCAAAATAGTGCTGCCCAGAACCGGCGTTAGCGTAAGTGCGATCAGCGAGGAGAAGATCACCGACATCGCCAGCAACACCGAGAACTCGGTAAACAGCAAACCAATCATACCGTCCATAAAGGAGATCGGCAGGAACACCATCACCAGTACTAGTGTTGTCGCTACTACCGCAAACCCGACTTCACGAGCACCTTTATACGCCGCGAGTAGCGGAGATTCGCCGCGCTCAATGTGGTGGAAAATATTCTCAACCACAACGATGGCATCATCCACCACCAGACCAATCGATAAGATCAGTGCCATTAGTGTGATGAGGTTGATGGAAAACCCAAAGAAGTATGCTGCGATAAACGATGAAATCAGAGACACTGGCACCGTCACAGCAGGAATGAGCGTTGCACGCGCCTGTCCGATGAAGATGTACAGTACTAAGATAACCAAACCGCCGGTGATAAATAGGGTGTTATATACCTCAGAAATGGAGCGGTCGATAAACACTGTAGAATCGTAGTCAATCGCAAGTCGCGTTCCATCAGGAAGGAACTGCTGCATACGTTCCACTTCTTTATGAACCAAGTCAGCGACTTCGAGCGGGTTTGCGTCTGACTGCGGCACGATACCCATGCTCACGTTCACGACACCATCACTTTTAAACGTCGAGTTCTCGTTCTCTGCCCCTACGTAAACATCTGCCACATCTTTAAGGTAAATAGGTGTGTTATCGCTAGCACGCTTAACCACTAGGTATTCAAAGTCAATCGGCGTGTTATAGGCACGCGCAGTACGTACCGACATTACCGTCGCATCATTTCGAACTTCGCCACCGGGACTTTCGAGGTTTTCACTTCGCAAAGCCGCCGTAATATCCGATGCTGTCACGCCGCGCCCTGCCATATAAGCAGGCTTAAGCTTGACGTACATGACCTGATACAAACCACCAGAAATATCTACCGAGCTCACACCGGAAATCAAACTAAAGCGATCAACCAATACACGATTTACGTAGTCGGTAAGCTGAGTGCGATCCATCTCTGAGGAGCTAAGGTTGATGTAGAGAGAGGCTTGTCCGCTGCCGTTATTTTTGAATACCAACGGGTCGTCTGCTTCGTCCGGCAGTGAGCGCTGCGCCCTTGCTACCGCGTCACGAACATCACTGACGCCAGAATTCAAGTCATAACCAAGTTCAAAGGTTACAGTAATACGAGAGCTGCCGTTGCGCGTGGTCGATTCAATCTCATCGATGCCACTAATGCCCGATAATTGGTCTTCAATGACTGAAGTAATTTGGCTTTCAATAATGGTCGCCGATGCACCGTCGTAGCGAGTAGAAATCGACACCACAGGGTTTTCGATGTCCGGCATTTCGCGCACGGCCAGTTTGCTAAAAGAAACCAGACCAAATACACAAAGCAGTAAGCTAAGTACGATCGCGGCTACCGGACGTTTTACAGAAACATCAGATAACAACATTAGTTGGTTTCCTTCTCTTCAGGCTTGGTCACACCCTCAGGTTTGCCGCCTTTGCCACCGACAGGTCGGCCGCTTGCATCGACTTCCGAAACGGACACGCCATCACGCATGTTCACAATACCTTGAACAACGATACGCTTGCCAATTTCTAACCCCTCTTCGATAACCACCTGGTTGCCGACACGGGCACCAAGAAATACTTCTGTGCGGTGCGCTTTGTTATTTTCATCAACTACGTAGACATATCGCTTAGTACCGGAATACTCCAACGCTTGAACAGGAATGATTGGCGCTTCAATAGGTGGAAATTCCATACGCGCTTGAGCTAACATACCAGGCTTAAGGCGCGCTTCCTCGTTGTCGAAATGGATACGAACGCGAAGGTTAAGCGTTTCTTGGTTAACGCGAGTATCAATAGCGATCACTTTGCCAGTAAATACGCGTGTTCCCCACGCAGAAGTTCGCGCTGTGACCGCCATGCCTTTCTCTAGCATTGGCAAGTAGCTTTCAGGAACCTGAAGATCTAGCTGCATAACCGAAAGATCATCCAGCGTAAGCAGCTCAGTACCCACATTCACCAGTTTACCTCGACTAAAATCGATCAAACCTACGGTGCCAGCAAATGGGGCTTCTATGTAGAGGTCGTTTAAGTTCGCGTTAGCGGCATCTAAACGCGCGTTACCAATCTCAACCACCGCTTTTTGGGCATCGATCTCGGTTTTCGTGATCGCGTTGCGATCCACTAAGCGTTCAAACTCAGCAAGAATACGTTTTTGGTCACGAACATAAGCTTTAGCTTCTGCGACAGCAGCGAGCGCCTTGTCATCATTAAGCTGAACCAGCAGTTGACCTTTTTCTACGGTTTGATTAGCCGTCACTTGAATGCTATCAACAATGCCATTCACCTCAGACGCAATAATGACAGATTCGTCAGCTTCAAGTTTGCCTACGAGAGAAAGCGATTGCGAGACTTGGTGGATAGCAACAGGTTCGGTCACCACCGACACTGCCTTGGCGCCAAAATTCCTGTTGGCAAGACTTGCTGGAGAGGCACATAGAATAGACAGTGCGAGCAAGCCCGTTATGGTTTTATTTTTCATTGTATGTGTCTTATCGTGTAAAAACTTAGGTTATTTTAACGAGTTATACGCCGTGTAACGTCAAGAAGTGTAAATCTATCGCGGGGATTCCATTTACATTTAAGCTTAATCCCTCTTTCACGATGACGCGTACAATCACTATAACCCTCTGCTGTATAAATAATAATGACTAAAAACACGCTTTTTAGCCTTCTCTGCCCAAAAAGGCATCATTCAGTTCAAAATCAGCAAAAAAGGGTTTACAGCCATGCGCAGTTTGTTATGATGCGCTCCGCACTTGAGGGATGTGTTGGGAAAACATCAAA
>NZ_JYJK01000128.1 GCF_003263785.1 Vibrio variabilis
AACTTGATTGGTCACTCAGTTCATTGAAACCATTTTTGATTTTACTTTTTTAAAAAAGTGAAAACCAATAGTGATTATCATCAACGAGTGCCCACACAGATTGATAGGTTTACATTGTTAAAGAGCTTGTTTCGAGCTTCAGACTAAGCGTCCCTCTCAAAACGGATGGCCATTTTAGCGAGATAAGCTTTAGTGTCAACCACTTTTTTCAACTTATTTTGCTTGGCTTCCTTAGAAGCTTTTGACCTTCTGACTCGTTGGAGGTTTATCTCTCCGTTCCCGTGTCAGCGAGGTGGCATTATAGAGATCGCCATGCACTTGGCAAGCGCTAAATTGCACTAAATTCACTTTTTCTTTCCGTTCGAACACAAATGAATCAGAACGTCCAAAAAAGACACAAAAAAGGGGAGTAACCCTCCCCTATACGCGATTGTTCGCTAGTATTTAGCTACTGTCCTACTGCAATTTTATCGTTATTGACGATAAGTTTGACGGGTTTGCTTGGATCCACCTTGCCAGCGAGTATTTCTTTCGCGAGTGGATTCTCTATACTTTGCTGAATCGCTCGTTTTAGAGGTCTTGCTCCATATACCGGGTCATAACCCACTTTAGCAATGTAATCGAGAGCCGCATCTGCCACGACCAACGAATATCCACTGTCTTCCATTCGTTTGCCTAAACGCTCAAGCTGAATGTTAGCAATCGACTTAATGTGTTGCTGACCTAGTGGGTGGAATACCACACTCTCATCGACACGGTTTAAGAACTCAGGTCTAAAGTGAGACGTCACTACATCCATCACTTCTCGCTTAATACCCTCATAATCGAGAACTTGGAAATTCTCTTGAATTCTAGATGAGCCCAAATTAGAGGTCATGATGACGACCGTGTTTCTGAAATCCACCGTGCGACCTTGTCCATCAGTAAGGCGACCATCATCTAATACTTGTAGAAGAATATTAAACACATCTGGATGCGCTTTTTCTACTTCATCAAGTAAGATCACCGAATATGGCTTACGTCTAACCGCTTCTGTTAAATAGCCACCTTCTTCATAGCCAACATAACCAGGAGGAGCACCGACTAAGCGCGCCACCGAATGCTTCTCCATGAACTCAGACATGTCGATACGCACCATGGCATCTTCACTGTCGAACATGAAGTTGGCGAGCGTTTTGCACAGCTCGGTTTTACCCACACCGGTTGGGCCTAAGAATAAGAACGAACCAATAGGCTTATTCGGATCGGCAAGGCCTGCACGACTACGACGGATCGCATCGGAAACCACTTCCACTGCTTCCGCCTGACCAATGACGCGTTTATGCAGAACCTCTTCCATACGAAGCAGTTTGTCTTTTTCTGCTTCTAGCATCTTAGAGACTGGAATACCGGTTTGCTTCGACAACACTTCTGCAATTTCAGCGTCTGTTACTTTATTGCGAAGCAGGCTCATCTCTTGCATCTCAGCTTGTGTCGCTAGATCTAGCTGTTTCTCAAGTTCTGGGATACGCCCGTATTGAAGCTCGGACATACGGTTTAGATCACCTGCACGTCTTGCCACATCCATATCTAATCTTGCTTGTTCCAGCTCAGCTTTAATATGTTGCGTGCCCGATAACGCCGCTTTTTCTGCATTCCATACTTCTTCAAGCTCAGCATAGTCACGCTCTTTAGTGTGCAGTTCTTCATTCAATGCAGAGAGGCGCTTACTACTTGCATCATCCGACTCGTTTTTCAGAGCTTGCTGCTCTATTTTAAGCTGGATGATTTTACGCTCGAGCTTATCTAATGACTCTGGCTTGGAATCAATTTGCAGACGAATGCTAGACGCAGCTTCGTCAATAAGGTCAATCGCCTTATCAGGTAACTGTCTATCGGTTACATAACGATGGGAAAGACTGGCTGCCGCAACAATCGCGGGATCCGTGATCTCCACATGATGATGCAATTCGTAGCGTTCTTTCAATCCACGAAGAATCGCCACCGTGTCTTCAACACTTGGTTCATCCACCAGCACTTTTTGGAATCGTCTTTCTAGCGCGGCATCTTTCTCTATATATTGACGATATTCGTCTAGAGTCGTCGCGCCAACACAATGCAGTTCACCTCGAGCAAGTGCCGGTTTGAGCATATTGCCGGCATCCATTGAGCCTTCACCTTTACCGGCCCCAACCATGGTGTGCAGTTCATCGATAAATAGAATGATGTTGCCTTCTTCTTTAGCAAGCTCATTAAGTACCGATTTCAAACGTTCTTCAAATTCACCACGATATTTGGCGCCAGCGACCAAAGAGCCCATATCAAGGGATAGAACTCGGCGGCCACGTAAGCCTTCCGGCACTTCATTATTGATAATGCGCTGAGCTAACCCTTCAACAATGGCGGTTTTACCCACACCAGGCTCGCCAATAATAACCGGGTTATTTTTGGTACGGCGCTGCAGTACTTGAATCGTTCGACGGATCTCATCGTCGCGACCAATCACAGGGTCAAGTTTGCCCTGCTCTGCTCGTTCGGTCAGATCAATCGTGAACTTTTCTAGCGCTTGGCGTTTTTCTTCTGCGTTTGGATCATCAACCTTTTGACCGCCACGGATCTGCTCAATGGCTTGGTTGATCTTCGCTTCTGTAAGGCCTTGCTCTTTAAGTAGTTGACCTAACGCGCCCTTGTCTTCGATAGCCGCAAGCAAGAAAATCTCAGAGGAGATATACGCATCTTGACGTTTTTGAGCCACCTTATCGCATAAGTTAAATAGTTGCCCCATTGAACTAGATAGCTGAACGTCACCACCGACGCCCGTCACTTTCGGTAACTTATCCAAAAGCTCGGCCAGTTTTGAACGCAAATGAACCACATCGACGTTTAACATTGTCAGCAGTGGACGAATAGAACTTCCCTCTTGATTGAGCAAAGCAACCATGAGATGGACAGGTTCAATATATTGATGGTCTCGCCCTAGAGCTAGAGACTGAGCATCAGAAATAGCGACTTGGAATTTGCTAGTAAATCGATCTAAGCGCACAGCAACCCCCTTAAATTACATACGGCTTGATATGCAAATAAGATGGTTACTCATAGTGAGGATTTCAAGAGAGGAGATGGAAAATCAGGCGTTGATCCAAATAAAGCTCGCCATGCGGCCAGTTTGCCCATCACGTCGATAAGAATAAAAACGAGTAGGATCCTCGAAAGTACATAGCCCGCTCTGAGTGACTGAATTTACTCCAAGCGACTTAAGCTTCATTTCGGCAATCGATGCTAAGTCCGCGAGCCACTTGCCCGATGTCGGATGTGATTTGAATGCGATAGCGTATTCAGGGTGATTTGCACAAAATGCCTCACGAACATCTTCACCGATCTCAAAACTATCAAAGCCAATGGCAGGACCAATCCAAGCTTGCAGATCAGGCTCGAATAGAGACACTGCATTTTCAACAATGCCATCAGCAAGGCCACGCCAGCCGGCATGAACTGCAGAGACGGCCGTGCCGTCTTTAGCCGCTAGCAGAATAGGCAAACAGTCTGCGGTCATCGCACTAAGTACAACATTTGGCTGAGTCGTAAAACTCGCATCGGCATCGATAACGACATCTGTGGGAGTCGAAACATTGGCAACGACAGTAGAGTGGGTTTGATTAAGCCAAACTGGCGCGGATGGCATGTTCGCTAACACAGCTAGTTGAGCTCTATTCGCTTCAACATCTGCTGGGTCATCACCAACATGCATTCCTAGGTTCAGCCCAGAAAACGGCGCTTTCGATACGCCGCCTTCTCGAGTTGACGTCACAGCACTAACATTCAGAGCTGTGTGCCAATTTGGCTTAAGAGTCGACATTAATAGTCTTCTTCTTTATTCAGCTTCGTGTCTTCACGCAGCGCTTCAGCCATTGCCACCATATCGTCAGGCACTGGTGCGTGGAACTCCATTTCTTCGCCAGTCACTGGGTGAGCAAACTTCAGCATTACCGCGTGCAGTGCTTGACGGTCGAAACTACGGATCATATCCGTTAGCTCTTCACTCGCACCGCGCGGGATACGTGCACGACCACCGTAAGCGGTATCACCGAGAAGTGGGTGCTGTAGGTAAGACATGTGTACACGGATCTGGTGAGTACGACCCGTTTCTAGACGCAGCCTGATACGAGTATGCTCACGGAAATGCTCCGCAACACGGTAGTGAGTCACCGCCGGCTTACCGAGTTCATTCACCGCCATCAGCGTACGTTTGGTAGAATGGCGACCAATTGGCTTGTCCACCATACCACCCGCGGTCATTTTGCCGATCGCAATCGCTTCGTACTCACGAGTAATGTTACGTTTTTGCAGAGCTCGAACCAAACGCGTTTGCGATGGAACCGTCTTCGCCACCACCATCAAACCTGTGGTGTCCTTATCGAGACGGTGAACGATACCTGCACGTGGCACTTCCGCGATAGCTGGGTAGTGATGCAAAAGCGCATTCAGAACCGTGCCATCTGGTGTCCCTGCTCCAGGATGGACAACGAAATCTCTTGGCTTATTGATAACAATGATGTCATCATCCTCGTAAACGATGTTTAGAGGAATATCTTGCGCTTCGAAGCGTTCTTCATCTTCTAGTTCAGCTTGAACGGTAATCAGTTCACCGCCCATCACCTTAGTGCGAGGCTTGGTAACCACTTCACCGTTAACCGCAATTTTTCCGTCAAGTAGCCATTCTTTCAGGCGTGAGCGAGAAAAATCTGCGAAGAGTTCAGCTACAGCTTGGTCTAAACGTTGACCTAACTGGCTGTCTTTTACTGTATTTGTTAATTCAATCTGCTGAGCCATATCGAACTTTTTAAAAAACCTTGGGACTAATACCACGAGTGTGGATAATATAGCCCATCATTGTATCTGTTACTGGCAAGAAAAGTAATGGAAGCGGAAAAATATTTACGTCAAGGAAACTCGTTCTCGTATGAAACTACTTAAACTAACAGGCTTGCTTTCTATAGCTTTGTTGTTTGGTTGTGCTGACAAAGAAGTCACCGTCCCAGATGTCCCGCCGTCTCAGTTGTATTCAGAGGCTCAAGAGTCACTGCAAGGTGGTAACTGGACGTCAGCCATTGAGCGCCTTGAAGCGCTAGACTCTCGTTACCCATTTGGTGCTTACACTGAGCAAGTACAACTTGATCTCATCTATGCCTACTATAAGAACGATGACCTGCCACTAGCTCTTGCGACCATCGAACGTTTTTCTCGTTTAAACCCTACGCATGAGCGTTCGGATTGGGTTCTGTATATGCGCGGCTTAAGCCATATGGCGCAAGATCGTAACTTTATGCACGATATCTTTCGTATCGACCGCTCTGACCGTGACCCTGAACCAGTAAAAGCAGCGTTCGCAGATTTCGACCGCTTGCTTAAACGCTATCCGAACAGTGCCTACGCCGAAGATGCTGCAAAACGCATGGTGCACTGAAGAATCGTCTCGCCAATTACGATTTAGCAACGGCAGACTTTTACCTGCGACGTGAAGCTTGGATCGCTGCGATTAATCGCACACAAGAGCTTCAAAAGACCTATCCAGATACTGAAGCTGCGCGTAAGTCACTCAGCATTCAGAAACAAGCCTATGAAGAGCTAGGCATGAAAGAACAAGTCGAGCGCACTGAAAAACTCATGGAGCTCAATCCGTTATAAGCGGTAAGATACGTTACAAAAGCGCTGTGTTATCAGCGCTTTTTTTGTGTCTAAATTGGCGAAAATCCGTTTTCATTTATATAGTTATCATTAGGTATGTAGTGAAAAAGGAATAGAAGTGAAAGCACTATTACTGGTTGTTGTTTTCGTTGTCTTCTCGCTACCACTGCGAGCACTTGAGCTTAGTCCATTGAGCAACGCCCCGTACACAGGGGACTTAGATACGCTCACCAAAAAACGAGTACTACGCGTATTAGTCTCTGCCGATCTCGGTTTTTACTACATAGAGAAAGGGCAACCGAGAGGCATCGGTGCCGAGCAACTCTATCACTTTGAAAATTACCTAAAGAAAAGATTCCCCAAACTCAAAGTACAAGTCATCCCCGTACCGCGCGACGATCTTATCCCTGCGTTGGTCAATGGTTACGGCGACCTCATTGTTGCTAACCTTACCGTAACCCCTGCTCGTGAAGCCGTCATTGAGTTCAGTCGCCCCATCCTTGACAATATCGATGAGCTCATTATCACCAGCGACGACTACCCTACTCTCTTGAACACCGAAGACTTAAGTGGCAAAGAAGTCTGGGTGCGTGCCAGTTCAAGCTACTTTGAAAGCCTACAAGAACTCAACAAAGCACTCACCGAAGAGGGACGTCCACCTGTATTAGTTCAGTACCTAGAAGAAACATTGCAAGATTACGAACTGGTAGAGATGGTCAAACAAGGGTTAGTAAGCGCCACGGTTCTTGATAGCCACAAAGCCTACTTCTGGAACAAAACCTTTGACGATTTGAACATTCACAGTGGCATTCCACTTCGCAGTGGCGGAAAGATAGCTTGGGCGATGCGCAAAGGTAGCCCGAAACTTGCAGAACAAGTCAATGCTTACATCAAAACAGCGAAAGAAGGGACGCTACTTGGTAATGTTATCTATAACAAATATTTAGAGAATACTTCTTGGTTTGCCAAAGCGCTTGACCCTAAAAATATTGATCAACTAGAGAAGCTGGTGTCACTATTTAAAAAGTACGCCGACCAATACGACTTCGATTTTCTCATGATTGCAGCACAAGCATTTCAGGAATCACGCCTCAATCAAAACAAGGTTTCCCCAAAAGGCGCGGTGGGCATCATGCAAGTGCTACCAAGTACCGCACGAGATCAGAACGTCAACATAAAAAACATCAATAACATAGATAACAACGTGCATGCCGGAGTGAAATATTTACGCTTTATCCGTGATCGCTATTTTAGTGATGATGCCATTAGCGAAGATGACAAAGTCTATCTGTCGTTGGCGGCTTATAACGCTGGGCCTGGGAACATATCACGCATGAGACGCTTGGCCGAAAAACACGGCTATGACCCCAACAAATGGTTCGGTCATGTTGAGCTTATGGCGCGCCGAAACATCAGCTCCGAGCCAGTTACCTACGTCGCCAACATCAACCGATACTATGTGATTTACAAACAGTTAGAGTCGTTACAAGAAATTCGTGAAGAGCAACAAGCCAAAAACCAAGACATTGAGTTTTACAGAATCTTAGGGGGAAGCAAAGAGGAAACCACGAAGTGATGGAGATCACATTTTATTAGTGTGCATTTAATAGACAGTGACTTTTCTTAGGTCGTACTAAGTCGCCAAAAATGGGGAATTTTCAGAACGCTACTCTATTCAAATTAATGACTTTTGGAGGAAAGAAAAGGCTTTTTTACTGTTAACGATACAAAGTTTTGCGATAGATCACATTTAGATTTGGACGGCAAAAACCCTCGCATAAGAGTGATCGAGATCACATTCTTTTCGGTCTGAATGAGTAATCTGGAGTTAACCCATGAGGGATGCAATAGAGGAAAAAACATATGAGAGTAAACATCACTGGTAAAAACATTGAGATCACCTCTGCAATCCGTGAGCATATCGAAAGCAAATTTAAGAAGTTAGAAAAGTGGCAAGTGGACATCATCAGCTGCCAAACTGCTTTCAACGAAGAGCCAAACAAACAGATGAAATTCGAAGCGGCCATTACGGTACCCAAAGGCAAACTTGTCGCTTCCGCTACTCATGAAGATTTATACGCTGCCGTTAACGAGGTTGAACAGAAGCTAGAACGTCAGCTAAACAAACTAAGACATAAACCAGAAGCTCGCCGCACAGAGAAGCCAGAGCTAGCTGAAGTAGAAGAAGTCGAATAATTCGGTCGTCTTAGCAAATAGCAATTCAATTTAGTCATCATTATATAGCGCCTACGGGCGCTATTTTTTTGCTTGACGCTCCATGCTCCCTTGCTTATTGTGGGGCTTAGCCAATACAAAATGATAAACAACGATTTATGCGCCCAATTATTCTGTTCTTTTTTGACTTCTTTTTTCTCCACTAGGCTTGGAGGCTTCTTCGTTTTCGAAAGAAAAGTCAAAAACGAACGGAAAGCCTCCCAAACGGGAGGCTTTTTTATAAGGATTATTTGATGACCGACACTAAGTATTCTCTTGACGATATTCGCCTGCGACTCAACGAGTTAGATGACAACCTGCTGCAACTGCTATCCGAGCGCCGTAAGCTCAGCATTGAAGTAGCTAAAAGTAAGGTACAGACTTCTAAACCAGTTCGTGATGCCGCTCGTGAGCAGCAGCTACTCGTTAAGCTGATTAACAATGGTAAAGATAAATACGAGCTTGATGCGCCATACATCACCAAGATTTTTCACACTATCATTGAAGACTCAGTGTTGCTTCAACAAGTCTACCTGCAAAATCTCGCCAACCCAGACCAGAGCAGAAAGCCAGTCGCACGCGTCGCATTCTTAGGTGCGAAAGGCTCATACTCGCACTTGGCGAGTCGTGATTACTTCTCGCGTAAGAACACCGAACTGGTAGAGCTTAACTGCGATCAGTTTAAAGAAGTCATCAAAACCGTTGAATCCGGTCATGCAGATTACGGTGTGCTTCCCATTGAGAACACGAGTTCAGGTTCTATCAACGAAGTGTTCGATTTGCTGCAGCACACGACACTGCACATCGTGGGCGAGATCACCCAACCGATTGAACATTGTCTCGTGGCCACTAAAGAGCTTCGTCTTGAAGACATCAAAACGCTCTATTCACACCCACAGCCACATCAGCAATGCAGTGAGTTTTTGAGCCGTTTAAAAGGCGTGACATTAGAGTCGTGTGCGAGCACAGCCGATGCGATGCAAAAGGTGCAACAGCTAAACCGCGATGACGTGGCAGCGATTGGTCATGCCGCTAGCGGTAAGCTTTATGGGCTGCAGTCTATTCAAGGCAACATTGCCAACCAAACCGAAAACCATACGCGCTTTATTATTGTAGCGAGAAAGCCAGTCGAAGTGTCTGCGCAAATTCCAGCGAAAACCACCTTCATTATGGCAACGTCACAAGAAGCGGGTTCATTGGTTGAAACCCTATTGGTACTGCAGCGCTATGGCATCAACATGACCAAGCTGGAGTCACGTCCTATCATGGTAACCCATGGGAAGAGATGTTTTATGTCGATGTGGAAGGTCATAAAGACTCAGAAGAAATGAAGTGCGCGATGGACGAGTTAGTGAAGATCACTAAGCACTTAAAAGTACTTGGCTGCTACCCTATCGACAATGTCAAACCGGTCATTCCAGACCTGACTGATAAGAAAGACTAATACAAACAATCCCTAGGCATGACCTAGGGATTGTTTTAGTCATTTAGAGAGCACTGCTTATGTAAGAGGCAAGATTTTGATCTCTACACGTCGATTGCATTGACGGCCTTCCGTCGTCGCATTGCTGCAGATTGGAAAGCGCTCACCCATTCCTCGCGCTACCGCACGGCCTGGGGCAACATTTTGGCTAACGAGGAAAGCACGGACTTGCTCTGCGCGCTTCTCTGAGAGCTCTTGGTTGTAACTCGCGCTACCCGTGCTATCGGTGTAGCCATCAATCACTAGGCTAGTGTCTGGGTATTCCACCAAAATACGCGCCACGCCTTGCAGCGTTTTATGAATGTTGCGATCTAACGCGTGTGAGTTGCTAGCAAAGCCAATACCGTTTTCAAGGCGAAGTACGAGCTGGTTGTCACCCGTACGTTCAACTTGCACACCAGAATTTAATAGCTCTTGGCGAAGGGCTTTTTCCTGCTGATCGAAATAGTAACCCGCGCCGCCACCAATAGCCGCACCACTGGCCGCACCTAACAAAATGCCTTTGCTATCACCACCGGAAGCGATACCCACAGCAGTGCCTGCAATGGCACCAATCAAGGCACCTTTGGTTGCAGAGTTCGTTTCATATTCACCGGTTGTAGCATTTTGGCGCTGCGTCGCCTGACAACCTGCCAGCGTCATAATTCCTAAAGCCACCACTACTTGTTTTAATTTCATATCCATTGTCTCTTGTCGATGTTTCTGACTTAGAAAACAGAACACCACGTTATAAAAATTATTTTCGTTTCTCGCTGAACTTCGAATGAGTTCAATAGCAGCATACGAACATTGAAAAATTTAATGACATGGCGAGGGAAGATTTACGTTAGAATTAGGTTGTTACGTTCTCTACATGGATATATCTGTCATGAAAAAGGTTGTCATCGCCTCGCTGAACCCCGCCAAAATTAATGCTGTGAAAAGCGCCTTTGAGTCGGCGTTTCCAAACCAAAGTTTCGAGTTTGAGGCGTCAGTGTTCCAAGTGGCGTAGCCGATCAACCGATGGACAACGAAGAGACACATCGCGGCGCAGCCAATCGAGTGAATAACGCAAAGCGAGCACAGCAAGATGGCGATTATTACGTGGGGATTGAAGCGGGACTTGATGGAGGCTGTACATTCGCGTGGATGGTGATTGAATCACAAGGTTGATAGGTGAATCGCGAAGCGCCAGCTTGATGCTACCACCCGCTGTCGTCGAGCAGTTATCACCCACCGTTGAGCTTGGGGATGTGATGGACAAAACGTTTGGCACCGACAACATCAAACAAAAAGGCGGAGCCATTGCGCTGCTCACCCAGCACCAGCTCACTCGCAGCTCGGTGTATCATCAAGCGTTAATACTGGCTTTAATTCCTTTCGTTAATCCTGAGCATTTCTAGTCGCCTGCTTTCTATCGCTTAACGCGAATAAAATGAGCGAGACGCAAAGGTCTCGCTATTTAAGTAATAAGTCGCTAAGCGCGTTCTTGTCGGCGTCCTCAAGACGTTTCACTTCCGCACTGCCGCGAGTAATTGTGGCAACACCCACCCCAACATCTGGCTAATTTGACGCTGAGATAAGTCACCTTTTAGCAGCTCACACAAAATATTAACGCGAGCCGTTACCGCTTCACGTTCGTCAGGCGTCAGTAGCAGAGTCATTAACTGCGCTTGCTGCTCTGTACTTTGTGAGCGTTGGATCAGGTCGAGAACTTGTTGCCAGTCTTGGTATTGAGGTTCCATGAATCATTCCATTAGATACTTGCAATACTCCATTCTAACCCCAAGCTCGCGCCAATGCCTAGCCTAGGGTGTCAGTAACGCCTTTTCGCCTCAGCATCGGTTAGGAAACTTCCCTGAACACCCATCAGATCACGGTAATACACTTGAAACATCAGAATGTTCTGAATATAGCCACGAGTTTCTTTAAACGGTATCGCTTCGATAAACGCGATGGCATCTAAGTTGCCACCCGATGCTTCACGCCAGCGCTTAACGCGATTGGGTCCAGCGTTGTAAGCTGCCAAGGCAAAAATACGGTTATCGTCGTAATTTCCAAGTAGTTCATTCAAGTAGTGTGAGCCTATCTCGATATTTTTGCCAACTTGATATAGTTCGCTGGTACGCTTATAGCTAATCTTATGCTTCTTAGCGGTGTACTTAGCTGTGGCGGGCATAATTTGCATTACCCCTCTTGCGCCAACAGGTGAACGAGCTTCCACATCCATGGCACTCTCCTGCCTTGCCAAAGACATGAGAAGATCCTTATCTAAGCCAAGCTTGTCGCCATAGAAGTTAAACCACCATGCATGTGCCTGTGGAAAGCGAAGACTCATGTTGTCCCACATTTTGGCTGAAATGGTTGCGACCACCGTAAGATGATGCCAACGCTTTTTGCCCGCATACGCTGCCAACATCTCTTTATCTGATCTGGATACTCTGGACAGCAAAAAGCGCCATTCAGATTTTGCTGCAGCAATTTTATCGCGCGCTATCAACTCTTCTATACGAATCAAGCTCGTTTGGTGTGGCGCTATCGCGGCATTATCAAGCGTGGTGGTGGAAATAGGATAAACAATCGAATGTTTGAGCTGAACTGCCGCCGCTGCACTATAGAAGTTACGCTGCCCGACAATCGATTCCAAACGTTTTTCACCCTGCGCTTTATCGCCACGACTGATCTCCGCTCTCGCAAGCCAATACTGCCAGCGACTGCTCTGCTTGGTTTTATCACTGAGCTTACCAATCCATTGCTCTAGCCCCTTCCAATCGGCCTGTTGCACCGCTAGTCGAGCGCGGCGTTCTAAATACGAATCGCTGCTGGATTTCACCAAGATACTGTCGCGCCATTTGGCTTCGCTATCTGAGTCGGTAGTAATAAACCGCATTGCCACGTACTCATTCATCGACTGCTTGAGCTCTGGAGTCAATTGACTGTTTTTATTAAGCGAAGCTAACGCTATGCGAGCCAGATCTTTGTCGCTGCGGGCGAGCTTTTGCAAAGCAAGCTCGGTGAGAGTGGAACGATTGGGTTCAGGAAAGCTGCTTGTAGCAAACTTGGTCACTGTTTTGGGTGACTTAAACAAACTTTGGATCTGCTTACCTTGCTGTTTACCTTTCAGCGTTTTGAGCTGTTTATTCAGATAGTTAATTAAAGAGCCATTACGACGCTGAAAGGCCAGCGTCATTCTCTCTATAACCAGTTCATCGCTGCGCAGCCCCGCCTTGTTCCACGAATCAAACAGAGGATCACAAGCACTATCTACACTGTCACCACTTTTCCACAACGTTTTGGCGCCCTCATAGGCCGAATCCGTGTCGCCTGTTTTTAACTGTGCATAATGGTAGTGACATTGGTAACGTTCACCGCTTGGGTAGCTGGTTTGAAACGAGAGCAGATCGTCCCAACGCTTTTGTCTGGCGAGCTGGTCTACAAAAGGGGCTCGAATGCGTGATGAAAAAGGAAAGGCCTGATGTTTCTCGATGAAACGATTCACTTGCGAAACAGATTTGTCAGCTAACTGCAGCGAAAATACGCGATAATCGACATAAGGTGTTAAAGGATAATCCGCGATTTGCGGTCGGATTTTGTTGTAACCGTTGACGTTTCTACTATCAATCAGCTCTTGCGCCATGTCGTAAGCCGCACGCTGACGCTCGAGCTTACTCTCAGAGGCTGATGCATTAGTTTCAGAGGCAATCGCGCTACTCATTAGCGCCGGTAAAGCCAGAGTCACGATAGCTCCGCAAGCAATGCTGACGAGCGGCTTCCGGTATCGTTGTTTAGAATTCATGTAACCGTTCCTTCGATGCTGTAACAGTTGACCAAGAGAAGTATTGTTATTGTTTTCTGTACCGCTGTGTCAGCCGGTGTTGAATGCATGGTCAAACTTCAATTTAAGACCAAATAGGTCAACTTTCCAATGGCTTTGTCATTAAGAATTTGTTTCTGACTGTTTGTTACGCAATGAGGGGGAGAAGTAGTCTAATTGATGTTCGCATTATCCGAAGGAATCTCCGAAGTAAAATTGAAAGGATTCCGCTCGGTGGTGTAAAATAGGAACTTTATTGACTTCAAAATTAGGAACGATCGGCAATGGCTGAATACGTCTATACTATGTCGCGCGTGAGCAAAGTGGTGCCACCAAAGCGACAGATCCTCAAGGACATTTCTCTAAGCTTCTTCCCTGGCGCGAAAATCGGTGTACTTGCCTTAACGGCGCGGGTAAATCAACGCTTCTACGCATCATGGCAGGTATTGATACTGACATCGATGGTGAAGCACGCCCACAACCAGGCCTGAACGTAGGTTACCTACCTCAGGAGCCAGTACTAGACGAATCAAAAACGGTTCGCGAAATCGTTGAAGAAGCCGTTGCTGACGTTGCAGGCGCGATGAAGCGTCTTGACGAAGTTTACGCAGCTTACGCAGAGCCAGATGCCGACTTTGATGCGCTAGCAAAAGAACAAGGTGAACTAGAAGCGCTAATTCAAGCGAAAGAAGGTCATAACCTAGAAAACGCTCTAGAGCGCGCTGCAGATGCACTTCGTCTCCCGGAATGGGATGCGAAGATCCAACACCTATCTGGTGGTGAGCGTCGCCGTGTTGCTATCTGTCGCCTACTTCTAGAGAAGCCAGACATGCTGCTTCTTGACGAACCAACCAACCACTTGGATGCTGAATCTGTAGCTTGGCTAGAGCGCTTCCTTGTTGATTACACTGGCACCGTTGTGGTGATTACCCACGACCGTTACTTCCTAGATAACGCAGCAGGTTGGATCCTAGAACTTGACCGTGGTGAAGGTATTCCATGGGAAGGTAACTACACCTCTTGGCTTGAGCAAAAAGATGCGCGTCTGCAACAAGAAGCGTCTCAAGAAAAAGCTCGTCAAAAGACCATTGAGAAAGAACTTGAATGGGTTCGTCAAAACCCTAAAGGTCGTCAAGCGAAGTCTAAAGCGCGTATGGCACGCTTTGAAGAGCTACAAAGCGGCGATCACCAGAAGCGTAACGAGACTAACGAGCTGTTCATCCCGCCAGGTGAGCGTCTAGGTGACAAAGTTCTTGAAGTGAACAACCTAACGAAGTCTTTCGACGGCCGTGTTCTTATCGATGACCTATCATTCAGCATTCCTAAGGGCGCTATCGTAGGTATTATCGGTGCCAACGGTGCAGGTAAATCAACGCTATTCAAGATGCTAAGCGGCACTGAGCAGCCAGATTCAGGCACGATCGACCTAGGTGAAACTGTTAAGCTTGCGTCTGTTGAGCAGTTCCGTGATTCAATGAACGACAGTAACACGGTATTCCAAGAGATCTCTGAAGGCGCTGACATCATCAAGATCAACAACTTTGAGATCCCAGCTCGTGCTTACTGCTCGCGCTTTAACTTCAAAGGCAGCGACCAACAGAAGATCATCGGTGAGCTATCTGGTGGTGAGCGTAACCGTGTTCACCTTGCTAAGCTTCTTAAAGCTGGCGGTAACATGCTGCTACTCGATGAGCCAACCAACGACCTTGACGTTGAAACACTACGTGCACTAGAGGAAGCACTTCTAGAATTCCCTGGCTGTGCCATGGTTATCTCGCACGACCGTTGGTTCCTAGACCGTATCGCAACGCACATCATCGACTACCGTGACGAAGGTCAGGTTAACTTCTACGAAGGTAACTACACTGAGTACATGGAATGGTTGAAGAAGACACTGGGTCCTGAAGCCGCTGAACCACACCGCATCAAGTACAAGCGTATCTCAAAATAATCATACATATTTGAGATAAACTTGTTTTTTCCCAGAGGGCGCCGATAATGGCGCCCTCTTTTTTTGTGATTTTGTACCACAAATTAGCGAAATTTACTGAAAATTCACCTTACTTTATAGACACACTGTCTTTTACGAACTGTTACTATGCCTAATAAGATCCGGGTTGTTATCCCGACACAACAAGGAAAGAAGAGAACGCTGCGCCTAGGGAAAAAGCGCACCTATACAGCGATCTTACTTGCTGCGGCTTTTCCTGTTGGCTTGGGCTTAGTGGGCTATTCGTATCAACAATCTCAACTTGAACTGACCTCGACAGAAGGCTCATTGGCGAATCTTAATCAAGAAAAAGCGGTGCTCGAGGCGAAGCTGGAAGAGCAAGTCAATGAAATGCACGCGCTCTCTCAAGAACTCGAAGAGAAACGTGATTCATTGCAACTGCTGGGTAAACGCGTTAACGACGTGGAAGCCGTACTTGGTCTTGTCGATGAAGAGCAGTACGACAGTGAGATGCCATTAGAAGAGCGTATCGACGCCGCAGCGATTGATTCAGCCGTGCGCGCGACCATGCTCAGACTCATTCCCAACGATAGTCCGATGACTTATCAGCGCATCTCTTCTTCTTATGGTCGACGTACGCACCCGATTACCGGCAAGCGTCATGTACATAGTGGTATCGACCTAACCTGTAAAACTGGTGAACAGATCTTAGCGCCCGCAGACGGCGTCGTTGAAACAGTAAGGCCTAGCCGCCAAGGCTATGGTAACTATCTCACCGTACGTCACGCCTTTGGCTTTATGAGCTCTTACGCTCACCTACACAAGTTCAAAGCAAAGAGTGGCCAGTTTGTGAGTAAAGGGGATGTGCTTGCCACCTGCGGTAATAGTGGGACCTCAACAGGCCCGCACCTTCACTATGAAATCCGCTTCTTGGGCCGTACTTTAAACCCTCAGTACTTTATCGATTGGAGTCCAGAAAACTTCGATTATGTCTTTGAAAAAGAGAAGAAAGTCCAGTGGGCACCATTAATTGAGCTGGTCAGTAGTGTGGTTAAGCTTCAGATTAATCTGACCAATGCGCCTTATGTGGATTCGTCGATTAAGACTGCAGGTAATGAAGAAGTCGACGCGATAAACACCGAACAAACCAACTAAAAAAACGCAGCTAACTCGCTGCGTTTTTTATCTCATTGCTACTCGACGTATTTCGTCAACTAACCACGATGAATCGCATCATTCGCCTGTTTAAGCAGATTCTGACTCTCAGACATAAACTGTTGTGAGTAATCACCAAACCAAGCGCTGACCTCATTAAACTCAGTGACAAACTTGGCTTTGTCCTTGCTGTCGAGTAGCGCTAGCGCTTCGCCAAACTGTTTGTGGAAACACTTGATCATCTCAATGTTTTCATCCGACGACATAATAATATCACCGTACAGCGCCGGGTCTTGAGCAAACAGTCTGCCAACCATTGCAAGCTCGAGACGGTAGATAGGTGAACTCAATTTAACTAGCGTATCAAGGTCTGGGTTTTGCTGACTCAGGTGGCGACCGTAGGCAAACGAGGTGAAGTGACGCAGCGCCTGAATAAGCGTCATGCCTTTGTCGTGCTGCTCAGCAGAGATCTGACACAGACTTGCGCCCCAAATCTTGAACTGTTCAAGTAGCCATTGGTATTCGGCTTGTTGTCTACCATCACAGTAAACAATAACCTGCTTAGCAAGACTTGGAACGTCAGGACCAAACATTGGGTGCAGGCCGACAACAGGACCTTGGTGAACGTTAAGCATGGCATTGAGTGGCTTAGATTTAACAGAGGTTAAATCACACAAAATGCAGTCATCTGGCAGATTGCCAAGCTTCTCAATCACCCCTTCTGTTAGGTGAATAGGCACCGTCACAACCACAAGACCAGCGTTGTCTAAGATCTCGTCGGCGCGATCCCAGTCTTGGCTACCAAGAACTTTGACTTGATAACCAGATAAGGTAAACATACGACCAAACAAGCCACCCAACTGCCCTTTACCACCTACAATCACAACCGAGCGTAATTCCGGGTTAAGACACTTAAAGCCCGAGTCCTTTTCACTAGCATAAGACTCTCGCATGGTGCGGCGTAAGATGTCCTCAATCAGTTGAGGAGGCACACCCTTTTTCTCCGCTTCTTCGCGGCGAGAGGCCAGCATGGCTGCTTCTCTATCCGGGGCATAGATGGGTAAGCCATGTCGGCTCTTTACTTCACCAACTTGCTCCACAAGAGATAGACGCTTTGCCAAAAGCTCAAGCATCTGCTTATCAACGTCATCGATTTGGTCACGCAATGCGTTCAGTTCAGCAGCCATGGATGTCATTATTCCTTAATACGATTTTCCAAGAATGGGACCAGCTCAGTATGAGCATGACGTAATAGTGCCTCAGTTGAAGCCCAATTGATACACGCATCGGTGATAGACACGCCGTATTGCATTTCGCTCAGAGGAATATCGCTGCTCTGGTTACCTTCGTTGAGATGACTTTCAATCATCAGACCGATAATCGACTTGTTACCTTCACGGATTTGGTGGATCACATCTTCAGCAACCAAAGGCTGACGACGGTAGTCTTTGCGTGAGTTCGCGTGGCTACAATCGACCATTAGAGATGCATCTAAATTCGATTTGGCAAGCTCTTGCTCACATTCCGTCACAGACACTGAATCGTAGTTGGTTTGTTTACCGCCACGCAAAATGACGTGACCGTTAGCGTTACCTTGGGTCGTCAATAGTGCTACCTGACCTTCACGGTTAATACCCATGAAGCGGTGACTTGAAGACGCCGCTTGCATCGCATTAATTGCGGTGGCTAGGCTGCCATCGGTGCCGTTTTTAAAGCCGATAGGCATAGACAGACCACTCGCCATTTCGCGGTGAGTTTGTGATTCTGTGGTACGAGCACCAATCGCTGCCCATGAGAAGGTATCCGCTAGGTATTGTGGACTGATTGGATCAAGCGCTTCTGTCGCTAGTGGGATGTCCATTTCTGCCAGTTCTACCAGCAGCTCACGACCTACATGCAGGCCATGCTCAATGTCGAACGTACCATCCAGTTGAGGATCGTTGATAAGACCTTTCCAACCCACTGTGGTACGTGGCTTTTCAAAGTAAACTCGCATCACGATGTAAAGCTGATCACTCAACTGCTCTGAAAGTGCTTTTAGACGCTTAGCGTATTCTTTTGCTGCATCCACATCGTGGATAGAACAAGGGCCACACACAACCAATAAGCGGTGGTCTTTTTTATGGATGATGTTGGCGATAGTTTCACGAGAGTCTTGAATGAACTTGCGCGCTTTTTCACTAAGCGGTAATTTTTGTTTTAGCTGTTCTGGCGTGATCAGTACTTGTTCGTCACTGATATTAATATTACTGAGTTCGCTCTTTTTCATCTCGTCACCTGTAAATTTATTTTTACACAGAATTTTTATCACTTCCGTGTTCGGCTAAGCTTTAATTGGTAATATACATAGATAAAAAACACATGCAAGCGTAAACTTAAAAAAACACCTAACGTAAATTAAAGTTTACACACCTTCATCTCTAGTTAGCTTTCGCTCTGTGATCAGGCTTCGACACCCGCCTCTCCTCTTTGCTCATACTTGAGTTACAATAAAACCATCGAGGTTGAGGTGGTATCCATGGACTTAATTATCTCTCTGCTGCAACAGATGTGCGTGTATCTGATGCTGGCTTATATGCTCAGCAAAACGCCGCTGTTCCTGCCGCTGTTTAGCGTGACCAATCGCTTGAGTCATAAATTCAGCATCTACGTGCTGTTCTCTTCATTTTGTATTCTTGGCACTTACTTTGGCCTGCAGATCGACGATGCGATTGCCAATACACGAGCCATTGGTGCGGTCATGGGGGGACTATTTGGTGGACCAGTCGTCGGTTTTGCTGTCGGCTTTACTGGAGGGATGCACCGCTACACGTTGGGCGGCTTCACAGATGTCGCTTGTGCTATCTCAACCACCGCTGAAGGGGTCATTGGTGGCATCATGCACCTTTACTTTCTTCATAAAGGCAAGAAAGAGCAACTATTTAATCCATTAGTGGTGTTCTATGTGACCTTTGTCGCCGAAGTGGTACAAATGCTGATTATCTTGATCGTCGCCAAACCGTTCGATCAAGCTTACGCACTCGTCTCCAATATCGCGGCACCAATGATCATTGCCAACTCGGTGGGCGCTGCGCTGTTTATGAGCATACTGCAAGATCGCAAAACCATCTTTGAAGAGTACTCGGCAACCTTTTCACGTCGCGCTTTGAATATTGCGGAGCGCTCGGTGGGGATTTTGGTGCACGGTTTTAACTCCGACAACGCCAGTAAAATTGCACGTATTATCTATGAAGAAACCAACGTCGCGCGGTTGCCATTACCGATCGAGAGAAGATTCTAGCGTTTGTTGGTATTGGCGCAGACCATCATAAACTCAACCGTCCCATCTCATCGCAAAGCACCCTCGACTCGATGAACAACAACGATATCATCTACCTTGACGGCAAGGAAAACCCCTATCAGTGCTCAATTTCCAAAGACTGTAAGCTCGGCTCAGCACTGATCATTCCACTACGTACAGGTGATGAAGTGATTGGCACCATAAAGCTGTACGAGCCGAAACGGAAACTGTTCTCGACCATTAACATGTCGATGGCCGAAGGGATTGCCCAGCTACTCTCTAGTCAGATCCTGCATGGTGATTACATCCACAAGCAAACCTTGCTTAACCAAGCTGAAATCAAGTTGCTGCATGCGCAGGTCAATCCGCACTTTCTGTTTAACGCTCTCAATACCATTAGCGCGATTACCCGTCGTGACCCCGATAAAGCACGCAGTTTGATCCAGCACTTGTCACAGTTCTTCCGCAGTAACCTAAAACAAAACATCGAGACGGTGACACTTAAAGAAGAACTCGCGCACGTCAATGCCTACCTAACCATAGAGAAAGCCCGATTTACCGACCGCTTAGAAGTCGATATCGATATCAGCCCCAAACTACTCGAGCAAACCGTACCTAGCTTTACCTTGCAGCCATTAGTTGAAAATGCCATTAAGCATGGTATCTCTAACCTTCTTGAAGGTGGATCAATTCGAATTTTCAGTGAACGCTGTGAACAAGGTTACCGACTCACAGTGGAAGACAACGCCGGTACCTACCTGCCACCTGAGCCTGGTCATCAAGGTTTAGGAATGCAGATAGTAGATAAACGCCTACGCAATCAATTTGGACGTGACTCAGCGCTAAAAATTGAAGTAGAAAACCACCAATACACACGGATGAGCTTTATTATTCCAGCGCCCGTAAATTCAGACGATAAAAGGACGGCTATCGCTTCATGACACGGTTAACCGCAATAGTAATTGATGATGAGTTATATGCTCGTGAGGAGCTTATTGAGCATTTATCTGAGTTTGAGCAGATTGAGATCATCGATCAAGCCAGCAACGCTATAGAAGGTTTGAAGAAGATCAATCAGCACAAACCTGATGTGGTGTTTCTCGATATTCAAATGCCGCAGATAACTGGCATTGAGCTTTTGAGCATGTTAGATCCAGATACTATGCCGAATGTCGTATTTGTCACTGCGTATGACCAGTACGCAATCCAAGCTTTCGAGGACAATGCGTTCGATTATCTGCTTAAGCCCGTCGACCCTTGCCGTTTAGCCAAAACCGTCAAGCGCCTAAACAAACGCGATACAACCCAAACAGAAAACTTTGACCCCATCGCACCAAAGGCACTCGACCAAATTCCCTGTTCTGGTCACAACCGTATCGTCATAATTGCCACTAAAGATGTAGAGTTTGCTTATAGTGACCTTTCAGGTGTGCACGTACAAACAGCGAACCAGAAAGCGACCTCGCAATTAACGCTGAAAGTGATTGAAGATAAGACGTCGCTTATTCGCTGTCATCGACAGTTTTTGGTCAATGTAAAGGCGATTAAAGAGATCAAGCTATTGGAGAACGGGCTGGCGGAGATCATTACCCAAAGCGACCATCCAATACCAGTGAGCCGCCGGTATTTGAAGTCGCTTAAAGAGACGCTAGGGTTCCACTAAACTCTTACTTACCTACAAAAACAGCGAGCTAAGCTCGCTGTTTTTGTCTCTACCTTTAGCCTTCCAGCGCCGACAGAACTTGACTATTTGCCGCTTTCCACTGAGCACTTTTCTTAAGCTCTTCTAGCTCAAAGTTTTTCTTTCTAAGCATGCGACTTGCCTGCTTCACTTTGGTAATTGGCAGGTTATCCAGTACCTCAATCGTCGAGTTGCGGTTATTACACATTAACAGTGTATCGCAGCCCGCATCGAGTGCTTGCTGAGCGCGTGCCGCGGGGCCGCCCATAATCGCTGCGCCCTCCATAGAAAGATCGTCAGAAAACACAATGCCATTGAAGCCAAGCTGTTTACGAAGCACCTCTTTTAACCAGTAGTTTGAGCCGCTCGCAGGTTTGTCATCGTAATGGGGGAACACTACGTGGGCTGGCATCATCGCATCAAGCACGCCAGCCTTGATGTGAGCCTGGAAGATGCGCATGTCGTCCTCAAAAATAGAGTCTCGATTATCCACGGGTGTTTCAAGGTGCGAGTCTGCGGTTACGCCACCGTGCCCAGGAAAGTGCTTACCGGTTGTCGCCATCCCTGCTGACTTCATACCCGCCATAAAAGCGGTGGTGTATTGCACGATAGTCTGGAAGTTATCACCAAAGGCGCGATTACCAATAGCTTTGCTTTGCTCTCCTTGGTCAAGCACAGGGGCAAAGCTTAAATCGATGTCATGAGCAATCAGCTCTGCAGCCATCAACCAGCCCGCTTGATGAGCCAAAGCTTCATCTTTAAGCTTGGCGTAACGTGCCGCTGGCGGAAGCAGAGTAAACCCATCACGGAAACGCTGCACTCGCCCCCCTCTTGATCGACACCAATAACGATAGGTTTTTTCGCCGCTTGACGGATTTGTCGATTGAGTTCAATAAGCTGCTCGGAGTCGTGGTAGTTTCTGGCAAACAGAATCAAGCCACCGACAGTTGGGTGCTCTAAAATTTCGCGATCTTCCGCAGTCAGTTCGTAGCCTGCCACATCAATCCATAGCGGTCCCATAATTGCTCCTCTGCAAATTTATTATCAAATGGGCATCCCCAGAGGTTATTCCTATTGTTTTTGATTTACAATAAAGCTGAGTAAAAACGGAGTAAGTTTATGATGTCAAAGGAAGCGTTGTATATCGGTATCATGTCAGGCACTAGCCTAGATGGTATCGACACCGCCATTGTTGCGATTAGGGATAAGCAGATTCGTCTCGTCGACAGCGATTTCTTGAGCTATCCCGACGACCTAAAAAGTGAGGTACTCGCGATATGCCAGGGACAGCCCACCAGCCTAAAAAAAATTGGTGAGCTCGACCATAAACTTGGCAAACTCTATGCGCATGCGGTGGACTCACTACTCGCAAAATCGAACTACAGCGCTGATGAAATCACCGCAATCGGCAATCATGGCCAGACGGTTTTTCACCAACCAGATGGTGACACGCCATTTACTATTCAGCTTGGCGATAACAACCTAGTTGCTGCGCTCACAGGCATTAATACTGTCGGTGATTTCCGGCGTAAAGACATGGCGCTAGGTGGTCAAGGAGCGCCGTTGGTGCCTGCATTTCATCGCTACCTGTTTGGCGACAGTGAATCGACTCAAGTGATCCTTAATATTGGCGGCATTGCCAATGTATCCGTCCTGCAACCCAATGGTGATGTCGTAGGGTTTGATACCGGCCCCGGTAATGTGCTTTTGGATCATTGGTGTACCCACGCGTTCTCCCAAGCTTTTGATCAAGATGCACACCTTGCCAAACAAGGACATGTCAACGATAGCTTGTTGGCACAGATGCTCACCGACCCTTACCTTAAGCGCAGCGCGCCTAAAAGTACCGGACGCGAGTATTATCACGGTGAGTGGTTGCAAGCTCAGCTAGAAAAACTAGATAACGCCGTTGACAGCCACGACATATTGCGCACGCTGACAGAGTTTACCGCCATAACTATCGCCCAAGCGGTCAAGCCATACTGCGTGGGTGCCAGCCCAAAACTGCTCGTCTGTGGCGGGGGCGCTAACAACCCGATTATCATGAGTCGCCTTAGCGAACTACTGGCAAACTGGCATGTCGATTCTACCGATAGCGAAGCGATCAGTGGTGACTACATGGAGTCGATGGCTTTTGCTTGGCTGGCGCACTGTTTTATCCATAAAATACCTAGCAATCTTCCCTCGGTGACCGGCGCTAGCAAAGCCGTGCCACTGGGTGTCTTTTACCCTGCAGATTAGGACTCACTATGACAAACGACGCTTTATTAAATGCGCTTTCCCAGCTCGTCTCTGAAGGACGCAATCCAGAAACCATGGATATCGACCTGCTCTCGTCAGAGCAAATCCTAGTGCGTATGAATCAGCAAGACAGTTTGGTTCCACTAGCGGTTGAAAAAGTCATTCCTGAGATTGCTGCGGCGGTTGATGCCATTACTCAAGCCTTCCAGCATGGCGGGCGCTTACTCTATGTTGGCGCAGGAACCAGTGGTCGCCTCGGAGTGCTGGACGCATCAGAGTGCCCGCCTACCTTTGGTACCGACCCTGAAATGGTGGTAGGTATTATTGCTGGCGGTAAAGAGGCGATGTTTAAAGCCAAAGAAGGGGCTGAGGATGACCCTGTTCTAGGTGCACAAGACTTAAAGGATATCGCGCTGACCGACAAAGATGTGGTTGTCGGTATCGCTGCGAGCGGTCGCACGCCTTATGTCATTGGTGCTCTAGAGTATGCCAATGAAGTCGGCGCGACGTCGGTGGCACTATCGTGTAATCCAGCTTCCGATATTGCCAACGTAGCGAGTATTGCCATTAGTCCAGTCGTGGGGCCGGAAGCGCTCACTGGCTCGACGCGTTTAAAGTCGGGCACTGCGCAAAAACTGGTTCTGAACATGCTCACCACCGCGAGCATGATCCGCTTAGGCAAGAGCTATCAAAATCTGATGGTGGATGTGAAGGCAACCAACGCAAAATTGGTTGCCCGTGCAACCCGCATCGTGATGCAAGCAACCGACTGCAACAAAGAGACTGCGACGACAGCACTCAAACAGACCGACTACGATGTGAAGCTGTCCATATTGATGATTCTAACAGGCCTGGACAAAGCCAGCGCCGAGAAGCAACTTACCAAGCAAGATGGATTTCTTCGTAAAGCGGTAGATAGCGAGAACAGCGACGGCTAAACGCGATCTAGCTTGGAAAGCGGTAAAAACGAGAAGGGTTAGCACTAAGCTAACCCTTTTTTACTGCCTTTGAGAGGCGATTAAAAACCGCTTTGCTGAGAGTAATCCGTCCAGCCTCGCTGCCACTCCATTCGAAAACGTTGCGCTTCAGGCAAACCTTCGCATGCGCCAGTATAGTACTGCCCAGACAAACCAATTTGATATGCGAAATCAGCATCACAAAACTCGATAATACCGCGCTGATAACCCGCATCATACTCAGAGTGCACCGCTTCACCGAGCTTATTTAAATCCGAATAACTGCGGGAAAGCTGCCCTCTCACGCCATCTTGATAACCGATCTGATCCCAGCTTCCTTCTTTGGCAAGATCGTCCACCCCCTTAGCACAGCCGAATGCCAGCAAGCTGGTCGCAACGATGATTAGCGCTCTCATGATTTCCCTTTATGATCGATAAAATGTCTGCCGATAACAATGCCAGTTCTCACGCTGTTTTGCCACTCTCAAACAGCGAAAGTGACTCACTTCACGCTTTTATTCTGCCACTTACCCGATAAATTCGACCGCTTAGCTATCAGCAAAACCACTTAACTTAGCTATTGACCACTTAATCAGCTATTTCGCCACTAACCGAATAAGCCAATGTGGCGTTAATTCATCATTTTTATAATGGTTACCAGAAATTAATGTCATCACAAACTAGGGATAACAGTTATGTTGTGGTTTTTAACTTGTGTTGCAGCCTTGATTGGCGGCTACTTTATCTACGGGGCTTTCATCGAGAAGGTCTTTGGTATTAACGAAAAACGTCAAACCCCTGCTCATACGAAAGCTGACGGTGTGGATTACGTTCCAATGTCGACCAAGAAAGTGTACTTGGTTCAACTACTGAACATCGCAGGTGTTGGCCCTATCTTTGGCCCAATCATGGGTGCTCTTTATGGTCCTGCAGCAATGCTTTGGATTGTTATCGGCTGTATCTTCGCAGGTGCGGTACACGATTACTTCTCAGGTATGTTATCGGTTCGCAATGGCGGTGCATCTGTCCCTACTATTACCGGTCGTTACTTAGGCAATGGCGCCAAACACTTTATGAACATTTTTGCCATCGTCCTATTGCTACTGGTTGGTGTGGTTTTCGTTTCAGCGCCTGCTGGCATGATTACTAACCTAGTGAACGACCAAATGGACATGTCGATGAGCATGACCACTATGGTCGTGATTATTTTCGCGTACTACATCATCGCGACCATTGTTCCTGTTGATAAAATCATCGGCCGTTTCTACCCACTGTTCGGCGCGCTGCTTATCTTCATGTCTGTTGGCCTTATCACAGCGGTGGCACTGTCAAGCGAGCACCAAATCATGGGCGGCTTTGAAATCAGTGACATGTTTACCAACATGAATCCAAATGACCTGCCACTTTGGCCTGCTCTATTCATCACTATCGCTTGTGGTGCTATCTCTGGCTTCCACGCGACTCAGTCTCCTCTGATGGCTCGCTGCATGGAAAATGAAAAGAATGGTCGCTTCGTATTCTACGGTGCAATGATTGGTGAAGGTGTTATCGCGCTAATCTGGTGTGCACTGGCGCTATCTTTCTTCGGCTCAATCGATTCTCTTGCGGAAGCCGTGAAGAACGGCGGTCCTGGTAACGTGGTTTACAGCGCGTCATTTGGTCTACTAGGTGTGTTTGGTGGTGTGCTTGCTTTCCTAGGTGTGGTTATTCTACCGATTACGTCTGGTGACACAGCATTCCGCTCAAGCCGTCTTATCCTTGCTGAATACTTCAACATGGAGCAAAAGACACTGCGTAACCGCCTGATGATGGCTATCCCACTGTTCGTTATCGGTGGCATCCTAACTCAAGTAGACTTTGGTGTTATCTGGCGCTACTTCGGTTTCGCGAACCAAACTACGGCAGTAATGATGCTTTGGACTGCGTCAGCTTACCTACTACGCCATAACAAGCTTCACTGGGTAACCACAGTACCAGCGGTATTCATGACAACGGTCGTCATTACCTTCATCCTGAACAACGCAACACTAGGCTTCGGTCTGCCAATGCAGCTATCAACCATCCTTGGTATCGTGTCTTCACTTTCTATCGCGGGCTACGTGATTAAGAAGTCAAAAGGTAAAGGTGAAACTGACCTGGCAGATGAAGAGAAACCTGCCGGTGAAACAGAGACGGCGTGAGTTATCCCTAAACGCTAAGCTCTACTAAACTCAAAATTGAGCTGAACACTCTGAAGCCCTCAACATCTGTTGAGGGCTTTTTCACACTCATAGGAAAAGCCAACCAACTCTAGTACTATTTGCGGTCACTATCTTCCTACCCGCGTATAAAGCAGCAGAGGTGCACAATGCCTAATATCGAATTCGCCCAAGGTCGCCTGAATGACGAGACACAAAATGAACTCACTGCCGGTCTTGAGTCTCATAGTCAAATGCAGGTAGCGCCAAACTATGACAAACAGCATGTCAATTGGACAGTTCGCGATGACAATGGTGAGCTCATTGCTGCACTGACCGCAGATCTTCTTTGGGACTGGATGTATATCGATGAACTCTGGGTTGATGACCGCTGCCGAGGAACGGGAATGGGCAGTAAACTGATGGAACACGCAGAACAATATGCCATTGAAAACAAGCTATCTGGGCTTTGGTTGTGGACTCAAAGCTGGCAAGCACCAGTGTTTTATCAAAAGTTAGGATTTGTGGAATTCACGCGCTTTGATGATTTTCCAAAAGGCTACAGCCGTATCGGGCTTCGTAAATCACTTAGCGAATAAAGACGAAACAAGCTGTGGCATCATCGCAAAGAGCTATGCCTGCAAATTGCTGTTTAAAACAAAAAATGCCCAAGTTAACTATGAACTTGGGCATTGCAATTATGACACTTGATTACTGAACTCGACGTAACACGGCTTTCAGTGCATCAAAGTCGTTATCAAGATCTTCAGATAACAACTCCATCGCTGCGTGCTTAGCTAAAGGCCCTGGAAGGTCGATGTCTGACTCAAGGATATCATCCACCACTTCTTTGAACTTGGCTGGGTGCGCGGTACACAAGAATAGGCCTGTTTCACCTTCTTGCAGCTGCTCATCTAGCAAACGGTAGGCAATCGCACCGTGCGGCTCACACAGGTAGCCTTTAGCGTTAAGATCACGCACAGATTCCGCACTTTGCTCATCCGTCACCATGCCTTTACCCAGCGTATCCAGTCCCCAGCCTTTGATTTGACATAGCTCTTCGATACGTGGCCAGTTGTTTGGCTGACTTACGTCCATCGCATTTGAAGTTGTTGCAACCGTTGGCTTAGGATCCCACTCACCGGTTTCTAGGTAACGAGGTACCGTATCGTTAGCGTTGGTTGCCGCAATGAAGCGCTTGATAGGAAGACCTAGTGCTTTTGCCAATAGACCTGCCGTTAGGTTACCAAAGTTACCACTTGGTACCGAGACGACTAAATTCTCACGCTCTTGTTTCGACATCTGAGATGCCGCTTCGAAGTAGTAACAGATTTGCGCCATCAGACGGCTGATGTTGATTGAGTTCGCCGAGTTAAGGCCGATTTCTTCACGCAGTGCTGCATCATCAAAGGCTTGCTTAACCAGCGCCTGACAGGCATCGAAGTCGCCGTTAATCGCGACAGTATGGATGTTTTTGCCTAGCGTGCAGAATAGTTTTTCTTGCAGCGGGCTGATCTTGCCTTTTGGATAAAGGATAACAACATTGATGTCTTCCATGCCATAAAACGCATGGGCAACCGCCGCCCCCGTATCACCTGATGTCGCGGTAAGGATAGTGATCTTACCGCCATCAGAGACAGCCGCCAAAGACTGAGCCATGAAGCGGCCACCGAAGTCTTTGAACGCTAGCGTTGGACCGTGGAAAAGCTCAAGTGCGTATACGCCATCTTTTACCTGATTGATAGGCGCTGGGAACTGGAATGCATTGTCGACCAACTCATTCACTTTCTCTGCTGGAAGCTCATCACCGATCAGCGCAGACAAAATTTTTGCGCTACGCGTGACAAAGTCTTCAGCCAACAGTGCGTCTACATCATCGAACTTTGGCAGCTCAGATGGGAAAAATAGACCTTGGTTGCGACCTAAGCCTTGGCGAACGGCTTGGCCAAACGAGACTTGCTCGTCGTTCTCTTTGATGTTGTACAGCTTCATAGCTTACTTCCTGTTACCTTCGAGCCTTGCTTGTCGAGGCGACAAACATGGACGAATCCTTCGTTATTTTGTACGTAATTTTCTTCTAGCCAGCGAGCCACTCTGTCCGCGACATCTTTGTCTTTACAGATGCTAAATAGCGTTGGGCCGCTGCCTGAAATTCCTGTTGCTAGTGCACCCGCTGTCGCAGCGTATTCACGAGCTTTGCTAAACCCTGGTAATAACTTAGCGCGATAAGGTTCGGCGATGACATCTTTGATCATCTTTGCTGCCAACTCTGGTTGATTAGAGTGACAAGCGTGAATGAACCCAGCTAAGTGGCGACCATGGGCAATGATATCTTGTCTGCGATATTGAGATGGTAGGATCTCACGCGCTTCTGCAGTCGACACCTTGATGCCCGGATAAGCCATAACCCAGTACCACTCATCAAAGCATGGTACTTCTTGGCTGATGATACCGAGCTCTTCCAACATCAACTGCACGCCGCCTAGGTAGCAAGGTGCCACATTGTCATAATGGATGCCACCAGAAATTTGGCCTTCCATCTCACCCATTAGCGCGAGAAGCTCAGTTTCATTCAGTGGATTACCGTGGAACTGGTTCAGTGCGTCGAGCGCAGCAACAATAGAACAGGCACTAGAACCGAGTCCAGAGCCAATCGGCATGTTCTTCTCAAGCGTCATGTAGACAGGCTTGAGTGTCACACCTTTTTTGTCTAGCTCACGAGCGTAAACCTTCCAGCAATCGTAAACGATGTTCTCTTTTGGATCGCTTGGCAGCTTATCAACAAAGCTACCTTTGGTGGCTAGATCGAACGGCTTGTCGCCCAGTCTCACCTCAACACAATCGCCAAGCAGGGTACCATCAACAGGTGACACCGCCGCGCCCAACACATCAAAGCCAACGCTCACATTGCCAATCGAGGCAGGCGCATAAACGACAACGCTATCACTCATCTTATACTCCTAGTTTCCAGCCTAACGTACGCATCACGTCTGAGAAGACGCCCGCGGCAGTGACTTCTGTACCAGCACCGTAACCGCGAAGTACCAGTGGGATTGGCTGATAGTAACGGCTGTAGAAGGCCAGTGCGTTCTCGCCGTCTTTGATCTTAAACATCGGGTCGTTTTCATCGACAGCTGCTATGCGAACGCGGCACTTGCCATCGGCGATCTCACCGACATAACGAAGTACTTTGCCCTCTTTCGCAGCGTTTTCTACCAACTCGCTAAAGTATGCGTCGGCTTCCGGTAGACGAGCCATAAACTCATCGATAGAGCCTGAATCATCAAAGCCAGGTGGTAGAGCTTGATCAACTTCTACATCTTCAAGCTCCAGCGCCATACCCGCTTCACGCGCCAGAATAAGTAGCTTACGCGCCACGTCCATACCAGAAAGGTCATCACGTGGGTCTGGCTCAGTAAAGCCTTTATCTTTGGCTACATTGGTTGCTTGGCTAAGCGTTAGCCCTTCATCCAACTTACCGAAGATGAATGATAGAGAGCCAGACAGGATGCCGTTGAATTTCTCAAGTTCATCACCCGCAGCAATTAGGTTCTGCAAGTTTTCGATAACTGGCAGGCCTGCACCTACCGTCGTTTCATACATCAACTTACGGCGAGAGCTGCGAGCCACATCGCGAAGCTGATGGTAGTACGACATGCTGGCTGTGTTCGCTTTCTTGTTTGGCGTCACTACGTGGAAGCTGCGGCTAGAAACTCAGCGTACTGATTCGCGATATCTTCGCTTGATGTACAGTCAACCAACACAGGGTTGATGATGTGATTACGTTGAACCAGTGCAGCCAGGCTAGAGACGGTGAACTTCTCACTGACATCCCCCATGCGATCGCGCCACTGCTCAAGCGGTAAACCATTTCCATCAAGCAATACCCCTTTGCTGTTTGCCAGGCCGCAAACACGGATAATGATACCTTTCTCGGCCAGCTTCCCTTGCTGTCTTTGGATTTGATCCACCAGCTCGCCACCTACGCCGCCAACACCAACGACAAACACATCGAGGAAGTGCTTGGAGTTAAATAGGTTTTCGTGACAGGCTTTGATCGCTTCGGAAATCTTATCTTCTGGAATAACTGCCGAAATCGCGCGCTCTGATGAGCCCTGAGCAATAGCCACAATGTTCACGTTTACTTCAGCAAGGGATGAGAAGAACTGAGAGGCAACGCCGCGAGAAGTGCGCATACCGTCACCGACGAGCGTTACGATTGCAACGTCATCCATGAACTCTACAGGCTCAAGCAGACCGTTTTTCAACTCAAGCTCGAACGCTTCACTAAGCGCACGCTCAGCTTCGAGCTTGTCTTCTTCTTCAATACAGAAACTGATGCTGTACTCTGAGGAAGATTGAGTAATAAGAACAATAGAGACACCTGCCGATGACATGGCGCCAAATACGCGACTTGCCATACCTACCATGCCCTTCATGCCTGGGCCAGATACGTTAACCATGATGAGGTTAGAAAGTGTGGTAATACCTTTAATTGGTAGGTTGTCTTCGCCAGTATCTTGACCGATCAAAGTCCCGGCACCCTGTGGGTTGAAGGAGTTCTTGATAAGGCAAGGGATATGGAACTGAGCAATTGGGGCGATGGTTTTCGGGTGAAGAACCGAAGCACCGAAGTAAGAGAGTTCCATCGCTTCTTGATAGCTAAGAGACTTAAGAAGGCGCGCATCGTCAACCAATCGAGGGTCACAGTTGTAAACACCATCAACGTCGGTCCAGATTTCACAACAATCCGCACGCAAACACGCAGCCAGTACCGCTGCAGAATAGTCCGAACCATTACGACCTAGCGTTACTAATTCGCCTTTCGCATTGCCTGCAGTGAAGCCTGGCATGATGTGTACAACACCCTCAGCAAGCGGATTCGCTTGGAAGTTTTGAGTCGATACTTCAACGTCCACCATAGCTTCTAGGTGGTCGCCGTTGGCAAACAGGTATTTCACTGGGTCGATAAGATCCGCTGCTTGGCCTTTCGCGATAAGCACTGCTTTCATCAACTGGATAGAGATGCGCTCACCTTTAGAGATGATGCGAGCATTAACATGGTCAGGGCAAGTGCCAAGAAGGCGAATACCATGGACGAACTGGTGAAGTTGGAACAGCGACGTTTTGACTTGGTTGTCGAAATCTGTGCTGTCGATATTCGGGAGGACTTTTTTAATGTTGGAGAACAGCTCGTTGAATGACGTCTCTAGTTCAGAGATTTGCAGTTCAACTTCATTGTTCTTAAGTGCAGTTTCAATGACCGCTACTAGTTTGTTGGTCGTTTTGCCCGGTGCTGATAGCACCACGGCTAAGTCTTCTTGCTGGGCATTGTTGGCGATGATGTCCGCCGCTCGTAAAAAACGGTCCGCATCGGCTAACGATGAGCCTCCAAATTTTAGTACTCGCATCCTTTCCTCCCGAAATACTCAAAACAGGTAAAAAAAAGGCCCGTATCTTGGTGATACAGGCCTTGTTTTTGAATTTCTTCCGTCTACCAGCCTGCCCCAACGATAATGTCGGTAATAATAATGGTGGTGGTCATTACTACGTGCTGGTGATTAAACATAATAGGTCGTGCTTCAGATTCTGTTATGTGCTTACCCATACGTGTACCGCATTTGTTGGCGATTAGTCAATCAAAAATTGTACTTTTGTTGCTTGGCGAGCAGTTTTTTATCAAAAGCATAAAAAAGGATAATAATGCATTTATATGCAGTTGGGATCTTTATACATAACTAAATGCTATATAGTTTTACAACTTTTTGCTTAGATTCTGTGCTTTAATTAGAAATCAATAAACTATAAAAACGATAACCAAGGAGTGGTGCCATGAGAGCAGTGTATTTACGCGCCCTAGCGTTATTGGTTTGTAGTGGTTTATTGTTCAGCGCCTCAGCACTCTCTGTTGAGCTTCCTGCGCTCCCTTCTCAACATAATCAATCACCGCACAGTTTCTTCTTGTCTTCTGGTAGTAAATCCAGCAGCGCAGACGCTTTCGATGTGTGGAATGTCGATAGCGGCTACTCTTACGCTGTATTTGAATCTTTAGACGTATACATTGGTGCCCGCCTCAACAATTCGGACATTTCTAATGACCGTGGTTTTCTGAGCGGCGTTAACTATCAGGTGTCTGATCGTATCTCTGTTAAGAGTACGCTGCGTGGATATCAATACGAAGAGAATAACGAGACGCAAGGCGCGATGGCGGCCGAGATTTCGAGCCGAATGAGGCTAACAGAAAACCTAGACGTTCACGCCACCTTTGACTTTGAAAAAGTTCAGCAAGGGGTTGAAGTCGGTCTAGGTTTCCGTTTTTAGTTGAGTGTGTAAATACAGCGATTACCGCCCACAGACTAAAATTCCAGAGCTTCCTTACTAATTAGCACTCCATTCCAATCTGAGTACACATAATGACCTGGCTGAACAATTTGATTGTTCATGGTCAGTGTGACGTTGATTTGCCCAGCTCCGCGTTTTTCTGTCTTAAATGGACACGCTGCGAGTGCTTTCACCCCAAGATCCATCTCCGACATTGCAGCAACATCGCGAATTGCACCATTAACAATGACGCCTTCCCAGCCATTCTCAATGGCCATGATCGCCAACTGGTCGCCCAAAAGCGCTTTCGCACACGAGCCATTCCCATCAACAAAGAGTACTTTCCCTTTACCATCGTGGCCGAGCACTTCTCGCACCATGGAATTGTCGTGGTAGCAACGTACCGTGACAATCTCGCCCCAAAAGGCGGCGCGTTGACCAAAGTTTTGCAGCGGCAAGTTCAGCAGCATCACTTTGTCTTCGTGTTGGTCACAAATATCAGGTGTGATATCTCTCATGTTTCCTCCGTGATAATAGCCCAATAGGTGCAAAAACCAGCCGCACCTTTAGAGAGCATTAAAGTAAAATCCCTTTTTACTTGCCCAGCCAATCGGTCATTGACGCACGTACTGACTCAACAAGCCTAAATTCTTTTTCGTCTGATCTTCATCACAAGAGACCAGAAACAGTACACCATTTTCGACCCAGTAGATGGCATTTTGCTCATATTTTTGCGCTAACTCACACGCTTGCGAAAACGGGATATCCACCGCAAAACTCGCTTCCACCCACTCAAAGCTTGGATCGCCGACGTTTACACTTACATGGTGAAAATCTGCTAAATTTTGTTCTAGCTCTCGGTTTTTTATGCAGTTTTCTTCATCACTTAGTTTACGACTTCGTGGGTTACTAGCTGTTATAACAGCGTAGCTATCGCATTCCCACTCAGTGAGAAACCGCATCGCAATGTTTGAATAAGCTCGCCAAAGTTGTGCATCGATACTCATACTATCTAAAATTTAGCCTCTGCCCAATACTATTAATATTTGTTACAAAGCGCCTATTGATTTAAATCAACAAACTGCATGGAATTAACATTTGACCATTGTTAGCATGCTGTTAACATTATAGAATTCGCCTCAATGACCTAGCAGAATAATAAGAGATTACAGGGATTTCTCGTTTTTTGGCAACATCATGGATGGCGACGTAAAACGTAACTGTTTCAGTGATGGTGAGTAAAAGCTCCAAGAAACATTACCTATATGTTAACTTTTTGCCTAGAATTTATTCTACTACAGACAGAATTTTCACAAGTTTAATTTAGGTACCGCCGATGCAAAGCCCGCAGATTCTTATTGTTGAAGATGAGCAAGTAACCCGTAACACCCTAAAAAGCATTTTTGAAGCAGAAGGATATGCTGTATTCGAGGCCAGCGACGGTCAGGAAATGCACCAGGTGATGTCAGAGAACTCTGTAAACCTAGTTATCATGGATATCAACCTTCCTGGTAAAAATGGTCTACTGCTAGCACGTGAACTACGTGAGCAAGCTAACGTTGCTCTAATGTTCCTAACTGGTCGTGACAACGAAGTGGATAAAATCCTTGGTCTAGAGATTGGTGCTGATGATTACATCACTAAACCATTTAACCCACGTGAACTGACTATCCGTGCACGTAACCTACTAACTCGCTCTATGAGCAGCGGCGCAGCGACAGAAGAAAAACGCAGCGTTGAAAAATACGAGTTCAATGGTTGGGTTCTGGACATCAATAGCCGTTCACTGGTTAGCCCAAGCGGCGACAGCTACAAGCTGCCACGCTCTGAGTTCCGTGCATTGCTACACTTCTGTGAGAACCCAGGCAAGATCCAAACTCGTGCCGACCTTCTTAAGAAGATGACTGGTCGTGAGCTTAAGCCACATGACCGTACTGTAGACGTAACGATTCGTCGTATTCGTAAGCACTTTGAATCAGTATCTGGCACGCCAGAGATCATCGCTACGATTCACGGTGAAGGTTACCGCTTCTGTGGTGATCTAGAAGAGTAATCGACCATCGATTGTTAACAATCGAAAAGGGACGCATTTGCGTCCCTTTTTGTTTTTTCTGAGTATTCAATAGAAAAGCTTAGTATACGGTATCCACAGGCACTTCGCCGTTGACCACCCAGATTTCGCGGCCGCTATCGGTAAGCTGCACCGCCACATCGATAGGTTTGGTGATGTTGACTTCAAGCTGCCAGTTAAACGCTACTTCCCACTGACTTTCTGATTGAGTTCTCAACTCAAAATCATCACCTTCGAATTCCCATACCATATTGTCTTGCTTGAGTACGACTTTACTCACGTCCATACCTGCAGGCAACTGTTTGTCGGTACGCAGATAAAGTGCACCATAGAGGTTTTGCTCTTTTAACAGCGCCGACGTTTCCCCTACTTTGGGCATCATATCAATCCAAAGCGTCGACTCTAAACGCACGGCTTCTTTTTCAACCATCACAGTATCGCTGGATGCCCAGATAGCATTTCCTGTTGGTGATGACGCACAACCGATAAGAGCGACAGAAAGTGCGACTGCTGAGACTATTTTTTTCATTTTGATTCCCTACCTTCCAACCACGATTTAAGTATCTGAATATCATTCTGATACTCGTTTTTGATCTCTTCAACCCAATCTTCAATATTCTCCCACCAAGCTGGAAGCTCTGGAGACTGCGCCTTTTGTGCTATCGACTGGATACGTTTAAGGCCAATCGACCCTGCAGCCCCTTTTATCTTGTGCGCTTCAGAGGCAATACCCGGCTGATCTTTGGCTGTCATATTTGAATCGAGGATATCGATATAGTCTGGCATCATCTGCTCAAACATCTTGATGCTATCGAGCACAGGAGCACTGCCAACGATGTCGACGTATGACTCCAACATGTCGAGATCCAGCAAGCGATTAAAGACTTCACTGTTGATGTTCTCTGTCACTTCCTTCTCCTCTGGCTGTGGTTCTTCCATGACATCATCGCCGTGGAATTTATTGATCACTTCAGTCAATGCTTTGACACTCAGAGGTTTGCTGATGGCGTCGTCCATGCCATTTGTCAGATACTCCTGCTTATCCTTAAGCACATTGGCTGTGAGTGCCACAAGTGGTGGCAGTTCAGCATAACGCTCTCTGAGCCCTTGGGCGACATCAAAACCCGTCATGTCTGGAAGTTGAATATCCAGCAGCGCTAAATCAAAACTTGCTGGATCAAAAGTTCGCTAACGCTTCCTCACCCGTCATGGCTACTTCGACGCTGTGCCCAAGACTCTCGAGCAAAGAACGTGCGACGGTGATGTTAAGTTCAATATCTTCCAGTAAGAAGATACGCAGGCTACCTTGTCGCTTCACTTCAGCCGGTGCAAGCTGCATTTCATCCGCGCATGGAACATTGATGGTCACGGTGAACGTACTGCCGAATCCCTCTTCACTGTCCACCGTAATATCGCCATCCATCATTTGGATCAGCTGTTTCGATACCGCAAGGCCAATACCAGTACCAACGGCGTGCAGATTGTCTTTGCCCGACTTCACTTGGTAGTACATCGCAAAGATCTTATCGAGCTCTTTTTGCGGAATGCCGATACCGGTATCTTCGATTTCGATCGTGATGTGCGCGCGGCCATCTTCAATATCCGCGCTGATGGTCATTACCACCCCGCCTTGCTTGGTGAATTTCATGGCATTGCTCACCAAATTCCAAATGACCTGACGAAGACGTGTTGCATCAACGATAACGCCTTCCGGTAAATCGGTCAGCCTCTCAAGATCAAAACGCAGCCCTTTTTGCTCCGCCATTAAGCCTGAGATGCTTTCTAGCTCTGCGACAAAATCTTCAAAGTTTAACGGCTCTGGGAAGAGCTCCAGCTTGCGTCTATCAAACTTGTCCATGTCGATAATGTCGTTAAAGATATGACCAAGAGTAATCGCGCTGACATTGATCGTTTGCAGCTGCTTACGCTGCTCACCATTTAACTGCCCATCTAGGAGCATACGGCTCAAGCCCACAATGCCATTGAGTGGCGTGCGCAGCTCGTGACTGATGGTTGAAATAAACGTGGTCTTGTCTCGGCTCGCCTTCTCCAATGACTCCGCATGACGCTTACGCTCAGTGATATCACGGCCAAAGCCCACCAACCCAAGGTGACGACCATCCTTACTGTAGAACGGCACTTTACGAAGCTCGTAGAAGCATTTTTTACCATCGGGGTATTCGAGCCACTGCTCATAGGTCAGTGCCTGATTGTCACCCATTACCTTGTGATCAGTTTCCACAACCTGCTTTGCGATTTCTTCTGAGTAGACATCCCATGGCGTGAGACCAACCAAGTCTTTCTCTTTACGACCAGTAAGCTCCTCCATGGCCTTGTTACATCCTGAGAACACGCTTCTGCATTGCGATAGTAAATAAGGTCGGGTGAGGCATCGATGAACGAGCGCAGCAGTGCGGTTCGTTCCGCAAGTTCAAGCTGGGTACGTTCACGTTGAAAGACTTCGTTCTCGAGATCTTTCATCGCCTCTTCACGTGCTTCTTCGGCTTTTTGACGCTCTTCAATCTCTTGATTGAGCTTACGAATGTTCTGCTGAAGTTTGTGGTTAAGATCTTGGTCGCGTGAGCGCATCTCCTTGAGCTTAGACACCATCTTAGCAAGACGCTGACGAGATTCTTCAAGCTGATCGACCACAACGGAGAGGAAATAGACCGCCCAAGGGGTGATTAATAGTCCAAAGAACACCGAACGAACAATGTCGATATCATCAACGCGCCCATTGAGTACCAAGGTGATACCGACCTGAACTACAACAGCCAGGGCGACAAGAGCTAGCGCCAATATAATAGAGAAGCGCACAATACCGAGTTTCACCAATAGGTCGACATAGTATTGCGCGAGATTTTTGATGGGTTTCATTCAGCACTCCGTGCGTTACAACTGGGCTAAGTCTATCACTAAGCCCAAGTTTGCACACGGAAGGCGAATTATTTGAGAACAGGTTTGTGATAAATAAACGGATTCTCGGTCAGTGCTCCCTGAGCACCTTCTGCCGTTAGGGTTCTGCCAAGTTCGGTCATCGCCAACCAGCGGTTCTCACACCATAGTGGTGAGAGCAGCGTAGGGCGTCTTGCCGATGAAGAAACGCGGTGATAAACAATCTCGGCCGGTGTGCGGCGAATCATCTCACTGGCGACATCTAAGTAGAACTCTAAAGTTGGTGCCTCTAGCGTCCTGCACGCCAAGCCTTTGCCATGGTACTGCCCTCAACAATATGAAGGCCATGCAGCTTGATACCATCGGTGCCCGTTTCCAACACCTTTTCTAGCGTCTGTAGATTGTCTTGCTTAGTTTCGTTTGGCAGGCCGACAATCAAGTGCGTGCACACTTTAATGCCTAGAGCGCGAGCGCGCTTGGTGATTTCATCGTAAACCGCAAAGTCGTGGCCACGATTAATGCGCTTTAAAGTTTGATCGTTCGCCGTTTGCAAACCAAGCTCAAGCCAAATCTCATAGCCTTGCTCTACATAACCGGCAAGTAACTCTAACACCGAATCTGGCACACAGTCTGGGCGCGTTCCCACACACAGGCCAACGATATCCGCGTATTTAAGCGCTTCTTCGTACATGTTTTTCAACACTTGGACTTCAGCGTAGGTACTAGTGTAGGCCTGAAAGTACGCCAGATACTTCTTAGCGCGCTTAACCTCACCCGCTCGGTCGGTAAGCTGTTCGTGAATCGACTGGATCTGGGTCTCTTCGCTTGCGAAAGAAGCCACGTTGCAGAATGTACAACCACCACGGCCTATAGTGCCATCGCGATTTGGGCAGCTAAAGCCGCCGTGCAGGGTTAGCTTGTGAACCTTTTCTCCATATCGGCGCTGCAGATCTTGGCCGATGGTATTCACTAACTCATGTAATTGCATGTTCAAAAAACCTACTAATAAGAATGAATCTCACTCTAATTTGTGAAACTAAATTACATCCCTGCAAAAGAAAACCATGAATAGTAGCAATCGGCGTTTTAAACACTCTTAATCAAAATCAATAAATATGCAGAAAAACAAGCAGAAAACCCGAAATGTTGCATCGATGTTATAAAATATATTCAAAACAAGATAAAAAAAATGTGTAACAGACGTAAGTTTCGTTGGAATTAACGAGGACAAAATTGTAGGATACTTACACAATTCTGCTGTATTTGCCGTTTTTATTACAGTACGAATTGGTTGATTAGGGTCGATATTCTACTCCCACCAACAGATTCCACTAGATTGTGGAATGAAGACATTGAATATCACCACGGAATGTTTTTCTCGCAACACTTTTCCTGCGAGATGCAGAATGGACTCGAACACTGCCCCCTCTGGCAGTCAAGAATCAAAATTACAAAGGACAAGACGCAATCACACACTCTAATTGCGTCTAGATTTAACTGGAAGGAAGTATCTATGGTAGATAGAGAGCAGAATACACAAGGTCTGTATACTCCTGAATTGGAGCATGACGCTTGTGGTATCGGTTTTGTTGCTCACCTAAAAAACCGTAAATCTCACGATGTAGTGACTCAAGCCCTGGATATGCTAGCGCGAATGGAGCACCGTGGCGGTCAAGGTTGTGACCCATGCAGCGGTGATGGTGCAGGTATCCTACTTCAAAAGCCACACGAGTTTCTGCTAGAAGAAACCGTGAAGCTTGGCATTAAGCTGCCATCGTTTGAGAAGTACGGTGTAGGTGTTGTGTTGTTCCCTAAAGACGAACACAAACGCGCACAATGTCGTGACATCCTAGAGCGCAATGCACAGCGCCTAGATCTAGAAGTGATTGGCTACCGCGTGCTGCCAACCGATAACTCTATGATTGGTGCTGACCCACTAAGCACAGAACCTCAATTTGAACACGTATTCGTAACCGGCGGCCCAGGCTGCACACCAGAAGAACTTGAGCGTAAGCTTTACGTTCTTCGTAACTACACGGTTCGTGTATGTCTAGAAAGCGTGTCAAACATCGGTGATGACTTCTACATCAACTCTATGTCTTACAAGACGTTGGTGTACAAAGGTCAGCTAACGACAGAGCAAGTGCCTCAATACTTCCTCGATCTACAAAATCCAACGATGGTGACAGCACTGGCGCTGGTTCACTCTCGTTTCTCTACCAATACTTTCCCAAGATGGCGCCTAGCGCAGCCTTTCCGTTACATTGCCCACAACGGTGAGATCAACACAGTTCGCGGTAACTTGAACTGGATGAAGGCTCGTGAAGCTATCATCGAATCTGACTTGTTCACACAAGCAGAAATCGACATGCTGCTTCCTATCTGTCAAGAAGGAAGCTCGGATTCATCAAACTTCGATATGGCACTTGAGCTCCTAGTTCTATCTGGTCGTAGCCTGCCACATGCGCTAATGATGATGATTCCTGAAGCATGGCAAGAAAACAAAAACATGGATCCAACCCGTCGTGCGTTCTACCAGTACCACGCGAACGTTATGGAACCATGGGATGGCCCAGCATCGGTGTGTTTCACTGACGGTGTTCAGGTAGGTGCAACGCTAGACCGTAACGGTCTGCGTCCATCTCGTTATACTGTGACGAAAGATGACTTCCTAGTGATGGCATCAGAATCTGGTGTTGTCGACATTGAGCCAGAGAACGTTGAGTTCCGAGGTCGTCTACAGCCAGGTCGTATCTTCGTTGCTGACCTAGAACAGGGTCGCATCATCTCTGATGAAGAAGTGAAAGATGGTATTGCAAGTGCTCAGCCATACCAGAAATGGGTGGAAGAGAACCTACTAAGCCTGAAGAAGCTGCCAGATGCGAGCAACGAGTTCAGCCAACCTTCTCCAGAGAAGCTACTGCACAAACAGCAAGCGTTTGGTGTTAGCTCAGAAGAAGTGAATGAGATCATTGTGCCAATGGCAAAAGATGGCAAAGAGCCACTTTCTGCAATGGGTGCCGACTGGCCACTCGCGATTCTTTCGCACCAGTCACAACATCTATCCAACTACTTTAAGCAGCTGTTTGCTCAGGTAACCAACCCGCCAATCGACCCGATTCGTGAGCGCATGGTTATGTCTCTGAACACTTACCTAGGTAAAGATCAGAACCTACTAGCAGAATCGCCAGAGCACTGTCAAAAAGTTGAGCTTGAGTCTCCAGTTCTATCTAACTCTGAGCTTGAGAAACTGCGTGCTATCGATAATGAGCACCTACAAGCGAAGACTCTGGATATCGTATTCCAAGCAAGCGAAGACGAAGGCAAGCTAGAGCGCGCACTGAAACGTATCTGCCAATACGCAGAAGACGCAGTTATCGATGGTTACTCCATCATCTTGCTCACTGACCGTGCAGTGAACTCTAACCACGCAGCTATCCCTGCGATGCTGGCGGTTGGCGCAGTTCACCACCACCTGATCCGTAAGGGTCTACGTGCTAAGTGTGACATCGTGGTTGAAACCGGTGATGCTCGTGAAACGCACCACTTTGCGACGCTAGTGGGCTACGGCGCTAACGCGGTTAACCCATACCTAGTTATCGAAACTATGGTGGAATTGCAGCGCACTAAGAAGCTGGATCCAGAAGCAACCATCTCTGAGCTATTCGAGAACTACCGCAAAGCCATCAATGGCGGTCTTCTGAAGATCTTCTCGAAGATGGGTATCTCAACGCTGCAGTCTTACCACGGTGCACAAATCTTTGAAGCGCTGGGTATCAGCAAATCTGTCGTAGAGAAATACTTCACGGGTACCGTTTCTCGTATCCAAGGTCTAACCATTGATGACATCGCAAAAGAAGTACTGATCCGTCACCGTGTTGGCTTCCCAACGCGTGAGATCCCAGTACAAGTTCTTGATGTTGGTGGTGTTTACCAGTGGAAACAGCGTGGTGAGAAGCACCTGTTTAACCCAGAAACTATCTCACTACTGCAAGAATCGACTCGCAACAAAAACTACGCTCAGTTTAAGCAATACGCGAAAGCAGTTGATGACCAAGGCGACAACGCAGCAACACTGCGTAGCCAGCTAGACTTTGTTAAGAACCCAGCAGGTTCTATTCCTCTAGAGGAAGTTGAGCCAATCGAAAGCATCCTTAAGCGTTTTGCAACAGGTGCAATGTCGTTCGGTTCTATCTCGTACGAAGCTCACTCGACTCTAGCTGTTGCAATGAACCGCATTGGCGCGAAATCTAACTCGGGCGAAGGTGGTGAAGACCCAACACGTTTCGAACGTAAAGAGAACGGTGATTGGGAACGCTCTGCGATCAAGCAGGTAGCATCAGGCCGCTTTGGTGTGACTTCTTACTACCTAACCAACTCTGATGAAATTCAGATCAAAATGGCACAGGGTGCGAAGCCGGGTGAAGGTGGTCAGCTACCAGGTGATAAAGTTGATGACTGGATCGGTGCGACTCGTCACTCCACTCCAGCGTTGGTCTAATTTCTCCACCGCCACACCACGATATCTACTCAATCGAAGATTTGGCTCAGCTGATCTACGACTTGAAGAATGCGAACCGTGCTGGTCGCGTCAACGTGAAACTGGTATCGGAAGCGGGCGTTGGTACTATCGCCTCAGGTGTAGCGAAAGCGAAAGCGGACGTTGTTCTTATCGCTGGTTTTGATGGTGGTACAGGTGCATCACCAATGTCTTCAATCCGCCACACTGGTCTTCCTTGGGAGCTAGGTTTGGCAGAAACACACCAAACACTTCTGAAGAACGGCCTACGTAACCGTATCGTGGTTCAATCTGATGGTCAGATGAAAACGCCACGTGACCTTGCCGTTGCGACTCTGCTAGGTGCTGAGGAATGGGGTGTGGCAACAGCCGCTCTGGTTGTTGAAGGCTGTATCATGATGCGTAAGTGTCACAAGAACACCTGTCCAGTTGGTATCGCAACACAAAACAAAACGCTACGTGAGCGCTTTGATGGCCGCGTAGAAGACGTTGTTACCTTCTTCCAATATATGGCTGAAGGCTACGTGAAGTCATGGCTGAGCTTGGCTTCCGCACTATCGATGAGATGGTGGGTCAGTCTCAGAAACTGAAGATCCGCGACGACATCGCTCACTGGAAATACAAGAACCTCGACCTATCGCCAGTTCTACACATCGAACAAGCGCGCGAGGAAGACGGTGTTTACAACCAAACAGAGCAAAACCACAACCTAGAACAGGTTCTGGACCGTAAATTGATTCAAGCGGCTATCCCAGCACTTGAGAAGGGAGAAGCCGTTAATGCTGAGTTCCCAATCATCAACACGGATCGCTCTGCAGGTACCATGCTGTCGAACGAGATCTCTAAAGTTTACAAAGACCAAGGTCTACCAAAGCCAATGAACGTGAAGTTCAACGGCAGTGCCGGTCAGTCATTCGGTGCTTTCCTAGCTAAGGGCGTGAAGTTCGAAGTGGAAGGTGATGCGAACGATTACTGGGGTAAAGGTCTCTCTGGCGGCACGCTAGTACTGTACCCAGATGCGAAATCAAGCATCGTTGCAGAAGATAACATCGTTGTCGGTAACGTTTGTTTCTACGGTGCAACGTCTGGTGAATCTTACATCCGCGGTATGGCTGGTGAGCGCTTCTGTGTTCGTAACTCTGGCGCGAAGGTTGTGGTTGAAGGCGTGGGTGACCACGGCTGTGAATACATGACTGGCGGTGTAGCGGTTATCCTAGGCTCAACAGGTCGTAACTTTGCTGCTGGTATGAGTGGCGGTGTGGCGTATGTTTGGGATAAAGCGGGTGACTTTGAAACCAAGCTAAACCCAGAATTGGTCGACCTAGACCCAATCGAACAAGAAGATCGCGAACTACTACTAGACATGCTGACTAAGCATGTGGAGTTCACAGGAAGTGAAGTCGCTCAGTCGTTCTTAGACAACTTTGAAGCAAGCATTGCATCACTAGTGAAAGTAATGCCACGAGACTACAAAGCAGTGCTACTAAAGCGCAAAGCAGAAGCTGAGCAAGCTCAAACGGAAGAAGTGGAGGCAGTATAATGGGTAAGCCTACTGGATTTTTAGAACATGGTCGCGAGCTTCCGGGGAAGCTCGACCCAGCGGTTCGTATTGAAAACAACAAAGAGTTCGTTCTTAACGAAGAGTTTGGCGATAAGATCAATACTCAGGCTTCTCGTTGTATGGATTGTGGCGTACCTTTCTGTCACAACGGTTGCCCAATCGGCAACATCATCCCAGAGTTTAACGACGCGGTTTACCGTGACAGCTGGGAAGAAGCTTGGCGCATCCTAAGCTCAACCAACAACTTCCCTGAGTTTACAGGTCGCGTATGTCCTGCTCCGTGTGAAAGTGCTTGTGTACTTGGTATCAACCAAGACCCAATCACCATCTGTAACATTGAGAAGACCATTGTTGAAACGGCTTACCGTGAAGGCTACGCGAAACCAAAAACACCTCGCTCTCGCACCGGTAAAACTGTCGCTATTATCGGCTCAGGCCCTGCTGGTCTATCTGCAGCCGAGCAACTAAATAGCGCCGGTCACTCAGTAACGGTATTCGAACGTGATGAGAAAGTCGGTGGTCTACTGCGCTTTGGTATCCCTGACTTCAAGCTAGGCATGGACATCATTGACCGTAAAATCAACCTAATGGCTGAAGCGGGCGTTGAGTTCAAGGTTAACCAACACATTGGTGTTGACGTAAACGCTGCGCAGCTGCGTCAAGAGTTTGATGTGGTGCTGCTAACAGGTGCTCTACCGTGCCTCGTGACCTACCGGTTCCTGGTCGTGAGCTAAGCGGCGTTCACTTTGCGATGGAATTCCTAGCGCAAAACAACCGCCGTGCAAACGATATGGATCTGAAAGGTAAAGAGATTCACGCCAAAGACAAGCATGTTGTGGTGATCGGTGGTGGTGATACTGGCTCTGACTGTGTAGGTACCTCTAACCGTCACAAAGCTGCAAGCGTTACTCAGGTAGAAATCATGCCGATTCCGCCAGAGAAGCGTCCAGCTAACATGCCATGGCCTCAGTACCCAATGATCATGAAGACCACAACTTCTCACGAAGAAGGCTGTGATCGTCATTGGAACATCCTAACCAAAGAGTTTATCGGTAACGATGAAGGCCAAGTCACGGGTCTTCGTATCGCTGATATCGTTTGGCAAGATGCCGCTCCTGGTGAGCGTCCAAGCTTTGAGGAAGTAGCAGGTTCTGAACGTGTGATCCCATGTGACATGGCGTTCCTAGCAATGGGCTTCCTTCACCCAGAACCAACGGGCGTTCTGGCTCAGCTTGACATCAAACTGGATGAGCGCGGCAACGTGGCTGCCGAGAACTTCCAAACAAACCAACAAGGTGTATTTGCCGCAGGTGACATGCGTACTGGCCAGTCTTTGGTTGTACGCTGTATCAACGAAGGCCGTGAGTGTGCACGAGCTATCGATGAATACCTAATGGGCAACACTAACCTAGAAGCGAAAGCCAACTCGTTGATGCTTTCCGCTTAAAGGCAAACTGTCTAGTTACACGGATAAGTAACTAACAGCATTCCTTCCTAATTTGGCCAGCTTTATGCTGGCCTTTTTTCTATCAATGACCCAGCCCAACCAAAGCACATCATTGACGGGCGGCAGCCATGAGTCTCCCGCAACCTGTTAACCTTCTCTCCTTTTTCACCGCAAATAACTGTAAAGTAACTAGATTATTTGTTTGTTTTTTCGAGACATACACAACAAATTTCTGAAAACTTGACCTTTCTTGCCATAAGCTATACGTTGTGAAGTTCGTGAAAATAAAATAAATGCAATTTGTTAATAACTAACAGTTAAAAATTTGACTCACATAACAATAAAAAGTCATTAAAAAGCATTAATTTACTGTCAGGATGACAGCAAGCTCAAAGGGAGAAAGGCAATGGCTCTTTACGATCCAAGTCTTGTAAAAGACAACTGTGGATTTGGCCTGATTGCGCATATGCAAGGTCAGCCCAGTCACAAACTGGTTCGCACCGCAATCTCAGCACTGGACCGCATGACTCACCGTGGCGGCATCAACTCAGATGGAAAAACCGGCGATGGTTGTGGCTTACTACTTCAAAAACCCGATTCATATTTCCGCTTAATTGCAGAAGAAAACCAATGGAACTTGGCTAAGCAGTATGCCGTCGGCATGATGTTTCTCTCCAAGGATCCGGTTAAAGCCCAATCTGCAAAAGACATCATCAACCAAGAACTGTCTAAAGAAACGCTCACCATTTCTGGCTGGCGCGACGTGCCAACCAATGAAGACGTACTCGGCCCAATCGCGCTGAATTCGCTACCCAATATTGTTCAGGTTTTTATCTCTGCCCCGCTGGATGGCGTGAGCAAGATGTAGAAAGGCGTCTTTACATCGCGAAGCGCCGCATTGAAAAGCGCATTACGGAAGATGAAGATTTCTATATTTGTAGTTTGTCGACCCAGGTGATCGTCTACAAAGGTCTGTGTATGCCGGCCGATCTCCCGCGATTCTACCTCGATCTTGCTGATCTTCGCATGGAATCGTCGATCTGTTTGTTCCACCAGCGTTTCTCTACCAATACTCAACCTCGCTGCCGTTGGCACAGCCGTTCCG